>JAJRYV010000067.1 GCA_024275575.1 bacterium
AGCTTTTGTCACCTTTAATCGCAGCAAGGGCAACTTTAGCTTTGAAGGATGGAGAAAATTTTCGTCGTTTCATACTCATAACTTAGTTTTTCTATGTGAATGATTCCACCTTAATCAACTGTCCAGAATATGGGGTCCAATATAACCTGAGCCAGCGGCCTGTGATCCGGCTCTTCGAGATTGACATTGGATTTTTGCGGAAAGCAGGTTTTGGCCGGCGACGTTTTTCCTGACTGCCGGGGGCCAGTAATCGTGATTATCGGGTATTGCCGTGAAAAAAGCAATGCATGGTTTCTGAAGTTCGCGTGTAACCATATTCTATGATAAAACCTGCTAATTCAAAGTCAAGGTTTCGAGTAGCCAAAAACCACCTGAATACAGAGCACGTAGATTCCGAATACAGCTCCAAAAAGGAATGTCTTGAAAGATCGAAAAAATCCGACAGAGACTACTTTTTTATTGCATATTTTTGTGTAAATTCAATTTTTATGGCAAAAGATTACTGATAATAAAATCATTGAAAGGAAAAAATATGCGCTTTTGTACTGTGATTAATTGTATGGATGGGCGAGTGCAACTACCGGTTATTCAGTTCCTGCAAAAACGATTTCATGCTGAATATGTGGATTCGATCACCGAGGCCGGCCCTAATAAAATTCTCGCCGGGGGGAAAAACAGCGCGGCTGTCGAATCCATTCTCTCTCGCTTGCAGATTTCCGTGGAGAAACATCACACCCTCGGTATTGCCGTTGTCGGCCATCACGATTGCGCCGGCAACCCCACACATAAGGAAGCGCAAATTGAACACATCGAAAAAGCTGTTCATTTTCTTAAAAATAAATTCAGCAGTCTGGAAATAATAGGTCTGTGGGTTGGTTCGGATTGGGCAGTTAAAGAATTGTTATTGTTATAGAATCAATAAGTTATCTGCAAAAAAGGATAGAAAAATGATCGACAAAAAAACAGCGCGACAGCCGGCGCGTGTTGCCCAAGTGGATGCGGGCAAGGTCTACGATTCGCTCGCCTGGTTCTATGACATCTGGGGGTGGGCCACGGAACGCCGGGCACGAACACGGGTATTGGAACTTGCACAAATTCAAAACGGTGAGTCTGTTCTCGAAATTGCCGTGGGTACCGGCGTTGCTTTTGAAAAAATTGTGCAACAAAATTCAACCGGTCGGAATATCGGCATCGATATTTCCACCGGCATGCTGGAGCAGGCCAAAAAACGGATGGCAAATGAACAAAATGGAAACTATACTTTGCAAACCGCGAGTGCCCTCGATTTGCCTTTCGATGATCATGCTTTCGATTTGGTGCTCAACAATTATATGTTTGATCTGCTCGCATTTGATGAAATGGATCAGGTTCTGGAAGAAATCAAGCGAGTGCTCAAACCTCGGGGCAGATTGGTTTTCGCCAGTATGACTTTTGGTGAGCGCTTTGGCAGCGGTATTTATGAGCGCATTTATCAGCTTTCGCCAAAGCTCATGGGCGGCTGCCGCGGTGTGCGGATGTCTGAAAAAGTGAAAAAACATGGTTTTGAAATCGTATCGCGGGAATATCATCAACAGGTATTTTTTCCATCCGAGGTCATTTTAGCACGCAAATAAACTCGGTTGTGCCGGCAATGGATTCACAATAAAAGCAGTTGAAATTGCCAATTATTGCCGTGAACAGGAGTGAAATTATTTCCGGACGAATTTTTAACACGAATTTCTTGTTCTCAATGAAGAAATTAGCTAACTTCAGATTAATTTAAATTGAATAAGAAACAGGTGGACTGCAATGCGTGCGAAAAATTTACGCTTTCTTTTTTACTGTGCCATGGTTTTTTCATTTATGTATACTACACCGGTACAAGCCCAGTTTTTCGACAGCATGGGTGATTCTCCACGTTTGATGCTGGGTGGCAATGTTGGTAATTTCCGAGTATCATATGAAGATTTTAAAAATATTTATGGTGATCGCTCCGGCGGTTCGAACGGCGGATTTGCCTCTTTTTTGATCACCGTGCCTTACAATGTGGTCGTCAAGTATCGGGAGTTTCAAAAAACCGGCACCTATTCGCGGCAAAATACGGATTTAGCTCTCGATTGGAATCAGCGCATTTTCAATATCGGCATCCGTTATTTCCGGCCGGGGAAAAAGGGGTTTTCAAATCATTTCGGCTTTGGTTTCACCATCATGAAAATTGAGGAAAAAGGCGATTACAGCTTATTCGGCAGTCAAAACCGGACGCCGAAAAAAAGCAATGCCGGTGGTTTTTTCCTCGATTTCGGCATCCATTACGGTTTCAATCGCTACCTCGATATTTTTACCGAACTGGAAATCTCTTCGGCAGGCATCGAAGGCAAGAGCGGTTTTGAAGGCAACAGCGTCGGTGGTTACTATTTTTCCTTTGGCCTGGCGATACTGCCGTTTTAATTTCACGAAGGCTGAGCTTGCCTGAACCAAATATCAAGTAAAATGCCCGACACCACTTCGTAGGCTCAGTGACCGTGCAATACAGGCTCATCCCAATGTTGGCTGAGCCTGCCGAAGCCAAAACCATATCAGTATATTTTCCTGGCTATATCAGTAAATCTTTATCTCCCAAAACCGTCAGTTTTTCCCCGCTGGTGATGCTCGTTGTAAGCGCACGGGTTTCCGGCAGTTGGTAAACAAAGAAATATTTCATCGTGTGGATTTTACTCTCATAAAATATCAAATCATCCCCAGATTTTTCTCCAGCCTGCAAAACTGAACTTGCGACAATTCCCTGTTTCAGCCACTGCCAGGCGATGGCGATCAGGCTGAACATTTGCTGATACGGTGTGGCATCGGCGAGGAAAAGCTCGATATCGCCTGTTGCGGCAATCTTGCCGAGATGTTTTGTCACCCCGACGAGATTTTCAACTTCGGATTTCAATTGTCCAGCATATTTTTGCAGCGCCGGAATTTCAGCCGCTGCCGCGATAGTTTGCTGTGTTTCCGCCAGGAAGAGTTTGAACGCCTTACCCTGCTGCAATTGTACTTTTCGTCCTAGCAGATCGAGCGATTGAATGCCGGTTGTGCCTTCGTAAATGGACATGATGCGGATATCGCGGTAGTATTGTTCCAGGGGATAATCTTCACAGAAACCGGAACCACCGAGAACCTGCAACCCATTGGAAACCGCCTGCAGGCCGGCATCGGCAGGAAAGGTTTTCACCAGCGGTGTGAGCAATTCGAGCAGCAGGTCATATTTTTCTTTTTCTTCACCCTCGCTGACATGGTGCAAATCTTCATAGCGCGTGCATTGCAGAACCAGGCTGAGTCCGCCCTCGGCAACTGCTTTTTGCATGAACAGCATGCGGCGAATATCAGGATGGTTGATGATCTCCGTCTGCGGCAGAGTCAGGTCGCGTTCGTTCCAGCGGCGGCCTTGCACCCGCTCGCGCGCAAACTCCAGCGAAGCGTGATAGGCTGCTGAAGTGATCGCCGCAGCGTGTGTTCCGACACTGATACGGGAGGCGTTCATCATTTGAAACATGTATGCCAGCCCGTGGTGTGGTTTGCCGACCAGCCAGCCGTGACAATTATCATCATCGCCCAGAGCGAGCTGAACGGTGACATAACCGCGTTGACCGAGTTTGTGAAAAACACCGGCGGTCGCCACGCCGTTGGGTTCGAGTTTTCCCCCGGCAGCGGGGCGTTTTTGTGGAATGACGAATAGTGAGATGCCTTTGGCGCCGGTAGGGGCGCCTTCGATTTTTGCCAGCGTTAAATGAACGATATTTTCAATGCCCTCATAATCCCCTGCGGAAATGAATGTTTTCGTTCCTTTGATTTTATAGTGGCCATCCTCAGTCGGAATTGCCGTCGTCGTGATATCCGAAAGGCTGCTGCCGGCCTGCGGCTCTGTCAGCGCCATCGTGCCCTGCCATTTCCCAGTGAGCATTTTTTCGAGGTAAGTTTCCTTCAATGCGTCATTTGCAAAAGAAATAATCAGCCCTGCGGCACCCATGGTCAAACTGGGGTAACCGTTGAGATTGTTGTTGGCTGCCGCAAAAATAAATTCATTTAAGATGGCCACCATGTGGGGAAGCTGCATGCCGCCTGCCTCGACCGGATAAGGAGCGCCGATCCAGCCGTTTTCTCCCATCATTTTCATGACTTTGACCACCTGGGGATGCACCGTCACTTTACCGTTTTCGTACTTAACTCCGGTGCGATCGCATTCCTCCAAATAAGGAAACAGGTAAGTATCGGCAAGCTCTTTCAGTGTTTCAACGATCATCGAAATGGAGTCATCATCATACTCGGAATATTCAGGATAGCGCGCCAGGTCGCCGACTTTGTGGACTTCATGCAGCAAAAATTTGATATTAGACATATCAACGTATTGCAAAGCCATATTTCATCCTTTCTCGTTAGTTGATGTGAATTTTTGAATCTGCTTGAAGAAATTTCGCAGATGCCAACTTTTCAATTCATGAATTATCCGGCAGATCAGGTTATAAAGTTTTCAAGTCTCAACATAAGAATTTCCACTGCTGTTTTCAAATAAATTATCACTAAAATGAAGCGCCTGTTCAGCCAATCATTAAACTGGCAGGCTAACGCAATTCAATTATAGATAGGGCAGGCTGATATTTGAACCGTCTTCAGGCGGATTTTTAAAAAGTAGCCGCAGGCTTCAGCCTGTGGCTACCAGCCCAATAGTCGTCTTTGGGGTGTTGAAAATTTATTAATCGAGGATTGATCGTTGTGTTTTGTGAAAAATTGTTTGCAAATTCTGAAAACTTTTCTTAAACCTGAAGCTGCGTGCGCCGGCTTTGGGCTGAATTTGCACCGATCCATAATTCTCGCATCGAAAACGGAAAGGGAAACTGTGAACCCGGCTTCTTTGGTAAAATCGAGAATATTTGGTATTTTTCTCGCTTTTGTTCTTTTATGTCTGGCCATCGGCATAGTTGAATATGCAATAAAAGACTATCCTGTATTTTTCAGAACAGCGAATCTGCTGAATGTTTTGCTACAGGTTTCCATCAACGCGATCATGGCAGTGGGCATGACTTTCATCATTATTACGGCGGGCATCGATTTATCGGTGGGTTCCGTGCTTGCGCTGTGTAATGTGGCCATCGGCCTGGTGATGCTGCAATTCTCGCCCGAAAACGCATTTTTTCAGCTTGTATTCGGCCTGATGGCAGCACTGGCGGCAGGCGGTGGAATTGGCTTCCTCAACGGCGCTGTGTCGGTCCGTTGGCAAATTCCGCCCTTCATTGTGACCCTGGGCACCCTCGGCGTCGCCCGTGGTCTGGGGCTCTGGCTCATCGACAGCCGGACAGAAAATCTCATCGGCCGGGTGACGCCGGCATTTGCGTATATCGGCAACGGCAGCCTGTTCGGGGTCCCCTTTCCGGTCATCGTGGCGCTGGTGATTATTATTCTTGGGCATCTCGTCCTGACTTTGACTGTTTTCGGTCGCCATATTACTGCCATCGGCAGCAATGAAAACGCCGCTCGACTCTGCGGCATAAGGGTTGGATTTTACAAAATTTGGGTTTATGTTATCGGTGGGCTGCTCGTCTCCGTTGCAGCGCTTATCCAAACCAGTCGTCTCGGTTCAGCCAACCCGACTATCGGTCAGGGTTTCGAGCTTTATGCCATCGCTGCGGTGATTATCGGCGGTACAAATTTGATGGGTGGTGAGGGCAGCATCATCGGAACACTGGTGGGGGCTTTGATTATCGGTGTTTTAAATAACGGACTCACCCTGATGAATATCCCAGATGAAATCAAGCAGATCATTATCGGCTGTGTTATCATTCTCGCCGTTTTGATCGATAGTATGCGCCAGAGGAAACGTGAATAATTGAATGGAGGAGAGTGATTATGTCGAAAAAGTTTATTCGGGTTGTTTTATTGCTGATATTTATTTCCTTATCTGCCGGGTGCAGTAAACCGGATTCAGCCCATTACAGGTACAAAATGGCACTAGTGATGAAAGCAGCCAGCAATCCGTTTTTCGCCCGTATGGAAGAAGGCGCGAGACAGGCGGCAGATTCCTTCAAAGTCAATTTGCTCATCGCCGCCATTACACGCGAAACCGATATCAATCAGCAGGTTTCACTCATCGAAAACATGATCGTTCAGGGTGTGCAGGCTATTTTGATCGCGCCGGCAGATTCCAAAGCGATCGTCAATGCGCTGAAAAAAGCACAGGATGCCGGCATTCGCCTGATTAATATCGATAACCGCATCGATGCGGCGACTGCTGCTGCAGTGGGCTTAAAAATCGATTGTTATGTCGGCGTCGATAATGAGGCGGGCGGTAAAATGGCCGGCGATTATCTCGTAAAACTCATGAGCAAAAAAGGCAAAGCTGCCATGCTTGAAGGCATTCGCGGCGTCGATAATGCGGAAGCGCGCAAAAGAGGGTTTCTCAAAGCGCTGGAAGGGACGCAAATCGAACTGGCGGCGTCGCAATCCGCCAACTGGGCGCAAGACCAGGGCCTCGATGTTTTTGCCAATATATTGCAGGCCAACCCCGATATTTCCGGATTGTTTTGTGCCAACGACATGATGGCGCTGGGCGCGATTCAAGCCATTGATCAGGCAGGAAAAAGCGGAAAAATTTTTGTCACCTCGTATGATAACTTGCAAGCTGCGCGGCAAGCCATCGCTGCGAGACGGTTGCACGCGACCATCGAACAACACCCTGAACGCATGGGTTTTGGCGGTGTGGAAGTTGCTAAAAATCTCCTGGCTGGCCGGCAAATCGATCCCGAAATGATGATTGAACTGGAGTTGGTTACAGAAAAGAATATTCGGTAAGCCGCCGTAAATGTTTTTGAAATCTCAGCGCCGCTGCGACTCAGCGAGGAATCATTTGTTTTAAAATACTGAAATAGTTCGATCGGAAAAAATTTCTCGCCGAGACGCGGTGGTGTTGAAAAAAACAATTCAATCATTGCATTACACCAGCACTATGATTAGAAGGAAACTTCGATGCAACATTCAAAATATCCCCATCTTTTTACTGAATTGGACCTCGGTTTTATAAAACTTAAAAACCGTGTGATCATGGGATCGATGCATCTCGGTCTCGAAGAAGCCCGCAATGGTTTCCCCAAAATGGCTGTTTTTTATCGCGAACGGGCACGGGCAGGAGTTGCGCTGATCGTCACCGGTGGCATCGCACCGAATTTTGCCGGCACCGGGGGGCCTCTCTTTGCAAAACTGACGAACCGGCGTGCTGCCAAAAAACACCGGATAATCACCGATGCCGTGCATGATGAAGGCGGCAAAATTGCCATGCAGATTTTACATACCGGACGCTATGCTTACCATCCTTTTGCCGTTGCCCCCTCGGCCATCAAAGCCCCCATTTCCCCTTTTAAGCCACGGCAGTTGAGCCCGAAAAGAATACAAAAAACCATTCGTGATTTTGCCGAATGCAGCGCACTCGCTCGCGAGGCCGGTTATGACGGCGTCGAAATTATGGGGTCTGAGGGTTACCTGATCAATGAATTCATCGCACCGAAAACCAACCGGCGCAGTGATGATTGGGGCGGCAGTTTTATCAACCGCATCCGTTTTCCCCTCGAACTGCTGCGTGCCGCCCGTGCTAAAACCGGCGATGATTTCATCATCATTTTCAGGCTATCGATGCTTGATCTGGTGCAAAAAGGCAGTACTTGGGAGGAAGTGGTGCAACTGGCCAAAGCCCTGGAAGAAGCCGGAGTGACGATTATCAACACCGGCATCGGCTGGCATGAAGCGCGCATTCCGACGATTGCCACTTCCGTTCCGCGGGCGGCGTTTACCTGGGTTACGGCAAAAATGTGCAGTGAAGTCGGCGTGCCGCTGGTGGCGACCAATCGCATCAATTCACCGGAAATCGCCGAAATGGTTCTCGCTGCAGGAGATGCAGACCTCGTTTCAATGGCGCGGCCTTTTCTCGCCGATCCGGAGCTGGTGAAAAAAGCTGAAGAAAACCGCAGCGACGAAATCAATACCTGTATCGCCTGCAACCAGGCCTGTCTCGATCATGTTTTTGAGCGCAAACCTGTGAGTTGTCTCGTCAATCCGCGCACCTGCCACGAAACAGAGTTGAGTTATTTCCTCGTTGAAAAAAAGAAAAAGCTTGCGGTCGTTGGCGCCGGCCCAGCAGGTTTGTCCTGTGCCTGCATTGCCGCCCGGCGCGGCCATGCAGTGACCCTTTTCGAGAGCAGCGACAAAATCGGCGGCCAATTGAATATCGCGGTGCAAGTGCCGGGAAAAGAAGAATTCAACGAAACCCTGCGCTATTTCCACCGGCAAATTGAGTTGCATGGTATTGAGTTGAAATTGAAAACCTGCGCTACCGAAGCGACCCTCGTAAGTGGTGGTTTTGAGGGAATCATCATCGCGACCGGCGTGCGGCCGCGGATCCCGGAAATCGAGGGCATCGACCACCCGTTGGTCCTTTCCTATATCGATGTTTTGCGCGAAAATAAACCGGTCGGTGAACGCGTGGCCATAATCGGCGGCGGCGGTATCGGTTTCGATGTCGCAACCAGCCTGTCGTACGATGGCCCTTCCCTGAGCCTTGACCGGGATGCCTGGTGTGCACACTGGGGCGTGGATAAAAATTATGAAAACCGGGGCGGGTTAACCTCCCCTTTGCCGGGAAAAAGCGGACGCACGATCACCATGCTGCAGCGCAAAAAACAGAAAATGGGCGCCAACCTCGGCAAAACGACCGGTTGGATTCACCGGTTCGAGCTTAAAAACCGCAAGGTGCAGATGATCACCGGTGTGCAGTACTTGCGTATCGACGACTCCGGGCTGCATTTTATCGCCAAGGGCAAAACACAAGTTCTCGCAGTCGATAACATCATCAACTGCAGCGGGCAGATTTCTGAAAACGCACTTTTTCAGTCACTGGAAAAGACCGGATTGTCTGTGTATAAAATCGGTGGCGCCGATATCGCTGCTGAATTGGATGCCAAACGCGCTATCGATCAGGGTGCACGACTTGCAGCCAAGATTTAAAATCGAGGGATTCAGGTACTTTAGCATCCGTCTAACTACCCCTGTTTCAGCTTGATTTTTCACGAGATTGTTGTCGATTTCCACCTGGCCGTTTCAATATTTGACCCTGGCGATAGAGCTGTTAATGTGTGACGCACTTGCCGCAACAGCGAACGGTGCATTTTATGAGCACATCGTTCCAACAAGTAAAGTGCGTCGCATCTTGAATCAATCTATGAGATTATATGGCCTGATTGGAAGCACTATCTTCCCGGCTGAATGAGAGCTCAAACTATTCAGGTTGTCATCATTATCTCATGGTTTTGTCATGAAAATGTAAAAAATACCTAGCATAATAAAACACGCCTTGCATTCATTCAACTACTTATTATATTTACTGAAGCGATTGCGCAATCGTGTTTTTTGAAAACCTGGTCAGTAGAACTATCCTTCCATGGGAGGTGATTCAATTCCTGCAAAATCCCGGCGCCTGTCGACCTGTTCTCCTTAAAAAACCGTTTTTCGATGCAGGATGCATTTTCCCACAAACCGGTATTTTTTTTCATTATATTTAATACAACAAAGGGGGAAATGCATGGACCTTCTTTTTAAAAAAGGATTGACACATGCAAAAGAAAAAGATAGTTTCCAACGTTCCAACGTTCCAACGTTCTTTTCGTTCTTCTGGTGTTTCTGATGGCCGTCTCTTCTCTTTCAGCAGGTAATATCGCAGAAATCCTCAAAACAAGAACTACCCAGACGCAGAAATGGGCGGATATTCATTGGGGCGAAGGCCATTCGGTTGACGCCGGTCAGGTTTATTACGGCCTCGACGGCTACCCTGCCGCACTCGTTTATACCGTTTTTCGCCAACCTGGCCTGGCAAAAGATGGCGCTGCCATTCTTGCCCGTGTCGAGCAGATGCGAGCTTTGCGCGACGCTGCGGAACAACGCTATATTGACAGCGAAGAAAGCGCTAAACAAGCTGCTTTTGCCGAGATAGACGCCGCATTCGCTGCCATGCGCTATGATGATGATTACGGCACTATCGTCATGAACATCGATCCGAACGATCCGGTACCGATGAAATTTTACAACGGCCTGCCGCCGCATTATGTGGCGCTGGAAGATATGAAAGATTTTGCCCGGGACTATCTCGGTGAAGGCAAAGTGAAAGTCAAGCGCCTGCTCTTTGTCAGCTTTCTCGATATGTACGCTGAAGTGTCGATAAACGGCCAGACTCGTATCGAAAACCTTTTGCGACCGGGTGAGCACATGCAAGATGAATCCCTGCAAAACCGCTTTGCAGCAACCCGGAGCGAAGAAGCCATCGAAGCCTGGCTGGAGAAATTCGGCGATGCTGCTGAAGCCTTGCCTCCGGATGACGAATGGTACGAGCGCTATATCTCCAGCGTGCCGGATTATAACAGCGTCGAACAACCTAAGTATTCATCGCACAGAAATGGTTGCGGACCAGCAGCGGCTGGCAATGTGTTGGGATATTGGGATGACCACGGTTACTCCAAGTTAGTTGATGGTGGAGGCAGTTCGTACAGAGGACAACGTGGAGTTGATGGTTATTTAAATCTCGTCTGGGATGAAATAGCTGATGCAATGGGATATAATCCAAATTATGGTACCTATATTTCAATGCTTGACAACGGTATCCGGGATGTTGCGAATGACACAAGTTACCACAATAATTATAATTTCTATGTCAGTAACGGAATCAGGTATTCGTCAGCAGGCAATGACCGTTCAACCTACCATGGCCAGGTAAATTCAGGCAAACCCTTGGTCTATACCAGCAGCCATCCGGATTGGAACTATGGCTAGCACAGCATGACTGGAACTGGCTATAAGGAAAATATGTATTGGCATTATCGCATTGCCCATGACAACAACTACTATACCTCGAAAAAAGTCTATTTCAATGAGATCAATTTCTCCGGCAGCACACATATCGTTAAAATCAGTCCAGGTTATGCTAAACAACAATCATCTCAGACATCCACAGCGTTGCCTGCACACTATGCGATGAGCGCTCATCCGAATCCTTTTAATCCGGCCACTACGATTATCTATTCCATTGGCAGTTATGAAAATGTAGCGCTGAAAATATTCAACACTGGAGGCGCTCTGGTTTTCAGTAAAGACATTGGTCGACGGGAAGCAGGGCAACGGCACAGCTTCACTTGGGACGCTATAGATAACCTTGGCACCAAAGTCAGTAGTGGTGTCTATATCGTGCAAATTCGCAGTGGCCTGAAAACGATGACGCAACGGGTGACTTTACTCAAATAAACTTTTCATCTCACAATGGTAAACCCCCTATGCAAAATTTATCATAGGGTTAAGAACAGGATATCAATGCGATAATACGATAAACCTTCCAGGTTTTGGAAACCTGGAAGGTTTTCATAACAGGAGACCTCATGCCTTATTTAAATATTCTCAGACTAATCCTTATCTTCCTGACCTTTTTTTTCACTATCAGTCCTGCTCATGCGCAGTGGAAACCACTAAAGAGGGCAAAGTGGTATTCCTCCATGCAACACATTGTTTTCTCAGATAAAAACAATGGGGTCATGACGAGTTATTTCGATGTGTACCAAACATGGGATGGAGGCCAAAACTGGACACAGCCTTTCGTACAAGATACTCTTTGGCATTTTCTATCAGGATCTTTTAGAAATACACCTGTAATTATGGATGATCAGATTTGGTTATTGGATGATGAAGGTGTTTTTGTTCAACTTTATCAAGATGGAACCTACAAATTTTTAAATTGCAAATTCCTTTTGACGGACGAATATGATGGTCTCACTACTTTCGATTTCGTTGGGGACAGCCTTATCTGGGTTGGAGCGCGCTCTGGCAAACTTCATCTTAGCCGTAATCTTGGTAGTAATTGGGATGAAATATTCCAATTCGATAAACGCATCAACGACTTTACGTTTTTAAACGAAAACACGGGAATTGCATTGGTTGGCGGTGGTCGCAATGCAGGAAATGTACTTGTCCCAACAACTGTTTACTCTACGCATAATGGCGGGGATTCCTGGCAGGAAAGTACGAGCCTGAACCCTGCTGGTGTAAAAATAAAAATCGTTTCTTACGGCGAACAGCATGCCTGGGTGCTCGGCACCTGGTATACGCATGATGGCGGACGTACCTGGCACAAGGCTGCCGGCATACCTGATTCGGTAGCACAATTATCCTTGTTTTTCCTTGATGAAAACAACGGCTGGTCTTGCGGGCGTGACGGCGCCGTCATGCGTTCCCGCGACGGCGGCGCAACCTGGCGGGAAGTCACCCGGCCAACAGCAAATGATCTCAACGAAATTTATTTTATCGACGAAAACCACGGCTGGGTTGTGGGCAAATGGGGTTTTGTTGCGGAAACCAAAGACGGCGGCGACAGTTGGCAATGGCTCATGGAGATGCCGGGTAATACTCTCTCCCAAATCCATTTTACGGATGAAAATAATGGCTATGCTATCGGTACGGATATTTTTATTCAAACAAAGGACGGTGGTGAAAACTGGGAGTTCATCCCGGATATTTCCGGGTCTGATGTGGAATTTGCAGATAAAAACAATGGTTGGCTCATCACTTACGATGAAATCTTGGGTACGCAGAATGCCGGGAATACCTGGCAAAAGCAGGCCGAATATAAAAGCAAAAACATTGTCGATCTCAAGGTTCTGGATAAAAATACCGCCTGGTTTATGGCGCATATAGCCGATTCCGCCACGGTTTTTCGTACGACCAACGCCGGCACGGACTGGGTTAAAATGGCAGACATCCCCTGGAATCTCAACGCTGTCGAGTTCGTTTCGCCAAACATCGGCTGGGGCGTCGGCGACAAGGGTATCATTCTCAAAACCGAAGACGGCGGCCAAAGCTGGAGCAAGCAATACCAGGGCCGGCAGGATATTTTCGGCGCTTTCAACAGCGTCGATTTTGTCGATGAATCTTACGGTTGGGCTGTAAACTGGAGCGCCGAAGTCTTCTTGACCACGAATGGTGGTGCTCAATGGCAGCAGATATTTCCTAACCACCGCTTTTACACCGAACTCATGAGCGTACAGTTTTTCAATCGTAAGGAAGGCTGGGCTGCCGGTACCTACGGCGTCATTCTGCACACTATCGATGGCGGCTTAACATGGGATGATTCCCACTCTCAGGAGCAGGGCAATTGGTGGGCAGACATTTTCTTTCTCAATGAAAACCTCGGCTGGACCTGCGGTTTGTACGGCGCGATCGATAAATATGAAAGAACTCCTGACGGGGTTTTGATGGGAGCATCCAACGAGTTCCTTCAGCCAAAGCTATTTCCAGCACAGCCCAATCCTGTTCGCAACCAAACGCGCATCGTTTATTCTCTGCCGGCGGAAATGACTGTAACGCTAAATATCGTTGATCTGCGCGGTAGGCGGATCAGGCAGCTTTTTCAGGGTCGCCAGTTTGCCGGTGAACACCAAATAAACTGGAATGGTTGCAATCAGCACGGTAAAAAAGTGAGCAGCGGTGTTTATCTGCTTCACCTGATGACGAAAAATAATGTATTGGTGCAGAAGATGACGGTGCTGCATTGAAAACTGTAGCACCGCATTAAAAAATGGGGGCGCGTACCGATGGTAACAGAAACATTCTCTAAAAAGCGGTAAAGAACCAAACCTTCCAGCCTTCCAAAACCTGGAAGGTTTGGATAAAACCCGCATCCAGCCTGTATTTGTCATTTATTGCCTGCCGGACATTCAATTCTTACACATTGTTAACCGATACTAATCAAAACTAAATGAATACGACGACCGGGTTACATCGATCACGAGTCTGGGAATGGAAAAACATCCGTTTTATCAATTTGAAAAATATTCTGACAAAGCCTGCCGGGCCATCATGGAAGCCCGCCGCTGGGCCGGCAAACAAAAGACAAATTTATTAAGCTCACATTATATTCTCGCCGGCCTGATGGAGGCCGAGCCGGAACTGCTGCAGAATTTTTTTAAAAGCACGCAGTTATCGCTCGATGAGGTCTTCGAGCACATTCAATTTCGCAAACACGAGCAGGAACCGCGCAGCAGCAACCTGGCAAACGTCAGCCATATTTCACTGAAAATTTTATCCCGCGCCGCTGCAGAGGCCACGTATGCACACGCCCCGTATATTGAGACCAGCCACATTTTGAACTCATTGATTAAAGAGCCCAAATCCATCGGCTCGGAAATTCTCGAAGTGGTAGCGCGGCGGGCGACGGCAAAGCAGGAAAAAATAAAAAAGTACAGCCCCCGGAAAATATATTCTTCCAAAACAAAACATGCAGCCTCGGCGAAAAAAAAGGAAAAGAACCTGTTTGCGCGCTTTTGTTTTGATCTTACACAGGCGGCGCGGGCCGGCAAATTGCCGCCGATGATCGGGCGCGAGAAAGAATTACAGCAGCTCTTGCACACCCTCGGGCGAAAAAGTAAAAACAATCCTGTGCTCGTCGGTGAAGCCGGTGTCGGCAAAACGGCGATTATCGAAGGGTTGGCGCAAAAAATCGCCGCGCAGGAGGTTCATTCGGCATTTGCCCACAAAACCATTCTGCGTCTCGATTTGACCAGCGTTATCGCCGGAACAAAATATCGCGGAGAATTTGAGGAGCGTCTGCGTGATATCGTCGAAGCGGTGAAACTGCGCGACGATATCCTGCTGTTCATTGACGAGGTGCACAGCATCGTCGGCGTTGGCGCCTCCGAAGGGGCGCTGGATGCGGCCAATATCATGAAACCGGCATTGGCCCGCGGTGAATTACATTGCATCGGCGCAACGACGCCGCAGGAATTTCAACGCCATTTCAAGCAGGATAAAGCCCTTGCACGACGGTTCCAGGCGATCACGGTTGATGAACCTTGCACGGCCGAGGTGCGCGATATTGCCTTCGGCATCCGCACGCATTACGAAGTTTTTCATCAGGTACATCTGCACGATCGTATCATCGACCAGGCTATTTATCTTGCCGAACATTTTCTTCCCGAACGAGCCATGCCGGATAAAGTCATCGATTTGCTCGATGAGGCATGCTCGCGCACAAAACTGGAAAATGGCCAAAAGACGGGCAAAATGCCGGCGGTGAAAAGCCGGACATTACAGAAAATCGTCAGCAACTGGGCGGGTGTGCCGGTGCAGGATATTAATTTTAACGAAAAACAGGCATTGCTGAATATCGAAAATCGTCTGCAACGGGAGATTTTTGGGCAGGATCATGCGATCGCCAAAATTGCCCGGGCAGTACGGCGTCGGCGTACGGGCATCCATTTGCCGCAAAAACCGGTGGGTATTTTTCTCTTTACCGGTCCCACCGGCGTCGGCAAAACCGCCATGGCGCAGGCGCTGGCCCGCCATCTTATGGGATCGACTTCGGCACTAATTCGCCTCGATATGAGCGAATTTAAAGAAGCGCACAGTATTTCAAAAATCATCGGCGCACCGCCCGGTTATGTGGGTTTTCAGCAGAGTTCATATCTCACAGAAAGAATTCGCAAACATCCCTACTCGGTCGTGCTGTTCGATGAAATCGAAAAAGCACACAGCGACGTTTACAATTTATTGCTGCAAATCTTCGATGAGGGGCGGTTGCACGATGCAGCCGGTTGTGAAATCGATTTCCGGCACACGGTAATTATCATGACTTCCAACCTGAAAACAGAAAATGCAACCGATGGCGGCGATTTCGGTTTTAGCCGCAAAACCGTAGCGCAGGCAGGCTCACAGCGTATTCCACGTCCGGTGAGACAATATTTTTCGCCGGAGTTCATCAATCGCCTCGATGGCGTCATTCAGTTCCATCATCTCGATAAGAAAGTGCTCGGTAAAATCCTGCGCAAACTCATCCGCCAACTGAACAGGGAAATGCCGCAAAAAAATCTCTCCGTCGAACTGTCGCGGGGGGTGCAGAAAAAACTCATCGGCTATGCGTTGCAGGAAAAACAATACGGCGCCCGACCGCTCAAGCGGTTGCTCGCTGAATACATCGAAGATGAATTGTCATTACATTTGTTGTCAGATAATTTTACCGATGGAAAAGTGGTCCGCTTTTTTATTGGTCAGCATGGTGAGATTGCCAATAAAATTGGTGCTGCTGCTTCGGCCGGATGTTCGGGATAATGATGAATAAAGATCGGTGATGCGGTGATATTAATCTATTTAAAAATCTTAAATTAATTTGAAAACTGAAGTCTTGATACCGATCGCTTTAGAGAATAGAAATATCCCGTTTGGTCTGCTGTAAAGGGATTTTGAGACAAAACAATCACTGCAATGTGTTTAATTCATCAAGGAAATTGCCTATGCTCAGCCAGAGTCTGCAAGAATTATTGAACGATGAAGTTGAACTGCCGACTTTGCCGGATGTCATCATTCGCCTGTTGAGTGCAGTGGATAACCCCGAAAGTACTGCCCCCGACGTTGCACGAATTATCAGCTCGGACCCGGCGTTGATGACCAAAGTGCTCAAGCTGGTCAATTCGCCGTTTTACGGTATGCCGCGACAGATCGCCACGCTGACGCAGGCAACCGTAGTCATGGGTTTCGCGGCGATTCGCAATGTCGCGCTAACCATCGCCGTATTCAATGAATTTGGCCGCAGCGACGGCAAACCCCTGCAGTTTGAATTTACCCGGGAAAAATTCTGGGAACATTCAATCGCCGTGGCGATGATGGCTGACACTGTTGCGGCAAAGGCAAAATATAGCAAAAATGAAGATGCGTTTATCGCCGGCTTGCTGCATGATATTGGAAAAATCGTCTTCGACCGCTACCTGCACGATGATTTTATTGCGGTGTTAACCCTTGCAGATGCCAGTGGCATGAGCATTTTCGATGCGGAAAAAAATGTTCTGGGTGAAAGCCACGCTTATGTCGGTAGTTGGCTGGCAGACAGATGGCGCCTGCCGGCACATCTCGTCGATGCCATGCGCCACCACCATGCACCGCAGGACAGTGAGGTTGATTGGCCGCTGGTGGCGATCATTCATATTGCCGACAAATTGGTGCGCCAGGAAGGTTACGGACATCCCGGTGATAACCTGACGCCTGAGATCGATCAGATGACAGGGAATAAACTGGGCCTTGAAGCGAAAGATTATTCCGAGATTACACAGCTCGTCAAGTTGAATTTCGATGCCGCCATGGCTTTCTTTCAGTCGGTTCTTTGAATATGATACGCTTAATCTGGTGGGAGCTGCATTAGCGTCATGACAAACCGTTATCGTAAATTAGGCGAAATTCTCAAGAATAATGGCTTGATAAGCGACCAGAACATCGATGCGGCACTTGATATTCAACGTCGAACCGGTGAGCAATTTGGCCGCATCATGATCAAACAGGGCTGGATTACAGAAACCGCATTACTGGAGGCGCTGAGTGAAAAATTCGACCTGCCTCTGGTAAAAATCGACGCTTACAGCATCGATCCGGCAGTCGTTAAAATTGTGCCGATGGAAATTGCACAGCGCTATAAAGTCATACCGCTTTTTCTCGTCGACGATCTTCTGACCCTGGCCATGTCTGATCCGCTCGATCTCAAAGCGCTGGACGCAGTGCGCTATCACACGAAATTGAACGTGCAGGAAGTCCTCGCCGCTGAATGCGATATCGAAACAGCCATCAAGAAATATTACAGCATGGTTGCTTTTCTCGATCGCATGGTAACCAGCTTTAAAGAGGATGCCCTGGTTGAGCTCAAGGATGAGGAAGAAGACAAAGAAACCAATCTCGATGCCACGGACGAGGCCTCGATTATCAACTTTGTTAACGTCGTCATTTCGCAGGCGATCCGCGAAAAGGCGAGTGATATTCATATGGAAATGGATGAGAAGGAATTTCGCATCCGCTATCGTGTGGATGGTGTGCTACACCTGTTTTCGACACCGCCGAAAAAAATCGCCCCGATGGTGATTTCACGCATTAAAGTGCTGGCCGAGCTGGATGTCTCGGAAAAACGCGTACCCCAGGATGGTCGCTTCCGTGTAAAGATTTTGCAGGAGGAAATGGACCTCCGGGTATCGATTCTGCCGACTGTCCATGGCGAAAAAGCTGTTTTGCGAATTCTCGACCGCCGTAATGCCCGGCTTAAATTGGCAGACCTGGGATTTCAGCCACGCATGCTGCAACTATGGGATCAGGCAATTCGTAAACCCGAAGGCATTATTCTCATCACCGGACCGACCGGTAGCGGCAAAACGACAACCCTTTATTCGGTGCTTAATACCATCAATTCGATTCATAAAAATATTGTGACGATTGAAAATCCGGTAGAATATAAGTTTGAGTTGATCAATCAGGTGCAGGTCAATTTAAAGGCCGGATTAACTTTTGCCGGCGCACTGCGTTCGATTTTACGTCAGGACCCGGATATCATTATGATCGGTGAAATCCGCGATTCGGAGACGGCCGATATTGCCATCCGCAGCGCCATGACCGGCCATCTCGTGCTGTCAACTTTGCACACCAATGATGCCGTCGGCGGCATCTTCCGGCTCATGGATATGAATGTCGAGCCGTTTTTGCTCACCTCATCGGTCATCGGCATTTTGGCGCAGCGGCTGGTGAGAAAAGTTTGCCCGCACTGCCAGCAGCACGACAAAGAAGGCTGGCGACACTTGCAGGAAAAAAATTATAAAATCAATAAGGATACGGTGAAATTATACCGCGGCAGCGGCTGTCGGGAATGCAAAAAAACCGGTTATATTGGCCGAACAGGTATCCATGAGCTATTGCTTTTTGATGAAACAATCCGCCGCATGGTGCTGGATCGGGCGCAGGAAGATGAGATTCGCAACTATGCCGTGCAAAAAGGCATGGCATTATTACGCCATGATGGTTTGAGAAAAGCCTTTAACGGTACGACAACAATAGAAGAGGTATTGCGGGTGACATGAATCTACGGTTTTGGCTGAGCCTGGTGAAACTGCTATTGTGTATAATTCCCGGGAAAGTTTAATGAAAAACTCCTGAGACGATGATTGTTTCATCTCTCTGGCAGGGCTTTTTCAGCAAGTAAAAGTGAGATTATGAAAGAAAGTGAAAAGCAGGCAGAACTGCAAATAATGCTCAATGAGCTCAATCAGTTGCATGCGAAAAGCATCGAATTGCTGCAAAAGACAAATGAACCGGAGAAAATGCTGGATTCTCTTTTGGCAGAGTTCGAACGGCGTCTGACGGATTTATCCGGAATCAATCTCAATTCCAAACCTGAAAGTATCAATGATACCCTGGCGCGGGAAAAATTAAAAGCACTGTTGATGTATTCACAGCTTGCCGAAATATTGCGCGGCAATGCTGAATTACAGGTGCAACTGAAATCGCACAACAAAGATCTCGATGAATTAAATCATAGAATGAGCGAAAACAACGATGAATTGCGCAGGCTTAATGAATACTATTTGAACATGCTCGGATTTGTCGCACACGAACTGCGTAGCCCGCTGGTTTCGATTCTCGGTTTTTCGGAATTGCTCGAAGAAGGTTACCTCGGCAAGCTCAATGTGGAGCAACTCAACGGTGTGCAGGTCATCACCCGCGTATCGCGAAATCTCATCGATATGATAAAAAACTATCTCGATCTGTCGAAAATTGAAAATGGAGAACTGCTCATCCACTGGCAGGAGCTGGATATCGAAAAAGACTTGCTGCAGCCGGTTCTATCGGAACTCAGCGGTCAGCTCAGCCTGAAAGATATGAAAATAGTGCGGAAAGGGCCGGCGCTCAGCAAGAAAATATGCATTATCGGCGATCGCGATTTGCTGAAAATTGTGTTTAACAATGTTTTCAGCAATGCGGTTAAATACGGCAAACCACATTCGACTATTCACTATCAAACAGAAGAGACGGAGACCGGCTACTTCTTTTCGATCAAAAACGAGGGCCGCGGTATTGCCAAAGAACGCATCGAATCGATTTTTGATAAATTTTCTCAGGGTGTCAACAAAGACCCCAATTTGCCCCGGGGCACCGGGCTTGGACTGTTCAATACAAAATGTATAATCAAAGCACACGAGGGTGACATTTGGGCGCAATCGGAAGAAAAAAAATGGTTTAAAATAAATTTTCACCTGCCGCGAAAACCACGCCAACCAAGGAATAAAGTCGATATGACGTCAACCGCAAGTGTTCTTTCATAGAGAGAATTTCATGACATTTGACCTCACTGGGAGAAATTTTTAATTATGGCACAAAAAAACATCCTGCTCATCGATGATGATACGATGTTGCTCACACGTACGCAAAATTTGCTTGAAAAACGAGATTTTACCGTCGCTTTGGCCCGCAATACCCAAGAAGGCTTGATTGCGCTCGAACGCAGCATCCCTGATTTGATCATTCTCTCATCGCTATTGCCTGATGCCGATGCCTATACTTTTCTCGAACAGGTGAAAGAAAACCCTGACTGGCGTTTTTTACCGGTCATCGTACTGACGGGGAAAAATGAACATGAAGATAATCGCCTGATGGGCTTGCGGCTCGGTGTGATGGATTATTTATCCAAACCGTTCGATGAAGACGAGCTGCTCAAACATGTGGAAAATATTCTGGCGTTTTATGAAGTGCGCGTACAGGCGAACCGTGAAACCGAGGTTCCGAGTCAGGAACGTCTGCTCAATTTCATGAATGAGCGCGGCATCCGCACCCTGATTCCCGGCGTGCACCGCCTGGCAAAATTGGGTTATGAATATCCGGAGGCTGCTCAAATTCTACGGCCGGAAGAACTGGGCGGGGAAATCTATATTCTCGAAAGCATGGCCAAAACCGGCTTGCTCGAGCGCGTTTTCCACGACGCTATCCACATGTGCCCGGATTGCGGTCACCATGATTTAAACTTTCGCGAGGTCTGCCCGCAATGCAATGGCGCCGATATTGACGCGATGAAAATGCTGACCTGCGATCGCTGTTCACACCGCAGCCTTGAATATAAATTCCGCACCGGGAAAGGGTTGCAGTGCCCGCAATGCTTGGAAATTTTGCAGTGGAAGAATCTCGATTATGATGAAAGCACCTCGGCCATGCGAGTGTGCAACCAGTGCAAAGGTCACTTTACCGAAGCCATCGTCAACTGCCGCTGCATGAATTGTAATAAATTGTTCGATCTGGCAACTGCCCGCGTACGAAAAATCTATTCCTATAAATTGATTCAGGATACATTTGAGAAAAATCCACTACCCGAGCCAAAGCTCAAAATGAAATTTGCACAGGATGATATCGAGGCGTTGATCAGATCACAAAAACTGAACGTCGCCGATAAAGAAAATTTCCACAAGGAAACAGAAAAACACATCGAAGACGCCGGTTATTGCAATGGCCATGTCACTATTCTCGCCCTGCATTTTAAAAAAAGCGATAACGACAACGATCTCGATTATGAGGCTTACATGTCATTATTCGAAAAAATAATCGTTACGCTGCGGGAAATCCTGCGTCAGCGTGACCTTATCTGCATCGCTGCTGCCGATGAATTGCACATCGTTTTACCGGATACGCCCTATCGTATGGCGCGGGTCATCGCCAACCGTCTGCTAAGCTCGCTGACGCGGGTGGAATACGATCTCGATATTCACCTCAACATGGCCGGTTACCCTGATGACGGCGTTACTGTCGTCGAACTGCTGGAAATTCTTCGCCTCGGCATCGTCAGCGCGCACCCGTTTTCAAGCTGATTCGGTCAGAAAAGCCACGTTTTAACCGAGAGGAACCTCGGGGTAAAACGGCTCGAGCTTGTAAGTGACGAGTTGCGACTGCACCAGGGGGGCCTGCGCGATAAGTACCGCAGCCATGACATGGTTTTCCGCAACCGGCAGCATCATACCGCTCATCTTTCCCCATTTCCCGGCGTGGTGATTTGAATCAGATCAAGTTGTTTAAGCTTTTTTAGAATTTTCGAAACATGCGCCTTGTTCAACAGCAGAGCACTGATAATTTCTTTTTGAAAAAGTGAATTGTGAACGGCGATTTTATTCAAAACGACAAATTGCTGCTGATTCAGGCCATATTTAGCAGCGATTCGAAAACCGGCCAACTGTAATTGTGTGCCGGTTTTCAGTAACCCGGCAATGATTTATTGTGCTTGTGCGCTGCGATGATTCATCTCTTTCCTCTATTTTTTACAGGTGCAATTACGGTATTCTTTCCACTTAAAAGGTGCGTTTCCGGATAGACACTACCTATGTTGTAGTAGTTTAGTTGCCTCGGAAACTAATATAATGATTTTGGTTTCCAGGGTAACTAAAAAATCAATTATTTTTTTATTCCCCTTTTTTTCTTATCTTTTCCTTTTTTAATTTAGGAAAATAAAGATTCCAATATGTACGATAAAAATCGCCACGATGAACGTAAATTCTATGCTGATGGTTTAAATTTTTCCTGTCAGGCCGGATGCGCGGCCTGCTGTAAAATTCCCGGCTGGGTAGGCATCACAGACGAAGATGCCAAAAAAATGGCCGTGATTCTTGGTATAAAACTCAGCCGCTTTCTGGCAAAATACACCCACCGGCAAGAAGACAAATTACGCTTGAATGAACGTCACGACCACGCTTGCGCCATGTTGAGCGCTGATAATAAACATTGCCTGGTACACCAGGCGCGGCCGCAGCAGTGCCGCACATACCCGTTTTGGGATGAAATTCTGGTGAATGAATTTGTCTGGATTTTGGAACAGCGAACCTGTCCCGGCATTGGCCAGGGGCGGTTATACAGCGCAGAAGAAATTGGACATATCAACCAAGACGAAAAACAGGCAGCAGGATACGAAAACCCACAGGAAGACTGAATCTGAATTGAAAACGGCGGAGACAAAGCTGTGAATCCTAAAATTGTCGGTATTATCAATCCCGTTGCCGGGCACCGCAAAACGCGGCAGGCCTGGCTGGAATTTACCCGTGCACTCAACAAAAAAGGGCTTTACTGTGCTGCCAAAGAAACTGATGCTCCGGGCGCTGCAATATCGTTAACCCGCGCTGTAATTAAAGAAGGCGCAGAAATCATCGTCGCTGTCGGTGGCGATGGCACCGTCAGTGAGGTAGTCAACGGTTTTTACGAAGAAGGCACATTGCTGAGCGAAAAGGTGAAGCTGGCGATTTTGCCCAAAGGTACGGGAACCGATTTTTACCGCGGGCTGAAATGCTCGGCTAAACCCGCGGATGTCGCGGAATTTATCGCCGTGGGGCAGACGGTAAAAATCGATGTTGGCCGGCTCGCTTATACGAGGCTTTCGGGTGAGAAAACAGAGCGTTATTTTTCCAATATTGCTGATTTGGGTTACGGCGGCTCGCTTATCGAAAGGATTAATGGTTTAACCAAACTGCTCGGCGGCTCGACGGCATACTTGCTCGGTTTGCTTTATAATCTGTTCAAATACAAAAATGTCAACTTGAGATTTCGCCTCGATGGCGGTGAAGTGCAGCAGGGAAAATATCTTGCAGTCATTGCAGCCAACGGGCGTTGTTTCGGCGGTGGCATGTGGGTCGCCCCGGATGCTGAACTCGTCGATGGCTTGCTGGACTGTATTTTTATCGGCAATTTGAGCAAACTGGAGGTGCTGGGTAATATTCACAGCCTTTATTCCGGCGCCATCAAGAATCACCCAAAAGTTACCACGATGCAAGGGCGCAAGCTGGAGGTCTGGTCGGATGAATACGTTGCTCTCGAAGCAGACGGTGAATTCGCCGGGAAATTGGATGTGACGTTTGAGATTTTACCGGGACAGGTCAATCTGGTAAATCCGCTGCAAGCTCACTGTTACACATAGTCCGAAGGTATCTCGCCGAGGACAACGGACATAACGCTCAACGAGACGCTTTCACTGATATATTGTTAATTCCTCTGATTAAGCCTGTTCTGAGCGAAGGGTTCAACTTGCTTAATTGAAAAGAAAGGATGACAAATGACCCGAGATGAAGCTTACAAAATCATGACTGAATGGACTAAATCTGAGAATTTGCGGCGACACATGCTGGCCGTGGAAGCTGCGATGGTGCAATACGCTCGCAAATACGGCGAAGATGAGGAACTCTGGGCTGTTGTCGGGTTGCTGCATGATATGGATTATGAGAAGCATCCGACGGAAGAAGAACACCCGTATGTGGCAGTGAAATATTTGCAGGAAAGGGGAATTGCCGTGGATATAACTCACGCCATTCTCGTGCATGCTCCTTACACCGGTGAAAAACCGGTGAATCTCATGGAAAAGGTGCTGCTCGCAGTAGATGAGCTCTGCGGTTTTATCACTGCCTGTGTTTATGTGCGCCCATCGCGCAGCATTCACGATCTGAAACCGAAATCGGTAAAAAAGAAGATGAAATCCATCGGTTTCTCGCGCGCGGTTAACCGCGAGGACATCACCAATGGGGCTGAACTGTTGGGGGTACCGCTGGATGAACATATCCAGACGGTGATTGACGGCATGCGCCAGGCGGCAAAAGAAATTGGGCTGCAGGGGGAAAATTTTAGTTCACAGCTTGCATCTCCGGCAGATTAAAACGTTTTTCTGCCGGCCCGTTTTCCAGGCGCAGCACACCGCGGGGACAAACAGCGGCACAGACGCCGCAACCAACACAGGAGGCGCGAACGATATTTTCACCGCGCTGCGCATAAGCCCGCACATCGATGCCCATCTCGCAATAAGTCGAACAATTGCCGCAGGAAATACACTGACCGCCGTTGGTGGTGATGCGAAAACGCGATTTGATACGCTGTACGATGCCGAGAATTGCAGCGATGGGACAGCCAAAACGACACCACACGCGGTTGCCCATAAATGGATAAAAGCCCGTTCCCACCACGCCGGCGAAAGCCGCGCCGATCAAAAAGGAATAGGCCTGATTGACACGCCAGGTGTAGTTGGCGAAAAGGGCGCCATCCGAACTGTAATTGGCGATTTGCATCACGGTCATCACAACGGCAAAAATCAGCACACTGTGAATCGAGAAACGTTCAACTTTCCAGGCGCGCAGGGATTTATTGGACAGTTGACGGAAAGGATCGCCCAGGGTTTCCGCCAGACCACCGCAACCACAAACCCATGAACAATACCAGCGTTTGCCGTAAAAATAGGTCAGCACAGGCACGACGATAAAACTCAGAACCATACCCCAGATAAAAATAAACTGCCCGAAGGTGCCGCCGCCCCACAGCGAATTGATGTGCCAGTCGGTGAAAAAATAATAATTGAGCGGCCATGCATTTTTTAAATCCATGCTCGGCAAACTCAGGCGCTCTAAAAATGACGGTAAAAGAAAAGCGATGATGAGCTGAAAAAATATGATGGAAAAAGTACGGATGATGTGATAACGTGAGTGGCGGTATTTTGCCAGCATGCGCAGCCCCATAACAATGATTGTCAGCGTGTAAAGAAAGCCGTAGAGAAACCACTGATCGGCCGGTAAATCGCGGATGAAATAGCTCACCGGATCGAAGAGCAGAACGAGATTGACGATGTACTGCGGAAACCAGTAGAGCAGCACATAAAAGCCAATAAACAGCGTGCCGATGGTGATGCCGACTGCGCCGCGAGCCATCGCTGTGCTGAACCAGATATTGTTGTGTTTAATGCCCGGCAAACCCTCATAAAACTGCGGTACGATATAAAGTAAACTACCGACTGCAGCAAGAATAACACTGAGTAGAAAATAGAAAAACGTATTTTCTTTTAAGAGCCCGGTTGTGGCATTTTTTAAAATCCAGAATTTCGTCACACCGAGATTGTAGTCATCGATTTGTGGGTCAGCTGCACGGATGGCGCTGGAAATTTGTGCAAGTGCGTTATGCTTTGAAGAAAAAGTTGTGCCGATGAGTGGTTGCAATGCCTGTAGACGCTCGGCTGAAACTCTGTCTTCCGATGCCTGTAACGATTGCTGTGTGATCTGATAATCGCCGAGAAACAGGCTGCTGATAAAAACCAGAATACCGACGAAAAAAACAGCCAGTCCAATGGTTTTAAAAAGACGGAAATGGTCTTCGTTATGAGTGGAATGTGTTGAATGCATTATTTGAATTGGTGTCACGATAGACCTCATTTTATGCAAAAATATTGTTGAATAAACCCCGTCTACCTTGCAAATGCAGCTTTTGACCGGGGAATTGGGTGTTGTAATGGGTGATAATTTCAGGTTCGAATTCGGTGAAAAATTCCGGGTCGAAGTTGGCCTGACGTAGATGCCGGATTACATAAGCCAGCGTGCGTTTTTCGCTAAGCCATTTTTCGAACAAGTTATGGCGCATGCGAATGCCGAAAACATTCACACCGACAAGCTGATGGTTTTCAGCGTTATAAACCATGTGCAGGCACATCCGGCCATCGGCGTGTTCCCAGTAGAACGACGATTCGCCCTCACGTGGCACGTTGCCGACGAAGCCATATGTTTGATATTCGATATCGAGAAATTTGGCGGAGTTAAACCAGATGCCGCGCACATGTTCCGTGCGCTCACCGCACAGGGTTTTAGCCAGCGCTTTGCCCTGCATGCGACCGGTGTACCACAATTGCTCGATTTTATTGCGTTCGTCTTCCGGCGTAACGATCTCAGCGCAGTCACCGGCAGCATAAACACCGGGGATGTTGGTTTCGAGAAAATCATTCACCAAAATACCGCGGCCGGTTTCGATCTTCGAATTTTTTACTACAGCGACATTTGGCGAGACGCCCGGCGTAAGGCCGACGATTTTGCAGGAAATCTCCTCACCGGTATCAGTAATGACGGCACAGGTCCGGCCATCTGCTCCGGCGATAATTTCTTTCAGATTGGTTTCACAGCGCAGGTCGATACCATGCTCCAAAATATGCCGCGTAATGAGCTGTGATTCGCGCTGCGGCAGAATATTATCCCAATAACTTTTTTCACGCACCAACATTGTGACAGGAATTATGCGGGCGAGGCACATTTCGGCCATTTCGATACCGATGAGGCCGCCTCCGACGATCACGGCGCGCTGTGCATTTTTACTGCTTTGCTCCAGCAGTTGCAGGTCTTGCAGTGAATAAAGTCCTTGCACACCAGGCAAATCCTGTCCCGGCCAGCCAAATTTATTGGAGACTGAGCCGGTTGCAATAACCAGTTGGTCATATTGCATTTTTGCCCCGGCTTTCAAAATAAGTGTTTTGTTATCCGTATCAATTTCTGTGACAAAATCGTTGGCCAGTTCAATTCTGTTTTTTTCCCAGAACCAATCTTCGTAAGGTTTGGTATCTTTGTAGCGCATGTGCCCCATGAAAATATACATCAGTGCGGGGCGGGAAAAGAAATGCTCGCTTTCTGCTGAAATAATGGTAATTTTTTTATCGCTGCGTTTGCGAACATGCCGGGCAACTGTGACACCGGTAATGCCATTGCCGATAATGACGAGATGCTCCATGGCTCCTTCTTTCAGTAATTAATTTGGGTAGGTGGATTTTCGAGTTTTGATATTTGCTCAACGCTGTTTTAACAATCTGCGATAACAGGCATTGATTTGCAATTATTTCCTGAAGCGGAAGATTTGTTGATGAAAACTCAAATGAATATAGTACAAATCCGGATTGCCGTTCATGTATGAGGTGAACGTTTCGTATCCTATTTCGCAGAGTATTTTTTGAGCTTGCTTAAAAAGCAGTGTTTGATCTGTGAATATCAGTGGCTGAATTTCTTTTCGACTTTTCCACGACGGGTCAAAAGGTCGAAATAAATAGTATCTGAACGAAAACATATTCCCGCATGCTGTTGCGGGAATCCACATCCGTTTGAGGTTGACCAACGATGGATTTTACTTCGTGGTCACTGAGAAGCGCAATTGCTTCGCCGAACTTCGTATCGCTCTATATTATTGGAAAGAGGCTGAGAGATACATTTTTTCTGGAAGCTGAGTAACAAAACAGTGTTTTAGCGAAGTTCAAAACTTGAGTAACTAAAAATTTGAAATTTGACTGGAAGAATTGTCCGGCCTGCGGGCTGCAGGTTGTCTGTTTACTGTCTGTTTACGGATTTAACAATAAGATCCGCAACAGTCGCAAGATAGGATTTAATTCTGATAAATTCAACTATTGATTGCAAGGAAAGGAAGGTCCGGCGGCAAGAAGGTTGGCTGTTGGAAATGTAGGACAACCAACCAGTCTCGTCTGCTGAGGGCTGATCGATTACCAGCGATAATTGGAATTAGGTCATCAAATCAGCCGGGCAAACTAACCGACCGGGATGCATTCAAACGGGCTGAGATTGTCGACTTCAGCGCGGATTTTTTCTTCTATCTCCGGTTCCGAACCGGCATGACCGGCGCAGACAATATGTAAAGTTGAGTTTGGCAAACGCTCATGCAACTGAAAAGCGTATTTGGGCGGGCAAATAAAATCATAACGCCCGTGAATGATCGAGACCGGCAAATGGGCGATTTTATCGGTGTTTTTGAGGATAAAATCATCCGGTAGAAAGCAGTCATTTTGCATATAGTGGGCTTCGAGCGGGCTGAGGGATTTATAGGAATATTCCTGCAATAAATCTTCAATGGAAGCGCCGGTCAATTTTAATTTATAAATAGAGAATTCGTAAAAGGCCCATTCGTAGGCGAATTTTTCAGTGGCGGCCTCGTCTTCGGATTGCATCTGCTGCAGATAGTAACCAACGATATCGTCACGCTTATCGACCGGCACATGGCTGATGAAACGTTGCCAGGCGTCGGGAAAATGATCGCGCACACCGCCGCCGACATAATGCTGAATGCTTTGATGTGAACCGAGAAAAAGGCCGCGCAACAAGATGCCGGCAACCCGCTGGGGGTAGTGAATGGCATAGGCAAGTGCCAATGTCGCTCCCCACGAGCCGCCAAAAAGATAGCATGTGGAGATGTGCAGATGATCGAGGAGTTTATCCATATCATCGATAAGATGCCGGCTTGTATTATTTTCCAGACTGGCAAACGGTGTGCTGCGGCCGGCGCCGCGCTGATCGAAAAAGATGAGCCGGTGCAAATCGGCGTTAAAATAGCGGTTATCGTCTTTTAAAAATCCCGCGCCGGGGCCGCCATGAATGAATAAAATCGGCAATCCTTTTGGATTACCCCACTGTTCGTAATACATCCTGTGTTGATCTGAAACGGCGAGATAGCCGCAGTCGAATGCATACTCAATTTTGGCAGCATTGCATTTGCCATTTTTCACGATCACTCCCATTCATTGTTAAATATCCATTCGCCAATTGAAATGTAATTACTCTTCCTGAAATTACATTTCTTTTTTGTTCAGCCTGAAAAAAACGATGTTGCAGTTTACGCTTTCAGTGTAAAGGGGGACTTGAGCGCAAACTGAGACAGGTCATTGCCGTAGAATTTTTCACAAAATTCCGGCGTTTCCAGCAGATGTTTGTCCAGGCTGTGTTTATCCCGTTTAATTAAATACTTCAATTCTTTGATATTGTCCGACCAGCAGAAACCGTTGAAAAATTCACAGCCCTTAAACTGGGTTTTATATATGGCATTTCGTTTATAGCAGGTTCCGAGATAAATAAAATCAAAATTTTGTTCGGCAAAATACTGAGTTGCTTTGGTCATCATGTACATGCCCAGATTACGCGCATAGTAATTTAAATTATAAAAAGCATAATAATAATAAACAAGTTTCCCCGATTCGATAAAAAGCGTTGCTGCGCCGACTTCTTCTTTTTGCGCAATATCGGTAAAAATGAGAAAATGAGTGATGATTTTCGAATTGAACAGGCTGTCAAGACGTTTATAGGTCATGACGTCTTTACCGAATTTTATATCCGCATATGTTTTGAAAGCCTTGCGCCGTTTGGCTGTGTACTCAAACTCCGCACTCGGAACCAACACGGCCTCGATATCCTTGCCTTTTCGAAGAATACGCCTGTTCTCTGATGACGGCGAAAATTTGTCCAGCCGAACACGAATTTGCCGGCAGAGATAATAGCGATCCATTTCCCGTGAAGCCGGCAGAAAACCATGTGCAAATAAAGTTGAAGCAGATTCGCGTTTTTCAGGAAAAGCCCAAACCGCATAGGGGAAAATATAGTTTTGATAATCAGACTTGTATTCCGAAAAAACAATCTTCATGGGGATTCTATTCCTTAGCAATAAATCCGCGGTAGGCGGGAACGCCAGCCGGTTAAAATGTCGTAGGAAACACTGCCTTTCAGCTCGGCAATTTCATGCACCGAGATTTCTTCATCACCCTGCCTGCCCATCACGACCACTTCGTCCCATTGCTTGCAAGCCGGAATATCCGTGATATCGATCATCGTTGCATCCATGGCGTTGCCGCCGATTATCGGCGCTCGTTTTCCGCGCACGAGCACCGTGCCGCGGTTGCGTACGCGGGGATAGCCGTCGCCGTAACCGATGGGCAAAACAGCGATTTGCCTCGGGGTTGCAGCCGTATAGCGCATACCGTAGCCGACTTTGTCGCCACTTTCAAGATCACGAATTGTTGCGATTTTTGTTTTTACCGACATGACGGGCTGCAACCCTGCCATGCGCCGGCAAACTTTTGAGGGATAGACGCCGAGTGGTAAAATGCCGATGCGCACCATATCAAAATGAGCCATCGGTAGATCGAGGAAACCACCGCTATTGCAGGCATGGCGATACTTCACTTTGATATTTCTTTTCTCTATTTCAAAGAGCAATTCATTAAATCGTTGTAATTGCAGCATGGCGTAGGTTTTGTCGCTTTCATCGGACATGGCAAAGTGGGTGAAAATGCCCTCCAAATTGAATTGCGGCATGGCGGCAATTTCAGACACCAGCGGCAACGCCTTTTGCCAACGTTGCCCATAACGGTTCATGCCGGTATCTATTTCGAGATGAAAAGTGAATTTTTTATTCTTTTTTTCGGCAAGTTTGGCAGCCGCTAATGCGGTTTTCCGGTTGCTGATGTTACATGTCAAACCAAATTCGAGGCAACAGGCGAGTTCAGTCTCGGATCGCTCCCCGAACAGAAGAATTGGGGAATCGATTTTGCTTTCTCTCAGCTGGATTGCCTCATTGAGGGTGACGACGCCGAGATAGGAGGCGCCGGCGGCAAGGGCGGCCCGGGCGATTTCGCTTGCGCCGTGACCATAAGCATCATCTTTCACTATGGCGAGAAACTTCAACTCCGGTGGGCGATCATTATTTATAATGACAAAGTTTTCAGCAAGTTGTCCCAGATTGATTTCAACCCAGGCCGGACGCATTGGGGGCGACTGCATTTCGATAGCTGTGCTCTCTCTGTTTGCTCGGCTAAATTGTGATATTCGTTGTCATTCCAACGGCTGAATAGGTGACAGATTAATCTTGTTCATGCATCATTTGGTCACTTTTTATACTATTCCCGCATCGACACTTTGACTCAGGGTGTTCCGGGCGGCCATTTGCTTTCGCCGATATCGGTACGAAAATAACTGCCGACACAGTGGATTTTGTCGATATTGGCATAGGCCCGGGCGATGGCATCATCGAGTTCATCGGCAAACGCAATAACCTCGGCAATACGGTGGCCGGTCATGTGGAGTTCACCACCCGAACTGGTATCAACTTCATTCCACCACAAGTCACAATCTGCGGGGCGGCTAAGTGTCACCGGCAATTTCGGCCCCGTGACCTGGGTGTAGGGATAGCCGAATCCCGCCAATGTAAGAGAACAGGCAAAGCGCCGGTTTTCTTTAAATTTCAAATTCAGTTTATTGTTGTGCGTCACATCCCACAGGACTTGCAACGGGTTCTGCAGCAAACCGAGCAGCATAGGAGCGCAGGTTACGCCAAGCCGAACATTGTATTCCACAACCTGCCAGATGTCATTTTTCTTGCAAGCTGTCACCTGCACCGGCCCGTGATAATTGGTTTCGCGGAACCACGGCAGCAGCGGTAACAGCAGCTCGTGCGCCAAAGCGTATACATCATCGGTATCCAGCTGCACAAGCCCGCCCAGCGGCGCCCCGGCGATGATGCCCATGTCGCCGTTGAATGCGTGTTTGTATTCCTGGTTGGTGATCAGCGGGTAAATCTTGCCGCCACTGACAAATGCGATGTGCCCGGCCTCGCGCCTGCCGAGATATTCCTGCAAAAAGACGCCCTCTGCGTAATCGATACGCTCGAGCCAACTGCGGGTATCATCAACAGTTTCACAAACGATGGTATGAATCGGACTCGTCGGGCTGCAGAGTGGATTTTTAATGACATAGGCCATCGGGTGTTCGTGGAGAATTTTAATGGCCTGCAATTTATTTTGCGCAATATGGCATTCAGGCCAGGAAACGCCATATTGCGCCCCCAACTCACGACCGAAATCCCGCTCCCTTTCGAGTCGCATGCCTTCACCGAAAGGAGAAAGAATTGGAATCTCCGATGCAATCAACTCCGCAGCCCACTCGGCGTCATGCCAGGCGATGGACATGGGCACGATAAAATCAATCTCCAGATCACGCACCAGTTTGCACGGGTTGGGATGTATTTCAGCAAGATAGACCTGGCCTGCTGTTGAAGGTGGATAATGCGCATAATCACGGGTTAAATAGCAATGAACTTCTGCACCGTCTTCTTTGAGATAATTCAGTACAGACTGGGCAAAGGCACCAACACCAAGCACCAAAACACGCGGGGAGCGGTTCGAAGGAAAGGGATCCTGTGTCATGGAGTATTTTTTTCACTACCTTTTCAATTGTTTTACAGTTTATTTGCGAATAGAAAATACGGAAATTTTTACTCATTCGCATAGTAAAATTCTCAAATTACACAAAATATGGCGAATTCAGGGAAGATGAAATTTGGAGAAATGGGACAAACCACAAATGCCTATTGAGCCTGCGATCAAGTTTGACTTTTTAGATATCTTTCCTGGATTTTCTTTAAAAAGTTTTGCCGGTTCCGATGGCTTCTGTATGGAAAATCAAGCGATGCCGACCGTTATCGATTCACCCGGCACACAGTTGCAAAAAATCATCAATCTGACGAAATCCTTGCCAGTGCCGCCGAAATTGCTCATCGAAGTCATCACCCTGACCGATGATGAATCAGCGCCGGTTATGGATCTGGTTGAGATTATCAAACTCGAGCCTGCCATCGCGGTAGAAGTTTTGCGCCTGGCCAACTCGGCACGCTATGGCCGCTCCCGCACGATTAAAAGCATCAAAGAAGCCGTCATCACCCTGGGATTCCATGAGATCAATCAGATGGCTTCGACCCTGGCGACCAGGGCATTATTTAAACAATCCAACATCCCGCTACAACACAGGAAAATACTCTGGCATCATTCGGTCGCGGTGGCAATCGTTGCCAATGCGCTGGCGAAAACCTATGCTTGCTGTGAACCTGATCTTGCCTACATCACCGGATTGATGCACGATGTGGGTAAATTGCTCCTGTTTGAACATTTTACATCTGAATATCTTGGGATCATTGAAAATGAAAGCCTCGACCTGAATTCGGCAGTGCAACAGGAAGAAATACACTTTGGCTTTGGCCACGCTTTGCTCGGGTCGGTATTGCTCGAAGAGTGGCAATTGCCGGAAGTCTGCTCAGTCGCCATCGCAGCGCATCACGATGATTATTCCACGGAATCCCTCTCCGGGCTCATAACCATCGCCAACGTGTTCGTCAGTTCGCTGGGTTATGATTTTCACCAACCGGCACCGGCGTTCATCAAACGTCTTGATAATTTACATTTCCACAAAGAGAGTGAAAACTATGAGGCGTTGCTCGAACTTTTACATAAACAACTCGAGCAATACCAGTAGCTTGCCCGAAAACCACCGTAACAGTTTAACCTCACTCGCAATAATATAGAAATGACATAATTCCAAAAATAAGAATATTTGAAACTTATTATCAATTCTACTGTCTTTTAATGCAAACCCTTTCATCCCCAAAAATCAACAGGGAGCAATAATAATGATGACCGCTTTTTTTCTACTGGCATTGACTTGCTCGGTTTATTTCGTTGTAAAATCTGCAAAAGACGAGCAGCGCCGGCAAGCATGGCGGCAAATTTGTCGTGTCAAACATCATAAAGCCTGAGGGCTTTTTTTTGCTCAAATACCGCGATGAACCCCATTTTTAGTCGGAGATTGCTAAAGCGGTGAGTTTTTTCTATTAGGATTATTTACCGCTGTTTTTTATCTTAATCAAAAGGGGCCACGCCGATTATCTCTCTAAAAAAAACTCAATGTGAAATCGCATGCAAAACGGGGAGGTGTTTTTAATGAAACGAACTTTTATTGGATATGTTCTATTTTTCGCCGCAACAATTTCCGCACAAATTCCATCAAACGAATCAACTTTCCACTATCCGCGTGCTACGATCACCAAAATCGGTACCGTTTCATGGGCTATGGGTGGCGCCGGCATTGCCAACCCGCTGGATGCGACGGCCGGCTTCAACAATCCGGCTTTGCAAAGCAGCTATCGAAACATATTCTATGCTGAATTCGGCAAACGGTTGGAGACAGAAAATGCATTTGAAGGTTGGGTGCAACTGGATAATCAACAATTTCTACCGGCATTTGCCGCGTTGAGCAATTCGACCTGGGATACAAATTTTTCCATCGGCTACACGCGTTACAGTAGTTTCCGCGAAGAAATGGATGTCAGCATCTACACTTATGACAGACCTGCGGGATTAAGATTGCATATGCAGCGAAAACTGGACGTGCATTATTTCTTTGTTGCTGGAAGATATGAACTCTCAGCCGCCCTGGCGCTGGGTTTAAATGTGGGTATTAATTATGCAAAGTATTCAGAAACGATATCTCAAGTCGATCATAGAGCGGCGAAAGGACGAAATTACCAGTATACATTGGGAGCGATTTATTCGCCGGTTGAATCTCTAAATTTTGCCGCCACTTTCCGCCGCATCTCCGATGTTGAAATGAAGTACCCCGATATTATTTTCGATTTTAACCCGGGTGGTTTTTTGGGGATTTTGCCTGATAGTCTGGACTTTCAGTTCGAAATATTAAATGAGCGGGAAATCACCGTTTTCCCGGACGTCTTTTCATTAGCCGTCACCCATCAAATTTCTGACCACTGGACCTGGGCTGCACAGGTGGATTTCGAGGACTGGTCCGGTTTCACGAGAAATTTTGAAGATGTCATACAATTTCATGCCGGGGCCGGTTATGCAATCTCCCCCAAATTCATCGTCTTTGCCGGTTATTTTACCGAGACGGACCCGACAAAATATAGGGGTGATTACTACGACCAGCGTTTCTTTACCGGCGGCATTAATTGTAAGATAAACAAACGAAGCACGCTCAGTCTGTCCATCATGAACAGCCGTTTGTTCTCCAACAAACAGCCCGGCGAAGAAAAAGACTTGTTTCGCCAAACCTATTTTTCTGCAGGGATTTCTCTTTTTTAACCTGCGCTATTCATAAATTTTATTGTTCGCCGTCGGAGTGCATTGCCTTTATGCAATGCGAGTTGCAGCCCATAAAGGGGCTGCACTCCGGCGTTAACAAATTGTTTATTAAATGAATGTGGATTTAAATATTATAAATACCTAACCTGGCAAAGCCAGAACCAAAAAGGTTTTATTAAGTTATCAATTTCATATAATCTTTCTCACAAAACCAGGAGAGAGAATGTCTTTATTAACCGAGCGTTATTCCAAACAAATCGATGGTACTTTATCATGCTTTGATCGTGTAGTCATTACAGG
>JAJRYV010000009.1 GCA_024275575.1 bacterium
AACACGACCTTGACGACAAGCCATGATTTTGTGCTCACAGGTTTGCAATCAGATTCCCAATATTTCTATCGTGTGCGTTCAAAAGATGCAGTGGGCAATGCAGTGCTTTCGGCGCTTTTGAATTTTCAGACACAGGCTGCGCCACCACCGGACACTACCGCGCCGGTGATATCCGCGGTGAGTGTTGCGAATATCAGCGCCAGTTCGGCAGAGATTCAATGGCAGACGGATGAGGTTGCCGACAGTCAGGTAGAATATGGCCTGACCGGCTCAAATGATGAGTTTTCGCTTTTGGATACACTATTATCCACCAGTCATAATGTACTATTGACTGGCCTGACTAAAGGTGAAACATATTTTTTTCGTGTAAAATCCCGTGATGTGGCTGGTAATTTGGCAATCGGGAATGATTCAACTTTTACATTATTAAATGCAAATCCTCTGTCGTTTACAAATATCACCGATTTTGCCGGAACCGCGGGCCCTGGCGGGCAGGTTACTAACGGCGGGCATGCTGCGGTTTGGGCAGATATCGATGGTAATGATTTCCCAGATTTATATATCACTTACCTTTACACGATGCCCATTGCCGATGTACTGTTTATCAATCAGGGCGATACCACATTTATCGATGAAGCAGTGGAGCGCGGGGTCGATGATTTTGACGGTGGGTCGCACGGCGCTGTTTTTGCTGATTTGGACAACGATGGTGATTTCGATTTATTTAACGGCACCACCGACGGGGCCAGTGGTATTTCGGGGGGAAATAACCTTTTTCAAAACGATGGTCAGGGTTACTTTAGTGATGTGAGCGATAGCGCCGGAATTCCCGACCAGGACTGGGAAACCCGGAGTGTGGTGGCTTTTGATTGGGATAATGACGGCGATCTCGATCTGCTTTGCGTCAATAATTATCAGGGGACCAACGATCCTGCCGACGAGCTCAACGAATTGTTGCGCAATGATGGTGGAATGAAATTTACGCCCATCCTCACCGGCGCACTTGCAACCGCACCGATGGGGCAGGGGGCGCTCGCCACAGATTTCGATGCAGATGGTGATATTGATTTAATCGCTGCTAATCGTACCGGTCCGGTCAATATTCTTGAAAATGATGGCAACGGCGTCTTTACACTGGTCTCCCCTGATTCCATCGGCATCCAACATCAGGCGCAAGATGGCGTTAGCAGTGCAGATGTTGATAATGATGGTGATATGGATCTATTACTTACCAGTGATAATCAGGGTGAGCTTTATCTAAACCTTGGGGGAGGGACTTTTTCTCATGGACAAAGCTTTTTAAATACAGATGGTTATATGGGCGCGTTCGCTGATTTTGATAATGATGGTGATCTCGATTTGGTCTATGCCGGAGATGATATCTCTTATCTCAATGACGGCACCGGCGCTTTCACAGCGGGGCCGGCCGTACCGGTGCCCGGAGTCAGTGATCCCCGGGCAATCGGCATTGCCGATTTTGACAATGATGGGGATGAAGATTTTGCCATCGCTGCAAAACTCTCGGGCAATTATCTAATCCGCAACAACCTGGATGGCGGCAATCAGATCAAAATAAAACTGTTGTCGCCACAAAATCAAATTGGTGCTTTTGGCGCCAAAATCAAAGTACGGGCACAGGGCACACTGATCGCTTTTCGTGAAGCGCAGAGTGCTTTTGGCTACCTCGGACAGAATGATCCCACGCTTTCGATCGGTATAGGTGAGCACAATAGTGTCGATGTTGATGTGGAATTTCCCGACGGAACATCCATGCGACGAAGCAATCTGGCAGCCGGCAGCATCACTTTTTTTGATGGCGTTGCTGCCGACACCATTTTTCCGGCCATCTCGCTGGTTGGGAGCAGCGAAATATCGGCTGATGCCGCGACCATCACCTGGCAGACTGATGAAATATCAACTTCGCAAGTGCAATTTGGCACAGATGTAAACTATGGTACAAGCACTGGCGAAACAGCAGTTTATCTTACCGAACATTTCCTCCGACTCACCGGTTTGAGTGCAGAGACCACTTATCATTTCAAAGTTTTATCCCGTGATAAGGCCGGCAATGTTGCTGAGCGGGGTGATTTTATTTTTTCAACGTTGACGCTATCGCAAACACCACCACTAATTTCCTCAGTACAAGTCGATTCGATAACGCAGAATTCGGCACAAATTCATTGGCAAACCGACGTTGTGGCTGATTCGAAAGTAGCGTATGGCGAGAGTGATTCCCTTGGCCGGATGACATCGTTGCAAACCAACCTAGTTACCAACCACACGGTTTCCCTGAGCGGGCTGGCCGCCAATACGCAATATTATTATAAAGTCATTTCAAAAGGCAGCAACGGACAGACTGCGGAGTCGGTTATTTTTACATTTAAAACAATGATGGGCCCCTTGCTCTCCGATGATTTTGCCGGTAATAGCCTCGATCTTGCAAAATGGAAAAAAGGCGACAATAGCGGCAATGGGGCTGTAGTTGAAAATGGCGCTTTGCACCTGCGCTCACAAAGCGGTACAGGCGGCTGGATTTATACGACCGATCGATTTCCACTTGCCAATACCGTTGCCAAAATAAAAGTTATCCAGCCAAACGGAGATGGGGTGATCGGCTTGTCTCCCACGGTACAGGCGAATTCAGGAAGTGGATTTTACGACGAGCCGAATCGCTATCGTTTTTATGTTTATTTCTCCGGCAGTGGCGGGCCGACGAAACTTTATATCCAATGGCGTAAAAATAGCCAGGTTGGTGGTTTGGATGTTGCCCGGGGTGTTGTTTTTAACAATAATTTTTTCCTGCGCATACGTATGGACTCGACAAATATTTACTTCGAATATTCATTTAATGATGTCGATTGGAGCACCGCTTACAGCGAAATTTTTGATTTGCCGGGTTATAGTCTCGCCGATTCCTCTTTTTATGAGTTATCAGCCTATAATACCCCGGTGAAAGGTGAACTGGTGCTCGATGATTTTTCCTTGACACGAGCTGCAGAGCCGATGCTGGACGGCACCCCGCCGATACTTTCCAGTGTTTCCGCAGCCGCAGGTGTGGATACGACAGCGATCAGTTGGACGACGGACGAGATCGCCGACGGCCAGGTGGAATATGGCCTGACGGATACGCTGGGATCGAGCAGTGATTTGAACACGAGCTTGACGACAAACCATAATTTTGTGCTCACAGGTTTGCAATCAGAGTCACAATATTTCTATCGTGTGCGTTCAAAAGATGCTGCGGGCAATGCGGCGCTTTCGGCGCTTTTGAATTTTCAGACCCAGGCTGCGCCACCGCCGGACACCACCGCGCCGGTGATATCTGCAGTGAGTGCTGCGAATATCAGCGCCAGTTCGGCAGAGATTCAATGGCAGACGGATGAGGCGTCGGATTCACAGGTAGAATATGGCCAGAGCGCCGCGCTGGGCAATTTTACTCCGCTGCAAACGATGCCGGTTATGAGCCACACAGTGACGCTTTCGGCTTTGCAAGCGGATACGCAGTATTTTTACAAAGTCTATTCAAAAGATGCTGCGGGCAATACGGCGGTCTCGACGGTTGATTCATTTTCCACCAATGCCGCCGTCATCAATCCGGGGCCGATTCAGTTTACCGATATTTCGAGCCAATCCGGCGCTGAAACGCCTGCCGGGCCACAGGGTTTTGGCCATGGTGTTGCCGGTGCGGATTATAATAATGATGGTTTCATCGATATCATCGTTTCCAATTACGATACTTCAAATGCACTGCTCATTAACAATCAGGATGGCACGTTCACTGACCGGGCGGCTTCCTGGAATGTGCTCGGCGGCATGAATTGGTTCGACCGCGGTATCTCGGCTGCTGATTACAATAATGATGGTTTCGCTGATTTTTACCTCAATATTGCCGGTAGCAGTAAACTCTATAAAAACTCCGGTTCATCCTCATTTAATGAGGTCACCGGCAGCAGCGGTATTTATGATTCCGGACAGGCGCAGGCAGCGCTGTGGGGTGATTTCAGTAACGACGGTTTACTGGATTTACTGTCGCTAAATTATAACAACCCCTTACGTCTGTTTGTGCAAAACAGCAATTATACGTTCACTGACCGGACGAGTGAATATGGATTGAGCAATAAAAATTATAACGTTAGCGGGGTCGTATTTGATATCGAAGGCGACGGTGATATGGATATTTTCATTTCACGCGGTGAAACCTATGCTAATCTGCTGTTCGTGAACAATGGCAGCAATTATTTTTATGATCAGGCCAGCCAGCGCGGCGTTGCATTGCCGGATCGCCACGGCCAGGGTGTCACTGTTGGTGATTTCGATAATGATGGCGATCTCGATCTGTTTTTCTGCAGTGATATCAACAGCAATAAATTGTTGCGCAACGATGGCAGTGGTTATTTTTCCGACTACACTGTCACGGCGGGACTCGCCGATAACAGCCGCTCCACCGGCTGTAATTTTGCTGATTTCAATAATGATGGCTGGCTCGATCTATACGTGATCAACTTTGGCGAAGCAAACCGCATTTACCAAAATGACTGCGACGGCACCTTTACCTGGGAAAACAATACCGGCGCTGAAAGCCGTCGCAATGGATATGGTTCCTGCCTCACAGATTTTGACAAGGATGGGGATATCGATATTTTTATCTCCAATTCCGGCGCCAAAAGCCAGTTGTTTGATAATGGCGCCGGAGCAACATACTGGCTTGAGTTTAACTTGCAGGGCAAGAGTAGCAACGCCGGCGGCATCGGGGCAGTTATCGATTTTTATTTCAACAAAAAACAGCAACGACGGGTGATGCTCGCCGGTGAAGGATTCGTTTCCGGCAACCTTACACCGCTGCATTTCGGCCTGGGTTCAGTTGATTTTGCCGACAGCGTTGTTATCAACTGGCCTGCCGGAGGAAAATCCTTGCTGGATTTGCCGCTCGCCGGACAACGTATCACCGTTGTTGAAGGGCAAATGCCAGTTTACAACAGAAAATCAGAAGCAGATACGACTGCGCCGGTTATCACAAATGTTATCGCTGCAAATATCCAGGCGACGACGGCAAATATCTCGTGGAATACGGATGAACCGGCCGATGGACAGGTGGAATACGGACTCACCGACACATTGGGCATGAGTTCGAACTTAAACACAAACCTGGCAACAAACCACAGCATTGATCTGACTGGACTGCAGGCCGATTCAACGTATTATTATCGTGTGCGTTCGAAAGATGCAGCCGGCAATGAACGTTTTTCTGGGGTTTATAATTTCACCACCTCATCAGCAGGGCCGGTGATCTTGTTTGCCGATGCTTTTGATGGCGGTTCGCTCGATAGCGAGAAGTGGCACAAAGGCGCCAATGCTCATAATTATTCACAGGTGAACAATGGAGCGCTGGAGTTGATTTCCGATAACAACGAAACCGGCTGGGTGGTCACACAGCAGAAATTCGTTGCCCGGAATACGGAAGTCATCGTTAGAATCAGACAACCCAATGGGGATGGCGATGTGGCCATTTGTCCGACATTTATGCCTGATGCTGTCGCCGGTATTTATAACGAAGCCAACTGGTACCGTTTTTTTACTTATCAATCCGGCGGCAGCAATTATCTGCTCTATGTGCAGTGGCGGCGCGATGGCGCAGTGAGCGGTCTCGACGTCACCGGCGGGCTCACCATCACCGGTGAAATCTGGCTGCGCATGCGCATGGATACGACGAAAATTTATTTCGACGCCTCGTTCGACGGCCAGGTTTGGACGGAAACCTATTCAGAGGTTTTCTCGCTTGGCAATTATACTTTGCAGGACCAGTTTCATTACGCTTTGGAGGCAGCGAAAACCGATATCCGCGGCGATTTAATCATCGATGAATTTGAAATTCGCGACCTCACTTCACAGGAGGCGTTGAAGCCGGTTGTGACGAAAAAAGGAGGGGATCTGGCAGGCGAGATCAGGCTGCCGCTGGAATTTGCCCTGTCGCAAAATTATCCAAACCCGTTCAATCCGGAAACGAAAATGGATCTGTTAATATCGCAAACCGCTGCCGTGACGGCGATAATTTATAATATCCATGCACAGGAAATCACAAAAATATATTCGGCGATTGCCGGGCCGGGTAAATTAACCCTGCACTGGAACGGCCGCAATCATGCCGGGAATCTCATGCCCAGCGGTATTTATATCGTCCGTGTTCAGGCGCAGGCTGAATCCGGCAAGCGCTTTATGGCCGTGCGCAGACTGGTTCTGATCAAATAAGGTCTGAATACACCGGGGTAAACTAATCGACAACGGTAGTTGAATGTTCCAGGACAGGAGAATAGCTTTGTTCATTCTCAGTCTTCTGCGCTTCCAGCCGAAACTTTTTGAGCGATGTGAGAAGTGAATCGGTTAATTCATAGAGAGATTTCGCCTCGGTTGCGATGGTATTTATTGCAGAAGCCTGAACTTGCGTCGTTTCACTGATACTATTGATGTTTTGCGAGATTTCGTTGCTGACCGAGGATTGCTCTTCTCCGGCAGCATTGACTTGCATGATAAGTTCTGTACTCCGTGACGATGATTCACGGATATCTTCCAAAGATTTGCCGGCCCGTGTAAAGGCGTCCTCCTGTTTGATAATATCTGAAGAAACCTGCTCCATCGATTTGACAACGTGGTTAGTCACATTCTGGTTATCTTTAATATTATTCGTTATCTCCCGGATGGAAGAGCTCGTTCTTTCAGCCAGCTTTCTTACTTCATCTGCGACGACGGCAAATCCGCGGCCTTGTTCTCCGGCGCGAGCTGCCTCGATTGCAGCATTTAATGCAAGCAGGTTTGTCTGATCTGCAATCTCGTTAATTACTTCGGTGATCTCGCCAATTTTTTCGCTGCTTCTGCTCAATTCTTTCACCTCATTCGCCGAATCTTTGACGGTCGAGGAAAGCTTTTTAAAACCCTCTACGGCTTGCTCCATGAACTCACTGCCTTCCCGGGCAATTTCTCCCGATTGTTCAGCCATTTCGTTTGCGTATGCAAGATTTTTCGAGTTTTCAGAAATGGTTTGCGTCATTTCAGACATCGCAGTGGCAACTTCCATTGTGCGTTGAGCCTGTTCACCGGAACCCTGGGCGATCTGCTCGCTCTTCGAGTTTATTATCGTGCCGATCTCTGCAGTCTGGTTGGCATTGCGAATCACTTGTGTGATCATCGTTCTGATATGTTTAACGGCTCTATTAAATCCATCGTACAATTTTTTGATTGAATCATCTCTCTCCGATGACAGGGAAACACTAAGGTCTCCATTGGCAAATTTTTGCATTGTCACAAGCATCTTTTCTACACTTTGATCGAGATAATCGTTTTGTTTCGTGGCTATTTTTTGTGCGCTTTCAGCGACCAGCGCCGCTTGTTCTGCCGCGAGACGGTTCTTCTCAGCATCGCTGATGGCTTGATTAATGCTGTCCACCATCGTATTGAAAGCCTCGCACAATTGACCGGTCTCATCGGAACTTGTCACTTCGATTTTATAGTCCAGGTCTCCATCGGTTATGTGTTTTGATGCAGAAACCAGCTCCCTTATGGGGTTGGAAATAAATCTGGCGACGAGGCGCAGAACGATCAGCGCGAAACCGAGAGCCGCGATGATGATATAAATCGTCACCCAAAAGAGATGGTACAAAACTGCAAAAACATCATGTTCCAGTGCTCCCAAAACGACCTCCACATCGATAGAAGCAACCGTTACTTTTTCCAGTTTCCAGCCGTCGAGGCTGGTGGCGATAAAAGCATCCCTTTTTTGTTTACTGTCAAAAGCAGAACTGATGAGAATTCTCCTGTCCGCAGTCGCGACGACGTAACTTATGGCCGTATTTTCAAATGAATTGAACGTTTTCGATAGAAAATCATCGATTGGTTGATAGATCCAGAGAATGCCGGCAATATTCGAATCGACAAAGATCGCCCCCGCCGAAAGCAAAACCCAACCGTCATTTTCATCATACACGATGTGATGCATGACCGTCACCGATTCATGGACATTATCGCTGCCGCTATTCTTTTTCCGGACTAAAGCTGCCAGTTGATTCTGATAATTGTATCGATCATAGTGTTCAATCCGCTTCCCGGATTTGATCTGCAGGAACGGGTTGCCGTCAGCCGTGCCTGCTTACATCTTTATATACTGTGGATTTGGCCCGTAAATCCTGGTTAAAAAGGCTTCCAGAATCGCTTCAGCATTGGTCATGCCTTCCGAATCTTCAAATTCCCTCGAAAGAAAATAGTCTTCAAAAGCTTTGTGTGATCGAATAACCGCGATATCCTGTTCGGTTCGCTCCACCAGACTTTTGATGATATTGCTTTTTTCTTTTGCCGTCTCCAGCAACCGTTCAGTTATTCGTTGTTTCAGCTCATCCTGTACAATCGACTGGCTGATTAAGCTCTGGATGGCCAGAGCGATAAAAACGACGGTGATGCTGGCGAGTGTTATTTTGTTACCGATCTTCATATTATTGGCTTTCCGGTACTATAAAAACTGTATTTCGATCAGGTTAGGCTGTTGCGTTCTGAAAGTGAGTTTCATATTGTAAAATGCTTTACGGGCAGTTTGATGCAATCCGGCACCCTTATTCTGCAGGGTAATTGAATTGTATGTTGTGTTTTTGCCACAAAGCATTTAAAGCTCGCCCCTCTTTCAGATTCACAGTGCCTTGCCCGGAGATGATTTTCTGTCCCTCGTCACTCAAAATAAAGGCAATAAAATCTTTCACCTCAGGCGTCTGGTTATGATTTACAGCGATATAAAGCGGACGGAATAGCGGATATTTCCCGGATGCGATCAGGTTTTTCTCAGGTTCAATCCCATCGATGGTTAACACTTTTACCTCCGCTTTACGAGCAGAACTGATTCCGGTAACGCCCAGTGAAGTGGGCGTTCTGCTTATCTTTTTCTCCAAGGGCCCGCTCGATTTAAATTTGAGCGATTTGGCCTTAAAATTCTGCCCCATGTTCTTCGTGACCAACACGCGGAACATGTAGCCGACGCCAGATTTGCTGCCATGGCGGGTGCATAAAACGATGCGTTTATCCTGTGGATGTCCCAGGTCTTTCCAGGAATTGATTTCACCGGAATAAACTTTCTTCAAATTCTCCAGCGAGATATTATTGACAGGATTGCTTTTACTGGTGATGACCACCAGTGCATCCCACGCCACCTGGACCAGCTTAACATATTTTTCTTCAGGGTTTAATCGGCCGTTTATCGTCAATAAATGCCGACAGGTCCCGCCCATATCTGCGGTGCCGGCTGATGCTGCCCGGACACCTTTGGTGGCGCCGCCGCCACTCAAAATGATTGTTGTTCCTGTTTTTTTCGCATACTCTGAAGCTATTTCTTGCATGAAGGCCTTTTGGGTGATACCACAGCCTGTCCAGGTTAAACTCTTCTTTTGTGCGAAAGCCGCAAAAGGCGAGAAAATTATAACAGCAAAAGCGATAATCAATATTTGGGAGGTCGTTTTCCTCAAATTCATTTTACTCTCCATCTGGCTTTTTAGAATGTTACCTGACACAGGATCTGAATGGCATCCTTGCCTGTAACATCGGAATTGTTGAAGTTTATCTGTATTTTGGACTGGTGCTGGTTCTGTGAATTAAAAAATATATTTAATCCAATAACAGTAATCGTCTGGTCACTTGCATCTTTTGCCACATCGAGTTTTTCGTATTTGAAGGTCGGCTCAAATTTTCCATTGAGCAGGTAACCCACGCCGAGCCAAAAATCGCTGCCGTCCTGCGCTTCACTGTTGCCGTCGCCGCGGGACATGAATTCTCCTTTAATCCACAGCTTGTCAAACTGTGCTTTAGCCCCGGCGCCAAAAATATTCACATTTTCCTGCCCGGAAATACTGGTCATCGCGCTGCCGAAATAGGCTTCGGCATAAATGTTTTTTACCGGTCGCGCGTGAATTCTACCGGCAAAACTGTAATCCTGGCCTGCGCCCGCACTGCCGATATCGTTGGCTTTATTGGGCCCCGGATTAAAAATACCGAGATCAAACCCCATGTTCATTTGACCGAATTTATTGGCTCGAAGCATCGCACCGAGGTTTCTTTCAAATACCAGCGCCTGACCCAGCCCGCGTTTGACAAAATCCAGCCCGGCTCCGGAGGTATTGAACTCAGTACCGATCGGTGTTTTAAATTTACCCACGCTGACAAGAAATTTCTGATTCACCTTAAACTTTATTTCCGCATCTTTGATGATCCCCGGAGAATCACCGTCTTTGTCGACGTCGGCGCTTTGTTTATTAAAATCCACTTGCAGTTTAAAACCGACGATTGGATTGACCTGCCCTTTGACGACCATCCTGACCCGGTCAAAACCGAAAAGGAAACCATCATTTTTTTCCTGCTTAGTCACAGTCGACTGAATAAAGCCATGCATCGTGAAAGTTTTCTTCTGCCCAAAAATGCTGCTTGTAACGAAGAATATACTCAGATAGACGATTAAAGATATCCGCCCCTTTTTTAGATTTGAGTTGATTTTTTTTTCTGATGAATTCATCATCTTTCCCTTTCAGCTCGTTCAAATTGGATATTTTTCGAAGCAAGAAAATCTGCGCGCTAAAGAAAGCGGCACTTTTATATTTTTCTAAACAGAACACGGGGGATATTTCAGAAAAAAAATGTTGAAAAGTGATGGTTTTGTGGGGAGTTGGCATGACTGTTATATTCCTGTTCATCCATATTTGTCAGGCGGATTTTCCTCCAGTTTGTCAAGTGCCGGGCATCCCATGATGAATGCGCGTGCGTGCTTAAATACCCGACGAGCAGACCGGGCTGTTTTAGAAAATTGAAATTCGTCAATTTCATATTGATAACTTTTTATAAAATCAATATATTAAGATTGAGTGTCATTCTGGGCAATACTCGCTTTCAGTCTGTCTTGTATTAATTTTATGTCGCCGTATTATGAATTTATCTCACTGGGTTGGAAAGGTTTGGAGAAATCAGATGGAGAAAAAAGCGGTTTTTCAAATGTTTAAAAATACATTAATCGTTTGCTGCTTGTTGTTGCTCTCATGTTCTGCTGAGAATAATTCAGAGAAAAAATCGATGTTTGATCCTGTGGTTCAATCAGAATTTATTTTTTCGTTGGAAGATGCACCGACACCGGAATGCCACGCTTCAACCATTGCTGAATCACAGGGACGCCTGGTTGCTGCCTGGTTTGCCGGCACCAAAGAAAAAAACAGGGATGTCGGCATCTGGATTTCACACAAGGCAGACGGGCGTTGGTCGGAACCTTTCGAAGTTGTTAACGGGGTCCAAAAAGACGGTAATCGCTATCCCTGCTGGAACCCGGTGCTTTTTCAACCTGAAAATGGTGCGCTCATGCTTTTTTATAAAGTCGGGCCAAATCCGCGTGAATGGTGGGGCATGCAGACCACCTCGGCAGATGGTGGTAAAACTTGGTCACAGCCGCAAAAATTGCCGCCAGGCATTCTCGGGCCGATTAAAAATAAACCACTGCAACTTGCTACCGGGACGCTTTTTTGCCCAACGAGCACCGAGCATGACGGCTGGAAAATTCAGATCGAACGCAGTGATGATCTCGGTAAAACCTGGAGCACAACGGGTGATTTAAATGACGGTAAAAACATTGGCGCAATTCAGCCGACTATTTTATCTTATTCAAACGGTCGACTGCAATTGCTTTGCCGTACGGAAAACGGTTTTATCGCCGAATGTTGGTCGCCGGATAACGGCAAAACCTGGGGCGCTCTGAGGGCAACTGACCTGCCCAACCCCAATTCCGGCATCGATGGCCTGAGCCTGAGGGACGGGCGCCAACTGCTCGTTTACAATCCCACCGCCGGTGAATGGGGTGCGCGTGTGCCGCTTTCTGTCGCTGTCTCAAACGACGGCAAAAAGTGGCAGCCGGTTTTCGATCTCGAACCGGTCACTAACCCGGCAACAGTCGATGAAGAGGAATATTCCTATCCCGGCGTTATTCAAACAGCAGACGGCATGGTGCACATCGTATACACCTGGAACCGTAAAACAGTGAAGCATGTCGTTCTCGATCCGGAAAAACTGTTGGCAGCCGAATAATCGATGCGACAAAAAATTGACGAGTTAAACATGCAAAAGTTCACACCGCTTGAAAATGAAATTCTCAACGAAATGCTGCAACGGCGACCTGATTTGCAGTCTGCAGTTCCGGCGCTGGCCGATCTCCATTTTGCTCTCGCAGCTTCTTATGATGCCGGTGGGAAATTATTGCTGTGCGGCAACGGTGGCAGCCATGCCGATGCGCTGCATATCGCCGGGGAGTTGTGCAAAAGCTTCGAAAGGTTACGTCCGGTTCCGCAAGATTTCGCCCAAAAATTAAATAGTCTGCCTTTTGGGGATGCGCTGGCACAACATCTTGAAGTCGGACTGGCGGCAATCGCACTCGGGAGCGGCAGCGCCCTGAAAACTGCTGTTGAAAATGACTCGTCACAGCGGCATATCGCCTTTGCACAGGAGGCCTATGCCTTGCTCAAACCTGAGGATATTTTGCTCGGTATCTCGACCTCCGGCAATGCGGATAACTGCCTGATGGCGCTTTCGGTCGCGCGGGCATGTGGGGCAAAAACTGTTGCGCTCACCGGTCCGCACGGCGGCAAAATGGCGGCATTTGCCGATATCGCCATCAAAGCGCCGGGCAGCTCGGTGAAAGTTATCCAGGAAGCACATTTGGTGCTCTATCATACAAGCTGTGCGATGATCGAGGCGCATTATTTTAAAGAAAAACGATAGCAAAGAGTGAATTGCCGGATATTTGAATCTGCCTGATTTGTGACACACACCTTGATTCCCGTCGATCACTACGGAGGAAGTTTATGAAGTCGACTTTGTTAAAAATCGGCCGCCTCATTTTGCGGACGATCATGGCGCTCATCGCGCTCTGGGCAATACTCTATGTCCTGCTGCAATGGCGCAACCGCGATGTTTCCCGGCCGCCGTTTGGTTATCCCTCTCAGAATTTCATTTTTGCTGCCCACTACCTCGGGTTTGAGCCGCTTGTCGATCTTGAGCCACAAGTGCCGGCACGCATCAAAGTTTTTAAAAAAATTGTTTATAAAGAAATTGACAGCCTGCAACTGGCGCTCGATATCTATCAACCGCTGGATATCAGAAAATCACGCCCGCTCATAGTTTTCATCCACGGTGGTTCGTGGAATTGGGGAAAACGCTCGGATTACCACGTCTATTTGCTCGATTTTGCCAAACGCGGCTGGATCACCGCAACCGTAACTTACCGACTGCGCAAACAGGCCAAATTTCCCGCTGCGGCGGAAGATGTGAAATGTGCTGTGAAGTGGATCAAAAATCACGCTGATGAGTTCAAAATTGATGCGGAAAATATTGCCCTGGTGGGGGGCTCTGCCGGTGCACATCTGGCGATGTTAACAGCGTTCACTGCTGAAAGCGGTGAATTTTCACAAGGCTGCAACAGTGACGGAAGTCCCGCAGTGAAAGCCCTGGTCGATATCTACGGGCCGGTTGATCTAACGGTTGATTACGCTGTTTCGAATAAAAATGTGCAGAAATTTCTGGGCGGTCAGTATACAGAAATTCCACAGATTTATGATGTCGCATCTCCGGGGAATTATGTTACGGAAAAATCACCGCCCACACTTATTCTGCACGGCAGCATCGATACGCTGGTACCCGTCGAACAGGCGGAATTGCTCGTTTCTCTATTACAGGAAAAAGGCGTGCCGGTAGAATACTATCCACTGCCGGGCTGGCCCCATGCGATGGATTTGGCGTTGCATCCCAATCGCTACATGCAGAATCGCATGACACAATTTTTCAAGAAATATATCCCGATTGCAGAGTCAGAATTCGTTGAAAAATAACCAAAAAGGAGACTGAATTAGTGAAAAAAATACGTTATTTTGATGTCAAAATAAAAAAAACGCTATCCCGCCGGTCTGCACTGTTACTGATGTTTTTTCTTGTTCTGTTTCTATCCAGTCAAAGCGGCTGCAACCTTCGTGAAGATAAAACTACAGCGGTTGCCACCGCTTCCAGCCTGCTTGACAAATATGTCGCACAACCTGACAGCAGTTTTCACTATGAATATTTAAATACAGTCACAGGAGACGGATATAAGGCGCATGTTGTCCGTCTCGTTTCCCAGCATTGGTTGACAACTGCTGAAGTGAAAGACCCATTCTGGTGGCATTGGCTGACCATCGTGATCCCGGATTCTGTCGGCAGCAGCACCGGACTTTTATTCATTGGCGGCGGCAAGCGCACTGACCCGGCACCGCAAAAAGCCGAAGATGAGTTTGTTAAAATTGCGCTGGCGACAAACTCCGTTGTCACCTTTCTGCACAATGTACCAAACCAGCCAATGGAATTTGTTGGGGATAGCTACGGGCCGCGCGTTGAGGATGAACTCATCGCTTATGGCTGGCGGCAATATCTTGAAGCCGGCGGCGGAGATGAAAATGTGCGTTGGCTGCCGCGTCTGCCGATGACCAATTCCGCCGTACGAGCGATGGATGCCGTCAGCGCTGTGTGTTTAGAAAAAGACAGCCTGGTTGTCGATCACTATGTTGTCGCCGGTGGTTCGAAACGTGGTTGGACGACCTGGACAACAGCGGTGGTCGATCATCGCGTCATCGCAATAATGCCTATTGTCATCGATATGCTTAACGTGGTGCCGTCGTTTCAACATCACTGGCAAGCTTATGGTTTCTGGGCTCCGGCAGTTAAGAATTATGTACACGAAGGCATCATGGAATGGCAAAATTCGCAAGAATATCAAAGCCTGATGAAAAATGTCGAGCCCTATACGTTTCGCAACCGGCTGACCTTGCCTAAATTATTGATCAACGCCTCCGGCGATCAATTCTTTCTGCCGGATTCATGGCAGTTTTATTGGTCTGATCTGGTGGGTGAAAAGTACATTCGTTATGTGCCCAATACAGATCATGGCCTGCACGATAGTGATGCATTGGAGTCAATTGCAGCATTTCACTACATGATCATTAACAACAAACCTCGACCGAATTTTGATTGGTCAGTGGAAAATGGAAGAATAAATATCGCCACTGATCCCGCCCAACCTCCAAAAAAAATACTGTTATGGCAAGCAGTCAATACCAAAACACGTGACTTTCGGCTGCTGGCAATCGGAAAAACCTGGCAATCGCAAGCGATCATCCTGCGCGATGACGGGCAGTACCAGGTTTCTATTGAGAAACCACAAGTAGGCTGGGCAGCCTTTTTCGTAGAATTGACTTACCCCGGCACTGCTGATATTCCTTTGAAAATGAGTACGGGGGTTGTGGTCGTGCCGGATTCGTTGCCGTTTGCGCCCTACGAATCTCCAGCGCCAAAAGGCACGCCCTTATCGGAAGATAAATTATTGCGCTAAAATGTGATTTTGCTCCGAGACTTTAACAGAATAGAAAAAGCGTGAAAAAAATTAGCAACAAATAACAACCTGAAAGAAAGGTAAAAGAGGTAGGTGAATGCGAGCGCAAAAATTAACAGAACTGAAGAATAGTGAAAATTTACCGGTCATTGGCGTTTTCGCGACCTGCGACCCGCGGATCGATGTGGAAGCACGAAAACGGGCGCAAAATATCGTGCAAATGGCGGCGGACATTCTTGCGGAAAATATTAAATCGGTCGATGGCGGTGTTATTCCGGTTGTTTACTCCGATCTTCTTGTCGATGGTGAAAAGGAAGCTGATACCGTCGCTCGACAATTTAAAAACAGCGGCGTTGATGCAATCGTTTGCGTCCCCGATACCTGGGCTTTTCCGCAACTTACCGTGCTCAGCTTGTTGCGTCATTTTCCGCCCGATACCCCATTCAATATGACCTGCGGCAATTCCGGCCCGCGGCCCGGCGTGGTTTTCACCCACGCTGTCTCCGGTGCAATCTCACAGCATGGCGGCTTGGTCCATATCAATGTCGGCAACTGGCCGGATGCCGGCTTAAATCCAAAAATGAGTGAAAAAACGGCTGCCGGCCTCATCGATTGGGCTTATGCTGCAATAACTTATCAGGGTTTGAAAGGCCGCCGCGTGGTGATTTTTGGACACGATTCCATGGGTATGGAAACCGCGCTGGCGCATGTGCTGCCGATTCGCAATCAGCTCGGCATTGAAATCACTCGCCTCGATATGAAATTGTTGGCCGATATGCTGCAGAAAAAAGCATATGATGAAGCTGAATTAAAAAGATTGCGGGATTGGCTTGATGAAAACATCGGTGGCGGCATTGAGCTGGAAACAGCCGGACATTCGAGTCATTTGAATACCAGTCTTGCCATGTATCTGATCACGCGCGATTTGATGCAGGGCCTCAATGCTGTCGGTGGTGGATTTATGAGCCAACTCGAATGGGGCTCCGATTTTCGCGGCCTGCCGCTGCCGGTGGCTGATGTGATGGAATCACTGTTCAATTCAACTTTTGATCACAATGGCCGCAAAGCGCCGCTGCCGTTTGCCACCGAAGCCGACGTTCAGGGGTTGCTCACGATGCTTTTCATGACCCACCTTTCTGCAGGCAATCCACCGTTATTCATGGATTTTCGCAAGGTTTGGGAAAATTGGGAAATCGAAAATCTGGCAAAAAAAATTGGCGTGAAACTCACCGGCAGCACGCTTTGGCAACAACGCGGTTTTGTCGACGGCGATAATTCGGGTTCGGCATCATTCGATTGGGCGGCTCTTCCCGGCACACCCGTCGCTGAGATTATGCAGAAAATTTGCCTGCCGCAGGTTGGTCGTGATTATTTCCCCGGCGGCGGCAATGCTGTTAATTACATTTCCCCGGGTGCTATTTCCGGCATCGCAGCACGACTGGCTTACAGTTCACTTTCCGGTATGTTTTCGATGATTTGGGATGAAGCGGAAACGCAGGAATTGCCACAAAAACTGGCACAGGCCGTGTGCAACATCTCAACGCCTATCTGGCCGCATACCTTTATAACCCCCAGGCATGCAACGATGACCGAATACAAACAATTTGCCCCGGCCAACCATTTTCACATGACCTGGAATTTGAACACCGCCCGGTTGCAATACTGGATGGATTTAGCCAATGTTCTATCGGTGACACCGTGGCGGGAAATGCCTGCATTCCGCGAGGGAATCGACCGGCCGCAACCATTGCTCTATTTGCTCAATGGCGGAGAAGATGCGACAAAAATCCTGCGCCGGCGCGGATAAGCACGCTGGTGATATTACCGCTAAGATAGAAAACAACAGGATCGATTAAATTGATGGATTACTGCCGGTTTTTTTCAACCCTTAACCGATAAGGATGGAAAAATAAAAATTATGAATTTATTGATAGAATTGATAGCTGTCGTGTTGGTTTTGAGTTCATGTCAAAGCAATATTTCCGATCCGCTCCGGGTTGAAAAACAACTCACATTCGACGCCAAGAACCATGATCTTGATGACAATGACAATTTCTCTCCCGACGGCCAATGGCTGGTTTATGATGTCCGCGATAAAAACGGCATCGGGGCGAATCCGACAATTGAAAAAGTGAATGTCGCAACCGGCGAGATGCTGGCCATCTACGAAGTGCCCGGTCAGCATGCTTACGGCCCGGGTTGTGGTGCCGCTAGTTATCATCCTTTTGAAAGCAAGGTCGTTTTTATTCACGGATTATTCAATTGTTCGCCGGAAAATCCATATCAACAATGGCGTCGTTTCGGCATGATCATCGATGAAAAGAAGCCCGACCCGCCTGTCGTTTTGGATGCGCGGGACCTCACGCCACCCTGCACACCCGGGGCGCTGCACGGTGGCACCCACCGGCACGAGTGGAGCGCTGATGGCAAATGGATTGGTTTTACCTATAACGACGCCATCCTTGCTGAAATTGAAGAAAAAACCGAAAAAAAAGTTAACCTGCGCACCCTCGGCGTTTCGTGGAATGGCCGGGCGGTTGCCGTCGATAAAAATACTTCCGGTGAGAATTTCGATGGCACCTGGTATTCGGCGCTGATCGTGCAAGTGGTCACCAAACCCCGGCGCGGCTCCGATGAAATCAGTCATGCAGCCGGCGATCGCTGGTTGGGCAGGCGGGGATATGAGAAACAGCAGGGGCACTGGCAGCGGGCGCGAACTTTTTTGGGAACAGTGCGGGATGGCACCGGCAGCTCGGTCAATGAAGTCTTTATCGTCGATATTCCCGAACAAATCGATAACCCGGGGGATCGATTGGCTCTGGCCGGTACGGAATTTTATATACCACGCGGGGTGCATCAGCGGCGTTTAACGAATACGAGCCGGTGGAATTACCCCGGGGTCTCCCGTGTGACCAGCTCACCGGATGGTTCGGTTATCAGTTTTCTCGCACGGGATGCCGGCAACCGTTTGCAGATTTATTTCGTTCCTGCGACCGGCGGCGAAGTCACGAAAATGACGCAGCAACAGAAATCTTTGTCTCGAGACGGGGGGATCCGCTGGCATCCCGATGGTCAATACATCAGTTATGTTTGTGATCATACGATCTACCTATATTCGATCGCCGGGCCGAGTTCTCAGGCGATTACGCCGCGGTTCGACAGAGTCCCTTTTAATTTAACCTGGTCTCATGACGGCCGGTTGCTGGCGTATAATAAAACCGTTTCCACTGCCGGCAGTGCTTTCAAACAGATATTTTTATTGCATCAGTCTGAATAATCATGAAAAATTCAATGGTAAGAAAGATAATCCTGTCCGGCCGACAGAAAGGGGTAACTCGTGTTAAAAACGAAAAAATTGGGTGATTTTGAAAAAGCGGAACATGCGCGCATTACCGAGGAAATACTAAAAGACCGCGAGTTGCAATTCAAATTATTCTGGCAATCAATTGCGGTTACGGTGGCAGTTTTTTCATTATGTGTTAATCTGTTCCATGAAGAGTACTGGATTCGCTTCCCTTTTATGATTTTAGCTCCGCATCTCATTTTGATCCCAACGGCGACTATTATTCTCAACCGCGCCCGAACAGCGAACCGGAAAAGCGGTTATTTACTCGTTGCTTTTAGCCAATATTCTGACTCGATAAATTGGGAAAAGCATCTCAGCGTATTGCGCAATCATTCAGGAAATCCGCCACATCGGGCTGCAACAATCCGCAGTATGTTGATTTCTATTACCTTTCTCGAGATTGTGGCTTTAATCATTTATCTGATTACATTGTTTGTCGGCACGTTACGTGAATCACCAGATTTATCCTTTATCACCTGGGTTCTTATAATAGCCGGCCTGGTTTACATGGGTTTTTATGGCTATTTTTTGGTGAGCCGTTATCAAAGCTATTTCTGTACAAAGTATGCGACCAGTATTCAGGGTTATGCGACGAAATGGGCACAGGCATTGCATTTGCATAATAAAGCCCTGCGCACAGGTGATGAATGGTCGCATGAGAACTGGCTCTCTGCTTTGAAACAGGAGCGAGAGAGATACTGGATTTTGAGTTTGCTCTGGTGGTTTATTTGTAAAGACCCGGCAAATATATCTGAAAAATGGAAATTCGAAAAAAGTGTTTTAAAACCTGTATTGTTATCGATGGGACTGTATTTGGCAATTGCCGGATTCAGCTACCATTCAATAAGAAATTTACCATCGGTGGAACAAAAAAGACTTTCGGAGAAAGACCTTACGCCGCAATCGAAGAGTAAAACAACCGACAAGCAACAAAAAGCATCAGGCCTGGAAAATTCAACGAAAAAAATAATTATGAATGAATCCCGGCGTAATAAAAGGGCAGATGAGAGACAAACCGAAACCGACTCCCCAAAAGTTATGACTGAGAAAGAATACTGAAACTGAATTACCTGATAAGGAGATTTTGTAGTGTTTTATAGCCCGATCTGTAAATTTAATGCTTTGGTTTTGCTGGGTGTAGTCATTTTCTCATGCAGTAGAAAACCTGATCACACATTAGTGCCGGGCGCTGTGGTCAACTATTCACCTGCAAGCAGCGGCTGCTACATCGGTTCGCCCAGTCTGGCGGTTTTGCCCAATGGTGATTATGTCGCTTCACATGATTTTTTTGGGCCCAAGGCTGATCATAAAACCAGCCCGACTTCGCTGGTGTTTATTTCCAAAGATCGCGGCGTAACCTGGCAAAAAATTGCTGAGATCAATCCTCTTTTCTGGGGCAAGCTTTTCGTGCATCAGGGAGCGCTCTATATTCTCGGCACCCGCCATGAATATGGCGATATACTCATCCGCCGTTCCGATGATGGCGGGCATCGCTGGAGCGAACCCAAATCTTCTGAGACCGGCATTCTCAAAAGGGGGCCATACCATTGTGCGCCGTGCCGCATTATTATTCATAATGGCCGCATCTGGCGTAGTTTTGAGCTTGCACAAGGCGAGCGACCTCAATGGTCGGCGCTGGTCACTTCCGCGTCGGTCGATGCGGATTTACTTGCGGCTGACAACTGGACTTTCAGCGCCCCCTACCAACATCCGTGGTCCGAATCTCAGTGGATCGAAGGCAACCTCATCGAATCGCCGGCCGGAGAATTGCTTAATATCTTGCGCACGAACCGCCAGGGCGATGACAGGGCGGCCATAACCCACGTCGCAGAGGACGGTCTTTCTTTGTCGCACGACCATGAAAAAGATATCATCGATATGCCCGGCGGCGGTGTAAAATTTACCATCCGCTTTGACGAAATATCAGGGCTCTACTGGTCCATCGTTAGCAAACAAACCGACCCCGCCGCCTATCGCAATAACCTGATGTTGATCTCTTCCCGGGATTTACGCCGCTGGACGGTTGTATCGCCGCTGCTTTTTCACGCCGACAGGGAAAAGCATGCTTGGCAATATATCGACTGGTTATTTGACGGCGATGATATCGTTTTCCTCAGCCGCACCGCTTTTGATGATGGTCTCGGCGGTGCGCACCGGGCCCACGACGCCAACTATTTGACTTTTCATCGCATCCGGGATTTTCGCGCACGACCATCCGGTTTGCTGGATATGAAATGATGATAATAATCAAAAACGAGGTCAGTCAGCCGGATATTTTTTTTAAAACTCAAAGCCGACGATAATCAAACCATTTGTTACAATTCGTGAAGGTCTCATACTTGCTCATCATTTACAAAATCGCGACCTTGATTTAACTGTTGCCAATCCTCTGCGCCTCAAAATTGTTCGGTAGTGTCAAAATGTGCATGGAAAAATGAACGACAGGAAGTGCGTCGCACTTTTTTTGTCGTGTGAAAAATCGTAAAAAAAAATGATAGTTTTATATTCTTTATTCTATGAAAGATTAAAAATGAAAAGAAAAATTATCTGCTGTTTTATTGCCATTTTATTCGTTCCTTTTTTGCTCAAAGCGGGTACGGGTTTTAAAGTCGGGGCAGCCTCGCGCAACGTTACACCGCAGCCGTTGCTGCCGGTATCGGGTGGCGTCGGTATCCCTCAAAAGGCAACTGTTCAAAAAGGCGAGTTATCTGTGCGGGCGCTCATTTTTGAAAACGGGCAAACGCGTATTGCGCTGGTGAGTATCGACAATTTGGGCTGGCCGGCTGTGCTCGGGGACCGGGTGCGTGCGCTGGTCAATGACATTCCTCCGGAAAATATTCTCATCAGCGCGACGCATACCCACAGCGCCCCCGATGCCTACGGTTTTGCCGATGAAAGCGGCCAAAGCGGTGTCGACCTCGAGTATCTCGATTTCTGTGTTCGGCAAATGGCTGCTGCAATTCAGGAAGCGTTCGGCAGCCGGCAAGCCGCAAAATTGAAAATCGCCGTCGGTGAGGCGCGCGGGCAAATCGCGTTTAATTATTACGCCGAGCATCTTTATGATCCGCGCTGTGGTGTGATTCAGGCACTGACGAATGATGGCAAAACCATCGCAACGTTAGTCAATTATGCCGTGCATCCCGAAGTTTTGGGCAACGAACAAGGCATTCTCAGTCCTGATCTTTGCGGCCCATTGTACGATCGCATCGAGAAAAAAACCGGCGGTTTGGCTATTTTTATTAATGGGGCACAGGGCGGTATGGTCACCGCTGATACGCGCGACGGCAAGGGTGGAGAAAATAATACCTGGGAAGAATGCATTCGCATCGGTGAACTCCTGGCGGATGAAGCGTTGCGTATAATCGAACCGGCTGAAACTCTCGAAAATCCGGCGCTTTACTGTCTGAGCCGTCGAGTTGAATTCCCCCTCGAATCACCCCTGTTGCGCGCCGTTTTGCAAAATGCCGTTTTGCAATATCCGGTCAGGTCAAATCACACTATCGCAGCGTCCGTCAATCTGCTCGAAATCGGGCCCGCGCAAATTCTCACAATTCCAGGTGAAGCCCTGCCCAATATCGGCTATTTTTTAAAACGCAAAATGAATACGAAATTCCCATTTTTGTTTGGTTTGACTAACGATGCTTTCGGTTATATTTTGAGCTGTATCGATTTCGCCAGTTTCAAACGATACAATTACATCAGTCGCACCAGTCTCGGTGAAATGACCGGCGAAATATTTATCGAAGAAGCGCTGAAAATGATTGCGGAGACTCGGGCTTTCATTAAATAATGCTACGGAACCCGTCTGTCTGTTGATATTGGAAGCATCTCATTCAGCACATCAGGCGGACGCTGAGCCTGTTTGTGCTAAGCTTGCCGGACTGGGATGCAACCCCCTGTGGAATTGGTTTAGACAGGCTCAGCCACCAGCTTAGGCAAACTCAGGGAGGTTTCTCTGGCGTACGCCGAATAGTTACTATTGAAAAACCATGGATGAGAAATATTCGAACGGCGGACATTCAATGATTATGAAAAAGGTGTTGCTGTTTGTTGTCGGAGTGATTTTACTCATGCTGGCGATCCCGGGCGCAGTGGTGCTTTACTATCAGCGCATTATCGACGGGCCGGCGCGGCAGTTGGCGGCGCCGGTTCAGCCTGGCCGGCTCGGCCGCTGGGTGAATCCATTCATCGGCACCGGCGGGGTCCCATGGGTATGCGGCAATAATTACCCCGGTGCCTCACTGCCTTACGGCATGCTCCGGCTCAGCCCGGAAACAGCCTCGCTGCTGATCGACAAACGGGCATTGAATACCTCCGGTTATTTTTACGGTGATAACAAAATCATCGGTTTCAGCCATACCCGCCTCGGCGGTACCGGCGCAATAGAAGGCGGCCATTTCCGCTTGTTTCCGGTGGCCGGCAAAGTGATACAATCCATGATTTCCGGCGAAACCTGTGCTGCTTTTTCCCATCGTGATGAAGCCGCATTTCCGGGTTATTATGCAGTAAAATTATCCGGCCCCGGAATTCTTGTGGAACTGACGGCGACGCAGCGGGCGGGGTATCACCGCTATACATTTCCTGCCGGCAAAATTCCTCATCTTTTGCTCGATATCGGCAGCGCCCTGGGAACCGGCACGAGTAAAAACGGCAGTGTACAAGTGGCGGCGGAAACCGGCGAGGCGCAGGGTTCAGTAACAACTTTCGGCTCATTTTCCGGCCGTTATGGTGGCAGTACGGTTTTTTTTGCGGCGAAGTCAAATCCGCCCTTTTCCGGGTTCTCTGTGTGGAACGGTGGCAAGCGCCTGCCGAATCAATCATCTGCCGCAGGCGATTCGTTGAGTGTCGATTTGCAATATTCTTTATCTGATATGCCGTCGGTTGTTGAACTCAAACTGGCCATCTCCTACGTCAGTCTCGCCAATGCCCGCGCCAACCTTGAAGTAGAGACTGCCGGGATTGGTTTTGAGACGATTGTCGCCAGGGCAAAACAGACCTGGGAAAACAAGCTGGGCCTCATCGAACTGCATGGCGGTAGTGATAAACAAAAAGCAATTTTCTATACCGCGCTCTATCGTACTTTTCAGATGCCGACAGTATTCAACGATTGTAATAATGAATATCGTGGATTCGATAAGAAAATACACCGAGCGCAGGGCTATCGCTATTTTACTGATTTATCGCTCTGGGATACTTTTCGCACAGCTCATCCACTGTACAACCTCATCGCGCCGCATGACCAGCGCGATATGGTTTTTTCTCTGCTGCAAATGAAAGAGCAGGGGGGGTGGCTGCCGCGCTGGCCTTCCGGTTACGGTTACACCAACTCCATGCTGGGTACGCCGGCTGATATTGTTATTGCGGAATCGTACCTGAAAGGCCTGCGCGATTTTGATGCACAAAGCGCTTATGCCGCGATGAAACAAACCGCACTGGCGCCGACGCCGTACGGAGCTGTGTTTTCCGGCCGTGAGGGTGTTGAGCATTATTTAAACTACCAATATTGTCCTTCCGATTTGATGCGTGAAGCAGTATCGCGCACGTTTGAATTTGGCTGGGCTGATGCGGCCATTGCCAATTTCGCCTCAGCGCTGGGCTACGAGCAGGATGCACAGCGCTTTCGTAAACATGCCCGCTACTACAAAAACCTCTGGAACCCGGCGACCCGGTATTTTCAGCCGAAAGATTCGCAGGCCTTATTTTCTGAAAAGTTCAAACCGTTATTGCTCAGCTACGTGGATTGGGAGCGTGGATATACCGACGACTATGTCGAGGGCAATGCGCTACAATGGCGCTGGGCTGCTTTTTATGACGCAGAGGGCATGATCTCACTTTTTAAAGATAAGTCTTATTTTATCGCCGAGCTGGAGGCGTTTTTTAGCCGCACCAATAAAGAAATCGGCCGCTGGTATCCGGGCACGGGATATTGGCACGGCAATCAGCCCGACCTGCATGCGGCTTACCTGTTCAACACCGCCGGCAGGCCTGACCTCACTCAGAAATGGGTGCGCCATCTGCTGGAAACCAAGTATGATACGACCGCCGTCGGGCTGGACGGCAATGACGATGGCGGCTCCCTTTCCGCCTGGTATGTTTTTAGCGCTCTCGGCTTCTATCCGATACCCGGGACCGACCGCTATCAGGTTGCAGCGCCGCTTTTCTCCCGAGCGGATGTGCGTGTCGCGGGCGGGGTGCTGAGGATCGTGGCCGACAATGCTTCTTCACAAAATATTTATGTTCGTAACCTGTGGCTTAACGATTCATTGCTGACACGTCGGTGGCTAAAACATGCGGAACTGGTGCGGGGCGGTGAATTACGTTTCGAAATGGCTACCCGGCCGCCGGCAAAAGGGCGACTGGAAAATGCTGATTTATCTGAATAGCCACGCACTTTAACATGTGGAATATTACCAGATCAATAATAGCTGAAGTACCAGATAAAGCTCACTTGACCCGGCAACATTATTCTCAGCGACAGGGGATTTTTTTCTGCCATTTTTATTGAGATGCTATCACGAAATTATTTGATAAATCCTGTTACTGCTATTGCCGGAAAGAGCAATTTTTTTAATACCTTTCAGAAAATAAAAGCCTCGCAACTTTCCAATCTCTATAAATTTATGCTGTCATGAATTCTATGTTATGCAAATTATAAGGTTTACAATCAAAGATATTGCATTATAATTAATACTTATAGTTTATTTTAAATAATATAATATATTATTTATAATGAACTTGTCTGATATTTTTTTCGTCTTTTTTTAATTGTATTTTCGGAATTTTTTACATTTATTCGAATTAGCGCTACCTCATGATCTCACCAGCATTGAAAGAGAGTTTTTGTAATTTAAGTTTAATAAAAACAGTAGTAGATGTCAATATTAGAGCTGATAAAGCTTATTTTTGTTTGCATAAATTATAATAATGATCCTAAAAGATTTTATATCAAAATGCAAAGCTTCTAATTGTTTTAAAAAACCTGCTCTTAGGTGGTGGGAATCTCCCCATGTAAGGGTTGAAAAAAGACTCGCACAACAGCATGAATTCAGCAAATTCATAATATTAATATGAATAATAAAATTCATCGTCCCATAAACAAACAGAGGAACTGACGTGAACATACTTGAACAAACACGGCAGCTGGTGGAACGTTTAAAAACGAGGGTATTTTCAATGAAATTACCATGGCGAAACTTTCCTGAACAAATCCGGCGTCTGATCGTTGTGTGGAGTTTTCTTATCATTCTGCCATTTTTTATTCGTTCGCTTTTGATCCCGGCCGATTTTGGGAAATACGGTCATTTCCGTGCTTCGGCAGTCGAGGAGGCCATCGCGAAAGAGATGAAGTATGCCGGGCATGCGATCTGTTATGATTGCCACGATGAGGAAGTAGAAAGTAAAATGGTCGGTGTGCATAAAAATGTCAACTGCGAGGTTTGCCACGGTCCGGCGGCGGCGCATGTTGAAGATGATGAAATCAAACCCCGCGCCCCGCGGGAAAGGGATTCCTGCCCGTTGTGCCACGAATATCTTTCTTCGCGGCCGACCGGTTTTCCACAAATTATCTCTGATTCGCATGAACCGATGAAAGCATGCATCAGTTGTCACGATCCGCATAACCCGCGCGGTAAGGAAATGGCCAAAGAATGCGGCGGCTGTCACGCGGAAATTGCCAGCACGAAATCGCTTTCAAAACATGTGAACATCCCCTGCGAAAAATGCCACGAAACACCTGAATTGCATAAATTACAACCGCGTCTGCATTTGCCCGGCAAACCGTCCAAACGCGAATTCTGCGGCGGTTGCCATGACGTGGAAGCCGATAGCGACATAGCCATACCCCGCGTCGAATTAGCGACGCATGAAGAAGCCTATGTTTGCTGGCAATGTCATTACCCCCATCTACCGGAGGCGGAATAATGAAAACGAAAGCGAAGAATATGAAGCGCAGAAAGTTTGTTCAAAAAATGCTGCTTTCCCTGACTGCATTGTCGATGCCGGTAGTGCTCACTGCAAAAGAAAAACTGAAACAGCTGCAAAAATGGATTTTAGGCAAGGATTATAACCCCTTCGACCATTATTGGGGCATGGGCATCGACATCAATAAATGTATCGGGTGCGGCCGCTGTGCGGCTGCCTGCAAGGAAGAAAACGATGTGCCGCAAGCGCCCTTCTTCTTCCGCACCTGGGTGGAGCGCTACCGTATTTTTCATGACGGCGAAGTACGAGTTGACAGCCCAAACGGTGCAGTCGATGGTTTTGAAAAGCAAAATATTGAAAAGGGGAAAGTTACGATTCGCAGCTTTTTTGTGCCTAAAATCTGCAATCATTGTGATAATCCGCCTTGTGTGCAGGTTTGTCCGGTCGGGGCGACATTCAAAACACCTGATGGTGTCATTCTTGTCGACAAAGACTACTGTATCGGCTGCCGTTATTGCGTGCAGGCTTGCCCCTATGGTGCGCGTTTTATCAATCCAATTAGTAAAACAGCTGATAAATGCACATTCTGTTACCATCGTGTAGTGCAGGGACTGGTTCCGGCATGTGTGGAAATGTGCCCGACTCAGGCCCGTGTTTTCGGCGAAATCAAGAAAAAGGCCAGCCCGCTGGTCAGGTTTATGCGTCACCACAAAATCGGCGTTCTCAAGCCGGCGTTGAATACTGAGCCGAAAGTTTATTATGCGAACCTTGATATGGAGGTAAATTAATTGGAAGAGATAATTCAACACCTGACGCCGCTTTTGAAAGAGATCAGCGGTTACATTTATCCCAATGAAATCGAGCTGCACTGGAGCCTTCTCGTTGTTATTTATCCCTATCTGACCGGACTGGTCGCCGGCGCTTTTATTCTGGCCTCGCTGGTTAAAGTCTTTAATGTCGAAGCCTTGCGTCCGGTTTATCGTATCGCATTGCTGACGGCGCTGGCTTTCATGCTGGTGGCGCCGCTTTCGCTTCTCGCTCACCTGGGGCATCCGGACAGATCGTTTGAGATTTTTCTGACCCCGAATGTCACCTCGGCCATGGCGATGTTCGGCTTTGTCTATTTATGGTACCTGATGGCCGTGCTGTTTCTGGAAATCTGGTTTGATTACCGCCGTGATTTCATTAAATGGGGGCAGGAAGGCAAAGGGCTGAAAAAATGGTTCTATAAATTCCTCTCTCTTTTTTCAAAAGATGTTTCCCCGAAAGCGCTTGCGTTCGATGATAAAGCAGAAAGGGTGATCACGATTCTTGGAATCCCCTCAGCATTTTTGCTGCATGGTTACGTGGGTTTTATTTTCGGCTCGGTCAAAGCCAACCCTTTCTGGTCGAGTGTACTCATGCCCATCGTTTTCCTCTTCTCGGCGATCGTCTCGGGCATTGCCCTGGTTTTGCTGATTTATATGATCATCACGCCGTTTCGCTATAAACAAATCGATGAAAAATGCCTCGATACTCTCGCCAGCTTTCTCTTTTACGCGATGATCATCGATTTCTCCCTGGAAATCCTCGACTTTATTCACCGTATTTATGAGTCGGAGGAATCGATTCATATCCTTTCGCAGCTGGTCGCCGGTAAATTGTTTTTCAGCCTGATCATCGTACAGTTGATCATCGGCATGATTATACCGCTGGCGACTATTGCGGCAGTAAAAGCATTCAATACTCCGGCGGAACTGAAACGTCTGCTCTATTTTCTTTCAGCCCTTTTAGTGCAGGTCGGCATCTTTTTTACCCGCTGGAATGTCGTCATCGGCGGCCAGCTTTTCTCCAAGAGCTTCCGCGGTCTGACGGCGTACAAAATGACGTTTTTGGGCATCGAAGGTTTGCTGATGTCCATCGGCATGCTGGTTTTGCCGTTTTTAATTTTGTATGTGCTATTCAAATTATTACCCCCGTGGAAGGATGCGCCGCCAGCGGCTGAAATCCCTGCTGAAGCGACATAAATTTCGTGTCTGCTCAGCGTGCGCGAGAGAAGCGTTCCCTGAGCTTGCCGAAGCGATGTCCTGAGCTTGCGAAGGAAGGCACGTTTCGGACAAGTGAGAAGATATCCGCTTCGGCAAGCTCGTCTACCCTTGTGTGCTGAACGTATACCATAAATCTGCAATAAAGCTGATTGTGCCCCCCAATCTCCGGCGCAATCGGCTGCTTCACTCTGCTGTTTTTTTTCCTCCTGCATAGTATTACTGAGCCTGCTTGTGAAATCCTCACCGGTTTTACGCAAAGCCGCAAAGCACGCAAAGAAAAGTCAATCTTTCTTTGTGCATTTCAGTGTTTGCGCCTCTTTGCGTGAGGAAAAATTATGGTTTTATCTATTATTAGTTTTATTCTTACATGGCAAAACTACCCTTGTTTTTAAAAGAGTAACAGGTGATTTATTGTTTCCGGTCATAATTTTCGGGGACTCTCAGTTAAAACTCAAACAACTGCAGCGAAAACCCCTTCCCTGAGAATCCGTTCAATCCGCAAAATCGGTGTCCCCATGCTTCTGAAAAGCGAACACGGGGCAGGATGTTTTTTTTTGTCTTCCGGCCACCTCAAAATTGATTTTGTAAAAATAATTGTTAATTTAGCAAATCATGTAAAAACTACCCTGCCGCAAATCGTATAAACTCGGAGTGTTGTTCAATGTTGAAAAAATTAAGTATAAGTTTGTTTGTCATGTTATTCATCGTAGCTCCTGGCGGGCTCATTGCTCAGGAAAAAAAGACCGATCTGGCGCCAATCAAAATCGACCTGCCAAAACCGATGTTTGTCGGAACGCCACAGAATATGCAAGTGCCAAACCTCGAAAAACCGCTGGGCAAACCGCGCCCGCCTTTTCTTGCGCCGGTGGGCACTAAAAATCTTGTGCTCGGGCAGGTACCGGCGAGCACCGATGATATGCCGATCATCGGCGAACTGGAGATGATCACCGACGGCGACAAGGAAGCGCCGGAAGGGCATTTTGTCGAACTCGGTCCGTTTTTGCAGTACCTGACGTTCGACCTGGGGCAACCCTGTAACATCTATGCCGTTCTCATCTGGCATTTTCATAAACAGGCCCGTGTCTATTTTGATGTTATCGTGCAGGTCGCTGATGACAAAGATTTCACTCAGAATGTGCGCACTATTTTCAATAATGACCACGACAATTCAGCCGGACTCGGTGTCGGTAAAGACTGGCATTATGTTGAAACTTCAGAAGGCAAACTCATCGATGCTGCCGGCGTGATCGTTCGATATGTGCGCATTTATTCCAACGGCAACACCAATAATGACATGAATCATTACGCAGAAGTGGCGATTTACGGCACACCGAAATAATGCGCTCATCTATCGTTATTTTCGGGGGGATACCACTGCTGTTATGCCTGGCTTTGTGGCTGCGGGTCGCTCATCTCGGTTCGCGGCCCATGCATACCGACGAAGCTGTGCACGCCATCAAGTTTGGCATGTTGCTGGAAAAAGGGCAATATTTTTACGACGCTAACGAATATCACGGCCCCACGCTGAACTATTTCACTCTGTTTCCCGCCTGGCTGCAAAAGCAAACATTTCTTCACGATACCGATGAATTTACCCTGAGAATCGTACCGGCAGTTTTCGGTTTTTTGCTCTGTGCCGGTCTGCTTTTGTTGCGGGGAGTGCTGGGGCAAACGGCTGTTTTATCAGGCTCATTTTTGACCGCGATTTCACCGGCGATGGTTTTTTACAGCCGCTATTATATTCAGGAAATGCTGCTGGTTGCATTCACATTTGTTGTGATGCTGTGCGGCTATTTTCTCCTGCGTACGAAAAAACTGCCTTGGGCTGCAGCCCTGGGAATTGCTCTGGGGCTGATGCACGCAACAAAAGAAACATGGATTATCGCCGCGGCCTGCATGTTGTTTTCGCTGTTTGTTGTTGCCTGTTTGGAGAAATTGTGGATCGAGAAATATGAGCTGCTTTTTATTGCCAAAGCCGGCGGCATTGCAATCGCTTTTTTCCTGCTGATTTCAGCCATGTTTTTCTCTTCTTTCGGTGAAAATCCTGCGGGACTTCATGAAGCGATCACAACCTACACAACATATTTCAAGCGTGCTGCCGGCGATACGAAACATGTGCAACCGTGGTTTTATTATGGACACATTCTGACATTTTTTCAGCAGGGTGAGGGGCCGGTTTGGAGTGAAGTTGTCATTCTCCTGCTGGCATCGGTTGGTATGGCCCAGGCATTTAAACATCGGAAATATGATTTGCCTGGCCGCATATTTATCAGGTTTTTATCGATTTATGCCTTGCTGATGTTCGCAATTTATAGCGCGATCCCTTACAAAACACCGTGGAATCTTCTCGGGTTTCATAGTGTTTTTATCATGCTTGCCGGTGCGGGTGTGGCTGCTGTTTTTAAATTCCGCTGGGTAAAACGCCGGGTTTGGTTTTATACCATTTTTTTCTGCATCGCTTCGGTGCATCTTTTTCGGCAGGCCTGGCTGGCGAATTCTACTTATGCCGCACATCCGGCCAATCCCTATGTTTATGGCCACAGTCATCCCGATGTTTTGAAAATGAAAAAACAGATCGATTCATTTGTTGCTGTTTTTCCGGAGAACAGAGATTATTATATCCAGGTCATCTGCAGTGGCGGGGATTACTGGCCGCTGCCGTGGTATTTGCGCGATTATTCACAAATCGGTTGGTGGAACGATGTACCTGATAGCGGTCAGACTGCAGCGCTGCTCATCTTTTCCCCTGACCTGGAAGGCAAGATAACCCGTAAATTGTACCAGCAGGCGCCTCCCGGAAAACGGTTTCTTTATGTTCGCTTTTTTGATGAGCGGCTCTTTCTGCGTTCAGGGGTCGAATTGCTCGCTTACGTGCGCAAACGGGAATGGGATATTTTGCAGCGCAGGGGAAATTAAAAACCAGGTTTTAAACTTTTTGTTCGATCTGTAATTTTTTTTTGTATATTTGATTGTCGAATTGCTTCCTGCCACGCACAACACCAGTTTTTACCCCGCAAAATAATGGATTTCGGAATGGAGGAACCGGGTTTTTATGCCAAAACGGAGCGTGACATTATTATTCTTGCTGGTGATGACTTTTGCCGGATGCAGTTGTGATAAAACGTTGCGAAAACCGGAAGCCCGCCCCTGTAGAGTCATGATTCCACTTTCTCAGGATTTAATCGAGAAATATATCACATCAACCCTCGATGCCGATACTTTGCAGCAATTTTACAATCTGCGATTCCACCTCGAGAAAGAACTGATATTGAAGTTTTATACAGTTAAGGAAACCGGGCGCGTTATGGATGATCATCGTCTCAAGCTAAAGCAGGGCCATGATCTCAAAGAGCTTAACTTCCCGCCGCGTGTGCAGGGCCGGCTTGTGAATATGTATAAAAAGGATGATTTTCCCTGGGGAGAAGATTTGATTTTACAAGTGGAGTTCGACGAACCACTTGGTATGGTTTTAACTTTTGTTCCGGAAGGGAAATGGGGAACATTTGTCGTGGCTAAAAGCATGTTCTGGAAAAAAGTCATGGTCAATGGCGTCGAATACACATGTAGCTGGAGTTGCGATTCAAACCGTTTGCTGGTGCCCATCTGTTTGCTGGAGAAGTTCAATATCAACCGGCATGTGGCGCGTGGTTTTTATTTTCCACAATAAACGAAAACCGGTGACGGAACAACGCTCAGCAATCCACAACCTGATCGATGAGCTGCGACAAGGCATCGACGGTAAAGGGCTTTTGTAAAAAACCGGCGATTTTTTCACCTGCAAAATGTAGCGAAATTTCCATTTCGCTGAATCCGCTTGTAAGGATCACCGGAATCGACCGGGTGTATTTTCGGATTTTTCGGATCACTTGTTTACCGTCCATTTTCGGCATCGTCATATCGAGCAAAATGCAGCATAGATCAGCATGATTTTTATGCACCAGATCGATGGCCTCATCCCCGTTGATCGCTTCGATGATTGAATAGCCTTTGCGGGATAGGATTTTTCGCGCCATGTCGCGTACAATTTGTTCGTCATCGGCGACGAGAATAGTCCCCTCACCTTGCTTCAGCTTATTTTTTTTCACAATATATTCTTGCGTTTTGATACCCGGTCCCGGGGCCGGCGGGAAAAGGACCGTGAATGTAGAGCCTTGTCCGGGGGTGGATTCCACGATGATGCCGCCTTTGTGACCGCGCATTATGCCTAAAACCGCCGATAACCCAAGTCCACGCCCGGTAAATTTAGTCGTAAAAAATGGATCGAAAAGCTTGGATACCGTCGTCGAATCCATGCCGCAACCCGTATCCTGGACTTCAAGAAAAATATATTTCCCGGCTTTCAGTTTATTTCCGGCAGCATTTCCTTCGATGAATTTGCTGTCGAAAAAATGGTACCCTGTTGAAAGGATTACGACGCCCTCACGATCCTCCAAAGCATCCGAAGCATTGGTCAGTAAATTGAGAATAACTTGCCGTACCTGAGTGATGTCTGCGTGGATATTCGGAATTGACTCAGTGAGATTTAAATTAATAATCGCCTTTTTTGAGCGCGAAGCTTCGAGCATTTGCACCATGTCCCGAAGCACGGTGGTCAAATTGAGATCGTCGATGATAAAATTGCCACGCCCCGAATAAGCGAGCATCTGTTTGCACAAATCTGCGGCACGGAAGGCCGCTTTTTCGATCTCTTTGACATTCTCATACATGAGCGAGTTTGCGTCCAGCTCACTCAAAACCATGTCCGCATTGCCGAGAACGGCGACGAGCAAATTATTGAAATCATGCGCGATGCCGCCGGCGAGAATACCGAGACTCTCGAGTTTTTGTGTATGCTGCATTTGCTGCTCGAGTTTGCGTTTCGCTTCAGCTTCCAGCTTTCTCCGGGTGATGTCGCGGCCGTTGAAGACGATGCCATTGACGCCGGGTTGGTCTAAAAGAATGGTCATCACTCCTTCGATGGTGCGAATATCTCCATTTTTGCATAAGACTTTGAGTTCATCGATGTAAATGCTCTCATTATCCTGAAACTCAACCGCCCGTAATTTATTGACCGCTTTCCGGTGGTCTTGCCTGTCGACGATTTTATCGATCTGTGTATTGAGCAATTCATCGACGGAATAACCAAAGCGTTGCAGAGAGGGGCTGGCATAAAGGCATTTGCCGTAGCGGCTGAGGATCAAAACCAGGTCTTGTACTTTTTCCGTCAGCGCCCGGAAGCGCAGCTCACGGAAGCGCAATTCTTCTTCTGCGCGTTTCTTCTGTAGCGCGAACGCGATATGTTGAGAAACGAATGTCAAAACCTCGAGATCTTTTTTACTGTAGCAAAATTCGTCTTCGTAGCTCTGAACCGCAACAACCCCTTCGACGTTATTCACGATCGAAAAAGGCACCCCCATCCACACCATAGGGTCATGGCCGACACGGTCGATTTTGCCTTCGTTAATCAGCTGCTCACGCTCGTCTTTACGCAATAACATCGCCTGCCCCTGGCGCCGGACATAATCGGTCATCGAAGTTTTCAAGATTTTGATGGGAAAGTTTGGTGCCGGGTCGTAATCGTCGATGAAATAGGGGAAGGTATAGGTATCCGACTGTGCTTCGTAAATTGAAGTGAAAAAATTGCGCGCATCCATCAACCGGCTGATCTCATGATGAATAATTCGCAGCAGGTCCGAAACATGGGCAGCAGTGGAGGCCGCTTGCGAAATATTAAAAAGCACGGATTGCAGAATTTCGCTTTGCTTCCTGCTGCTGATATCCCGAAAAAATACCTGGCTGGCTTCTTTACCCTGGTACAGCACTTTCGAGTTGATCACTTCGACATCGATCACGGTATCATCAAGGCGGATAAACTGGCCTTCCCGCAATGAATCGAAAAATTGTTTTTCCCGGTCTGTTTCAATGGATATGAGCTCCCAGGATGATGGATGAACAAAATCAAAAATCTTTTTGCCGATAAAATCTTCGGTTTTTTCACCCCCCAGGGTTTTGCAGGCCAGAGAGTTGACTGTCAGAATTGTGCCGTCACGGTGCAGTGCAAGCGGGAAAACCGAACTGCGGGCAATAAAGTTATCCAATCCTGCTTTTTCGAACGAGTCGGTGTGGCCCGGCTCCGCAGGGTGCGGTTTTCGCAGGATGCACGAGATTATCTCGCGGTAATTTTCCTGTAAACATTTGCTGCATTGAATGTGTGCAGGATAGTATCCGCCGGTCGTTAGTGCTACTCGCGCTTGCACTGTCTGTATTCCCGGCAGCCTCAACAGTTTTCTCACCGAATGGAGAACTTTTTTTCGGTCTTGCGGGTGAATCGCTTTCAGGCTTTTTTTTAAAGTCAGGTTGCTGCCGGCAAATTGAAGAGCAGGTGATTCTGGTGAGGTTAACCAACGCATTTCATTGGTTTCCAGGTCGATTTCCCAGCCCAGAATTTCAGTGAATGCCTGGGGTGATGCGGCAAAAGCTGAATCAGAATACGGTGACTGAAGTTGGCAAAAATCGCCAAAGTCCTTTTGGTTGCGTCCTGCATCGATATTCATTTTGTGGTCATACCATTTGAGTTCTAAATACAGCTGTTACATTTTTTGTTGATATCTGTGACAAATGTTCAAAGGCGGCGGATGGTGCTTTGGAGGGGAATGTTTAATCGAATGTCCTTTAATTAAAATAATTTTTCCGGAAATGCCAAATAAAATCGGTCTTTGTCTATCCTTCTTATTCTGCAGAGATTAAATACCACTGTTTTTGCAATATCGACCACATTTTATTATGAAGATTAACGAAAGGTTTTCGTCAGAGAATGGCGCCGGCAACGCTCCGGCTTGCTTGGAGATTGTCTGCATGTTTTTATTAAAAATATAGGGTTAATGCCAGCCAGTAGTTCGTGCGGGTACAACTAACTATTCGAATTAGTATAACTGCAAAAGGGGTCATTTCAGCAAAAATACCTCAATCTTTTAATAAAAAAGAATAAGGATTTTTAGCCTGCATTATTCGTGAATTGATAATATTTAAATCTGCATTTTTTATATAAGCTTAAGAATACTGCGCTAGCTGGATACCCAGCCCGGAGTGCAGCCCCTTTATGGGCTGCAACTCACATGGCATAAAGGCAATGCACTCCGAAGACAAACCAAGTTTATAAATAGAGCAGGTTTGGGTGATTTTTCAATTAAACGAAGCTATGTGTGAGGAAAAGCTGCAGCCCGGAAGAATAGAATATCTCAATACAGACGAGAGATGGATTCAGGCCTTTGGGTATTTGACCAACTTGCCGATAAAAGTTTAGGATTAATTCCGACGTATATGACTAGTCGGAGATTGAGATTGTACGTCTGTGATAATTCTCTAATCTGTACAATAATTGCGCTATGACCTGGAGTGGTTAAATGAATGAAGCACATCTGAAAATCCCCCATGAACATGAAACAAAATCGTCCGTTCAGGAATTATTGCAGCAAACAAAAGGTAATTCATCGGTTGAAGGGCCAACTGGAACCCACTCGCGCGATTTGATATTACTGAAGAACATTCCGCATGATGTCATCGAATTCGACCTGCAGGGACGCATAATCGATTCCAATCACAGCATTAAAGACATCACGCCTGCTGATCTTGTCGGCAGAAAATTGTCTGGTCTGTTTTCCTCTGAGCACCGGCTGCGTTTGCAAAAAGCTGTGGAAAATGTCATTAAAAACGGTGTCCCGGAAGAGTTCGAGCTCTCGATTATCAAAGATAAGAAAGTGCGTTGGCATTTCAACAAACTCGTTCCCATCCGGGCGCAGGATGAATACAATAGTCTGTTACTCATTCAGACGGATATCACACGACAAAAAAATGCTGAGGCGGAAGCGAAACGCCGTGAGGAAATTTTGAAGGCCTATACGCATGCTTTGCCGGATACGGTTTTCGTGGTCAACAAGCAACTGAAGATCGAAACTATTTTGTCGGCGAGTGAACGCTTGCTGAACCATGAGAAAGAATTCTACTGCGGCAAAACGATTTACAATATATTTCCACGGGAACATGCGCGCGATGTGCAGGTTAAGCTGCAGGAGGCTTTCAAAACAGGTATTTCGCAAACGTTCGAATATGATATTGAAGATGAGAAACGCTGGTATGAAGCAAGAATATCAAAAATAAACAAGGTTGAGAATTTTGGCGATCTGGTGATTTTCGTAATGCGTGATATCACGGAAATGAAACGAAACGAGGAAAAACTGCGCGGTTCGTTTTCCGAATCGGAACAATTGCTGGCTTCGATTTCCTCGATCATGATCGGCGTTGATGCCGATGACAACATCACCCGCTGGAATAGCACGGCTGAAAAAAAATTCGGTATTAAAGCAGAAACCGTACTCGGGAAAAAATTTCTCAGTTGTGGCATCAATTGGGACTGGAGTGAAATTCTCGCTATTGTCAACAGTTGCCGTGAGAAATCAGAAGTGAGTCAGATCACAGAGAAAATTCAATACGAAAAAATCAGCGGTGAAGATGGCTTTCTCGGCATCACGATCTATCCGGTTGTCAACAGCAAAGATGAACATGGCGGTTATCTGTTGCTCGCTTCCGATATCACCGAGCGCATCAATATGGAAACACAACTGGTGCAGGCACAGAAACTCGAATCTATCGGCGAATTAGCAGCTGGCATTGCGCATGAGATCAATACGCCGACGCAATATGTGAGCTATAATGTCGATTTTCTCAAAGATGCATTCGAAGACATTATCCAGTTCTATAATCATTTTAATGAATTTATTTCCAGTAAAGGTTCTGATGAGGTCATCGAATTTGCGGCACTTGTCGCTGAATTTGAGGAACAGCTTGAAGATTTAAAGATGAATATGGAAGAAATCCCTGACGCCATCGAGCAAACGCAGCAGGGGGTGATGAATGTTTCGCAAATCGTCAAGGCGATGAAGAGCTTTTCCCATCCCGGCGGTCGGGAAAAATCGTTTGTCAACCTGAATGAGGCGCTCAACAATACGATTACGGTGTCGCGAAACGAATGGAAATATCATGCGGAAATCAAAACCGATTTTGATGAGGCATTGCCGATGGTGCCCTGTATGCCGAGCGAGCTCAATCAGGTTTTTCTCAATATGATTGTCAATGCCGCACATGCGATCAAGGAAAAGAATGATAATGAGGAGACAAGCGACGGCCTGATTCAGATTAAAACCAGCGCTGATGATGATTTTGTTTATGTTGAATTTCGTGACAATGGTATGGGAATCCCGGATGATATCAAGGCGAAGATTTATGACCCGTTTTTTACCACAAAAGAAGTGGGCAAGGGTACCGGCCAGGGACTGGCGATTTCTTATAACGTCGTCGTCGAGAAACACGGCGGGCGTATTGATCTCGAATCAAAAGTTGGTGAAGGAACAACTTTCACCATCGTTTTACCATTGAATGAATAGGCTGCAAAGCAGTCGGAACTTTAAGCTAACAGTGGTCAACTATGGATGAAAAACGCGTTATTTTTGTGGATGACGATGTTATAAGCCTGAAAAGCTTGCGCCGGATGCTGACAAAAATGCCCAAAAGCTGGGAATTTGAATTCGCTGACAGCGGCGAAAAAGCGCTCGACATACTTTCGCAAGACCATTTTGATGTCATTGTCGCAGATATGCGCATGCCGAAAATGGATGGCGCCCAATTACTCACACAAGTTCAGAAGAAATATCCGGGTATCGTTCGCATCATCCTTTCCGGTCATTCCAACCGGGAAATGATCATCAGCTCCATCGGGCCGTGCCATCAGTTTCTGGCCAAACCCTGTCAATCGGATGTGCTTATCAATACCATCAAACGGGCATGCGCGCTACGCGAGCTTTTGGGTGATGAGCGCCTGCAGTCCAGCCTGGCAAAACTGGAAGGCATTCCCAGTGTGCCGCATATTTATGTAGAGCTCAATACAGAAATCAATTCGCCCAGCGGTTCATTGAAAAAGATCAGCCAGATCATCGCAAAAGACATGGGCATGTCTGCAAAAATTTTGCAATTGGTCAACTCGGCCTTTTTCGGCTTGCCGCGCCACGTTTCGAACGTGGAGCAAGCCGTCAGTCTGTTGGGCATGGAAGTCATCAACGCATTGGTGCTTTCATCGAAGGTTTTTAGCCTTTTTGAAACACCGAAGCTTCCAAATTTTTCCATCGATGCTCTGTCGAAGCATAATTTTGTCGTCGGCAACTTTGCCAAAGCTATATCGCAAGAGGAGAAATGTGAGAAGAAAGTGAGTGAACAGGCGTTTCTCGCAGGTCTGATGCATGATATCGGCAAACTGATTTTTTGCACGATTTATGGCAAGCGTTATGGAGATGCCATCACTTCTGCCGAGCAGGAGAAAGTTGAAATCACTGTTGCTGAAAATGACTATTTTAAAAGTTCTCATGCCGGTATCGGCGCCTATTTACTCGGCCTCTGGGGCCTGCCCGATCCGGTTGTCGAGGCGATTGCTTTTCATCATAACCCGGGTGAATTCCCAGCTGAAGAATTCGGCCCGCTGGCCGCGGTACACGCGGCTGATGTCATCTACCATGAATTACACCCGAATGCAACCAATATGAAAAAACTCAAATTTGATGAAATGTTTTTTAAAAAACTTGATGTCATGGACAAGGCTGATACGTGGCGCGCCCTTTGTCAGGATATAGTTTTTTGTGGAGATGAGAATGAATAGAAGAGTCCTTTTTGTCGATGATGATGAACTGATGCTGGTTTCATACAAGCGGAAGTTTGCCAACAAATTTGATCTGGAACTGGCGAATACCGGGATGAAAGGGTTGGAGACCCTGGAAAACAGCGATCCTTTTGCCGTCATCATCTCCGATTTTCGCATGCCGAAGATGGATGGTGTTGAGTTTCTGACACGGGCGCAAAAATTATCGGAAGATACAACCCGCATTATGCTTACCGGCCAGGCAGGATTTCAGGATACGATTAATGCGGTAAACGAAGGGAAAATCTCCCGTTTTCTGACAAAACCCTGCGCGCCCACGCTGCTTATCGAAGCGGTGGAGGCCGGGATCGAGCAATACCGCTTGATCAACGCGGAACGGGAGCTGCTGGAAAACACTCTTGCCGGCAGCATTAAAATGTTCTCTGAAATTTTGAGCTTGTCACAGCCGGAGGCTTTCAGCCGGGCATCGCGCTTGCGACACTATATCAGCCAGATCGCTTCCCATGCGAAACTGGAAAATGTGTGGCAATTCAAACTCGCAGCAGTGCTCTCGCAAATTGGCTTTATCTCACTGCCGCCCGAGCTGGTGAAAAAACTTAACAGCCATGATGACCTCACAGCCAAAGAAGAAAAAATGGTTGCCGACATCCCTCAGATAGCCTATTCATTGATTAAAAAAGTACCGCGACTTGAAACCGTGGCTGAAATGGTGAAAATTCAGAAATTGACTTTTAATGAATCGCAGGAATATACCAACAAACACGATGGGCAAAATATCGCTCTCGGCGCCCAGTTGCTGAAAATTGCCGTCGATTATGATGCCCTGATCATGCAGGGGAAAAGCCGGCAGCAGGCGCGGGATGAACTCAACCGCAAAAAAATTGAGTATAACCCGGAATTTCTCGAAGCACTGCAATATATCAATGACCGCACACAGCAATTGATTTCCAAAACCATCGGTGTGGCTGACTTGCAGGTCGATATGTTCCTCGATCAGGATATCGTCGCTAAAAACGGTCATATCCTGGTCTCCAGCGGCCAGCTTGTTACCGAAGCTGTGCTCAAAAGGCTGGAGAATTTTGCCTCCGGCATCGGCGTTGAGGAGCCCTTTCGGGTGAAATGCCGCAGCAATACAATTTAGCCTGCATTATTCATCACCAATAGGTCAATAAAATCATCAATTTCACCGGTTGCTTTTTTCCTTGCCGGGATTTAGATTGGTGCAATAACAAAATTGATGAATTAATGTTAACCTCGTAAAAGTATGGTGGATTTTTCTCTGATCATCCCGGTATTCAATGAGCGCGAAAAGATTGCAGTTGATATCGCAGCGGCGGCAAGCTATTTTACTGAAAAAAATATGCATGCTGAGATCATCATCGCGGATGACGGCAGCAGTGATGATACCTGTGAAATCGCCAGTGCAGTGCCGTTGCCCGAACCGCTGGAATTGTCCATCATACGAGCGAAAAAACACCGTGGCAAAGGATATGCGCTGCGCAAAGGATTTACCCGTTCACGCGGAAAATATGTGATGTTTGCCGATAGCGGTAACACGGTTCCGTGGCACACGATTGAACGCGGGCTGGCGCTGATCACCTCCGGAAAATGTGACATCGCTCACGGCTCACGCTTCCTGCCGCAGAGCGTTATTCTGACAAACCGCTCGTGGAAGCGCAAAATGATTTCCTCGGTTTTCCGTTTTGGCATGCGCTGGAGTCTGGCTGTGCCGGCAGATTTATCCGACAGCCAGTGCGGTTTTAAAATTTTTCGGGGAGAGGTTGCAAGAGAGCTTTTCGCCAGGGCAAAGCTGAATGGATTTCTCATCGATATTGAAATTATTCTGCTGGCTTTGAAAGCAGGTTATCTGATTCGTGAATTTCCCCTGCAGTGGCGCTGTGACCCGGATAGCCGTCTGAGTTTACCAGCTAATTTCTTCTCTATTTTTAAAGAATGGCGGCAATTGCGGAGCGAGATTGCCCCATAACGGAGTTAACCCTTCACCGCCGTCAAACCCCTTAATTCCCCGTAAAATTGTGGTGAAAGCCGGGTTGAATTTGAAATGATTAATGCTCCGAGTCCCGGTTCAGTCCGGCAAAGTTCATCGATCGTTTCACTATCCAAAACCATAAAAGCCGTCGACAGGGCGTCTGCGGTTGTGGCATCAGGGGCGCCGGCCCATGATGCAGTCTGCCGTGTTGCCGGGCGGTTGATTCGCGGGTCGAAAATATGGCTGCCGCGCTGCAAGCCCGAGCCGCTGATCGATCGGTTTTTCAAGGTAATTTTTGCGATAGCAGCATTTTCGTTATCCGGCAGACTGAGAGTAACAGGCCAGCCCTGAGGGCTGAAAGTTGGCGCCGAAAATCCATAAATCGAGCTTTGGCCGCCATGAACAAAAAATGTTTCGACACCCCAATCTTGCAATAAAGCCACCATTTTATCGATGGCATAACCTTTACCAATGCCGCCGAGATCCAGTTCAACCCGTTGCGAAGTCATTTTTTTAATCGAAAAACGTTGGTCGTCGAGCTCGAAAAAATGCTGCCTGAAAATATTTGCCGCGTCCTCTGGTTTTGGCTGCTGGAATGAAAATTTTTCAAAATTATTTTGTCGCCAATGGTCGATCAACAATCCCGCTGAAATATCGAATGCGCCACGCGTAACATGAAACAATTCAGCACTTTGCTGCAGGCAAGCGAAAGTATCAGGATTGACGATGGTTTCAGCACCGGCCTGCAGTTTGTTGATGCGCGTGATGTCGCTGTTCGGTATGAAACGACTTAAATCCTGCTCCAGCATGTCGAGGGTTTTGAAAGCCTCGACAGCAGCAGCGGCATGCCCCGTATTTTGATCTTCGATAAAAATTTCGAAAATTGTCGACATGGCTTTATGCGAAAAACAATGCATGTTTTCATGGTTGCGCCAGGACGAAGAATTATCGATGGCAAGAGATTGGTTTAAAAAATTATCGCCATTCATGCGCATACCCCGGATAAATCGATATCTGGAATATTGGGTGTATTTTCTCCATCGATTCAGCCATCCATTTACCCGGAATAACCTCCTTATCTCAACAGCAACATTTTGCGGCTTTGCACAGTATTGCCCGATTTAAGCTGGTAAATATAAACACCGGCTGCGACTTGTGCACCGAACTGGTTCGTTGCATTCCAGCGTATCTGATGATGACCGGCTTCAAGATTCTGATCGACCAGCGTGGCTATTTTCTGACCAAGAAGCGTATAAATTTCCAGTTTTGTATTGCTATTTTCTGACAGGTCGAACGCAATTGTTGTCTCCGGATTGAAAGGGTTCGGATAGTTTTGCTGTAAAGCAAATTCTTCCGGTTGGCCGACAGCCTCACTTACTGCTGTAAGCGGCCCAACGGCATCAAGGCGTCCCCAACTCGAAGCATCGGTAAAATTAGGATTTGTTTCACCCGGCTGACTTTCAACCCAGGCAATTTCCCATAAACCTTTAGCATGCCAGTAGAATCCAATGGATGTATCTGCAGTTACTGATATCTCGACGCCGTTGGCAATAGTTTTATTTGTATTGATCGCATCAACGCGCAAACGCAGACATTCAAAATCGCCCATCGGCAGCCGCACCGTGCCCCAGGCATCGACTGTATTGATGGCTGTTTCGGTATCGATAGTGGAGAATCCATCGGCAATCAATTGTGTATCCGCTGTAACGGTTGCCCAGGAATCACCATATTGAATTGGGAGAGAAGCCACCGTATCGCTTGAAATAGTGACGATGCTCGTATCAAATCCAGACCCGGAAAAATATGAACTATCTCCCAGGGAGATCAAAAAGTTTTCTGTTACATTGTAAAAATTGTAAAAATTGCTAGTACCGATGGTGGAATCGCTATAAGCAAATTTCTGTACCAGATTGGCGTTGGGGAAAACATTTTCTTCAGATGTTCCCTGGGGAAAATAAAAGTTTAGCATCGCTGTCATCGGAGTGGTAAACATCATTGAACGGAAGTCCCAGATTTGATTCGCTCCGGCCGATCCGGTATCAAAATTGAAACTTCCTTCTTCTTCCATAATAAAAGTTTCTTGTTTCCCGGCAATATCCAGCATGTCGCCTGCTGAAATGACAATTTGAGCGAATAGCGAATTTTGTGACAAACAAAGAAAAACTGAGATGGTAAAAAAGAAAAGACTCTGGCGCAATTTGTTCATAACTATTCTCCTTGAAAAAATTAAAGATTTTCACAGTAGATACAAAAACAATTAATAAAAGTCAATACTTCTCATACCAAAACAGGTTGTTTTCTCAGCACATAATTCTCTTTTTTTAAATTATAAAACGTACTGATTTTGGTAGTTTGGTAAAGAAAAACTCCGGAAGATACCGGAGTTTTGGAAAAACTGATTTTCTGAAATAATTTTGATTATTTGTTATCTACTTGTAGAAAATACTCCACCTGCTGCTATGTTCTTGCTTACGTCTCTGTGTGAAAGCTGTTCGGGTTTTAGGCTGGATCAATTATTTTTTTCGGATATAAGCTTTTTCAGCTTCGACCTTTGACGTCCAGGGAGCGCCGGAATTTTTCCAGCCATTGATGATGCGCCGGCCGTTTTTGTAGCTGCCGGGCATTATGAGTTTGGAACCCTCAAATCCATCGCTGATGTTGTAAACAAATTTAAACCCGGCTTTCTGCAGCATTTTAACCGATTTAGCGCTGCGCGAACCCGAACGGCACATTACAAACAGCGTGTCATTTTCTTGAAATTTTGCCTTCACTTCAGCGACAAAATTCATGTTGAACGGCATATCGTAACGTTTAGTTTCAGTATTAAACTCGGCGCTCAGAAACATCAGGGGAATGTTGTAAGCCATGGGAGCATGGCCGACAAAGATATATTCTGCCTGTGTTCGTACGTCGAGAATTTTGATTTTTTTCGGTGCGGCCTGCCAGCGTGCATAGGCGGAGCGCGCATTGAGTGAGAATTGCGTCCGGTCATTTTTAATGCTCTGGCCGAATGCGCTAATTTGCCAACTGGCAACGACGAGAACTGCGGCGATGAACAGTCCATTTTTTGCACTTATTTTCATAATTCTACCTTTAGTTTTTGATGGTAAATACTGGTTATTATTTGGCCCCGGAGATAATAATTTTACGGAGTTTTTCAGGATAATTGGTGATGATGTTGTCAGCTTTCAAATCGATCAGACGGCGCATTTCAGTGGAATCATTGACGGTCCAGACGTGCACCTTTTTCCCTGCTTTATGAGCTTTTGCGATAAATTCCGCAGTTGCCAGGTTTTTGTGAACGCTGAGAATTTTCACCGGTGCAGTGAAAATATCCATATCTTCCGGCAGGTATCCAAAAATGAATCCTGTCCGGAGTTTTGGGTTGTAATGCTTCGCTTTTTGAATTGTCTCAAAATCGAATGAAGTGATGATGCACTGATTGGTGAATCTTTTATTCTTTAAGATTTCTACAACTCGTTGCACGAGTTTTTGTTCGTGGCCATTAACTTTTAATTCGATGTTTAATTTCATTTTGCCGTCGATGGAATCGATAACGGTTTCGAGCAATGGCAATTTTTCACCGCTGTATTCCGCAGCGAACCAGCTGCCTGCATCGAGTTTCGATAATTCAGCGAGTTCAGCCAGCCAAATTGGGCCTTTGCCATCGGTGGTCCTGCCGAGTGTCTCGTCATGCAGCAGGATGATGCGGCCATCGGCGGTTTCTTGTACATCGATTTCGGAAAAATCTGCACCGGCGCGTATCGCTTTCTGCAAGCTGGCGAGGGTGTTTTCCGGCGCCGAGCCGGAAGCGCCGCGATGGGCAGTGACCCGTGTAACCGGAGTGCCGGAACAGTGCAAAAGAAGCAAGGCAATAGCAAGAAATCCGAAAATCTTGGATTGATGGTGATTCATGATTTTTTCACTTTATTATTGTTTGGATGGCTGATTTCTCATTCCCGGCTGGGTAAAATAAATATTTTTTACAAAAAGAACAACTTATCCAATCTGTATTATTTGAATCCGAGGTATTTTTTTATAAAGAAAGTCCGATAGCTCCGGATTTTTATTTGTGTTTTTCAATAATTCCATTATCGTTATCTACATAATCACAGTGAAAGTCCCGGCAAAATACGGTGCTTAACAATATGAGCAATGTCGCGGGATGAAAATTTACCGCCCTTTTCGCCTGTTTTAAATTGGATGCAAGTGATGGAAAAAACGCAGGTACTCACTAATTTAGTTTTTTACCGCGAAGCAACAAATGCACTGAAAAAACAAATCGAAAGTGTGGCGATGTGGGCAAAGCTGCAGCGTGGTGATTACTACTTTCATGAAGGGGATTCTTGCAGCAATATCGCTATCGTTACTGCCGGGCGGATTCGTGTTTTTAAAACGGGGGAAAATGGCCGCAGTATCACGCTCTATCATGTCGAACCGCGGGAAACCTGTATTCTGACAACTTTCTGCCTACTCTCTCAGCATCAGTATCCCGCCACTGCACAGGCGGAACTGGATACGACTGCGGTAGTTTTTCCGGCAAGCATTTTTCGCGACTGGATGAACGATTTTGCCGTTGTGCGCTCGTTTGTTTTTGCCACCATGACTGAGCGAGTGAGTGCGATGATGGCATTAATCGAAGAGATTACTTTTAAGAAGCTCGATCACCGTCTTGCTGAATTCATCATTGCGGGCGCTGCAAACGGCAAAAGCATTCTGTGCATTACGCACGAAGAAATCGCCATGCAGATCGGTTCGGCGCGGGAGGTGGTGAGCCGGGTTTTAAAAGAATTTGAACGCCAGGATGCAGTGGAATTGTTGCGCGGCAAGATCGTTATCAAAAACCTGGGACTGCTGCGGAAGTTTCTGAAATCCGACAGATTTTAAACTTATGCTTGATTGATAATTCTGCTGAATTGAATTCACTTTAAGCCCAAACCAGACATCGTTCGCACATTTTTTTATCGATACATAGAAAAATTTATCAATTTGGTGATTAAGTCACAGACAATCATGCACTGGATGTGTATATTGACAGCGAAAATCTTTGAAGTTATTAACAAAAAAAGGAGGTCATCCGATGACAGCAAATATTGGTAATACGGAAAAGGTCATTCGCATTATTGTAGCCGTCATTCTGTTCAGCATGTGGTTTTTTCTCGAAGGCAACATGCGCTTTATCGCATTGGTCGGCATTGTTCCACTGGTCACCGCGCTCGCTTCATGGTGTCCTTTGTGGACGGTCTTTGGCATCAATACCTGTTCGAAAAAGTAAAAGATTACTTGCTGGTTCTGTGGCAAAATTTATGAAAAGAGCAGCTTAAAAACAGAGCATGGACTTGACAGACGGAACGGGTTTTCACGGATGCAGACTGCATATTAAAACATGCAGCACCGCGAACGCAACCTCGCTGAGCGTAACACTGGAGTCGCGCTCGGTGATGGCGCCCCTTCGGCAGGCTCAGGGCATCGCTTCGCTCTGTTCAAAAATTGTGCAGGCTAAACAGTTCCCCCCCTTGCCGATATTATTTCAGCTCGTCTCTTTCTTCTCTGCCAATTGTAAAATGCTTACTTCTGCAGGCGCATGATAGCGCAGCGGTGATAACGTATTGCCGATACCATTGGTCACGATAATTTTCAACCCATCGAGCACGAAAAAACCCTGATAATAACGTGTTTCTTTCTGACTTGGCGTAACTGGTATGCCAAAAATGTGGCTCACAATACCACCGCCGTGAGTGTGCCCGGCCAACATCAGGTGATAGCCGTAGGTCGCGGCTATTTCAGCGATAAATTCCGCTGGCTGATGGACGAGGAGAATTTTAACCTCAGCCTGAGGTGCACTCGCCAGCAAAATCCGTAATTGTTGCGCATTTATCTTTTTGCTGTAAATATGTGTTACGCCGGTGACCAATAATTTTTTTCCCCGGTGATCGATAACCTTATGCTCATCCTGCAAAAAGGACCAGCCACCAGCGCGTAATTTTTGTGGAATGCGCTGTGGATCCGACCAATAGTCATGGTCACCTATGACAGCAAGGCGATTTGTCGCCTGTATCTGCTTCATCAGCTTCGCTGCCTGATCCGTATAGTTTTTACCCGAGGTGACCAAATCACCGGCAAACAAGATATAGTCTGCATTTTCATTTTTCAGGATTTGTGTAAGCTGATCCAGCTTTTTTACCTGGGTAAAACGATCGACCTGTAGATCGGAAAAGAGTACGATCTTCAAATCGGCGAGTTCCGGCGGTAAATTATTAAGTGAAATAATTTGCCGGTGGGATTGGATGCGGTATGTATCAACAGCACTGCGGTAGCTAACGTAAATGCTGATACAGAGCAGAAGTGCAATTTTGGCAAAGGCCTGTGACTGCTGCCAAAGGCGGTTTTTTCTAAGTTTGACGGCCCGTGCCAGGAGATTGAATAAATCGAGTGCAATAAAATAAGGCGTGGTTTCCAGAATCACGATCAGCATGATCCAGAATGGAAAGAGCAGGAGATATTCATCAGCGCCGACTTGTGCATCTCTGCTGAAATAGAGCCCAAAGGATTTACCGATTACAGAAGATAGATAGGTTAGCGGCAGAAGTGCATACCAGATCAATGGCAGCGCACTGATCGATCGACGCAAAGTTTTCGTCAATAAATTCACACTGCTCAGTGCAGCATTTATCCGGGACATTAAATAAATCGCCAGGGGGGTGGTTAATGCGGCGAGCATCAAAGTTATTCGAAATTCCCAGGGCACACAATCTCCTTTTTGTTTTTTAACGGTCAATGTTTATTTTAGGCGGCGCCAGTTTAATCATTATTTTTCATTTCTGAAAACACTTTTTATCTTGTGCTAAGATTCCAGCAGGTCCGGTAGTGTCAAGATTTTTATGGAAAAATGAAAGATAGGAAGTGCGACGCACTTTTCCGGTGGTGTCAAAAATCGCATGGAAATATAAAAGTTTTAGCAAGAGAAATTATGCAAAATTTGACAATCAATTGGATTTTTCGATATTTCAACGAACTCGGGTTACAGCAGCTTTATGACCTGCTTGCCGAAAGACAACGCGTTTTTATCGTCGAGCAGAGTTGCCCGTTTCAGGATGCTGACAGGGTTGATCTGGAATGCTGGCATTTGCTGGGTTATATGAATTTTTCCGACAAGCCCGAGCTTGCCGTCTATTCACGTCTCGTGCCCGCCGGTGTAACATTCGCGCAAGCTTCGATAGGCCGCATCATCACTTCCGAAAAAGCACGCGGAACGGGCGCCGGTTTAGCACTGGTGCATGAGTCCATACGTCGCCTTGAAGGCTTGTGGGGAAAAGTCCCCATCAAGATCGGTGCACAGCGTTATTTGATAAAATTCTACGGCAAGTTCGGCTTTGAGGTGGTCGGTGAGCCTTATATCGAAGATGGCATTCCACATGTTCATATGTTGCGCAAAGCAGGTTTGAGCTAAAAAACAAAAAAGCGAGTCGAAGCGACTCGCTTTTTTGCAGGAGGAATTATGCGAAGAAGAAAGTCACCAAAATACCGGTCTCACCAAACCGGCAGTTTCTTCTTCTATTTAGAGGATGAATCATGAAGTATTCCTCCTGATATATCGACAGAAATTTTTCCGACTTAATGGATTTCATCAGATTATTTCTTAAAAAAGACGTGCAGGAGAGAAATGGGGGCGGCCCGTCGGACAACGGGCCCTTGGGAATTATTGCCAGTCATGAAGAAATACAACCAGCTCATCGACTGTGGGGCTTTGGGCAGTGCGCACATAAAATCCGGAGGTGGAAACACCAGTGAACAGCGCATCGGTGAGATCGAGCCCCAGAAGTGTCGCAAAGGAAAATCCCGCATTGAAGTGATCACCGGCGCCGGTGGAGATGAGTGGCCGGGCGACAAACGGCCCATCGACATAGGCCGTGCCCCGTGCACTGGCAGCAACGGCATATTTGACCGGATGAATAACAGTGGTTTGAATCGCTAGTTTTTCACAGATAGCAGCGGCACGTTTTTGCAGGTTTACCGGTGAGTTTTCGCTGGTTTCAATATTTAATACGGCTGCAACCTGATCGCTTTCTTTTTCATTTACACCGAGAATAACGGTATAAAATTCAGCAAATTGCGCCAGTGTGCGCAAGGCTTCGAGAATATCGTCTTTTGATCTTTTTTCCGGATCGGCAAGATCGAAAAAGATGACGCGGCTTCGATCTTTTAGCAAGGCAGGGCAGTTATTTTGCAGAAGTTTTCGCCAGATATCGGTCATTGTGTCGAGCATTGTCCAGTTGACCATGCCGACAAATTTACTCTGCTGCCAGAGTTTGGCAAAGTTGTCTTTACCAGAGCATTTTATGATATTTTCATAGTTGATACCATGCAGCGCCTCATGTTTTCCCATGAGAATTTTACCGTCTTCAAATTCGAGAGCATCGGTCACCGCCGGTTCTCCGAGACTGTAAACATGGGCAGTTTCTGCAAATTTTTTAAAAGCAGGATGGATATCCGGTGATCCAAGAGGCCCGAAATAGACGATTGGCAGGCCCAGGCGGCTCATCGCATTGGCCATGATAGGGCCGTTTCCACCCAGCTTCACTTGCTGGATGCGCAGCTCGATATTGCTACTTTTGCCGGCAGCACGATTCAGACGCTCAGCCAGTGCGGTAATGGTGGGGATAAAAGTGACATTATCTTTGTTGCGTTTTTTGTCGACCATGCGGATAATATAATCGACAAATCCATCGAAACCCAGCAGGCCGGGGAGTCCTTGTAAATTAACGGCTGCATTTTTCAGATTTAATGCGGCAGTTTTTCTTTTTACAACATCATTCATCTTTAATTCCAGTTTAGAGCATTTACAGATAAAAACATCGTTTTTTTGAAAGTTTTTCGAAACAAAGCGGCGGTAAATTGAGATCAGTGCGACGACAATCTAAGAAATTAATGAATTTTTCCAAGCGAAAATGTCTGATTATGCAGTGCTTCAGAAGAGGTGGTATTTCGTTCTTGTGCCGGGGGATCGCGGTAGCCCTGCTCCGAACGATTCTTTACCGAATTTGAGTTTTATCTGCCATGAAGCTAATAAATTAAATTTACAAATATTGCACATCTAAATATTTAAAGGGGAAAAGCGAATTTCAATTGCAATTTACTACTCAGAATGTGATATTACGGCCTTTGTCGTTTTTGGGATAAGCATTGACCGTGTTAATTGTAGAAAACCGGCAGCTTAAAGTCGGTGAAGCGTTCTGCAACTACAACGGGATTAATTCTGTTAATCGCAGATTTTCTTTCTGATGTGTAAACAATACATCTATACGATCGACGTCGCCCATCCGCCACGGCATCCTGACCTTGTGGAAGAGCAACTGCTCGAAGCGTGGATGCGGGTTCGCAATCATGCGGAGTTGCGGGTGATAAAAGCCATACACGGGCACGGCAGTTCCGGCAAGGGCGGCAGCACGAAAGAAACCGTGCGGAACTGGGCATTTCAACACCGGGGGCATTTTGAAAGCATTATCGTGGGGGAACAATTCGACCTGACTGATACTGCGACACAGGAAATGCTCGCCGAATGCGGCATCATGTACGATGATGATTGTGGCAAAGCCAATCCGGGAATAACCCTGATTTGGGTACATTAAAAAGTAGAAAAACAGCAATTAGTTTCAGAATACTAAAGCAAGTTACTTAAGGAGAATACAAATGGGACCGAAAAAGTTAGGAATCGTTGTTGGCGGTGGGCCAGCACCGGGAATTAACAGCGTCATCGGCGCAGCGGCAATTCGTGCCGCACTTTCAGGGAATGAAGTCATCGGCATTCGCGACGGCTTCAAATGGATCATGAGAGGGGATATTTCGCACATCAAAGAGTTGACGATCAAAGAAGTCAGCCGCATCCACTTTCGCGGCGGCTCCCATATTGGTATCGCCCGTGATAATCCGACAAAAAACCCGAAAGACCTCGAGGTGGCAGTCACTTCGCTGCTGCGTTTGAATATCGATCGTCTCATCACTATCGGCGGTGATGACACAGCTTTTACGGCAATGCAGTTAGAGAAAAAAGCAGCCGGCCGTATTCGTGTCGTGCATGTGCCCAAAACCATTGACAATGATTTGGATTTGCCGCATGGCATTTCAACTTTCGGCTATCAAACCGCTCGCCATATCGGCGTCGATATCGTTAAAAACCTGATGGTTGATGCACGCACAACTTCGCGCTGGTATTTTGTCGTCGCAATGGGTCGCAAAGCCGGCCATCTGGCGTTGGGAATCGGCAAGGCCGCCGGCGTCACGCTATCGTTGATCTCTGAAGAATTTGGCATGGATAATAGTATTTCATTACAGAAGATAACCGATATTCTCGTAGGCGCAATCATCAAACGCCTGAGCTACGGTCGGCCGGACGGTGTTGCTCTTCTTGCCGAGGGGCTGGTGGAACATCTCTCCAGTGATGACTTGCAGGGATTGGTCGATATCGAAAAAGACGCCCACGGCAACATCCGCATCGCCGAAATCAGTTTCGGTGAAATTCTCAAAGCCAAAGTGCAGAAACGGTTGGCTGATTTCGGCATAAAAACGACGATTGTCGCTAAAAATATTGGTTATGAAGTGCGCTGTGCCGATCCCATCCCATTTGATATGGAATATACGCGCGACCTCGGTTACAGCGCAGCGGATTATATCATCAATGGTGGTAATGCAGCGATGATTTCCATCCAGGAAGGGAAGATGATACCGATGTTTTTCAAAGATATCGTCGATAAAAAAACCGGCAAAACAGCGATTCGCATGGTCGATATCGAAGCGACAAATTTTAAAATTGCACGCAAGTACATGCTGCGTTTGAATGCTGAAGATTTTGATGATCCCCATGAATTATCAAAATATGCGGCAACGGCCGGCGTCTCCCTTGAGAAATTTAAAAAGGAATTCGCCTACGTTATTCCACAACCTCAGAGTGTATCAAATGAGGATGCTGCCGCGGTTAAAAAAACAGCGAAAAAATAGTCTGGAGTTTTGGATAATGCAGGGCGGAGTGTTATACTCCGCCTTTTTTGTATTTAATAAACGGCGATGGATTGAGTCATGAGTCACAGTCTGAAATATCCGGAACCACCCCGACATGCTGCAGACGCGCCTGCCGATTTGTTCCGATAAATCAAAAAGTATGCGGCCTTGAAACACCTCCTGTTTCAAAGTATTACAAAATTTACCTCTCCATTTTAAGAACTGTCATAATAACCGGTCGAAAATTTCTGCTCCAACAGGTTGTTTCAAGTTTAAAACCATCAAATTCACGGCAGGACAATCTGTGTGGGCAAGAGTGAAAAACGTTTGGTTTGGAATTTGCACATTGGCCACCGTAAAAATTATCTTTAATTAAAAAACCCGGCCACATATTTTCTCAAATAATCCCGATAACCACATAGAATAACAAGATTGAATTTCGGGTTGCATGTTGAAATACTTTATTTTGTTTAAAATATATCGTTTCAAATAATTTATCAGGAAGTGAGCTTTGATCATGAGAACTGCAACGCGTTTTGTGCTTGGCGCCGGATTGTTTTTATGCCTACAATGGACCCTTTTTGCACAGGACTGGACAGAACCGGCGATTGTTGTCGGGACCGGCGGCGCGCCGGATTTAGCTATCGATAAAACAAACGGCAATGTGCATGTCGTCGCCAACAATAACGGCGTGGATTATTATGAATTCGATAAAGACGGCAATCTGCTCAGGTCGGAAACATTGCAGAACACGATTGGCGTTCAATATGGCTATAATTTTGGTTCAGCGATCGCTGTCGATTCGCAAGGCAACCCCCATGTTTGTTATGCCCGCAAGGCCAGTGGTGATTATTACAATGTTTATTATACTTTTTACAATGGTACAAAATGGATATTTCCAACGAAGATATCCAGCAATATCCTGCGTGGTTACCATATGCGTATGGCAATCGATGATAACGATGAAGTGCATATCATTCGCAGTGAGCAGACCAATCCTGCTGACATCGTACCTTCAGCGGCGACTTATTATCGTATAAAAGATGCACAAGTCACGAAAACCACAACAGGGTTGGAGTTCCACCGCCCGGATGATCACGTCGATATCGGGACATTCGGCCAAAATGATGTCCACATTTTGCTGGGTTACCCCAACCCCAGCGGCCAGCGTCTTAACTATTTTCGTTCTGATACTAACGGTGATCAGTTGATCGGCCCGCAGATGATTTTGGCGGGGCATATTTCCAGCCGCGCCGGCAGTCCCAATCTTTTTATCGATAACTCGGGAACTTTGCACATCGTGTACGGCACCAAATCCGATTCCCAAAATGGCGGCAGCCCCAGCGTGCGTTATCAGCGCCGGCAAAACGGTAGTCTCATACGTGATGTCGTGGTTACGGCGAATGGTGAACTCTCTCTGTGGGATGCTGGTGTTAGTGTGGGAATCGGCGCTGTGGCTTCGAACAGCACCGGTGATATCGTCGTTGTGGCCTATCACACCCGCAGCGGCGGTGCTTTGCGAACAAGATTTTCCAATGATGGTGGTGTGAGCTGGAGCAATTCGACACAGCTCGCCAGCGGCGCCGGTGGTTATGAAGGGCGCGACAAAGCGATGATCGAAGCCTGGGGTAACCGTTTTTATGTCGTATACCAGAATTACGGTGCAGTAAAAATGCGCTGGTTTAAAGCTCTGGGCGATCCCCCGGTGGCGGATGCCGGTGGCCCCTATTCCAAACCTGAAGGTGAACCGGTGACTTTTGACGCTTCGCGCTCCACTTCCGGCAGCGGAGTTTTTTCAGAATATGCCTGGGACTGGGAGGGTGATGGTACGTATGATGATCTGACGGATAATGCGGTTTTTGTCAAAACTTTTGCGGACAATTTTACTGCCACGGCAAAATTACGCGTCACCGATATCGACAACAGGACGGCGGAAACGCAGTTTTCGCTGCAGATCGTTAATGTGAAACCGGCGGTGACAATCAGCGCGGTTAGCACTGCCGATGAAGGTGCGGCAATCGCTTTTGAAGCGGTTATTTCCGATCCCGGCCAGGATACGCACACCGTGGCCTGGGATTTTGGAGATGGACAAACCGCTTCAGGCCAATCGGTGAATCACAGTTTCGCTGATCAAGGCAATTACACCGTAACGGCGACTGTCACCGATGATGATGGCGGTGAAAGCTCGAAAACTTTTACCATCAGTGTGAGCAATGTGCCGCCGGTGGGAAATATCGGCGGGCCTTATACTGCCGTGAAAGATAAATCGATCACACTCCGGGGATCGGCGACCGATCCCGGGAGCAATGACAACCTGACTTTTGAATGGGATTTGAACAACGACGGCGTCTTTGAGCGCAGCGGAAGCCAGGTATCCACAACCTACGCAGCTTACGGTACTTTCCCACTCAGTATGCGCGTCAGTGATGGTGACGGCGGTCTCGATATTGTCGATGGGGAAGTCATCGTCGGCACAGGCGCTCCGGTTATCGCGGCGATTCCCGATCAGCAAATCAACGAAGGGGGGAGTTTTACGCCGTTGCCGCTGGATGGTTACGTCACCGATCCCGATCATGAGGACTATCAATTAACCTGGACTTATAGCGGCAACAATCAATTGCTGGTATCAATTATCAACCGGGTCGTTCTCGTTAATACGCCGTCACCGGAATTTTTCGGCACAGAGATTATTCAATTGACGGCGACCGATCCCACCGATCAAAAAGCCTCTGTCGATGTCCGTTTTACTGTGTTGAGCGTTAATGACGCACCACAAATCAGTACAATTCCAAATCAGTCAGTGCGGGAGGGCGAAGTCTTTTCGCAGGTTGTTCTCGATAATTTCGTCAACGACCCGGATCATGCAGACAATACTTTGTTCTGGCAGGTGACGGGCAATAGCGAGCTGAGCGTATCAGTGATCAACCGCATTGTGCAGGTAACGACACCAGGCCCGAACTGGTTTGGCAGCGAAACACTTCTCTTTAAAGTACGCGATCCGCTGGGGGCGGCTGATTCACAAAATGTCGTTTACACGGTCACCTCTTTCAACGATCCTCCGGTTATCAGTGGTATTCAGGGGCAAACGATTATTGAGAATGGCGTTTTTGCGCCGATTTCCCTCGATCAGTTTATCAGCGATCCTGATAATTCCATTGATCAGATGAGCTGGAGCACTTACGGTCAGCAAAAGCTGCAGGTGAATATCGATGCCAACCACCTGGCCACCATTGCTGTTGCCGATTCGGAATTCGCCGGTACGGAAATCATTCACTTTGTCGCCAGTGATCCGGGCAATCAGCGGGATACCTCGGCTGTTGCTTTTACCGTCATCGGTGTCAATGATCCGCCGGTGGTTTCCGGTTTTACAGACAGAATTATCGATGAAGATGAAAGCGTGCTTTACACCATGGCAGATCTGGCGACGATGATCGTCGATCCGGACCACAGCTACGAGCAATTGCAATACAGCCTGCTCGGGGCAACTTATTTGCAGGTTAAATATGAGGCGGGCAAAGGCCTGTCGATATTTGGGCCATCGAACTGGTTTGGCCGGGAAACCGTCACCCTGAAAGTCGATGACGGCAAAGCATTCGATACGGCCGGAATGACGATCACCGTGAATTCCGTCCCCGATTTTCTGCAGCCGTTCATCCTGCTCAGCCCGAACGCATCGTTTTATAATCCGCCGCCAACGGAGATCAATTTTATCTGGAGCAAGACGGATGACCCCGATCCGGGTGAAACCGTAATTTTTAAATTCATGCTGGCGCACGATAACCAGTTTACTGATATCGTGCATGAAAATTCCACGCTTCGGGATACCGTCTATGTTTTCCCGGCAAGCCATTTTCTGGAAAATACACATAAACCGGAGACATTCTATTGGCGTGTTATTGCCAGCAGCACCGACGGCACCGTACTGCAGAGCCAGGGGGATGCCAGCTTCACCATTCTCTGGCCGACGAGCGCGGTCGATGATTTTGTCGAAGGTATTCCTGCTGAATTCGCCTTGCGGCAGAATTACCCGAACCCGTTTAACCCGGAAACCAGCATCGCTTTTGATTTGCCGTCTTCAGGGGCTGTGAAATTGATCATTTACAATGCACTTGGGTATCAGGTGAGATTGTTGCATGCCGGCATCGCTGCTGCAGGCCGGCATGTGCTTACCTGGAATGGCCGTGATAATTCCGGTGAACAGGTTGCCAGCGGTGTTTATATCTATCGCTTGCAAGCGGGTGGGAAAATTTTCACCAAAAAGATGATTTTGATGCAATAGCCTGTTATTCAATTTATCCCATCCATCCGGGGCATCGCTGTTAAATTAAGAGCGTAAACCATTTTAAAATAATGATGATATAACGTCCGCTGCGGAATGAATCCCGCAGCTATTAAAAAAAACCGCCTGAAGGCGGCTCAATGATCAGGCTCGCTTCAGCGAGGTTAAGTTTACGTCGCTGCATATTTCAATATGCAGCGGGCGTCAAAATAGCTATTTTTATCTAAACTTAAGAATGCTGTTAACCGGATACCGAGGCATCCAAAAGCCTGCCCGGCAGCCGGAATAGAAATAAACATAGCGTTTACTCAAGAACCAGCTCACGGTTCAACAAGATGCCAGGCCAGTTCTTCACCGGCAAACATCGGCACGATATCACCATATTTTTCCGGAACGCTGAAGTTTTTTTTCTCAAAACGAACTTCCTTTTTCGGCGCTGTGATGTCATAAATCCATTGCGCATTATCCGAAACAAAATCCTGTAAATAATCCAGTTTGCCGTATTTTTCGAATAATACCAGTAATAGCTGCAGCGCGATGGGCGCCGTAAAAATGCCGGCTGCGCAACAACTACTTTCTTTTCTGTGAACTGGATGCGGCGCTGAATCGCTGCCGAGCATCAGTTTAGGATGGGCCTGCAAAGCGGCGTCGAGCAAAGCCTCGCGATCCTGCGGTCTTTTGGCGATCGGCTTGCAGAATAAGTGTGGCCTGAGCATGCCGCCGGCAACATCATCCAGTGTGATGAGCAGATGATGCACGGTTACGGTGGCATAAATATTTTCATAAAGCTGTAAAAAATCTACCGCTGCCGCTGTTGTGATATGCTCCATGATAATTTTCAATCGCGGGAAAGACTTTGCCAGCCAGGCATAGTTGGACAGAAAATCGCGTTCACGGTCGAGCACAAAACCATCGGTTTCTCCGTGAACCAGCAGCGGAATCTGCAATTCCTGCATCGCAGCAAAAGTCGGTTGTGCTTGCTGCAATGAATCGACTCCGCCTTCACTGTGGGTGGTAATCCCTGCAGGATAGAGCTTGATACCGATAATCCGGTCGCGGATTTTCTCGAGAAATTTTGCTGAATAATTTTTAAAAAACAGGGTCATATACGGCTCAAACTGATGTGGGCTGCAGGCCTGCCGCACCGCCGTTTCGTATTCGCGTAGTCGATTTTCATTGTCTACCGGTAGCACCAGGTTAGGCATAATGACGCCGCCGGCAAATGTGCGGGCGCTGAGTGGTGCGACGGTTTTGAGCATCTCGCCTTCACGCAGGTGCAAGTGCATATCGAGGGGACTGGTCAGTTTAAAAGTCATGGCTTAATCTGTGCTAATTGGTTGAGTTGCCGTAGTCTATCATTTTCGGCCGACAGCGTCGAGGTAATTCTCCAGTGGATTTCCACTTGATGTATTGAGCGATTTTATCCAGTCGATAACCGGCTGGCGGTAATGCACCGCAGTAAAATAGGGCGCCGGATCGAGATATTGAAACGGGCGGTCGTCGCGAGCGTAGAGGTAATCGGTCGTGAGCACGGGGTAAATTTGATTGTCGATGATAGCGGAACTGTCGGCAAAAATGAACGGGTTGCCGCCGCGCAAACCTGCATGAATAAAATTTCCGGCCCACTGCTGCATTTCCGCTCCGTTCATCTCTATCTCGATAATCTGATTTTCAAAAGGCAGCAAACCGACCATCGTTTCCAGTGTAATTTCTCCCACCGGGATGGACTGGCGTATGCCGCCGGCGTTGGACAGTGCCGCAGCGGCTGCAGGAAAAGTCTGCAACCATGAATCCATCACCATATTCTGCATCGCTGCAGATTCACGCGCAATACCGTTTTCAGTGTAACCGATCACCTCGGCCAGTGCGGCATCCATCTGATTTTGCCAAAACCCGACGATTGCGCTGATTTCTGCATCACTGACTGTGCTCTGGTTGGGCAGAATGTCGATTTGTATGTTTTTCACCTGCTTTTTCCCCATATCATAAGTCAACACCGCTTTGCCGTAAAACTCGAGATAGGCGCTGGTTTTCATCAAACCGACAGCGTTGATAATCTCGCCGACAAGATTTCTGCAATGACCGCCGGCGATCAACGAGATGCCGTTTGCGGCTGCAAAGGGCATCAACTGCCGCATTTCCGGCTCGCAAATGTGGCCGAGTACGATGAGTATTTCGGCGCCGGCTGTTTTTACCTGTGGAATGATTTCTTCCAGCGCTGTTTCGTAAGGAATGAAATCAAAATCGGCAACGTTGGTGGGGAAAGTGGAATACGGTGTGCTCGTCGTGGTCAGTCCGATGACTCCGACGGCAACGGAATCGACATCAACGATGGTGTACGGCTGGATGAAATTCGGAATTTGTCCGTTCGATTTCTCGCGAATATTTGCCGAGAGAAAGGGAAAGGAGCTTTGCGCCACGCGTGCCTTGAGACCCTCAACTTTAAAATCGAACTCATGATTGCCGATGGCCGCTGCATCGTATTGCATCGCATTCATCACATTGGCCATGGATTCGCCCTGAAACCAGGTAGAGATCGCCGGCCCGGTCCACATATCGCCGCCGCTGAGAACGAGAAAGGGACCGTTTTCGCTGAAGCCCTCCTGCTGTCGCCACAGCGCCATCAGGCCGTCTGTGCCACTGTGATTCTCACCTGCGAGCATCCAGCCATGTTCGTCGTTAGTGTAGAGAATGGTGATCGTCTTTTCACGGTCTTCCGGCGCTTGTGGTGATTTTTTACCGCAGGAAATGAATATGAAAAGAGCAGCGCCAAATACGAGTATTTTTCGCAGCATATAATTTTCGGGTTTGGGGGTTAATAGCGAATGTAAAAAAAACTAAAAATAAACTGATAGTCCCAGGAGGGCAGAAGTATCATCAAATTCAAAACCGCTGCTTTGCATAGTATAGTCATCTGTTCTGGTCGGGTTTCCTGAATACTCGGTGATTCGTATTCTTGTACTTTCCTGGTAAAAGTATGATATATTAAAACCATATTCTGCGTGAAGACTGAAGTTTTTTCTAAAAAACAACTCCACCCCGTAACTAAAAGTCAAGCCGATTTGATAACGATCATTAACAGATTTTTTAACATAGCTGGTTTCAGCTCCCAAGAAAGAAATATCATCGGTATCAAAATTATCGATATTTAAAGCAATTCGTGGCCCCATACCAAAATACATTTTAATCTCCTCTTTCCGATTGAAATATCTTAAGTATTCAGCCATCAGTTCAAATTTGATATCATTATTGTCACGATCCTGATCAAACAAACTTGTATCTGCATAAAAAAAATTTTTTTGATTCCCGGGTTTGCCATTTTTTTGCTCTTGCGCTCAAACCCACTCGAAAAGCATTCTTGTCACTCGAATGATATTTGTAGGAAAGCAAAGCGCCTTTAAATGAAGTTAATGAGAGAAAACTGTACATTCGGAACTGTAATGAATGGCTTTTGAAAATGCTTAATGAATCCGTTTGAGCTTGAACATTCGTAAGTGAAATTAGAATAATAAACAGAAAAATAGCCCTTGGTTTCGTTTGCATGATCGATGTACCCCATTTAAATTGAATGGAGTGATATATTAGTTTTAGAGTGTTTAACGCGTAATGCCTATTTGTGATTTTTAATGGTGCATCTCACCCCACATTTTTTCACCGGCAGAGACCTCGATGGCGAGTGTATTGGCTTCCATCGGCAGCGGGCAGGTAGCGTAGGGTGAGAAAACGCAGGGCGGATTATAAGCCTTGTTGAAATCGATGACAGCAGTTCCCTGTTCATCCGGCACTGGAATATAAATAAAGCGGCCACCACCATAGGTTGTTTTTTTATTTGTTAAATCGCCGAAAACGACGAACATGCTTTTTCTTTTTGCCGGGTCACCGGTTGTTTCCAGGCGAAATGTGCGGCCGTCTTTTTCAAAAACATAAGCGCCGAAGCAGTGTTCCTCTGTCTGCCCGCCGATGATATCGGGCACGATTACCTTTTTCGGTGGGTCGTAGAGTTCGAATTTTGCCTTGATGCGCCAGTTTTCATCGACAGGGAAGCGGTCGATACCTTTAAATTCGTCGATCCGTTTGTGCTTCAAATCGCGCAAACGAATGCCATAGCGGTCGCCGCGTTTGATGATATAAAAACGTAAATCACCATAATCTAAAATGGTGGTATTCTCCTGACTATCATCGAGAAGCGTCATTTTTCCGGCAGGTTTTCCCTCGCAGGTAATTTCGACGCCTTTGCGAGGCGTAAAATTGACAACACCTTTTTTTAAATAGAAAGTGCCGAGAAACGGGGCGGCTTTCGCGGGAAAAACGATTTCGTTTTTCTCATCAACGCCGATAGTATTTTCCCCTTCCTGCAACCAGTATAAGCCGGCCAGATTGAGCCAGCCCGTTTCAGTTTTCAGTCGCTCTAAGCGCGCCTGGTGCCATGCGGCGAGCTCGGTGATATATTCCGGTGAGGCTTTGGGTCTTGACTGGCAAGCCGGTAAGATCATCACTAAAAATAGTAAGAGACTGAATGAATTGATAAAGCGCATTTTTCCTCCCGAGGTCATCGGTTTGTGTGAGTTGTTTTTTTAAACTTTTTTCACCCGGGAAACACCGTTCGATTTGTTGATTTTTCTTTTCGACTTGCGGCGAAGCGGTTTCGGTGAAAAGCGTTGTCGCCACCACTTTGAATCGAGGACGAGGTGGATGTAATGACCGGAAAAAAATGCCAGCGGATACATCCAGTTTTCGATTAAAAATTTCATCGCTTTTTGCAGCGAGAAATCGGAGAACCAGGCATTTTTCGCACGCAGGTATTCCAGACCCAGGCTGTAGAAAAGGGAAAAAATAAACGGCACCAGCCAGTGATGCGTCCAACTACGGTGCGTGCCGATAAGCGGCAAAAAAGCGAGAATGGCTACCAGCGCTAACAGCTTTAATTCACCGAGAATAAAAAACGACAGCAGCAGAATAACCATAAAACGTGCATAATATTTCTGCGGCCGGGAGCGAATATCGAGATCGGGGAACAACCCCATAAAAACGGTGAGCAAAAACAGGCTGAACAGGCTACGCACTTCCCCGGCATTCCAGGGCGTGCGGATGAATTCCGCCATCGAGTTGAGCTTGAAATTTATCTGTTCACCGAAAATCGCAATGAGCCCAACCGCTGCGCCGGTAAGCAGTGCGCCGTTTAAATGATTTTTATAATCGATATTGCCCTCTGAAGTTAGAAATTGAATGAGTTTTTCTAAAATGTCACGTGCAGGAGAGAAGTTTGCCGATTGTAACAAACTAAAATTTAAAACAACACAAAGCAAGGAGAAATATCCCGATGCTTTTTTAAAAGAAGTGCAAATAATTTCCGTATTCGTTCATGAAAAGGAAATAAAGAACGGCTCGGTTGAGTGGTGGCATTAACGGGGATTGCGTAGCGGTTTTTCCAATTCGTAAATCTTGTCGGCGATGGCCTCCATTTGTTTGGCAAACATTGTATGGCAGTCGCTCAGCGCCTGGTTGTAGAAACAGGGCCCGATTTCTCCGGCAAAAAAGTCCAGCAGGAATTCGGCTTTCAGCCCACCGATTTGGTGATCGAGATCTTCTTCGAAATAGGTTTGAACCCGGCTGATGATTTCGGCTTTAATCTCTTTGGATAATTTGATCATGGGTGTTCTTTCTGGTTGAGTTAAATTAAAAACAGAGCAAACATCACGTGTTTCCCTGTTTGCTCTACTGAAAAACTCAGGGGGTTTCAGCAAAATGATCCGATACCTGCATCGGACTCTCTTTTTTTATTTTCCCTGAATTATTGTTTGCTGGCCACGTATTTTTGAATATCGATATCCCATGTATTGCCCAATTTAATAAATAAATCTCTTTCGGCAGGTGCCAGTTTCCCATCGGCGACAATCAATTCAAAGGCAAAATCTAGGATTACCATCCTGTCCTTTGCTGATGATGTCTCTTTAACGGTGAGCGCTGCAAGTTTGAGCTCGTCCATTAAACCATCGGCTTTCAAAATGCTGATAGAGTCGATAACCTGGCCAGGTTCAAAATCGATATTGCCGTTATTTGATTTAAGAAAATCGAGGATGACATCAATTTCTGACTTGCTGACCTCACCATCGATTGCTGATAAAAAATACAGGACTTCAAAAGCAGCTTGAAATTTGTTCATTGGTCGCTCCCTGGTTAAGAAGTAAAATAACACTTTATTTATTGTATTGGCCTGGAACAGAGGAGGGTCTGAAAATAATCAAATTAATCGGTACCGGGCGCCCAGACTGTTTTATATTCAGTTTATCGTGATGGAATGGATATTAAATGGTGTGGAGCAAAAAGATGTGAAGAATGACCCTGTGCTAATTTAGAAAATGAGGATGGTGATGTCAACTTAAAAATGACGAACGACGGAAACAACTGATTCCATCACTGTAAGTGACGGAATCAGCAGGTTCGTCGATCAATAAATCAGCTCAACCCAGCGGTGACCGGCTTGCAGTTCGGCTTTGCGGCGCTGCCAGAGTTCATCGGAGCCGGCGACTTTGCTGAAGGTGGCGTCGAAGGTTGTGGCGATGGATTCCAGCCCGGCGAGGAAAACGTGGGTATTGGGTTTGAGCAACATTTTCCAGATTTCATCTTTGTTTTGCTTGAAAGCGGCAGCAAAATCGACCGGTTTGTCGAGATAGGGCTTGGGGCTGATGGCGAGAATTGCTTCAAAGGTCTCTTTGCTGTAATAGTTGCTCAAATCGTTCTTTTCATCGTTCATATACAGCATTTCGGCGCCGGTGCGCTGACCGTAAAACAGGCGGATTTTACCGCCCCAGGTTTGGTGTTTTTTATACAAATTCTGAATAAATGCACGAAACGGCGCGATGCCTGTTCCTAAACCAACCATGATGATATCGGCGGATTTATCGCCGGGAATTTCAAACGGCAGGCCGTAGGGGCCGGTGAGCTGCAGCGAATCACCGGGTTGCAAATCACAGAGATAATTGGAAGCTACGCCTTTGTACTGCTCGCCGCTGAATTCGTCGATATAATCGCAGCGTTTTACACATAAATTGATGTTTTTATCGCCGTTGGTGGTTTGTGCAACGGAATACAGGCGCAGATGGTCTTCATTGCCGAAATCGTGCGGCCCGGGAACGAGCACACCGACGCTCTGTCCCGCTTCGAGTGAGACATCGACGTCTTCATTGATTTCCAGAATGATATCGCGCACTTCCTCGGTGGATTGCTCCGGCGTGATTCGTTGTGATGATTTGACCACGGCATAAAAGCGGTTGCTTGTATCGTAGTTCTGTAATTGACTCATATTTTTATCCTCAAAATTAATTCTTGATTTCTTGTTTTACTGACAGGCCAAAAAATAATTGCTCACTTTGGGTGACCATTATTCCTGCGTGATTTTTCACAGCGTTCGTCTTCATCTTTGATGCAATGGCCGTGTGTCATACAGGAGCCGCAGCCGCCGCGCATAGAGAGCACATCGCGCCAGGCGCCTGCAGTAAAAATTTTACGCCAGCCAATCTGCACCAGCATCCATAAAAACATCATGCCGATGATCAGGCCAATGGCGATCAGATAAGTTTGCAGTCGTTCCATCGATTAGCCTCCCAATCCGGCAAAACCCATAAAGGTGAGCGAGAGAATGCCGGCAACCATTAAAATAATGGCGGTGCCGCGCACGACTTTCGGTGTATCGGCGATGTCGAGGTCTTCGCGAATTCCGGCCATGATCACCAGCGCGATAGTGAACCCGGCGCCGGCGCCCAATGCGTAGACCAGACTTTCGATAAAATTATAACCTTTGGCGGTTTGAAAGAGCGCCAAACCGAGAATCGCACAGTTCGTGGTGATCAGCGGCAGGAAAATGCCGAGGGCGCGGAAGAGCGCCGGGCTGAACTTTTTGATAATCATCTCAACCAGCTGCACCGTTGAAGCGATGACGACAATAAAGGAGATGAGCTGCAGAAACGGGGCGTTGATGGCTTCGAGCATGAGATGGATGCCGTAGGCGCATATGGAGCTGACGAGCATGACAAACATGACGGCGCCGCCCATGCGCGAGGCGGTGCCGATATTGCCGGACACCCCGATGAACGGGCAGATGCCGAGAAAATAGGCCAGTACGAAATTGTTGACCAGGCAGGCATTGATGAAAATATAACTCAATGATTCATTCATGCTGAGATCTCCTGCATTTTGGCGGCTTTGCGTTCTTTCATATAATTAAATAGCAGCAACCAGGCGCCGAGGGTGAAGAATCCGCCACCTGGTAAAATCATCAGAACCCAGGGTTCGTAACCGTGTCCGAAAACCTGATATTCGAAAAAAGTACCGGAGCCGAGAATTTCCCGCACGGCGCCGAGACAGAGCAGGGCAAAAGTAAAACCGACGCCCATGCCGGCAGCGTCGAGAATCGATTTTCCGACACTGTTTTTCGAAGCGAATGCTTCTGCGCGCCCGAGAATGACACAATTCACCACGATGAGTGCGATGAATGCGCCCAGGGCTTTGTGAATGTCGATGCTGATCGCCTGAATAAGGTATTCTGCAACGGTGACAAAAGTTGCAATGATGAGAATAAAGGTCGCGATCCGCACCTGTTTGGGGATGAAATTTCGCAAGAGAGAAACCAGTGTGCTCGACATGATGAGCACGAATGCTGTCGCCAGTCCCATTGCCATGGCATTGGTCGCGGAATTGGTTACCGCCAGGGTCGGGCACATGCCGAGCACCTGCACGAAAACCGGATTATCTTTCCACAAACCTTTGATAAAAGTGTTTGTATCCATTTTTGTAAGATCTTTCGCGTATTGATCGAATTGAGTAAATTAGCAAAAATCAGATTAAGCTTTTATTGTTGTTTAAATTTTTCTCGGTTTTTGTAAAGCACCGGCATGTTTTGCGACGCGCTCGCCTGCAAAATTGCAGCGATCGCTTTTGAAGAAATCGTCGCACCGGTGATGCCGTCGAGCTCCCAGGGGTTGCTTTTGGTGCCGTTTTTCTTAAAGACAATTTCGTTTTTTAACGATGAGCCATCATCGCTGAGAGCAACATCCAGCGCTTCAAAGTTTTTTTGAAAGGCGGGGTCTTTCTCTATTTTATCACCCAACCCCGGGGTTTCTTTGCTTTCCAGCACCTGCATGCCAATGATGATCTGTTTTTCCGGATTGAACCCAAGCAGAATATGAATAACATCCTGAAATCCCTGTCCACCTGCTTCCAGCGCCACGCCGACGAGGTCGTCATTGGCGTCAAATCCGGCGTAATACCTGGTTTCGCCGTTACCGTCGCCGATAAGTTTCTCGACCTGCCCATCTTTGACGATGAATATCGCTTTCGATTCGGCGCCCGGTAAAACTTTGAAAATTGCCCGCTCGAGTACTTCAGCTTTATTCTGTTTGATGATATCGAAGGTCAGTTCGTAGGTGCTGACGATCAGCAGGGCACACATCAGACCGATGCCGGCAAGGGCGCGGATCATGTGCCAACTGTTCGGGGCTGCGGTCATCTGTTCCAATTCTGGCTGATTCATTTGGCCCCTCCTTTCCTACCGGTTCCATAAACTCTTGATTTTAAAGCGCGATTAAGGAGTGGGGAGACGGCGTTGCCCATAAGAATGGCGTACATCATGCCTTCCGGCAAACCACCCCAGAGACGAATGACCACCACCATGATGCCGATGATCATCGAATAGACGATGATGCCTCTATCGGTGATCGGCGAGGAAACCATGTCGGTGGCCATGAAGACGGCGCCGAGCATCATACCGCCGGAGAAAAGCATAAAAAGCGGCGTTGGCGTTGTGGGGTTGAAAAAATGCACAATACCGCTGAAAACCGCTACGGTGAGGAAAATGGTCACCGGGATTTTCCAGTTCATCATGTTGCGGGCAACGAGATAGGCGCCGCCGAGCAAAATCAGAACCGCACTGGTTTCACCAATAGAGCCGGAGGTCATGCCGAGAACCATGTCGCTCACCTCGGCAGCCACATGGTTAAATTTCATGTTGCCCAACGGTGTGGCACCGGCAACGGCGTCATAAGTTGCGGTAGTAAATGGCCAGGCCAGGCTGGAAGATGGGATATGGGTAAAACGGTCGGCGAGAAATGCCGGATGCCAGGTGGTGATGGCAACGGGAAATGCGGCCTGTAAGATGGCGCGCCCGGCGAGGGCCGGATTAAAAACATTATAACCCAAACCACCAAAAAGTACTTTCACCAGCATGATTGAGACAATGCTGCCGAGTACCGCCATCCATAGAGGCAGGGCCGGGGGCAAGGTCAGACCGAGCAGCAGGCCGGTTATAGCTGCGGACCAGTCGCCGACGGTCGATTCCTTATTGTTGAGCCGGCAGTAGATATGCTCCGTTAAAACTGCGGCGATCGTCGTTACCGAAAGCATAAGCAATGCTGCAAGCCCGAATGAGTAGATTGCGAAAATGGTAACGGGCAACAAAGCAATAACGACGTTAAACATGATTTGATTCGTGCTCACGGAGGATTTCAAATGTGGTGAGGTGCGGATTTCCAATGGTTTATTTAAAACATTCATGCAGCGGCCTTTTTATCTCTGATAATTCCTTTTGCAACGCGGAAATAGTGAACCAGTGGAATATTCGACGGGCAAACATAAGAACACGAGCCGCATTCGAAACAATCCATCAGGTTGTATTCTTTTTCCATGATATCATATTGTTCAAATTTTGCCAACCGTCCCATGCGGGAGGGGTTGAGGAAAATCGGGCAAGCATCGAGGCAGTGGCTACAGCCGATGCATGCATATTCCTTGCGAATGGTCGATTGACTTTCTTTGTCGGTGAGTACCAGCAAGCCGGAGGTGCCTTTGGTGATGGGCACGTCGAGGCTGGAAACAGTGAAACCCATCATCGGGCCGCCGAGAATGACACGCGTGGCATTTTTCTTTAATCCCGCCTGTTCGAGTGCATAGCGCAACGGTGTGCCGATGGGAATCAGGTAATTGCCCCGTTTTTTCACGCCGGGCCCGGTTATGGTGATCGAACGTTCGATAATGCCGCGTCCCAATGGCAACAAGCGACCGATTTCCGCAGTGGTCGCGACGTTAACGACGACACAACCGCAATCTGCCGGTAAGCCGCCCGAAGGCACTTCGCGAGCGAGCAGCGCCGTAATCAGCATTTTTTCAGCGCCCTGCGGATATTTGACTTTCACGGCCTCAATGGTCACCGGCAAGTCATACGGTGCACGTTCTTGCAGCGAGATGATAGCGTCGGCTTTGTTGGCTTCAATGCCGATGATCACCCGTCGGGCGCCGGTCGCTTTCAGAATATAGCGAATGCCCATAAAAATATCATCCTGCTGCTCCAGCATGACGCGGTGATCTGTCGTCAGATAAGGCTCACATTCGACGCCGTTGATGATAAGCGTGTCAACTGATTTATCTTTTGGGATTTTCAATTTGACATGGGTTGGAAATGCGGCGCCGCCAAGTCCGACGATGCCGGCCTCCTGTATGGCATTGATGATCTCTGCAGGTGTTGCGGAATCGACTTTGCATGGGGCGCCCGGATCAACGGTCTGGCCGGAAGCCGGGAAAGGCTCAAGAAAAATACTCATGACCATTTTACCGCTCATATTCGGCGCCCAGCCGATTTTTTTGATAATTCCTTAAACCGGGGCGTGCATTGTTACCGATACAAATCCTCCGGCTTCAGCTATTTTTTCACCACGCTGCACTTCCTGTCCCTCGCGCACGATGGCTTTCGCCGGCGCCCCGAGATGCTGTGACAGGGCGATGATCAGGACTTTAGCGAAAGGGAACTGGCGGATTTCGTTTTTCGCCGTTCCCTCCTTGTGCGTCGGTGGATGTACACCGTGGTTGAATGTTTTTTTTGCTACAACGGTTGTCATATATCTATTTTCATTAATTGAATTTTTCAGCGCGTTTGATCCACTTGTCGATGTCTTTGGCAGAGCGGTCGGCCGGCAATCCCGGATGGATAACCTGAGCGGTGCATTTTTCCGCCGCTTTGACCAGATCGGAATAAGGACCGCCGTTGGGGTCTTTGATCTCCGCTTTTTTAGCGCTGTTATATTCAAATATTTTAGCGTTCAACTTGGTGCATTCGTCACACGAAGTACATTCCTCGGTGTCGATCCATGGGGCCATGTATTCACCGTTAGTCGATGGCGCTTCCGTTCCGCTCGCGGCGGATTGTGCCGGTGTTGCTGCGGGAATGGCAATGCTGCCACCGTTTCCGCCGGTCAATTGCATCAGACCGGCTGCGATACTTTGAACCACTTCGGTGCGAATTCTCTCTTCAAGCACTTCTTCCGTCGTTGCCTTCCGACCTTCTCCGGCAAGTGCTTTGAGCATGATCCAGAAATCCTGCCGTTCTTCGCATGATTTAATAATGGGTTCGGCGACGAGCAGGCGGTTCAGCTTGTTTTTTGCATCGACAGCCCAGATGAAAGGATATTTGCCTTCGCGTTCGTCGGCATCCAGATCGAGAAAATCGGCGAGCAACACCATGTTGTCGTTCCATGTGTCCTGCGGTGCTTTGCGGAAATGCTTGCGGAAACGCGCTTCGGTCACGGCGAAATCGGCAAAAGTCATAGGCAGGTCCATCGTTTTCTCACGGCCGTTTTCTTCATAAGTGATGCTGTAAGTCGGCCATTTTTCTTCGATATCCGGATTGCCCTCGAGATCGAAGCATTCAGCGGGAACCTGGCTGAGATCAGGGTTGAAGCGGAACAACGGATAAGCGCGGGATTCGACCGCGAGCTTTGCCTGGCGTGCGCCACTGTCGTCAGCAATGCCGTGTTCGGGCTGGCAGGGACAATAGAGATTAAACAACGCCGGGCGCCGTACCTGCAAGCCCTGAATGAATCCCTCGATCATATGGCTGGTGTTCGAAGTCGCACCCTGCATGAAATAGGTGGTGCGGTGTGCCATGGTGATCAGTCCGATCTCCTTGCGGATTTCCTCTTTTCCCTGAATGGCTTTACCATACTGCGCCATGTCGGAAATCTGGCCGACGAAACCGGAGGTACAGGCCTGGCCGCCGGTATTGGAATATACCTGTGTATCGACGATGAGAATTTTGATCGGTTTGCCCGACATCATCGCGCGGGAGATGTTTTGAAAACCGATGTCGTACATCGCGCCGTCCCCGCCGATAGCAACGACGGGCGGGCACAATTCCCATTCAGTATCGTTGAACTGGTGCCAGTTAAAGTAGCGGAAAAACTCTTTGTGTTCGGCATCGCTGTAGTTATCGTTGAGTTCGAGCTCGGCCATGCGAATGGCTTTGAAACCCTCGGCCATTTTCGCCATGTGGCCTTCGAAAATGCCCATCGCCATGGAAGCGCTGTCCTGAAACAAATGGTTCGCCCAGGGGAAGGGATAGGGATTGAACGGATAAGTCGAAGCCCAGACAGATGTACAGCCGGTGGAGTTGATCAGTCCCAGACTAGAACGACCGCGACCGGTTGTGCCCTCGCTATATTTCCACTTCAGGTGTTTGAGTTTGGCGATGAGCTGTGTTACGCGTTTCAGCCATTCCTGATCGACCGGTTTGCTGCCGCGCAATTTTTCCATTTTGCCGGCGATAGCTGCCAGGGTCAAATCTCCGTCTTTGAGCTCGTCGATGGCCTGGCCCATGGCTTCCGAATCGCTGATATCCATGTCGGACACCAGTTTGAGCTGAATGTGTTTCTGCAATTTACCGATCAACTCGTTGATATAGGTCAGGTGTTTCTCGACACGCGGTTGCATCAGTGCTTCAACTGTTCCGGTGAACAGGTGGATTACTGTTTTTTCAGTGCAGCCGAGACAGGCGCCGTCACCGCTGGCGAGAGAGAGATAGTTTGTTTTATCAAGCAAAAGCGTATCCAGCGCGCCGATGCCTTCTTCGAGGTTGTCGATACGGATATATTTTTTCGGTGTGTTCGGCAGGTCAAGCCAGAATTCCCAATCGTTGCGCAGGTATTTGATGCTGTCCTTCGTCTGCGTCATGGGAACGAGAGCCTCATCGCCGCAGACATCGACACATTCCATACAGCCCTTGCAGGTGTATGGATTGACGGTGATGCTGAAAAGGCCACCGGAGTTGGGCACTTTCTTTTCCGGCACGGTATAATACGGTCGGGTAACGGCGAACTGAAAATCGCCCAACTGTTCTTCGAAGAATTTGAACTCTTCCTGCAGTTTTGTTTTTTCCGCGCCGGCAAGTTCCGATTTCGTGATGGTTTCACGAATGGCGACATCGAATAACTGGCGCACATTGTCCTGTTTGGCAGAGGTGAAAAGCGTGCGTAGGTTGCCTTCCAGTTGGCGTACCGCTTTGGGCAAATGTTTGACCTCATGGCCGGCTTTTTTAACCCGCTTAACCACGGTATCCAAAACCGCGCCGACTTCGCTGACAAGGCCGGGGATGGCGGTGTCCGGGCAAATCGTATAACAATTACCGCAAGCGGTGCAATTCTCGGCAATCCATTTGGGATGATCAAAACGAATGCCGGTCATGTCGCGGAATACACCGGTGACGGCCGGAATCAGGCTCAGGCCGATGAACGGATCGGTGATGTTGTCATTGCCCATGCCGCGGGCGTAAAAATTGCCTGTCTGCTCCCAGAAACGATGGATATCGGTCGCCGGGGCCTGGCTTTGTGGTTGCTGTTTTAACATGATCGGCAATTTGGGCTCAGCTGCAACGCCGTTTGTTTTGCCGTTACCGCCTTCCCCGATGAGCATATTGGTAATTTGGATGATCTCTTCAAAACCGCGGCGCACAACGCGCAGGTTATCTTCGACAACCTGACGCCCCTTGCTGCCGAATTTATGCTCGAGCTGTTCTTCGATCGCTTTGAACAGTTTTTCATGATCGAGCCCGGCCTGATCCATCAACGGTGAAGCGGCAAAAAATGCACCCTGAAAAGCGATACCCTGCATGCGGTATTGCAGTTCGGGGTTGGTCGCTTCTTCACGTGCCACTTTAAAAGCATCGATATAATAAAATTTGATATCGTTATTGACTATATGACGCTGATAATGTACCGGAATGCTTTCCCACACAGCCTTTGGTGAATCAAGATCGCTTTGAATGATAAAAACGCCGCCTTTTTTCAAACCGGCCAGCGCATTGGTGTGCCCGAAAACGTTGGGGTCCGGAGAAAGCACGACATCGACATAATAATATTCACAGTTGACGCGAATGGGTTCCGGGGCTGCGGCAAGATAATAGGTTGTCGGCTGGCCTTTTTTCTCGGAACCATATTTGGGGTTGGCTTTGATGTGATAGCCGAGCAGATCGAAAAGCGTCATCGCCAGGTTTTTTCCGGTGGTGATGGCGCCCCAGCCGCCGATGGAGTGAAAACGTGCGGTGATGCTGCCTTCGGGCATCAGGTTTGGATTTTCGCTACCTCGAACAGATAATTCTTTTACATTCGGATAGCCATCGATGATATTTTGCTGGTGTATTTCCTGTTTCGGTGACAAGGCCTGATCACGAATGAAATCGATGGATAAATAAAACATCTTTTTTTGCTCGCCATCGGGCAGCATATTTTCAATTGCTCCGATGAGTCCCTCGGGTTGCAAATCGCGGCTGCCCATGCCGAAGGAGCCGGAGAAGAGCATCGGTGCCTCAGCAGCTTTGTAGGATTCCAGCTCGGGGTAGGGCAGGTCCTTTTTTGCCACACCGTTTTCCAGACATTTGGAAAGCGTGGCGCGAATTTCCCGCATGATCGGTAAATCTACCGCCAGCGGCTGATCCAGACGCTCGAGTACGACAACGCCTTTTTTGCCTTTGATAATCTTGCTCACAAGATCGGAGGGGAACGGGCGGAACATCACCATATCGACGACGCCGACTTTGATGCCGCGTGTTTCACGTAAATAATCGACGACAACTTCGGCGCTGGGAATAATGCTGCCCTGGCCGACGATGAGATAATCGGCATCTTCCGCTCTGTAGCTCATCACACGGGCGTATTGACGGCCGGTGAGTTCATAAAATTCCCTGAAAGCCTGATCGGTGAATTCCTGAATATGGTCGAAGAAAAACGGACGCTGGGCGGCAACACTCTGCATGTAGGAATCCTGGTTTTGCACGATGCCGGCCATCACCGGATTATCCACGTCCCAGAGCTCGGGAATACGACGGCGGGTTTTGCCGTAAAGAATTTTTTGCGCTGCAGTGGGTGTTTTGATGATGTCATCCGGCAGGCCGAGGTATTCAGCGATGAGTTCGCGTTCCGGAATCATCAACGATTCGATCAGGTGCGTGGTGAGAAATCCATCCTGAGCGATGATTCCCGGCGTCAATGCGAGCTCTGCGATTTTGTGACAGATGATATTCAAATCACAAACAGACTGGGCGTTTTTACCGAACATTTGAAAAAAACCGGTATCATCGACGCAGTGGTAGTCATCGTGACCGGCATGCACGTTCAGGGTCGCTTTGGTCATCGCGCGGGCACCGATATTCAGCACATAAGTGAGGCGTTTGCCGACAGCGGCATAAAGTGATTCGTGCATATAAGCGATGCCCTGGCCGGAAGAAAAGTTTGAAGCACGCAGCCCGGTCATCGACAAACCGGCGGTCACCGCAGCAGCGGCATGTTCACCTTCAGGTTCGATAAAAATCAGCGGCCGGTCGGAAATATTGATATGCCCGTTGGCGGTTTCTTCAGCCCAGTATTCGCCCATCTGCGTCGACGGTGTTATCGGATATGCCCCGGCTGCATCGGTCGATTCACGCTCACACATGATGACGGCTGTATTGCCGTCCATCGCTGCGCGGCTACCGGGATATTTAAATTTTTTATTGGGTTTTGCCATCTTACCCGTCCTTTTGTTTGATTAAATATGTATTCAACTCAATTCGTTACCTGATATAACTAACTGCTCACGAGAGGGAGCGTAGATTTACGGAATACTTTTGGACTTTCTTCTCCTTTGATGACTGTGCCGTTTGGCTGCAGCCATACGATGGCGCCGGTAGGGCAGCGCCGGATTGGTTTTTGGGTACTGGAATTTTTGCTATAGTCGATGATGGGCAGATTGTTTTGCATTGTGATCAGACCATTGTCAGCATCCATAGCGCAACGGCTGCAGGCCGTGCAGCCCACTTCACAGTACTCGAGAATTTCATCACCGGCTTCGAGACTTTGGCAATTGACCCACAATCTGTTGCTGATTTTGTGCAGTGTAAAAAGGTCTTTCGGGCAAATATCAACACAATCACCGCAGGCCGTACATTTTTCTTCATCGACGACCGGCAGGCCAAAACGGTCCATGCTGATGGCATCAAAATTACAGACGACCTCACAATCGGCCAGGCCGAGACATCCCCAGGAACAGACTTTTCCGCCACCGGCGACCTGGGCTGCCGCACGGCAGGAGCTGATGCCGGTGTATTGCGCCCGTGAACGGGAGACATTTTTACCGCCGGCGCAGGCAAGCCGGGCCACGCGTTTTTCTTCGGCGCCGGCATCGACACCGAGGAATTGGGCGATGTTTTCCAGACCATCGGGAGAGGAAACCGTACATTTCCCCGGAGACGTTTCATTGCGCACAACGGCTTCGGCAAAATTGCGACAACCGGGAAAACCGCAGGCACCGCAATTGGCATGCGGCAGCATGTCTTCGACGATATCGATTCGCGGGTCTTCGGGTACATATAGTTTTTTATTCGCTACGACGAGCAATAATGAGAGCGCAATTGTCAGGCCGGTCATTGCACCGAGTGCTGTTAAAAATACCAGCATTTTTATAACTCCATGTGATTCATTATCAGAATTCATGCTGAAAATATCGATTATCCCCTGCAACTGAATCCGGCGTTTCGAAGGGGATCAAAATTGTGGCCGGCGAACAAAGCAATAGCGATAAGAGTTTTATCATCTTCAGGAATAACGGAATTGTTTTCTGTAGGATGACAAAGGAATGTACGCACAAGCCGGTTAATAATCCGATTCGAAAAACGGGATACGCAGAAGTTTTACCTTTAATCAAAGATAGTGCCATCTGGAATAATATTTCGGCACAATTTCAGGTAATGATTTTTTATTTCAGTTTAAAAAAAAGAATTTTGCGTTCAGCTGTCACGGTTCGCTCAAGTTTCAGCTTTTTCTTCAAAATTTAAGTGCCCGGATTAATTCTCTATTAAAGAGTCTTTAATTTTTTTGAATGATAAAAAATATTCAGCTTTTAATCATGAGTTGATTGTCGAATCATTGTATCGAAATTCATTCCTGATCTTAGTAATTCTTTCCTTCCTTTATTAATATTGAGAATTCATTTGAATAGCTAAATTCAGTGAGTTTGCAGCCTGTCCCTAAAATCCTGAGAAATTCTCCATTCATGAGTGCAAATCGCCACAATTAGAAAATATAATAAAAAGAACTTAAAAAGAAAACAATATGTGAAGAAATCAAATAAATTCTCATTTTAAGAACCCGGGCGTGGCCAACTTTAGCTACGGATTCACGCAGATTAAACACAGATAAATTTAAATCGGAGCTTAATCAGTGCATATCAGAGCCTAAAACAACTAATTTTTAAAAGTTGGGTGCCGGATTATCCATCTCTGCGGAAAAAGGATGAATGAAGTTTTTATGGAAGCTGAACCATATTTCAAGTATCTGTTCAGCGTGCGTCAGAGAAGCGTTTCCTGAGCCTGCCGAAGCGGGAAACAATCTCCAGAGGAACCTGACTTCAAACTTGGCGCCCGCCTGATGCGTTGAACGAGATACTATTTCAGAAAACGAATCGGTTCAGTTTTCATTTGAATCGGGCAGGTGATAAAAAAGAATCAGGCGAATACGGCATTGATTTCATCAAGGGTCAAGCCGAGTGTTGCTTCAGCGATGGCGTTTAAATCTTTTTCCGGGCCGTGAAAATGTGCCGTTCGGTGGATATGCTTCAAGCTGTCATGGGGGCCTAAAGCGGCCGCCGGTGAGGAAGTCTCCAGCTCGTTGAAGGGACCGATCTGCCGGCCATCGGAATGGAATGGGCCATCGTTATAGGTATTGACGGCATCACCGCCATAAGGATCATCCTGAATACCCCACAGAGAGTTGACGTATCTCGTTTCATTCGCAGGCAAATCAAACTTGATCAGTGTGAGTACTTTTCGCTCCATGTCGTAGCTGCCGATGATATCCTTCGTCCGTCGTGGTGAGAGTCCGATTTTACAGCGATGTTTTGCATCCCCTTTGAAAAAGACGAATCCACGATCATCGATTTTCATGCGGTCAAGTTCAATTTTGCCGAAGTATTTATCATTTGCCACCGGCCCCAGTTTAGCGGCCGGCCCTGTCACATAGGGTAACACCACCGTTGTGGATGCAGATGAATTAAATTTCCCTAAAATCCAGATGGCCAATAAACCGGTCTCGGGAATCCAGCCGTGATCACCCAGGTTGGTGATCGTATTGTCTGATTCGAAACTGACGATTTTCAGCTCTGGGGAGGTTTTTATGCCGTAAATATCACAGATTTCCGCTCTGCTGTGAATGCGAATAATTCTGTCTGCTGAAAGTTCAAAATTGGTGTTATGGTAATTGGTCAGGTTGAATTTTTTATAGAAATGGGCACTGTTTGTCCCTCTTTTTGCGAGCACCCACCAGCCCCAGTCGATAGGGCCGGGTGCATACCAGTGTTCGTAATCAAACGAGTCGCCGGGTTTGAAAAACAATCCAAATTGACTGCCCTCGGGCCCGAGCCAAAATCGGTCTTCGCCGCCGATGGTGTTGATGTGTTGCTGGCGTTCATGAATCGAAATGAGTTCGCGATTAATCCAGCCGAAACTCATGCCTTTTTCGCCGTCGGCGGTGCTGGTCATTATCCGGCCTTGCATGGCCGGCACGGCGGCAAGTTGCGCCGGTGAATCTTTTGCCTCGAGGACGACAACATCTGCGTGTTGTTTTAAAAATTTTAGATCATCTCCAAACGTTTTCATAGGCACTCCAGATTATTTTACGAGGCAGATTGCCGGCAAATCAATACATATAAATAATTAAACTTTTTTTCTCAGTAAAGGATTTATTTTGAAAACAGGGAAAAAGTTTATCGGATACTTTTTGCACTGGCCTGATATTGGTTGATTTGACGGCTTCATTTCCATCGCCATGATTTGATGTGCCAGGCTGCAATCACCGGTCTCCCGCTGCCGGCGTTTTTTATCAATTCTTCAGATGAATCTCATCGATAAATTTGAATTTTAATGTCTTGCCGGCGACGATCCGCAGCATTTTATTCATCGTCGTTTCATCGTTATCGAACCCGGCGTGGGTTTGCGCCCGTGTTGCATCGCGGTTATCTTCGGGATTGTAAATGAATATCTGATCTTTTATTGCTTTGCTTTTGAGCTTGTTCCGATATTTTTGCATGCCCATAATCGGCACGATTTTTCGCCGGGTCTGAAATGAACGCGATACGAGATAAAGGATCGATTTGCGGTAAATCAGGGCGACATTGTCTGCTCTCTCATGCATTTCATCGAGTTGAAAATGGTGTAGATGGCGCAGGTAATCCCGGCGCAGGGCAGGATAAATTGTTGAATTATAGAGTTTTGTCGTGCATGCGGGCGCTAATAAAATCATATTTTCGATCACCGCACCCCTCAATGATTGCCAGCATTTCAGTAGATGCGCCAGCCAGATGGCACCGGCGCTGTGCCCGGCGATGTGTATTTGCGGGCGTTTGTTGTTGGGGATTTTTTGCAGGCACTCGACGAGCTGCTGCAGAAAATTGCGCCCGGCCGCTTTTGGGGCAAAGGCGCGCCGGGCATCCGTCTGCATTTCGTTCCATAGCGCATGTCCCAAGGGTTGGGTTATGCGTTCAATGTAGCGGTCGGTCCAGTCCGCCAAACCCGACGCCCGCTTGCTTGCCTGTTCCTCCTTACTGCAAACGATGTCTTTGATTTCTTCAAAAATACCGCTTTTCCAGATGATATGAATTTCAAAGATATTGTTTTTTTCGAAGACCTCGTGCCATTGCATTACCCTTTTCGCTGCCGATTTTACATCGTTGGCGCCACCATGAACATACAACAGAATGTGTTTTTTCTTCATCGCTTTTGCAATGATTTCCCGCACCTGATGTTCATCGGAAGGATAATCTCCGAAGGGATCCAGTTGCCCGTTATCGAAGTGAATGTAATGATCCCGAACGGCAAATTGTCTCGGCATTGGTGAGCGCGCCGGTCGCTCCTCTCTGCTGGTCGAAGGGGTGACGGCAGCCATTGTCATGGGCAAAGCCATGCGCGCTACCCAGGCATTCCACATGTTGTATTCGGCATCGGCGTAGGCCCACATCGCACAGCCGGGATATTGGATTCCTTTAATTGTGAGACCGCCCCAATTCTCACCCCATGAATTTTGGATAATAAATCCGTCTTCCGTATAACCGAGCAGGACAACAGCATGCCCACCTTTGGTTCTGGTCGCGTAATCGGCATTTATCCAGCCCTTTTTCGTTTGATATTCCTCGTACCACCCCCAGTGCGTCGCTGTGGTGACAAAAACGGCTCCGGTCTCACAAATTGCAGCGTGTAAATCACTGCGCCGCCGGTTGACGCGATAATATGCACCCAACGGATATTTCAACGCCGCCCTTTGCCGTGCCGAGGTTAAATATCCCGGCTTATCGTTGATATATGGCCAGTCTTGCTCCGGGCAGACGCCGTTTTTTTGCCAGCCTTTCATGGCGCCGCGGGCGCTCGAGCCCTGGTAGTTTTCTCCGGCCCACTGGTCATGCCGTTTGGCCATTTCGTAGAGCATGCGGGCGCTGACCGGCTCGTTCATTTTTTTGCACCGGTTGAGATTATCGATCAGGGCGGCAAGCGCAAAACCGGTGCAAGCGCCACCAACTCCCTGGTGGCGAATATTGATCGATTCTTTATCAGGAATGATTTGTCGGTGCAACGGTTGCAGCGATGGGCGATAAATTAAATCCCTGAAATCTGCCGAATCCGGACGTGTGGTCGGTGATTCTGGCATTGAAACCTCCTGTGCCGTCTGAATGAATAGATGAAAAGGAGCGGGGACAGACCGTAAGCTTGGCCTGCCCTGATTGTGGTCGCAGCTCTTTATCTTTATTGACAAAAGTTTACATTTTTAATCCCGCTGCAATTTGGTACAGGATTTTGGTTGCAAATTTCCTTTTGTGATGGACCTTATCCGGATTAATGCAGCAGGACCGGCAAATCAATTTCCCGGCTTTTGCTTTTTAAAAATGTTTCTGCGCTGCGAAATTATTTTCCTGCGATAATTGTTTGGAAAATATCGATAACAGCGATCTTAAAAATAAAAATTGAGTCAAATAACCGGGCTGCAAAGCATGCTTAAAAAAACAGAAGTGATCATCATCGGCGGCGGCATTAATGGCGCCGGAATTGCTCGCGATTTGGGGCTGCGTGGCATCCCGGCGATTTTGTTCGAGAAAAGAGATTTCGCTGCCGGAACAACAGCAGCATCAACACGCCTGATCCATGGCGGCTTGCGCTATCTTGAATATTTTGATTTTAAACTGGTGCATGAATCCCTGCAGGAACGGCAAATACTTTTGCATATCGCGCCGCATCTCGTCTATCCGCTGCCGTTTTTGTTACCGGTTTATGCCAACCATGCGCATGGCCGTATGCTGTTGAAAGCCGGACTGACGCTTTATGACCTGCTCGCCCTCGGCAAGCCTTTGCCTGGCCATAAGCTGCATTCCTCCTCGGGGATTCTGCAGATGGAGCACCATTTGGCCGCAGATAATCTGCGCGGCGGATTTACTTATTATGATTGTCAGGTGCCGCTGCCGGAACGTTTAACGCTGGAAAATATTTCCGATGCCGGGAATCATGGCATTTCCTGCTACAATTATCATGAAGTTATCGCAATCGAGCGCAGCAGTGAAGATTCATTTTGCGTGCGGGTGAAAGATGAGGACGGAGCTGAATTCGAAGTACAGGGCAAGGTGGTGATCAATGCTGCCGGGCCGTGGGTCAATGAAATTGCCGCTTTTATCGACAAACCCGAAACACCGCTCGTCGGTGGCGCCAAAGGCTCGCACATCATTGTCCGCAATAATATCGAGCTGCATCACGCGATTTATTCGCCGGCTTTTTCTGATGGCCGTCCATTTTTCATTTTACCATTTGAGAGAGAAAGTCTGCTCATCGGCACGACCGACATATTTTTTGATAAAAATCCGCAGGAAGCCACAATCTCTCCGGCAGAAGTCGATTATCTCGTGCAGGAAACCAATGCCCTGTTGCCGGAAATCGACTTGAAACAAGATGATATTTTGATGACTTACAGCGGCATCAGACCGTTGCCGCCGGAGGAAAACGGCAAAAAAGCCGGTGCAGTAACACGGCGGCATTTTTTGCACCGCCACCATGATGGTGGAAAAGAATTGAATTTTCTCTCGGTTGTCGGGGGGAAGATCACCACTTACCGTCAATTGGCTGAAGAAGCCTGCGATCTCATCTCTGATATTCTAAGTGTAAAAACAAAATGCACCACTGATCAAGTTCGCCTGCCGGGCGCCGGGATGATTGAAGAAGGCGGCATCCAGCTCTTGCCGTTCTCCCATGTTGATAATAATTATCAACTCATCTTCGGCATCGACCGGGAAAACAAAGAACGGTTTATCGCCGCGAATCCGGATACGGCTGCTTCGATATATCCGGATTCGCCGGAAACGATCGCCGATATTACGTGGGTGTTGCGCAAGGAGAAAGTCCGTCATCTCTCCGACGTACTGCTGCGCCGTTCGCTCATCGGACTACGCATCGGTGCGGACAAGAAGAAAATCGAGCAGGTTGCCTGGCTGTTATCGGATGAACTCGGCTGGAGTGCGCGGAAAACGGCTGCGGAAATCGTGCTCTACGAACAGGATATCGCCCGGGCTTTTGCCTGGAAAACACAAAAGCCCAACGTTATGACCATGGGAGAGTGATCTTTATCGCAGCAGCATCTTTCGTGAATGCCTGATCCTCCGGGCATGTAAAACATAGATATAAAAGCCGGAGGAAAGCAATTGCCCGGCTTCATTTTTTCCATTCCAAATGACTTCATATTGCCCGGGAACAACCTGCCCGCTGAACATCGCTATAACTTCCTGCCCTGCCAGATTATATATTTTCAGCATCATCATCACCGACGCTTCTCCGCTTGCGCTAATTTCAAACACAATCCGGGTTTCAGGGTTAAACGGATTAGGGTGATTTTGCCATAGCTGCACTTTTTCCGGGCCCCGGGGGGGCTGCACTGTTTTTTGCGGTTCAGCTGATAAATGATAAAACTTCAACCCGGATTGCAGGCGGTAAACACGGTTAGCTGTATTCCCGGCAAGGGCGGTACCCAGCTTTTCATAATGCATTTGAAAATTTGCTATATTGTGCTACCTGTCGATGATATCAGGCTCGTTTTTTTCCTGAGCCACAACCAATTGCGGCACCGCAAAAACAACCAAAATAATGCAGTATTTCGCCGGGTTGTCCATGGGGGTTACACTCCATTCATCAGCTTTACTTCACTAATAACATGCGTTTGCTGCGAACGATTCCGTTGACCATCAGCCGGTAAATATAAATTCCGGAGCTCAGGCGACCGCCATCGAAAGTCACGATGTGATGCCCTGGTCTGCGAACTTCGTCGACCAGCGTTGTGAGTTCACGGCCGAGCAGGTCGAAGACGACGAGATGCACTGCACCCTGTTCCACCAAATCAAAAGCGATGGAGGTTACCGGATTAAACGGATTTGGATAATTTTGCCACAGTCTATATTCGTCAGGCAGGAAATTTGTTTCCACAACCGCGCTGGGTAGACGAGTACGGAAACGGAAAATGATAGACCAATTTCCGGCGCCGCAGGCATTTTCGGCTTTGACCCGCCAATAGTAAAATTTTCCGGGAATCAAATCGGTTACCGCGAAAGTGGTATCCGCAAGCCCGCTTTCATCGATAAAAATATCGGTAGAGTCGAAAGCTCTGGCCGTGGAAACTTGCAGTTGATATGAGTTTGCACTGTCGGCTGGGTGCCAGGTGAGCTCGAGATCGGTATCGAGTTGGCGCATGTGGTTTGTCGGCGAGGCCAGCAAAGGAGCGACTGGAAATCCGGTTTGAAAAGAACCGACCGCCGAAGCCGGACTGCCGCCACCGGCATTGCCGGCTTTGACGCGCCAAAAATATTGCGACAAGCCTTTGAGTTCCGTTAATGTCCACGAGGTATCGGTGATACCACCTTCATCGATAATTTTATTAAAAAAATTCGCATCATCGGCCACTGTTAATCGATAAGACGCCACTTTCCCCGGATCGTTCCAGCGCAACGTTTGGCGTGGATCGCCGACGATTTCGTTCGTTGCCGGGTAAGCAAGCAAGGGCGCATCGGGCGCATGGACTTCGATGACCTCGCTCATGGCACCTTCGTGTGAGTAGTGATTGAGTGCAGTAATAACGTAATAAAGCGGGCCGATGCCCTCTGCTTCAATCGACTCGATGGTATGGGTCTCGCCGGTGATGGCAAACATATTGATGGCATTGTCGAGGTCGCCCGGGTTGATATCCGGTCGGTTGAACTGGTAAACGGTATAAAAACGAGCTGAATCGCCGTCTGCGGCAAGCGTGGGTTGATCCCATGTCAGCCCCCAGGAATTGCTGCCGGCGATCAAATCGAAGCGGGCATTTTGTGGGTTGTTTGGCTCATTGCTGCTTTTCCATGCCATCGGTGGCGTAATCGCCGGATCACGGTAGAGGTTGCTGCGCAATTCATCGGTAAAACCTTTGGGGTTTTCCAGCACGTTGCCGGCACGGAAAAGAATACTGCCGAGCACATCGGGGTGGCTGCGGTTTTCACGAATCTGGTTTTTAATTTCATAAGAAGGCCATTCAACCTGTCGGTAGAGGGCAAGCCCCGGGTAAAGATGGCGTTGCCCGAGCGCAGCGCTGGTAGCCCACCACGGCTGCAATTTGCCGTAATCCTGTGAACCGCCGTGCGGCCAGTAAAGCTGCGGCGTCAGATAATCGACCCAGGCTGATTCGAGCCAGGTTTTGGCGTCAGCATAAATAGAATTGTAGGCGTCCATGCCCTGAATACCGGAAGGCACATTGTTTCGCCAAATGCCAAAGGGGCTGACGCCGTAACTCACCCAGGGTTTTGCAGCACGAACGCTGTCCCCGAGATTTTTGACAAATAAGTTGATGTTGTCCCGACGCCAGTCTCCGCGGTTGGAAAATCCGCGTGGATCAGCATTAAAAGCGTCATTGTCATCGCTGTAGTTCACTGTATTTGGTGGATAAGGGTAGAAATAATCATCGTAGTGAATACCGTCTACATCGTATCGCCTGACGATATCCATCACCACGGTTATTATATAGTCTCTAACCTCAGGCACTCCGGGGTTTAAAATTCGGATTTTATTTTTGGCAATGATCCATTCCGGGCGCTGCACAAGGATGTGATTGTCCGCCAACGCATAATTCCCGATCTCCCGGGATGCACGGTAGGGGTTGAACCAAGCATGCAGTTCCATGCCGCGTTTGTGCGCTTCTGCGATGGCGAATTCCAGGGGATCGTAATACGGGTTCGGTGCTTTGCCCTGTTTGCCGGTGAGCCAGAATGACCACGGTTCAAAGGGCGATTCGTACATGGCGTCGCATTCGCTGCGAACCTGAAATATAACAGCATTTATCCCGGCTGATTTGAGCTCATCCAGCAGTTTGGTCAGCTCTTTTTGCTGTGTTGACGTCGAAAGCCCGGGATTGGAGGGCCAGTCCAGATTAACGACGGTGGCGATCCAGGCGCCACGAAATTCATATTTGGGATGATTGGATTGTTGTGCAAAGAGAACGGTTGCAAGCAAGAATAAATACAGGAGGGCGGCGTAACTGGTTTTCATCTCACATTTTCCGGAATTGTTTACTGAAGGAAATAGCGGCCTGTTCAGAAATCTTGCATAAAGTGTAAGTAAATTAATTACAAAAACAAACTTTTTAATTGTAACCTGCTCTATTTATAAATTTGTTTGCCATGTATTGCTTCACAAGCTTTGGTACTTTTTTGACTAATTTTACTTAACACATTGCGCAGCATCTTCTCATGTATTACCTTTTTACGTTTCGCAAGACAAGAGGGTAAGTCCATGAGCAAAAAATCTCACAAGAAATTCACA
>JAJRYV010000068.1 GCA_024275575.1 bacterium
CGGGACGCAAAGCAGGCGCCTGGGAATACATCGTCTGCCATTCCTCATCCGTGAGGCGCTTGAAATATTTCAAGCGCCTCACGGATGAGGAATGGCAGACGATGTATTCCCAGGCGCCTGCTTTGCGTCCCGCGTGGAGCAACGTCTATCTCGCTGATGAAAAGGGAGAATCCCGCGGAGCGGCGTCACTGCTGGCCACTACTGTCGCCGATGATGACCAGCATAATGAAAATTTACCGCAGACCCCGGTTTTACTGCAAAACTGGCCCAACCCGTTTAACCCCACGACTTTTATTTCTTTCTCAATTCCGCGTGAACTGGCAAACAGACCGGTGCGCCTGACGGTTCTTAATGTCCGTGGCCGGCAAATTGTCCGCCTGATCGATGAACCGATGCCTGCGGGACGGTTTACCGTAAAATGGGACGGCAAACAGCACGACGGGCGTCCGGCAAGCTCAGGTATTTATTTTTACAGCCTGCAGGCAGGTGGACATCAACTTTCCGGTCGCATGACACTTTTGCGATAAGGGCGCCTGGAATAAGCAACAGATGTAGACCTAACCTCGCTGAAGCGAGCTTGATCATTGAGCCGCCTTCAGGCGGTTTTTTTTAAAGTAGTTGTGGGATTCATCCCGCAGCGGACGTTATCTTCCCATTGTTTTCAAATGTTTTATGCTCTTAATTTGACAGCGATGCCCCGGTTGGAGGGCATATTTACCGTTTGCTGTTAACTGGATACCCGTGCAAATAGTCCCTTAAACCATTAATTTTATACGAAAGAATAGAATCATGCAAAGGATACCAGGATTTTTCATATTCTTTTATTAAATTACGGAACAGATACATTCAAGAAAAATAATATGAATGATTCAGGCCAATTTCATTCGTATTTTAAAACGGTTTGCGTAATTTCAGGAATCAAATCGATGCCGAAAAGACTCCCCCCGATTATTCTCAGCCTTCTTTTCATCTCGTGTCCGCTCAATGGATCACAAACCGGGAGTGATAGCACAAAGCATAAGGTCAATCCGCTAAAAAATATTCCGCAAACATTTTTCAAAGACTTTGTAAAAATTGGCCGTGCGCCGTTCCGGATGTCGCAGCAGGATTATGTGCTTTTCTCCTCATTTGTTGCGCTAAATGCCGGTCTGATCTGGCTTGTCGATGAATCTGTGGATGAAGAGTTTGCCAGAGAAAATGACCACTTTTATAACAAATTGCTACAGGCTGCAACCTGGCCGGGGGATGTTTTTAACCGCATGCAACCAGAAGGATTTGCCGCCGCGTTGATGGGAGCAACGGCCGCAAGCGGGATTCTGCTGCAGGATAAAAAACTTCTGCAAACATCCCTTCTGCTGCTGGAATCATACATCATCACCGGGATGATCAACCGGTTGGCAAAAATCAGCATCGGCAGGGCTCGCCCCCTGCTCAACAAAGGCCCGCATTTTCGAAATTCATTTTATACAAAATCAGACAGGGATCAATTCTATTCCATGCCCTCAGGCCATACTTCCAGCATTTTTACGCTGATGGCCGTGCTGATCAATCAGTATCATTCAAAATTCGTACGCTACCCGGCTTATGCGTTGATGGCTTCGGTAGCGCTGCAACGCATCGAGACGAGAAAACACTGGCTCTCCGATGTTGTCGTCGGTGCTGCGCTGGGCTATCGGGTCGCCGGCCATCTCGTAAATAAAAGACAGCCAGGGCATGCTATCGTACCTTATTTCGGTGGCAATAAAATCGGACTGGCTGTGCAGTTTTGAGATTTTCTGCCGGCGGTTCCAACTTTCTCTTTTTCCCGTAAAAGTGGATTTCAATAATTGATAAATGTCTGTTTGCGAATGACAACAGCGCCATTTACCGCGGTAATTTTTAAAAAATAAATGCCTGCAGCTTGCTTGCTAAAGTGAATTATTTCGGAATAGGATTGATCACAGGTGTGCAGCAGCGTTAGCCGGCCGGTCACGTTATAAATAGCGACCTGCCGCAAGGGCACGTTGGATTCGACCGATAGAGAGGTGATTGCAGGGTTGGGGAAAGCGCGGACTATCCAGCCATCTTTGGCCCGCTCGATGCTCTGCGAAACAGCGATCGTTTGCGCCGAGCGCATCTGTATGAATTGGCCATCGACCCAGTTCAGGCGTTTTTCGATCCACGACTTGAGTTTAGTAATTTCTTCTTCATATGTGAGCGATGGCGGCTCCCACTCCGGCGCCCGGTAATCCAGTTCGATGGGCCACAGAGCAAAATGCCGCTCCTTTGCCGCAGAGAGCAATATGCCAACAGAATCGATGTAAACGCCGATGGTCGCGAGATTGATAAAATCGGAGCGCAATTCAAAATAGCGTTGCACCAGTTGTTTCACAAAAGCAGGGTCTTGCAGCAGGCGGTTATACCAGTGCGGAGAATTGATGGCGCGCTGACCATTTTTAAATTGAGATACCCTGCCGGAGCCGTCAGTGGCGCCGAGTTGGTCATCGCGGATATTTTTCCAGGCCCAGTCGAAATCCCACACCGGTCCGGCGTGCAACAGGCTGCCGTTGCTGTCTTTTTTTTTGTAAAAATAGCGACTCTTGCGGTAGGCGTCGATTTTACGCGAAAGCTCGCTGATGATGATATAGTCGATAAAACTGGACACATCGAAATAGCGGCGGTAACCACGCAGTGGGTCGGTAAAGTAATCGCTGAAGAGGGCCACCTCAGCTTGATGGAAATACGTTTGAATATAAAATTTTTACTCTGCGGTAATTTTGTCCGGCGCCGGTTTACGATAGATAAAATGTACGCGGTTTTCCACCTGGCCCTCGGGAAAATTTTTTAAAACCCAGCTATCATCGCCGGAACGGTTGTAATAAGCGATTTTGATGATGTAACCACCGGTCAAATCGTCGCCGTGGTTTTCATCAGGCTTCAATTTAGCGATATCGACACGGTTTTTATCGCGCTTGATTTTTTCGGTGAAAAGAAAAATGCCCTGATAATCCCAATTGACAAAAGCCTCAACAAATCTGACCCGTGGTGCATAGCACCTCATGCGGCGAAACCGTCATCAAAGCGCATTTCAAATAGAAGAAAAACGATTTTTTCGATCATTTCGCCGGTCAGAAAAAATGATGTACGAATTAAACAACTGGTATTGGGGTGGCCGCCATCGGCGTGCATTTGTTCGCCGCCATCCAGGGTGATCAATTGTTCATAACCAACTTTTTTTTTATAACCCACACCTCCGGGTTCGCCCTCGCATAATTGCCAGGTGCTATCTTCAAACTGAATTTCTTCGCGCCAGTGACTGCCGATGGAATCGTGCGGCACCAGAACACGTTTTGTTGCGCTTTCAGCGATGAGTGAAATTTTTTCAAAGCCTGTTGTTTGCGGCAAAGCGCTCGCTTGAACATGGGCAATAAGGAAGGAATTTGTAGCAATTTGAGGAGAGAAAAGGATAGCCGTAGTCAGTATCGCATGCGCCAGAGTCATAGACTGAATTATTCATAAAAATTTGTTTGCATGTATCTGTTTGGCCAATCTCCTTGGCAGAATTTACTTCCTGCTTGTCACTCGTAGAATCCCGCCATGTTTTTCGTCGGGCATGACTAAAATTTCCGACGAGCATATCATGCTGAATGAGTTACGGAATATCAAAAAAAACATCTCACGCAAAGCTGCCGGGTGACTATGGCTGAGTGACAAAGTCCCCAACCTGCGATAATCATTATTATCCACGATTTCATCGCAGTGCGGGAAACATTTTTTGCCAATTTTTATTACCCGGGATAGGAGCTTCGCAGCTTCAGCCCGGGTTACAGAGCCGCCAGCGCACGATCATATTCGGCAGCCAGCTCTTTACCGATGTTCAACATCTCGGAAAATATATTGCGCAGATTGCCAATCGTCGGCGATTCCCGATTGATGAGCGCTGTCAGATAAATATCGATCATTTTAAGATAGTTTTCCTGAAATGAATAAACCATGGAAATTCGGTCGGCCTTATGGAATTCGAAGTCGGCAAAAGCCTGCGTTGAAATCGCGGTATTAAAAGATGATTCACGCAGCAACGGCGGATTGACGCCATGAAATCCGGAAATTTTGATTTTGAATGCCCCGATGCTTTTCCCATGTTTGGCAATGAGTTCGTTTAATGTATCCACCATAGCTGTATAATAGGGCAGGCGTTTCTCAATAAATTTTTTATTGACCTCAATTTCCGATTTGATGCTCATCGTCGCGATTTCGACACGTTTCTGATCATTATAATATTCGCGCAGTTCGTTACCGCCCAGTGCCAGCAACACACCGAAAACGATCGAAAAAACTTCGAGAAAAAATCTGCCAATTGAGAATTGGCTGAAATTGAAAATTTGCCTAATTCATCTCCTGGTTATTTATTCTCAGTGCGTTCGCTGGCTCGGTGGCAAAATATATAAATAGAGCAGGAACTATCCCTTTTTTTCCAGAGCCTGTTGCAAATCGGCGATGAGATCATCTACATCTTCGATGCCGGCGGAAAGGCGTAACAGATTATCCGAAATACCCTCCGCGAGACGCTGCTCCCGACTCAACAGAGCGTGTGAAGTCAAAGCGGGGGAGCAAATTGTCGACTCCACTGCACCGAGACTCATACTCGGTTTGATGAGTTGAAGATTTTTTTGCAAAGCAACGATATCTACCCCTGACTGTGCGACAAATGAGAGCATGCCGCCGAAGCCGTGCATTTGTTCTTTTGCCAAATCATGCTGCGGGTGACTTTGCAGGCCGGGGTAGTTGACTTGTTCGATTTTTGGATTTTCCAGCAAAAATTCAGCGATGGCCTGGGCGTTTTGATTCTGCTGCGTCACCCGCAGAACGAGCGTTTTTACGCTGCGTTCGAGTAGATTACAGGTTTGTGCATTCAAACTGCCACCGAAATTGACCGCCCGGGGCATGATTTTTTCGATATTCGCGCGGCCAGCAATCACCGCACCGGCACAAATATCACTGTGTCCGCTCAAATATTTTGTCGCGCTGTGCACCACGATATCGATACCGAAATCGAGCGGATTCTGATTGACCGGTGAAGCGAAGGTATTGTCGATAATCGTCAAAATATCACGGGATTTTGCCAGCCCGGCGACCGCCTGCAAACCGGTAATCTCCAGCAATGGATTGGAAGGCGTTTCGATGTAGATGAGCCTGGTATTTTCCCGCAGGCAGCTTGTAAAATCAGTGACGGCCAGCCCGCCGGTCGTGTCGTGTTCAATGGCGAAATCAGCGAGGCAATTGCTGATGAAATTGGAGGTGCCGCCATATAATTTTTGCTGAATCACCGCATGATCACCTTTTTTTAAAAAGCTCAGCAGCACGGCGCTGATTGCGGCCATTCCCGAACTAAAAATGAGACCGCTTTCCCCGTGTTCCAGCGCCGCCAGTTTCAACGCCAGCGCCTCCTGATTCAGGGTGTTAAAATAGCGTGGATAGGCCTTTTTCTGCAAATCGAGATAGGCGTGGGAAGTTGCCGGGAAAATCGGGCTGATGGAGCCGTGCGCCTGACTATCGGCGATTGTGCCACTATGGACACAGATGGTTTTTATGGAATTCGATTGTGCCATGTGCTCTCCTTTAATTTCAATCATGATGGTTTTGTCTTTCCGGGTACAAGGCCCGTAGCACCCGTTCCGGTGTCATCGGTGCGATGAACGGGATATCAGCCTGAGGACGGAAAGCACACAACGCGGCGCGCAGGGCAAACCAGCCGCCGATACCATACATCAACGGTGGCTCACCGATGGCTTTGGAATGAAATAATCCGGCCGGATGTGCCGCATTTTCGAGGAAAACCGTTTCGATTTTTTGCGGTGCAAAATAGATATCCGGTATTTTGTAAGTACTCAGCGTATTCGCCAGCAGACGGCCATCTTCTGCAAAAACCACATCCTCCATCGCCATCCAGCCGAGACCCTGCAGCAGCGCGCCTTCGATTTGCCCGAGATCGATCTCCGGCGCCAGGCTTTTGCCCAGATCGTGCACGATTTCAACCGATTCAAAAGCATAAGTGCCGCGCAGACAATCGAGCTGCGCCACGACAGCCGCAGCGCCGAATGAATAATAGGCGAAAGGATGGCCTTTTTCCTTGTTTGTATTGAAATAAATATCCGGCGTGCTGTAATGCGCTTGTGCCGATAAATTCACTCGCGACCAGTAGGCTTTGTCCACCAGCGAGTTCCAACCCAGGCCAGTGGCTTTTCCGGAATTCACAACCTGATTATTGTTTATTTCAACTTGTTCTGCATCGGCAGATAATAAATCAGCGGCAAAATCCACAAGACGCCGGTGAATCTGCTCGCAGGCGAGGCGCGTGGCGTGGCCGTTTAAATCCGCCCCGGCGCTGGCCGCTGTTGGCGAGGTGTTGACCACTCGACCGGTGTTGGTGGATTCGATACGC
>JAJRYV010000069.1 GCA_024275575.1 bacterium
GATAAAGACGGCGACGGCGATCCGGATTATCTCGATTTTGACTGCGACAATGACGGACTGTACGATAATTTTGAATCCGGACTGCCGCAACTTTCAGGAATTGACGCAGATGACGACGGGCTTGATGATGCCGTTGATTCTGATGACCAGCGCTTCGGCCCGGTGAATGCAGGCATAAACAATCCGGCAGCGATTTTGCAGGATTGGGATGGCGACGTCAATTCCAATGGTGACGCTGACTGGCGTGACTATGACGATGACGGTGATAATCTGGGGTCTTTTCATGAATTTGCCGATGGCGATACTGATGGCGATCCGGCAGATGCACAGGATTCCGATGGCGATGGCACGCCCGATTATCTCGATCGCGACGATGACAACGATCATGTGGAGACGCGTTTTGAAGCGCCGGATGATAACCGGAATTCACGACCGGACGATGCACGGGATACCGACGGCGACGGCACGCCCGATTACCTCGATTTGGATGACGACGGCGATGGGATCATTTCCGCACTCGAGGGAAACGATCCTGACGGCAACGGCAGGCCGGGTGATGCCATCGATAGCGATGGTGATAATATTCCCGATTATCTCGACCCCAACAGCAGCGCTGATACCGATGGTGATGGTGTTGCCGATTTGATCGATAAAGATGACGACGGTGACGGCATTGCCGATTCCATCGAGGGGGATGCCGATTTTGACGGCGACGGTATTCCCAACAGCCTCGATCTCGACAGTGATAATGACGGCATCCCGGATATCGTTGAAGCGCAATCGACGTTGAGTTTTAAAAAACCGAGCGGTTTCGACAACGACGGCGATGGCATCGACAATGCTTTTGGGCAGGGGATTTCACCGGTAAACTCCGACACCCGCGGCAATTATGATTTTCTCGATATCGATGCCGACGATGACGGCCCGGAAGACAATTTTGAATCCGGTCTGCCGCCACTTTCGCACAATGATGACGATCGCGACGGCCTCGATAACGCAATCGACCCCGATGACACAAAATTCGGTCCGGTCTACGCAAACATCAGTTCACCGGCAGATGATCTGCGCGACACCGACGGTGATGCGCGCACCACTGGAGATGTCGATTATCGCGATTGGGATGATGATGGCGATCACGTTCGCACCGACATGGAAGGCGTCGATCCGAACTTCAACGGCGTCCCGGATGATGCGATTGATAGCGACGGCGACGGCATCCCGGATTATCTCGACAATGATGATGATAATGATGGCTTATTAACGTTGCACGAAAATCCAAATCCCGATGCAGACCCGGATTTCGACCCGGAAGACGCACAGGATTTTGATCGCGACGGTTCACCGGATTATCTCGATCCCGATGATGACGGAGATGGGATCGCCTCTGTTCAGGAAGGTAATGACCCGAATAAAAACGGCCGCCCTGATGATGCTGTGGATCTCGATCAGAACGGCGCTCTCGATTATCTCGATCCGGATGATCAACATGACACAGATGGCGACGGCGTCGCCGATGTTTTGGATATCGACGATGATAATGACGGCATTTTGGATATAATCGAAAGTGAAATTGATATCGACGGTGATCAAATCAGCAACCCGTACGATCTGGATTCCGACGGTGATGGTATTCCTGACAACATTGAAGCACAGAAAACCAACGCTTACATCAAAGCATCCGGGCAGGATAGCGATGGGGATGGACTCGACGACAGCTACGAACCGGATGGTCTGACCAACCTGCCCGATAATGATAACGATGGATATGCTGATTTCATCGATAGTGACAGTGACCAGGATGGCATTCGCGACGTTGTAGAATCCGGTCTCGCTGCGCTCAAAAAACAGGATTGGGATAAGGACGGGCTCGATGACGCAATCGACAGCGATGATTTTAACTTCGGCCCGGCCAACGCCGGCATATCAAACCCGGCCAATACGTTGCAGGATCTGGATTCGGACAACTCACTTGATGGCGACGTCGATTACCGTGATAACGATCGCTATGCGCCGGGTGGTATCAGCCAGCGCCTCGTTCTCTGGTTGCGCTCCGACACAGCCACCTCGACGACCATCAATAACGGGTTGCTCAGCCGCTGGACAGACCAGAGCCCATATCACCACGTTGCCGAGGCCTATGGTGACAGACAGCCGATCTACAGCACCAACCCGGGTGATATGATCAACGGCTATCCAACGATCGCTTTCTTTGGGGAAGATGATTATCTCACCATTACCGGTGGTTTGTTCTCGACTGCGGATACCATCGGCGAATTAACCGTATTTGTAGTGAATAAAACGTGCCGCCTCGGCGAGGCGATCCAGTTGGCGCAATATGGTGCAGGCAATTCGCATATCGAAGTCGCCACACCGGATTTGACACCCGGGCGTTACAGCGATTTTATTCTCGGCACAGGGCAACGCACTGCCGGGAACCTCAACAAAACTGCCAGGCAGCATATCGAAAATCATGCCTTTCTCTGGTCAATGTGCTCATCGGTGACTCAGGGCAAACGGACTATTACGCTTGACGGTGAGGAGATTTATTCGGATTCCCAGGCCGGTATTTTTTATCCGACAAATGCTGCCGCTTTCATCGGCGGCCGCACGCAGGGTTCGTTTTTCAACGGCACCATAGCTGAAATTATCGTTTATCAACGCGCTCTGACAGAAAAGGAAAAACGGAAAGTGGAAAATTATCTTTCGATTAAATACTGTATTCCCATCCCTTTCGAAGCCAATGAATATTACAATATCAGCGGCTTTGAAAGCATGGTTGCCGGCCTCGGCCGCAACGATATTTCCGGGCTCAACCAGCAAAGCGGCAGCCACCATAGCGATATTCTCATGCAACGCAGTGAGGATTTGCCGGACAAGAGCTTTCTTTTCTGGGGTAATGACGGCAGTAATCTGCAATCCAATGCCGAAGCGCCGTCATCCTTGCAACGACGCTTGAACAGAACCTGGCGCATCAACGAATCCGGTGACGTCGGAGATATTTCCATTGCCTTTGATCTTGCGGATGTTCCGGCTTTTGAATCGCGCGATGAAAAGAATTACGCCGTGCTCGTCAGCGCCAACGGAGACTTCAGCACAGCCGGAATCTACACCTCCGGCGCCCGCTTTGACGGCTCGGTGATCAGTTTCTCAGGTTTAAACCTCGCTGCAGGTGATTACTTTACTCTTGGTTACGGCACGACCGTCAGCGGCATTAATGAAAATAAAACGCCCCCTCAGGCCTTTAAACTTGAGCAGAACTATCCCAACCCGTTCAACCCACAAACCGAGATTCAATATACACTGGCGGCGCCGGTTTTGGTCAAACTTTCCATCTTCGACGTGCTCGGCCGGGAAGTTTTGCAACTGGTAAATAGCAAACAAAGTGCTGGCCGGCACAGCATTACTTTCGATGCTTCCAGATTTGCCAGCGGCATCTATTTTTACCAATTACGCGCGGGCAAATTCAGGTCTTCGCGCAAAATGCTTTTGCTGCGGTAAGGAAAATTTTCCGGTATAAACCTGCCAGGTTCCAAAAACCTGGTAGGTTTCAATCGTTTGGCACCCACCTCTTGAAAATGGCAATATCCCAACAAAATCGATCATTCGCATTAAGTTTTAGTCATATTTTTGCGATAGTTTGAATAAGATGTAATATTCCGGTGGCGTTGACTGGCGGCTTTCTCCACTCATTGAGCAACAGATGAGTGGCAGGGCATTTCAGTCACGTATTCCACGATGATGAATAGAGCTATCTAACAGATTAAAATTTAGTGGGTTATATGCTTAATTTATCGGACCCTGTTTCCGGGTTTATCGTTGGCACCACCCTTGCTATTTCTCAATTAGTTTTCTCCAAAGGAAATTCAATGCAGGTTAATTTTCAAATGGAGGGCTTGTCGTGAGATATTTTGAATTCAAAAACGAAAGGATTAAAATCGCCCCAATTAACATGTCATTTGTCCTGCTGCTCGCAATGTTGATCATTGCCCCGGCATGTGCTTCAAATGGCAACCCACAGCAAAAGGATTTCGATCAGGCTGTCGCCTGTCTGGAAGAAAATGATGCCCTTTGCGCCCTTGAATATGCTAAAAACCTGCCCGACGCTGAAAAAGCACGCATTCGGGCAATCATCCATTTTAAAAACCAAAACTATGACGGCTGGCAAACAGAATTGACGAATGCGATTAACGCGCTGAAAAAACGCCAGACGCCGGAGGCTCAACAATTAATCCGGCATTTGAAGAAAATAATGCAGAAAGTTGACGGCATTCAGATTTCAAACAAGCAACAGCCCTATTCTGCCGGTGAATAATATTACCCCATCAGGAATGGGCACACAGCTCATTCCTGAGCGGGAAAGCCGATTGAATCTTCACTATGCCCCTTGCGAAATAACAAACTTTTTTTCTGCCCCTGAATATTCAAATGCACGATATTTTTTTGCGTCTCAAATGAGTCGATCAACAAACGGTTCAACACAGTAATTTTTTTTACTTTTTCTTTTTTGGGGATTTCGAGGTAAATCCATGTTAAATCGATCTCCACTTCTTTGCCGATAAAACGCATGTGCGCGGGCTGTTTTTCGAGTTGCAGTCGAAAATTTCTTCTGATATATTCAAAGAGCAGGCTGTCAGTTTTAATATGTTCCTTTTCTGTGCCCAGGCGCAAATTCAAATGATATTCATCTAACAGTGCTTTCTCGAGGTCATCGGTAAAAATGCGAAAGGTTATTTCAAGTAATTCAGTTTTTGTGTTTTCTTCCACCGAACAAATGCTGACGTAAAAAACATGCCTGAAGCCGATTAACAAAACACCGGTCAAAATGAATACTGCAACGCGTGCAGCCCGTAATGGTCGGTGGCGATATGAATTCTTTCCGAAAAAATTCAATTTATCTCCTCTTTTGTTGTTTTAATTAAACAAATTGAAATTGGTGTCAGTCTTGGTTTCCTATGAAGTAAACTGGAGCTGAAAAATCGGTATTTTAATTAAAAGCTGCACTATTCGCATCGCATCAAGGCAATGCACTCCGAGGGCAAACAACAAAGTTTATCAATAGAGCAGGGTAAAACCATTGCTTTGTGAAAAGCATGCGTGTTTTGATGATAATTCTTGCTGAAGTCTTTCATTTGTTTTTGTGAAAAAAAATAGCGATTTTTCATAACGGATACAAATTGTTCCTCGAAATTGAATGAGCCACCCCAATGTCAGTGATGTCAATTTATTTTCAACTGGGTTTGCAGCATATCCTGGCCATCGACAGTTATGACCATATTCTTTTCGTCATCGCATTGTGTGTCGCTTATCCTTTGCGTCACTGGCGGCAAATCCTGCTCCTTGTGACAGCATTTACGGCAGGGCATTCGCTGACGCTCGCGCTGGCGACATTTCGTTTGCTGGAAATCGATGTCAATTTGATCGAACTTCTCATCCCGGTCACGATATTGTTGACCAGCATGGCTAATTTTATCAGAAAGCGCAGACCCGGCAGTGGATTTTATTATTACAGTAAATATTTGTTTGCCATGGTGTTCGGTCTTATCCACGGGCTCGGGTTTTCCAGCTATCTCGTACTGCTGCTCAACCCGGATGAAAACCTGATTCTGCCGCTGGCCAGCTTCAATATCGGTGTTGAAATCGGACAAATCATCATCGTGGTCTGTTTTAGTTTCATCACCTGGTTAGTAACCATTAAAAGTAAAATAGAGCACCTCTACTGGTGCAATTTCGTATCCGCCGGCATCGCTTGTACAGCATTTTGGTTGATCATAAAACCAGTTATTCAGGAGTAAGAAATGAAGCGAGTTCTGTGTAAAACCTGCTTGATCATCGGACTGGTGTTCGTCTTTATCACCGGAGTTCAGGCACAAAATGAAAATATCAACAAAAATAAATTCCGCCAGCTTGGCCAGGAATTAGCGACCCCAAATGTCTACCGGACAGCCTCCGGGGCGCCGGGACATCAATACTATCAGCAAAAAGCTGATTACCAAATCAGCCTTGAGCTCGATGATGCAAAGCAGCGCATTTACGGTCGGGAAACCATTACCTATTACAATAATTCACCCGATCCGCTGCATTATCTTTGGTTGCAGCTCGATCAAAATATCCGCGCTAAAGATTCCGATGCATTAAAAATCCGAACCGACACAATTCAGGAAAAGATGAGTTTCTGGCGTATGAAAGCGCTGGCCCTTGATTTCGATGGCGGATTTAAAATCGATTATGTACGTGATAAAAATGACAAAGCATTGCCGTTCACCATCAACAATACGATGATGCGTGTCGACCTGCCATCACCGTTGCGCTCACAGCATAAATTCACCCTGAAAATCAAATGGTGGTACAATATCAACGACCGGGCCAAAGTGCGCGGCCGTTCAGGCATGGAGTATTTCAAAGAAAACGATAACTATCTGTACATCATCGCACAATTTTACCCACGCATGGCGGTTTACAACGAGGTCGAAGGCTGGCAAAACAAACAGTTTCTCGGCAGCGGCGAGTTCACCCTTGCTTTCGGCGATTATAATGTCTCAATCACAGTACCGGCTGATCATATCGTTGCGGCCACAGGCGAATTGCAAAATGCGGGCACGGTTCTCAGCGGTGCTCAACGGCAGCGGCTGGCTAGGGCACGAACCAGCAAAACACCGGTACTTATCGTTACCGAAGCCGAGGCGCGCGAGGCTGAAAGACAGAGAGCCGACAGGAAAAAAACATGGAAATTCACCGCCAAAAATGTGCGTGATTTCGGTTTTGCCAGCTCGCGTAAATTTATCTGGGACGCGATGGGAGTGAAATTCGGCAAACGTACGGTTATAGCCATGTCGTTTTATCCCAAAGAAGGCAATCCATTGTGGGAAAAATACAGCACCCGCGTCGTTGCCCACACATTGAAAACCTATTCGAAGTTTACATTCCCCTACCCATATCCCGTTGCCCAGTCCATCCATGCCAACGCCATCGGCATGGAATATCCGATGATCTGTTTTAACGGCGGCCGCCCGGAGAAAGACGGCACCTACTCCCTGCGCACCAAATATAGCATGCTCTCGGTGATCATTCATGAAATCGGACATAATTATTTTCCGATGATCGTCAATTCGGATGAGCGGCAATGGACATGGATGGATGAGGGACTCAACTCCTTCCTGCAATATTTAACAGAGCAGGAATGGGAACGCGATTATCCCTCGCGCCGCGGCCCGATTCATAAAATCGTCGATTACATGAAAACGGAAAAAAACAAGCTCACACCGATCATGACCAACTCTGAATCGCTCTTTAATTTTGGCATGAATGCCTACGGCAAGCCGGCAGCCGGGCTGAATATTTTGCGTGAAACCATCATGGGACGGGAATTGTTCGACTTCGCGTTTAAAGAATATGCCAATCGCTGGATGTTTCACCACCCGACACCGGCCGATTTTTTCCGCACGATGGAAGATGCCTCCGCGGTCGATCTCGACTGGTTCTGGCGCGGCTGGTTTTATACCACCGACAATGTCGATATTGCCATATCCAATGTGCGCTGGTTCAAAATCGACACGCAAAATCCGGAAACTGAACAGCCTATCAGCAGATTAGAAGAAGAAAAACGAGAGAAAGGCATCAGTATCCGGCGCAATAAAACACAGATTGCACAAACGGTAACTGAACAGGATACATCTTTGCAGGATTTCTACGACAGCTATGATAAATTTCAGATCGATGACTACACGCTACAAAAATACCAACGCTATCTCGCCTCACTGGATTCGGCTGAAATCGAATTATTGAATTCAAAAAAGAATTTTTATGAATTGACTTTCGAAAACAGGGGCGGGCTGGTTATGCCGTTGATTTTACAATTTAAATTCGCCGACGGCACCGAAGAAATTCAGCATATTCCGGCAGAAATCTGGAAACTGAACCAGAAAAAAATCAGCAAAGTTTTCCCCTTTAAAAAAGAAGTCAGGCAAATCGTGCTCGACCCTTATCTCGCTACGGCAGATGTTGAAACGAGCAATAATTACTGGCCGCCACGAAGCGTTCCGACACGATTTCAATTATTCAAGTACAAACGTCGCAGTGGCAAAAATCCGATGCAAATTGAACGCGAACAACAGCCGGAAAAATAATTTCACCCTATGCCACACGTGCACCAATACTTTTGCCGCCGTCGACATGCAACACCTGTCCGGTGATGAATCCCGCCTTGCGGGAAGCGAGAAAGGTCACCAGGGCGGCGATATCTTCCACCGATCCCATCTCTTTTGTCGGCTGTGCCGCAATGAGTTGCTGCTGCACGGATTCGGGCAAATTTAAAGTCATCGGGGTGGCGATAAGCCCGGGTGCAACGACGTTGGCAGTGATTTTGTTTTTTGCCAGCTCCAGCGCCAGCGAGCGGGTGAGACCGACAATACCGGCTTTGGAAGCGGAATAATTCGTTTGTCCGAAATTGCCTAACCAGGCGCGCGAAGCGATGTTGATGATGCGGCCATAATTATTCTTCCGCATGATCCGGGCCGCCTCACGGCACATCAGCCAGGTACCGCGCAAATTGACACCGATGACGGCATCGAATGCTTCGGCTTCCATTTTCCAGATGGGTTTATCGCGAATAATGCCCGCATTGTTGACTACGACTTGCAGCGATTCCACACGATCTTGCAAAGTCGCAAAAAACTGTGCGACATCGTTTTCTTCTGCAATGTTACAGCGTATAAACGCACTCTTCGTTTCGCCCAGTTCGGCAACAGCTTGCCGGGCTTTGCCGGCATCGATATCAGCGATGACAACAAAAAAACCCTCCGCCACCAGTCCTGCGGCGATAGCCCGGCCGATTCCCTGGCCGCCCCCGGTGACGATGGCCAGTTTTGTACTCATCTTTTTTCCTCAATTTTCATTTCGAGCTCTTTTTTGCGATCCAGACCCAGCACCTTGTCCTTGGCTAAAAATGCGGCATGCAGATCATCAAGCTGCTGCGCTGAAAGAATGTCGTCGGCAACTTTAAAAAAATTATCATCTTCCGCTGAAATATGATCACGCAAATCCGACAAATAAAGCGTAAAAAGCTGTTTCAACTCCGGCCATTTTTCACGTTTGATGAGGCTGCGCAGCTCGCCCAGTTTATCGCGAAATTCGAGATGGTGCTCGGAAAGCGCGGCAACAATGCTTTCAGCGAGCATGGCGTTTTTCTCTGCCACCAGCTTAAAAAGCGTTTCTTCCTCTTTCTGGTGATGAATCAAATCACCATAATCTTGAAAAAAAGTAACGTACCAATCGAGTTGATCAGCATAATCGCTTAAATTCGTGGCTGCAAGAATTTTTAAAACCTGCTTTCGGGCTTGCAGGATCACCCGGTGTTCATCGAATAGAATCTGGTTGGCAGCAGAATACATTTGAACCTCGTCAAAATTATATTATCATTTTTTTGATGTCGAATATAAGGAATCAGGATACAATTGCAAAATTGTTAAGAAAGGGCTTGGAATTGAAGAAATGGTTTTTAATTTTAAAAACAAGATAAAAATTCCGATTTTACGCATACATCTTGTTAATTTATTTATTTTAAATGTTTTAGTTGTCTTGTTACTCGCATGAATTATTAGAAAATTATAAATCTGACCTTTTAAACTTTAATAAGAATTTTATTCGTTTAAGAAGGTAAAAAAATCAAAACGAATGCGCTAAAACATCGCCTGGCTTCCTTCCCCGGTCCCGATTCCTGAGCACAAATCCGCCCCTATCAAACGCCAAGAAATTTGCCCATTGCCGTGCAATTGTTAACGGGCCAATCCCCATTAATTTTGAATTAACACGAGTGAGTTAATATGCAATTCCTATCGCCAGATTTAAAGCTCGGTCCGGTTTTGGATAATATCGCCACATTGTTAAAACTGAATGCAGAAAAATTTCGGCAGCGTCTGGTTTTTCAGCATCGGGTCGGGGATCGCTACCAGGGCATTTCATGGGTATAGCTCTATCAAAATATTTGCGATATCAGTTGGAATCTTGCGCAATCAGGCATGCAAAAAGGCGATAAAATGGTGATTTATTCACCGAACCGGCTGGAAATGCTACAACTGGAATTGGCATTGATGGCCTCCGGTTATGTCGCTGTTCCTGTTTTTGCCTATTTCAACCAGGATACCGCCGAATTGCTCATCAAACATTCGCGCGCACAATATCTCGCAGTTGCAGGCGAATTTCAAATTGCCAATATAACTCCCGACTTAGCACTCAAACAAATTTTCGTTTTTGATGAAAGCGTTTCCGATAACCGCTTCCCAAAGCTGCGTCAGTTTTCAGATTTGCTCAAAAAACGGCCAGACCCGACACGCCAGCCAGATCAAAAAGTCGCGCCGGATACTGTTTGCCTGAACATGTACACCTCCGGCACCATGGGGACGCCAAAATGTGTGCAGTTGAGCCATAAAAATATATTATCCCAGCAAGCTGCGATGCAGGTTTTATGGGATCTCGATGAAAACGACCGTTTCCTTTCCTCGCTGCCGTGGCACCACAGTTTCGGTGGTATCTATGAATTGTTCACCGCCCTTTATAACGGTGCAACTTTCCACCTCGAATCGAGTTTCGGCAAAAACCCACAGACCATTCTGGAAAACTGGAAGCTCGTCAAACCCACTGTTTTTTTTAGCGTTCCCAAAATTTATCAGGCGCTTTTCGACCTGATCAGCGAAGATGAAGAAATTGAGAATATCTTTTTTCATCCTGGTCTCAAATTCATTTTCACCGCTGCCGCACCACTGCCCGGCGCCCTGACGCACGAGTTTGAAAAACGCAATATTCCGGTTTACGAGGGCTGGGGGCTGACGGAAACTTCACCCTGTTGTACTGTCACTGATGCGAAAATCAAACGCTTGCCGGGTGTTGTCGGCAAACCCATCCCCGGGGTTAAATTGCGTCTTGCCGCCGATGGCGAAATTCAGGTCAACGGGCCCAATGTCATGAAGGGATATTTCGATAATGATACAGCCAATGCCGGCGCTTTTACCAACGACGGCTGGTTTCGCACCGGTGATATCGGGCAATTCACTGAATCCGGGCTGCGGCTCATCGCCAGAAAAGACCGGATTTTCAAATTATCGAATGGCGAAAAAGTCATCCCGACGGAGATGGAAGCCAAGATCCAAAACCGCTGTCCGTTCATTTCTTTCGCCCTCGTCGAAGGTAGCGGCGAATCCTATCCTGTTGCTTTATTATTTCCCAACAACGCTCTTTTCAATTCAAGCGAGAACGGTGAAATGCCTTTTACCCGTTGCGCCGGTCCGCAGGATATCGAAGAACTGCAGGGTTGTCTGAAAAAATGTCTCGATGAGCTCAACACTGAAATCAAGCAGAAATTTGCCAAAATCCGCGCAGCGGCGCTCATCGATGAAGAGCTGTCAATCGAAAACAGGACGCTGACGCCTTCGATGAAAGTCATTCCGAAACGGGTGGGCAATATTTACCAGGATCAAATTTATGCATTGTATGATGAAGAGAAAAAAGCGGGTGAAAATGTTTATGTCATCCGGCTCACGTAATTGGCGGAAATAAAAATGGCCTATAAAATCAAATCGACATCTGTGCTGAAAGAGCTGATGCGCGACTATTTTCAACGCATCGGGCAGCGAGAAAAACCGCTTGCATGGTGCACCAGCGTCGGCCCGGCCGAGCTTTTGCGCAGTTTCGGCTTCGAGGTTTATTTCCCGGAAAACCACGGCGCCCTGCTCGGCGCAACACGCACTGCCGGGTCCAATATCCCCGCTGCGATGAAATGCGGATATTCAGGAGATATCTGCTCCTACACCACAAGCGATATCGGCGCTTTTCTCAACCAATCAACACCGCTGAAAACGCAGTACGGCCTCGACGGTATTCCCCGCCCTGATTTGCTGGTCTACAATACCAACCAGTGTCGTGAAGTGGAAGACTGGTTTCATTTTTACGCCGATCGTTTTAATTGCTCAATCGCCGGTATTCATCCGCCGCGTCATTTGCACAGCATCCGTGCGGCGGAAATTGAACTCGTGACCGCACAGTTCAAAAGGATTCTCCCGTTGTGTGAACAGATCAGTGGACAAAAATTCGATTTGGACGCCTTTCGCGAGGTTTTGCAACTGAGCAGCGAAGCCACCCTTTTATGGCAGCAGGTCTTACGCACAGCCATGGCAAGTCCGGCGCCCCTGAGTTTTTTTGACGGCACCATCCACATGGGGCCGATCGTCGTCTTGCGCGGAACGGTTGAGGCGAAAACGTATTACGCAGAATTATTGCAGGAACTGCAGGAAAATATCGCTGCCGGCAGGGGATTTCTGCAGCAGGAAAGCTGCCGATTATTCTGGGAAGGCATGCCGATCTGGGGCAAACTGCGCGCGCTCTCCGATTTATTCGTGCAAAATGATGCCGCCGTGGTTGCCTCAACGTATTGCAATAGCTGGATTTTTGACGCTTTTAACGAAAAAGAACCGTTTGAATCAAGCGCACGCGCTTATACGGAAATTTTCATCAACCGCAGCGAACAGGCCAAATTCACCATGCTACAAAAGTGGATCGAGGATTATCGCATCGATGGCGTCATTTTTCACGATGCCAAAACCTGTTTCAATAATTCCAACGCCCGCTTCGGCATGCCGCTGCGCTTGAAAAACAAACTCGGTATTCCCAGCATCACCATCGACGGTGATTTGTGCGATCTGCGATTTTACTCCGAAGGGCAATCGATCACCAAAATCGAAACGTTTATCGAACAGATCCAAAACCAAAAATCATTTATCTAACCGGGGTAAATCATGAAACGAACACAAAAAAAGGTTGCCGTTGTCGGTTTAGGGCCGGTCGGCAGTATTCTCGCGGTTCATTTAAAACTGAGCGGACTCAAAACAGCATTATGTGATATCGATTTGCCCAAACTGCAGGCGATCAGAAACGGCGGTATCAGCCTGCAGGGCAGCATCGAAAAATCATCGGCTTTTGATTTTATTTTTTCCACATTTGATGAACTACAGGCTTTCGAACCGGAGATCGTGTTTTTTGCGGTGAAAGCCCATCAAATGCCGCGCGTTCTCGAAGATGCCGCACAGTTAAACAATGAAAATATTACCGTCGTCAGCGCGCAAAACGGCATCGATGTGGAAGAGTATTTATTCGATACTTTCGGTGAAAATAAAACCCTGCGCATGGTGATCAACTACGCAGGTGGTTTACTCGAAGCGAACCGGGTCAATATTGCTTTTTTTAATCCGCCGAATTATATCGCTTCCATCGATGACAGCCATACGGAAATGGCAGAGCTTGTTGCCGGCAAGCTCAACCACGCCGGGCTGGCGACAAAAGCCGTCACCTCTTTCGAGATCATCAAACGGGCATGGGAAAAAACGATTCTCAACGCCGCTCTGAGCCCGCTCTGCGGCATTGCAAAATTCACCATGAAAGAGGCGATGGAATCGCGCAATACGCTGGACCTCGTCGAAGAAATCATTCTCGAATCGGTGCAGGTCGCAGCGCAGGAAAAAATCTTTTTCGAAGATGAGTTTGTGCGAAAATGTCTGCGCTATCTGAAAAAAGGCGGACACCATTTTCCTTCCCTTGCGCTCGATTTGATCAACAAACACGATACCGAAATCGATTTTATGAATGGTAAAATTGTTGAATACGGCAAAAAGCATTATGTGCGTACACCGGTGAATCTCGCTTTTACCAACATGGTGCGCGCCATTTCGCGGCATAATCTGGAAAAGGCAAAAAGCGAAAATTGATACGATCGAAACCGCTACCTGACAAATGCTTTCGCACCCATTGACCGGACATTCAATTTGAAAATTGAAAAGCACAAAACAAGTTCGCCACATTTCCTCGGCGTCGATCTCGGTTCGGCCTTTACCAAGTTCACCGTCTGCGACGCCGGGGGCAAGATCGTGCATCAGAATTTAATAAAAACATTAAACATCAGAAGCCGGTCACTTAAAGACAGTGTTGAGCGCATCTATGGACAGTTTAGCATTAAATCATGTTGTGCAACCGGTTATGGCCGATCGAAATTTGAACCGGCGCAAATCATCAAAACCGAGATAAACTGCGCTGCCGAAGCCTGTCTCGCGCTGCGCCCCAAAGAGAAGTGCATCATCGATATCGGCGGCGAGGATATCAAAATCATTCATTGCGATGAGGCCGGAAAGGTCGAGAGTTTTTATTTGAACAGCAAATGCGCCGCCGGTACCGGCGCCTTTTTATCGGAAATAGCCGAACGTGCCGAAATCGATCTCACGCAGATGAGCGTGTTGGCTGAACAATCGGCTTCGGAAAGGGAGATCAACAGTTTTTGCACGGTGTTCGCCAAGACGGAAATCATGGGCTGGTTATTCGACGATGTGCCGCAGCAAGACATCGCCCGCGGTATTTATGCAGCGATCATCAACCGCGTGAACAGTCTGCGCATCGATTCGGCCGGGCCGGTTTTTTTAATTGGCGGCGTCGCAGCAAATCATCCGTTTTTTAACAATTTATTGCGTAAAAGTCTCGGTAAAGAAGTTTTCGTGCCACAGAAGAGCGAATTTATCGTATCTTTTGGCGCCGCTTTGATGGCTAAAAAATATGATGATAAAACGAAAAGGGATTAAATGAAAGTTTATCAAAAAAGAGAAAAAGGTATCGGTGCGCTATACGATGAGGTCTATCTCGTCGATGGCGCCCGCACGGCTTTCGGCAAACTTTGCGGCACACTGGCGCAAGTTTCGCCGACCGACCTCGGTATTTTTGCCTCCCGCGCCGCATTGAACAATGCCGGCATCTCCGGCGATGAAATGGATCAGGCCATCATCGCAAACATCGGCCAGGCTTCTACAGACGCTTATTTTTTACCACGGCACATCGCACTTTACGCCGGTCTGCCGATGTCTGTGCCGACGCTCATGGTGCAGCGTATTTGCGCCTCCGGCATGGAAACGATGATCACAGCGACGGAACAAATCACCCTGGGGAAAGCCCGTTCGGTGCTCTGTTGCGGCACTGAAAATATGTCGCTTTCACCAACTGTAAGTTTTGGAAATCGACTGGGTTACGCCCTGGGGCGACTCAATTTTAAAGACATGCTGTGGGAGGCGTTGAACGACACTGCGGCCGGTTACCCCATGGGACTCACAGCGGAGAATCTGGCAAAAAAACACCACATCAGCCGGGAAAAATGCGATCTTTTTGCCAAACGTTCGCAAGAACTGGCGCAGGCTGCAAGTGAAAACGGTTATTTTAGTGGTGAAATCACACCGTTAAATTCAACAATTTTCGAAGCCGTGGGCCTGAAACCGCGCAAAGTGCGGCTCCCGCGCGGCATGACCGATTTCACCTGCGATGAAAACATCCGCCCGACAGACCAGGAATCGATGGCCAAATTACCGCCGGTTTTTGCCAAAGACGGCGTGCAAACAGCGGCAAATTCCAGCGGCATCGTCGATGGGGCCGCCGCTGTTGTCATCGCTCACAAATCGGTCGTCGAAGCGAAAAACCTGAAGCCGCTCAGTCGCATTGTCGCCTCGGCCTCCTGTGGTGTCGATCCCCAATACATGGGCATTGGGCCGGTGCCGGCTATCGAAATCTTGTTGGAGATGACCGGACTTTCACTCGCTGAAATCGATCTGATCGAAATCAACGAGGCTTTTGCCGCCCAATGCATCGCCTGCGAAATGGAACTCGGGCTTGAACGCGACAAACTGAACGTGCACGGCGGTTCAATCGCTCTGGGACATCCACTTGCCGCGACCGGCACCCGGCTTTCTTTAACGATTTCACGGGCGCTGAAAGAACGCAATGCGAAATACGGCATCGTTTCCGCCTGTGTCGGCGGCGGCCAGGGCACGGCGATTTTGCTGGAAAATTGAAAGTCTGAAACAGCAGTATTTTTTAACCTTAAAATAATGGTAACTGTTCAGCCGACACAATTTCTGAAAATAGAGTGAGAATGAACATAAACAATGAACCCAAACCCCCAAAAGCCTATGAAAATACCTAAAAAAATCCATGCCTGGCAAATGGTAGAATTAGATAAACCATTTCAATTGATCGAAAAAAAAATCCCCGAGCTTGAACCGGGTGAAGTACTGGTGGAAGTCGCCGGTTGCGGTGTCTGTCACACCGATATCAGCTTTTGGCATTTTGGCGTCAAAACACGTTTGGCGCCACCATTGACGCTGGGCCACGAAATCAGCGGACGCGTTATCGCCGGCGACCCATCGTGGCTCGGCCGGGCCGTCATCGTGCCGGCTGTTTTGCCCTGTGGCGAATGCGAATTTTGCCGAAATGGGCGGAGCAATGTTTGCCGCAGCCAGTTGATGCCCGGCAACGATTTCGACGGCGGATTCGCCTCGCACGTTATCGTACCGGGCCGTTTTCTATGTTCGGTTCCAGAAGTTGTGTTGAGTCATTTTCAACTCGAGCAGCTCGCGGTCATCGCCGATGCTGTCTCAACGCCGTATCAGGTTGTGGAAAAATCCGAACTCAAAGAAGGTGATTTCGTCATTACCATCGGTGCGGGGGGCATCGGAAACTATGGTGCACAATTGGCCAAAATCAAAGGTGGATGTGTGCTTGCTCTCGATATCGATCAGAGTAAATTGGACATGGTTAAAAAATCCGGGATCGATGCCGTGCTCAATATCGACGGGCTGGAAATGCGCGAGGTCAAAGAAAAAGTAAAGACAATCGCTAACGAGCTTGGCGCCCCGCGTTTTCGCTGGAAAATTTTCGAAATGTCCGGAACCAAAGCCGGACAGGAGCTGGCTTTCAACTTGCTCAATTTTGCCAGCACATTGTCAATCGTCGGCTTCACCATGGATAAACTGGAAGTTCGTCTGAGCAATCTGATGGCCTACGACGCGAAAATGATCGGCACCTGGGGCTGTCGCGCCGAGCTCTATCCGGAAATCGTCGACCTGGTCGGCGAAGGCAAAATCAAGATCAAACCGTACATTGAAACTTTCCCGATGGCTGAAATCAATGATATTTTCCAAAAAACGTTGCAACATAAATTCAAACGCCGATCGATTCTCATCGCAGATTTTTAAAAAGAATAAAAGATGAAAATAAAGAGGGAAAAATGGACACATTAAAAAACCATGATTTAGTGGCAACTGATTTTTCCGAAATCCTTTACGAAAAACGCCCCTGTCTCGATAACTCCGGCACACCGGTTGAAGATATCTATAATGCCTGGATTCTGCTCAACAACCCTGCGCAATATAATTCCTACACCACACAAGCGGTTAAGGAAGTCATTCTGGCCTTCCGCCAGGCATCCAACGACCGTTCGGTAAACGCCATCATTTTCAGCGCTGTCGGTGAGAAAGCCTTCTGCACCGGCGGCAATACAAAGGAATACGCCGAATATTACGCCGGTAATCCACAGGAATACAAGCAGTACATGCGCCTTTTCAATGACATGGTCTCTTCGATTTTGATGTGCGATAAGCCGGTGATCAACCGCGTCAACGGCATGCGTATCGGCGGCGGGCAGGAAATCGGCATGGCCTGCGATTTTTCCATTGCCCAGGATCTGGCACGTTTCGGGCAGGCCGGGCCCAAACATGGTTCCGCTCCCGACGGCGGATCAACCGATTTTCTCCACCTTTTCATCGGCATCGAACGGGCAATGTTTTCCTGCACGGTCTGTGAGCCGTGGAGCGCTCATGAGGCATTCCGCTACGGTTTATTGACGGAAATCGTACCGGCGCTGAAAGTCGACGGGAAGTTCGTGCCCAATCCCCTGGTGCACACAGATCGCTGGGTGGATGAATCCGGTAATCTGATTTATGGATTACCAAAAACCGGGGATGCTTTGGCGGCAGCGAAAAAACTGTTGAAATCCGGTGAAACCGATCTCTCGCTGTTAGATCAGGCGGTAGAAAAATTCGCCACAAAATTGCTCTACACTTTCCCCAATTGCCTCAGCAAAACCATCAACTCGTTGCGCAAAAAAAAGCTGGAGCATTGGGATCAAAACAAAGAGAGCAACCGCGACTGGCTGGCGCTCAACATGATGACGGAAGCCAAAGCCGGGTTCAGGGCATTCAACGAAGGCCCGCGGGACAACCGCGAAGTGGATTTCATCAAACTGCGCCAGGCGCTGGCCAACGGGCAGCCGTGGAATGATGAATTGTTCAAATCAATTTCGCCGGTGAAATGAAACCGTTGTTGCGAAGCTTCCACCTCCGCAGTGAGGTGCAGAAAAAGATAACCGGTACAATCAAACGAGGATTGTTTTTATGAAAAAAGTGATCGTCAATTACCACCATTCGGATTCGCTGGCGCAGGTGATTCTCAATGCGCCGAAAGCAAACATCCTCGATTCGCAGATGATGCAGGAACTGCTGCAACTATTCGAAGAATTTCACCAGCACCAGGGTCTGAAACTCATCACCATCGAAGGCGCCGGGCAGCATTTTTCCTTTGGCGCCAGTGTCGACGAGCACACGCGCGATAAAGCTGCTGGCATGCTGCAAAATTTCCACAAAATATTCTACCGCCTGATGGATCTGAATATCCCGACGATTGCCAAAGTGGACGGGATGTGCCTCGGTGGAGGCTGCGAGCTGGCGTTGATGTGCAACATGAATTTCGCCACACAATCGGCGAAATTCGGGCAGCCGGAGATTTCACTCGGGGTATTTCCGCCGCCGGCCTCGGTCATTCTGCCGCTGAAAATCGGCCAGGCACGCGCTGATGAATTGCTCATTTCGGGAAGAAATATCACGGCGGAACAAGCCTTGACGCTCGGTCTCGTCAATAAAATATTCACAGAATCCGGCGAGATGGAATCCGCAGTTGACGATTATTTCCAAAAATTTCTGCTGCCGAAGAGTGCGAGCTCACTGAAATTTGCCGTTCGCGCCGCCCGTTCAAATTTTAACACGATCCTGCGCCAAAATCTTGCGGGGCTGGAAACAATGTATATCGAAGTGCTCATGCAGACGTTTGACGCCAATGAAGGCATCGAATCATTTCTGCAAAAAAGAAAACCGGAGTGGAAAAATAAATAGCCATTAAGGGTGGAAGATCGATGAAAAATCTAAAAAAAATTGCAGTAATCGGCGCCGACACCATGGGTTCGGCGCTGGCGCAAAAATTTGCCCAGGAAGGATTTGATGTTGTGCTGGCAGACCGCGAAATGCACTTTGTCGAAAAAGGGCTCGACGGCATCAAAAATACCTTGCAACAGGGTGTTGAGCGCCGGCTTTTCAGCCCGGAACAAACAAGTGAAATTCTCGGCCGCATCACCGGCAGTGAAAACCTGCAAGATCTATCCGACCGCGATATCGTCATCGAAGCCATCTTCGAAGATTTTGCGGCAAAGACTGCGCTTTTCAAACAGCTTGCTGAAATCCTGCCGGCGGAGACGGTGCTGGCGACGAATACCTCCTCATTTTCCGTCAGCGAACTCGCGGCCAACCTGCCGCATCCTGAAAAATTTATCGGCTTGCATTATTTTTACCACGCCGCAAAAAACCGGCTCGTCGAAATAGTACCCGGAGAGAAAACCGCAGCAGAAACCATCGAGACCTGCCGCGCTTTTGCCCATCTTTCCGGCAAAGATGCCATCACTTGCAAAGATGAAAACGGTTTTGTCGTCAATCGCTTCTTCGTGCCCTGGCTCAACGAAAGCGTGCGCTTGCTGCAGGAAGGTCTCGCAGCAACCGGTGAAATCGACGCTGTGTGCATGAAGGTCTTTAAAATCGGCATGGGGCCATTTGCTTTGATGAATGCCACCGGCGTGCCCATCGCCTACCATGCGCAAAAAACACTGGAAGTTTTCGGGCCGCTTTACACCGTTGCCGAAGGTTTGCGCCGACAGGTTTTTGATATCAAAACGGACTGGTTGATCGATCAGGTGGAAGCAAACAGCATCGCGACTGCGAAAGAACAGCTCATCGGTGAACGTATGCTCGGCGTCGTCTTTTTTGTTTGCAGCCAGATTTTGCAGGAAGAAATTTGTACTGCCACAGACTTGAACCGCGGCGCCCGCATCGGTCTGCGCTGGAGCAAAGGGCCGGTTAATCTCATGTCCCGTTTCGGACTGGCCGAGGTCAACAGGCTGGTTCAAAATATCGCTGCAAAATATGACGTTCCCCCTCCGGCGCCGATTCAGCAAAACACGCTGGAGATGAATTTTGTCACCCTTGAAAAACACGGTGCATTGGCGACTTTGACGATCAGCAAACCCGAGGATATGAACGCGCTCAATGAGGTTGTCATTCGTCAACTGGCGGAAAAATTTGACGAGGCGGACCAGGACCCGGAGGTTGAAACCATCATTTTAACGGGCGCCGGCAAAGCATTTGTCGCCGGTGCGGATATCAGATTTTTCATCGATAATATGCGCAAAGATGATCTGCAAGAAATTTACAACTTCACTGAATTTGGTCAAAAAGTTTTGCAACGGATCGACAATTCAGCGAAAAATATCGTGGCACTCATCAATGGTTTGGCGCTCGGCGGCGGTTTGGAACTGGCGCTTTGTGCCGACAAAATTTTCGCCGTAGAAAACGCGGTGATGGCCTTCCCGGAAACCGGCATCGGTATTTATCCGGGACTCGGCGGCACGCAGCGACCGCAACGGCGCATCGGCAAAGCGCTGACAAAATATCTCGTCGGCACAGGAGCGATGCTTTCAGCCGCCAAAGCCGCACAAATCGGCCTCATCGATGCGGTGATCTCGCGCCGGCAAGCATGGCAAATTGCCACAGGAAGCGCACCGGTACCGGCGGCGGCGCAAAAGGCGGATTTGAAAAATAACTCGCTGGCACTCGCTGCCTATTTTTCTTCACATTCCTTTGATGATGTATTGCAGGGGAAAAATGATGAACTCGATGAGGCAGAATTTGCCCGCTTGCAAAAAAACTTGCAGTGCAAAGCGCCAATCGCTTTGAAAATTGCCGAACAACTCATCGATGAAGCACGCGGTCCGGTTAGTGAACTCGAACATTTGAAAACGATTTTTGCCACAGAAGACGCGATGACCGGACTGAGCAACATCGGTCGGAAAGTCACATTTCAAGGGAAATAGGATGAAAGAGCTGCACCTGATTGTCAACGGGCGCGAGCACCGGCTACTCGTCGATGCCGGAGCGACGCTGGCCAAAGTCCTGCGTGAAAAACTGGGACTCACCGGCACAAAAATCGGCTGTGAACAGGGTTCCTGTGGCGCCTGCACCGTGCTCGCCGATGAGCGGCCGGCGCTCAGTTGCCTGACCCCGGCGCCGGCCTGTGACGGCCAAAGTATTACCACGATCGAGGGCGTGGCGCAAGGCCGGGTATTGCATCCGCTGCAGGAGGAAATGGTCAGGCACGGCGCCATTCAGTGTGGTTTTTGCACCCCCGGCATGGTGATGAGTGCCATCGCTTTTCTCAAAGAAAATGCTCATCCGACAAAAAATGAAATTCGTGAAGCTATTTCCGGGAATCTCTGCCGCTGTACGGGCTACAAAAAAATAATCGCCGCCATCGAAGCGACTGCCATACGTTTGCAGGGCAAAACGACGGTTATGCCGGACAAATCCGGAAACAGCATGGTCGGCACCGCACAGCCGCTCATCGATGCCCGCAAAAAAGTTACCGGTAGCGCGAAATTTGCCGATGATTTGCAGGAAAAAGACAGCCTGCAATGCCGTTTTTTGCGCAGCCCGCACGCCCATGCCCGCATCAAATCCATCGATAAATCAACTGCTGAAAAAATCGCCGGTGTGCGATATGTTTTAACCGGCGAAGAATTGCCGGAAAAATTCGGCGTACTGCCGATCTCGCAAGACCAAACCGCGCTGGCCATCGATAAAGTAATCTACATCGGTGAAATCGTCGCGGCGGTAGCAGCCGATTCCATGGAGATTGCAGAAAATGCTGTGCGCGCAATCGAGGTCGAATACGAATTGCTCAAACCCTTTTACACCATCGCAGATTCCCTCGAAAAAGTCGGCAAAACAGACGATGCCATTCACCCGCATTGCCGCGAAGGGGCGAATATCCACAAACGCGCCAGCCTGCGTTTCGGCGATCAGCAGGCCGGTTTGCAAAAAGCAGCATGCAAAATAGAACGGTCATTCGAATTTTCCGGCGTTACTCATGCATTCACCGAACCCCATGCCTGCACCGCTGTCTGCGATGCCGAGGGCAAACTGACTTTAACCACAGCAACTCAGGTACCCCATTACCTGCACCGCGCCGTCGCCAAAGTTTTGCAGTTACCGCTGGAGGACGTACGCATTATCAAACCCTGCCTCGGCGGTGGTTTTGGCGGCAAGGGTGATCCTTTTGCTCACGAAATTATCGCCGCACATCTGGCGCGAAAACTGGCGCGTCCGATACGTATTGTGCTCAGCCGTGAGGAGGTTTTTCTCACTAACCACGGCCGCCATCCGACGGAAATGAAGCTGGCAATCGGCACCGACAGCGAAGGCAAGCTGAGCGTGCTCGACGCTGATATTTATATCGATGGTGGCGCTATCGGTAGTTTTGGCGTCGTGACGACTTATTACAACGGCGTGTTGCTGCAGGCGCCCTACAAGATCGACAACATCGGTTTCGATTCCTGCCGCGTTTACACCAACAAACCGCCGTGCGGCGCCATGCGCGGGCATGGTGCAGTCAACCCGCGTTTTGCCGTCGAGACCGTGCTCGATGAACTGGCGGAAGAATTGGCGATGGACCCGTGTGACTTGCGGCTGAAAAATTTTCTGCCGGCAAATTGCCTGACCGTGGGACAGTACCGCATCACCAGCAACGGCAGCCGCGAGGCGTTGACTGCAGTACGGCAGTCTTCAGGCTGGGATCATAAATTTAAAAAATTACCTTTTGGCGAGGGCGTTGGCGTCGCCTGCGGTTTTTTCATCAGCGGCAGCGCTTTGCCCATCATCTGGAACAAATATCCGCAATCCGTCGTGCATATGAAAATCGATTTCGACGGCCGCGTCGTGATTTATTCCGGCGCCAGCGATATCGGCCAGGGCAGCGACACCATGCTGGCGATGATCGTCGCCGAGGTGCTGGGCATCCCGTTGAAATCCATCCACGTGCATGCCGCGGATACGCTGTTCACACCGGTCGATCTCGGCAGTTATTCCAGCCGGGTGACTTTTATGGCCGGCAATGCAGCGAAAATGGCGGCGGAAAATCTGCGTGCGGATATTCTCGCCGGGGTTGCTGCGGAAACAGGCGAAGCGGTAGAAAGACTAGATTTACAGCACGGAAAAATCAGCTCAAAAGATGGCAAAATTGCGCTCGACTGGCTCGAAACGATCGCTCACGCCACGGCCAACCGCGGCGCGCTCAATGCCACCGGTTACTATATTTCCCCCAAACTCGGCGGCGATTTTAAAGGCGCCGGCGCCGGGCTCAGCCCGAGCTACAGTTTTGGTGCGGTGATCACGCAGGTGCGCGTCGACTCCATGACGGGTCAGGTGGAAGTGAGCGATATTTGGGGCGCGCATGATCTCGGCAAAGCGATCAATCCGCTGGCCGCCGAGGGGCAACTCGAAGGTTCGTGGCACATGGGTTTGGGCCAGGCGCTCAGTGAATCCATGCGTTTTGACAACGGCCATATCACCAACGCCAATTTCATCAACTACCGCATTCCAACATCGCTGGACACACCTGAAATACACACAAAAATCATCGAATCCATCGATCCCGAGGGACCGTTCGGCGCCAAAGAATGCGGCGAGGGCGCGCTGCATCCGGTGATTCCGGCAGTGGCCAATGCTATTTACGATGCTGTTGGTGTGCGCATTCGAAAACTGCCCATCTCCCCGGAAGAAATTCTCACCGGCACCGCGCAAAACGGAGGTGTAAAATGATCTCCACAGTAAACTATTTTAACGTGAAAACATGCGAAGAAGCAATACAGCTTGCCCACGATCACGCGGATGATTTCTGCTGGATCGCCGGCGGCACCGATGTGATGCTCAACCGGCAACAGGAAAATAACACCGCGGCATGCTTGATCGATATCGGCGATATTGGCGAATTGCGCGGCATTGCTGTGCACGACAATAAAATGCGAATTGGTTCCCTGACGACATTGCATGATGTGGGCAAAAATGAATTAATTCTGCAAGGATTTCCCACACTGGCGCAGGCTGCGAAATCCGTGGCTTCGCCGCTCGTGCGCTATTCCGCGACCATCGGCGGCAATCTGCTGGTGGAAAACCGCTGCATTTCCTATAATCAATCCGAATTTTGGAAAGAGGCCGTCAATCACTGCATGAAAATCGGCGGCGAAAAATGCCTGGTCACCGGCAGTTTGAAGCATTGTTTTTCACAATTTGTTTCCGATACCGCACCGGTTTTGCTCTGCTTGAATGCTGAAGTTCAAATTCTCGACAAAAACGGTAGCCGTATTTTACCACTGCAGGAGATGTATTCCGGTGTGGGACTGTCGCCGCGGCGTCTCGACAAGCAGGCGCTTTTAACAGATATTTTTATCCCGATGAGCAAGCCGCACAAAATTTATTTTCGCAAACTCACCCGACGCAAGGCGGTGGATTTCACATCCCTCACCTGCGCGATATCAGCCGATGAAGCAAAAAACATCACCCTTGCCCTCAGTGGCGTCCATCCCGGGCCTGTGATGCTGCAGGATATGCTCGATTGCGATGCAGAGACCCTGGTTAAGCGTGCGTTGAAAGCAAGCAAAACAGTGGATAATGATATGTATTCACGGACCTATCGGCGCAAGATGATCGGGGTTTTTATCCGGGAGGGCTTGCAAATGTTGAAAAAACTGCCTTGATTATACCCTCTGTTTCATCTGCTCTCAATATCATTAAGATAAGCTGTGGCATCCCGGCGAAACCCGGGAGTCTTTTTTCCCGGCCTTATGAAAAGCTTGAATTCTTCGTAGATTTCATGTATGTTGCCCCACGTCAATTTCCCCGCAAGCTATTGTCACAGGAGAAAATAATGCAATTCAACATCGAAGAAATCCTGCAGATTGCCAAAAAAATAGAAAGCAACGGATACAGATTTTACACCGCAGCGGCGGAAGCAAACGAAGCCAACCGGGACTGGCTAAGCAAACTTGCTCAGGAAGAAATCGGGCACGAAAACATCATCGATGATTTTGCCCGCTCCCTCGTCAGCCCGGCGGACAGCCCGGATGATCCTGATAACCTTGTCTTGCTCTATCTCAATTCCATCGCCGATAGTCTCGTTTTCAGCGCCAGTGCTGACCCGCGTACATTTTTTGATCAGGAAGTCAGCATCGATGACATCATCGATGATGGATTACGCCGCGAACACGAGGCCGTTGCTTATTATTCTGCCCTGCAAAATGCAATGCAGGATGAGGCGGCAAAAGCACAGGTCGGGCTTCTGATCAATGAAGAAATCAGCCACATTGCCTGGTTGCGACGAAAACAGGAAGAATTGAATAATAAAAGAAAAGCCCGCGGCAAAGACCGGATTTATGATCTCATCATCATCGGCGCCGGACCGGGTGGAATCAGCATGGCTGCCGAGGTAATCCACGCCGGCATGGATAGCGAAAATATTCTCATTCTTGAAGGCGCCCCACGCACCTCGTGGATGATTCATTCTCTTTATCACGAACAACACCGCGTGGTCGCCGATTACAAAGGCGCCTCACCCGTGACTTACGGCATCATGAAGATGCGCAATATGACGAAAGCGAGCACCTTAAAAATGCTCGCCGATACGCTACAGGAATACGACATTAAAGTTCTGTACGACTGCCCGATTCTCAGTATTGAGAAAAAAAAAGGTATCTTTCATTTTCAGGGAAAAGAGCACAGCTATAAAGCTCGTTTCGGGGTTATTTCCATCGGTGTTTTCAATCGCCCCAACCACCCGGATTATCCCATTCCGGCAAGTCTCTCTGAAAAAATCTATTATGAAATCAGCTCAAACAAAATCGAAGACGCCGGCGTTCTCGTCGTCGGTGGCGGTGATACTGCGGCCGAATTCGTGCAATCCCTGCTTAATAGTGGCAACCGCGTCACCCTTTCCTGCCGCGAAGCCGACCTTTCCGCAATGGGCGATGAAAATCGTCAGGCGATCAAAGCGGCTGAAGCGAGGCAGCCATTGACCGTTTTTGCCGGCAGCGATATCCGGAAAATTGTGCCGCATAGCAAAGGCATTCAGGTTCTGTTTCATGATGAAAGCCGCAGCGAATTGCTTGTCGATAATATTTTTTATGCCCTCGGCGGCAATACACCGCTGCAAATCCTGAAAATTTCCGGCATTGAAATGAAAGATGGAAAACCGGTTTTAACCAAGGCAAATGAAAGCAATATTACCGGGCTTTATCTCACTGGCGATCTCGCAGCGCGAGATGAAATCGGCGCCATCAGTACCGCTTTTAATTCATCCTATGCAGCGGCTTCTCATCTTTTGCAAAAATATTTTCCGGAGATCGCTGCACAACAGGCAAAATCCAGAAGCTAACGAACCCGTTCAATTTTAACCTGCGAATGTTTAATTTGAACAGGCAAGCTCAGGACATCACTTCGCCCTAAGTTCAAAAATTGTGCAGGCTATACAGATACAAGCATAGCCGGCAACTTAATTTTTTACAAAAAAAATCGTCTCGCTAAGTTGCAAAGACGCAGAGTTTCGTTTTTAAATATGTTATACTATTTTTCTCTGTGCCACTGCATCTCCGCGAGAATAATAAAGGCCAGATGCGTAGAGAAAATTTCTATATTTCTGATTTACTTCCTTTCCTTTGTTTGATCCTGTTCAATGGTTGTGTCACCGATACCGGCGATCGCTTCACCACCGATCGCGTTGATCCGCTGTTCCGAAGCTATCAGGGTGAAGCAGCGCCCGGTGCAGCGCTGCGTATCATCAAAAATGGTGAAGTGACGCTGACAAAAACCTACGGCATGGCCAATCTTGAGATGAATATTGCGGTAAAAAGCCGGACGAATTTTCGCCTGGCCTCGGTCACCAAACAATTTACAGCCATGTGCATCATGTTATTGGTCGAACGCGGCAGCATGAAACTCACCGATACCTTGCGAGATATTTTTCCTGAATTTCCGGACTATGGCCGAAAAATCACCATCCGCCATCTTTTGCAACATCAATCCGGGCTCGTCGCGTATGAAGACCTGATCACAGAAAATACGACGGAGCAGGTGCGTGATGCCGATATTTTAAAAATGATGATGGCACATGACAGCACTTATTTTCAACCGGGTACGGATTATCGTTACAGCAATTCCGGTTATGCGGTGCTGGCGATGGTGGTGGAGAAAATTTCGGGGAAATCATTTGCTGCGTATTTGCAGAAAAATATTTTCACCCCGCTGGGCATGCATAACACAGTGGCATTCGAAAAAGGTATTTCGTCTGTTTTCGACCGCGCCTTCGGCTATACCGTGGACGCGGATACGATATTCTTCAGCGATCAAAGTCTGACCAGCGCTGTGCTCGGTGACGGCGGCATCTACTCGTCCATCGATGATTTGAGCAAATGGGATCAGGCGTTATACGGTAAAAATCTGGTCTCGCGGGAAATGCTGCAGCAGGCTTTCACTCCGGGACTGCACGGTTATGGTTTTGGCTGGCGCATCGATGAATATCGCGGCCACAGAAGGGTGGCCCACACCGGTAGCACACGCGGTTTTCGCACCATCATCCAGCGCTTTCCACAGGACGAGTTTACCGTCATCATCCTGACAAACCGTAACGGGCCGGGCGTCGCTGATTTGGCTGAAAAATTGACGGATATTTTTTTACTCGAATGAATTGCTGCTTTAAAAATCGATGCTGACCGTTCCCCCGGCAACCTGTTGAAAAGCGTAATAAAGAGGCAGAAAAGTCAATTTTTTCTGCGATAATTGGGCATAAGGCGCCGAAGAAAAAATATAACCGCCCGGGCAATCCGGATAATTTTGCATAACCATGTGCAGGCTGCGCAGCCGACCGGAAGCACCACTCTTGACTTCCACAGGCACGATTGACCCGTTTTTGACAATCAAATAATCCACCTCCGCACTGCTGCTTTTTGCCTCCCGTGCCCAATAAAACAGCTCCTGCTCGGTGGCTAAAAATTCTTGTCCGACAAATTGTTCCGCCAGCGCTCCCTGATAAATATTAAGTAAATCCGAGCGTAAAAATTCACTTTCGAGCGGCAATTTGCACAGCGACTGTACCAAACCCACATCTAGCATCAGGGATTTAAACTTTTTCTCCGAGGCGCTTGCGCCCAGCGGCAAACCAGCCGGGGAAGCGGCAGGAATTTTTCGAATGAGCTGGGCAAGGGTCAGCAAATCAAAGGCTCTTTTGATTGTTGGATTGGTAAATCCTTCGGCGAGACGGGCATATTTTATCTGCTTGCCGATGTTTTGCGCCGTCGAAGTGAGCACTGCATCGAGGCAGCGGCGATTGGAAAATGCTGCGTATTTGCCAAAATCCTGCCGGAAAGTGTGCAGCAAATCGGCCTGTACCACAAATGCATCGCGAACTTTATCATTTTCCAGCGCTGCATTGACACATTCGGGCATGCCGCCAATAAACAGATAGCGACGCAATTCACCGAGCAGCATGTTGTGCACGGCATCCGGTAATTTTTCCGGTGGCGCGAGGATGCTTTGTGCAGCGACGGTCTTTCCGGCAGCGAGTAAAAATTCAGCAAAGCAAAGCGGATACATAGCCATGTTCTGCACCCGTCCCACAGGAAATGAGATATCCCTGAGTGCGAATTCCAGTAGCGAACCAGCGGCGATGATATGCAGCTCCGGCATGTCTTCATAAAAATAGCGCAGTGCCATCAGGGCGCGCGGACAGCTTTGGATTTCATCGATGAAAAGCAAGTCCCGGCCTGGTGTAATGCGCGCATTGGTGAGAATTTCCAACTCGGAAACAATGCGTTTTACATCGAGATTGCGTTCAAAAATCTGATGCCAGTCAGCATTTTTTTCCAGATCAATCAGGTGAAAACGCCCGGGAAAATGCTTTTTACCGAAATTGCTGACTACCCAGGTTTTGCCAACTTGCCGGGCGCCACGCAATAGCAGGGGTTTACGGTTTTTCCGGTCACGCCAGAAAATGAGTTTTTGGGTAATAAATCTCTTCATTCACCTTAACCTTGATTTAATTTAACAAGGTTAAAATAAAAATTAACTTTTAATTTTACAAGGTAAAAACTTATTAAAAGTGACTCTTCGATTCTGATATACTGGTCGGGAGTTTAACTCCACATGCTCAGCCACCAGGCGAATATGGCCAGGCAGTTACTTTTCAGAGATAGAATTTTCCGGTCTTATTTTCTTGACCTGAATTATTCATAAAATGATACTTGAATACACTTAACTTATTTATAAGAAAATTTTTGAATGAGTATTATCGTGACTATTTAGCCAACCGTTAAACCGGCAGGCTGACGCAATTCAACCCTGATAGAGCAGGCTGAAACTTAAGCCGCCTTCAGTCGGGTTTTCAAAAAGTAGCCGCAGGCTTCAGTGGGGAAATCGGCCTTAACAGATACATATAAACATGATTTTAAGAATAATTCAGGCTCAGGGGCGTTAATTGCGCCGTGCGCCGAGATGCCCACGGATACGGTCGCCGCGGGTTTCTTTCACCTCAGCCATTTTGAGTTTGATACGATATTCATTTTCCGGCATACGGCAATAAACTCCGCCTTCCTGATAATCACATTTATCCCAGAATGTGCACTGGATCGAACAAATCCTGTCCATGCCTTCCTCCTGATTTTCTTTGCGGTGTAAAAACGCCAACAACGGTACATAATTATTGTCAGTGTTCGGGTTTTTGATTTCTTCTTTAAAAACAAATTGTTTTACCATGCGCATGATGATTTTTCGTACTTCACCTCGGGTAGAGGTGATGGCATCCGGCCTACTACTGCGGATGGATTTGTAAATTTGGTGATCATGTGGGATATAACCCCAAAAATCAATTTTAATACGCAATAAATCCTGCACCGCGATTTGCAAACTCAGTCCGTCCATAATTTCGTCTTTATGGCGGATCTGGTTCAAAATGAGGTGTGGGGTGTAATTATTGATTAAGCGGTAGAAGCGCATGCCGAGGCGGATATCTTTTTTACGCACATCTTCGGCAAGTGTGCTGATGAGGCGATTGTCGCGGGTATGAGCCGGATCATTGCAGAAATCCAGCAATTGTGTCACCCAGGCTGAATCCATAAATTCAGAGCGCAGTTTGCGAAACAGGCTGAGCTTGATAAAGCTGTAGCATTCCTGAATCGCCGGAGGTTCGGGCTGCGCAACGACGATGCCCTGATCGGCCGCATTGAAAATATCAATTTCATTTAACGAAGTGCCGGCGCCGAGATCGGTCACGACAAAATCGGTCTGCAGTTGTCGGAACAGGCGAATGGCTTTGAGTTTATCCCAATATTGAATATCAGCCATGCCAACCGCTCCGGCAGCGCCGCAAATCAGGCTTAAATTGGCCACTGGTGTTTTGGTCACCAATGCGTTAAAATCGTTGACCTTGCCATGGAAAAAATCGAAAAGGGAGAGCCTCGGCGTGTGTATGCCCAGCATCGAATGCAGGTTAGCGCCGCCAAAATCCGCATCGATGAGTGTGACTTTCCGCCCTGATTCCGCCAGGGCAAGCGAAATGGTCAGACTGATGAGTGTTTTACCGACACCACCCTTGCCGCCGCCCACTGCGATTATATGAGGTTTTTTGAGCATATTCTTTCGACTATTTTATGGTTCAGGATTAGCGCCCAAACCCGGGATTCCCGCACGTTGAGAACCCCGGGGATTTTTCCGGGCTATCCTTCCCATCCTGTTTCTTTTCATAATCTTCTTTCTATATGTAAAATCAATCACGAATAATGCGCAGATTTTTACGTTATTTTTACAGTTTTTCTGTGGTGAAACGAAGCGACAAACTGTAACAGGCTTGACATGCGTGTGAATTCTTGTTATATTCTATGACTAAAATATTGATTTTATTGTATATTCGATGGATAGCCGGCAACTGTTTAGCCTTATGCGCGCTCAATGGAGCGAAGCGATATCCTGAGCTTGCCGATGGGGCGTCTCACCGAGTGTAACGCCCCCTGAGCTTGAAGGGTACATTCGAGCTCCCTGCGTATTCATAGTGCCGCAAGCTCAGCGTCCGCCTGATGCGCCGAACAGATAATCGGTGTTGATTATGAAAATATTATCCTGAGATTTAAGGATAACCCATGAAAATATTCCATTTTTCCGATCTCCACCTGGACACACCTTTCAGCAGTAATTATTTCGACATAACACTGGCACGGCAATGCCGTTTGCGCTTGCGGCGTACGCTTTCGAAGCTGTTGCATTTTGCACAACAGCATAAAGTTGATGCTGTCACCATCGCTGGTGATTTGTTTGAGGGAGATCGTGTCAGCCGTGATACGTTACATTTTCTGGCGGAAAATTTTGCCAAAATCGCACCACTACCGGTTTATATCGCACCGGGAAATCATGACTTTTACGGCCGTAATTCTGCTTATTCCCGTCACAACTGGCCGGGAAATGTTTTCATCTTCAAGCGAAATAAACCGCAGCCCGTCGAACTGAGTGACAGAATTACCCTCTGGGGGGTGGCGCATAATATGCCGGACGAGCGCAAAAGCGCACTCACCGATTTTCACGTCCCCGAAGACGGTAAAATGCATATCCTGCTACTGCATGGCTCGGAAACCGGGCCTTTCAGTGAAGCCCGCGCAGTGCATATGCCTTTCGCGTTGCAGGATTTGCAAAATTGTGGTTTCAATTTCAGTTTGCTCGGCCATTATCACGGCGCCCGTGATCTGCCGGAAAACTCACCGCTGGCGCTTTATCCCGGATCACCGCAACCGCTTAATTTCGGTGAAACAGGGGTGCATTCAGCCGTAGTGCTGAGCATCGAAGAAGAGAGCACCAACATCAAGGCGTTTTCTACCGAGACACAACTTTTTCATACGCTACACCTCGATATTGCCAAATACAGCAACACCGATGCGCTGGCAAAAGCAGTGTTCGAAAATATCGATGACTTGGGTGAAGAAGCTAATTTTCTGCGCTTGAATCTTACCGGTGTACCGGAGAGACAGCAACGCTTCGAACTCGATCTTCTGCACCAGCAACTCACCGAAAAATTCGATTATGTGAAAATTCGTGATGAAATTCACAATGAAAATGAGCTCGATGATCTGGCACGAGAACCCACAGTTCGCGGCGCATTCGTACGGCAGCTCAAAGAAATGCTCAGTGTTGAGCAGGAAGACAGCGAGCTCATCCGCCTGGCAATGAAATACGGATTGCAGGCATTCGAGGAGGATAAAATCAATATCTGATCAATTTTGAGTTCAGGTTATCTATTATGCGAATTGAATATGTACATCTTGATGGTTTCGGAACGCTGGCCGATACGGATTTTGCTTTTGAGTCGGGTTTTAATCTCATCGTTGGGCCGAACGAAGCCGGAAAATCGACACTACAGCAAGCGATTCTGGCCATGCTTTACGGTTTTTACACTGGTGGCCGCGCGAATGCTACAGAAAAAGGATTGCACGCACGCTATCGGCCGTGGAACGCAACGCAATATTCCGGCAGTGTGCTCGTGCGCAGCGACGGCAATAAATCATACATGATCATGCGCACATTTGGCACGTCCGAGCCAGAAACGCAAATCATCGACGAACAAAGCAAAAAAAATATCACCGCTGAGTTTGTGCGCGGGCGCCGTGGGCATGTGGCTTTTATCGAGCAACTGACCGGCCTGTCATACCCGGTATTTCAGGCTGTGGCCTGTGTACGCCAGGGACAGATTATCCACATCAGCCAGGCGCAGGCGGAAGATATCGCCGAGGCGGTTTTACGCCTCGTCGATAGCGCAACAGCGCAGGTTTCAGCGCGGGGCGCTCTCAATAAAATTGCCACTGCCATCCGGGCGCTGGGAACCGATCGCAGCAAATCAGGCCCGATTTATCGCACACGCGCCGATTTGGCCATGCAGGAACGTTTACGCGATGAGCAGAAAACGATTATATCAGGTTTGCAGCAGGATCAGGAGCGGTTGGACGAGCTGGCCGGCAAAACCGGGGAACTGCAAAGCGATCGGCAGCAACTTGAACACGACATCCGCATCAGTGAATATTTACAATTAAAAAATCTTCTGCGGCGGTATGAGGCGGTGAAAAACGGGCAGGCGGAGTTGCAACAGGCCGCGCAAGTCATAAAACCAAAACAGGAAATCCATTTACAAAACCGCGACACGGTGCTCAAGCTGGATCAGGAGAGAAAATCGCTCAGCAAGCGCCGTTTGCAGCTCAACGATGAATTGCGCAATTTGCATGATGAGCTGCAAAAAGCCAACGCCGACCTGGGAAAATTACCTGTCGATAAAAATTTCTGGCATCAGGAAAACATGGCTGAATTTTACGAACTCGACGCGACCTGGAAACGCCTGAACAGTAAAACTACCGATCTCGAACGGCAGCGCAGCGATATTCACAGTAAATTGAAAGCCGCAGGCCTGTCCGAGAATGCCGTCAGGCTAACGCAACTCACCGATCTCGACATCCAGCAAATTCAATTACAATCGGACGACCTGCAGGCGCAGCAGGCCGGTCTCGAAGATGAGCAAATGATACGCGAAGACCGGCGTGCATTTTTCCGTATGATCCGCAGCGGTATGATTTTTTTAGCAGCGGTGCTGGCTTTATTCATCATCGCCATTCTCAAAGTACCGGATTTACAGCCGGTCAAGTTCAATTACCCATTCACCTGGATGACGTTGCGCTATTCGTTGACCTTACTGGTGGTTGGTTTGTTTCTCGGACAAATCGCTTTTCGCATGCAATTTCGTGTGCTTTTGGATAAAATTGCAGCAGACAGGGCCAATGTTGAACTCAAATTAAAACACTATCGCGAGTCCCTTATGCCCTTCGGCGTTTCAACGGTTGAGGCACTCATCGAGCAACGTATGCGTTATCTCGATATCCAGCGCATCAGCGAGTATACCGACACGCATCTTCATGAAAAACAAGACATTGAAGAGCGACTGGTACGATGGCTGCAAAAAATTCAGGTGGAGGAAGTCACACCTGAAAACATGCAGCGGGCGATCGTCATCTTTCGCCGCGGCAGCCACCTGACAGCATATGTCGATGAATTGAGCAAGAAAATTGAATCCTGTGACGCCAACATCGCTGTGCTAACCGCTAATTTGCGTGACGTGGAAAAGGATCTGCACGAAATTTATCAGGCTGCCGGATTGGAAACAGGAAATATGGATTTGGCGTATTCTGCATTTCTTGAACAGGTGAAAGCCGCGCAAAAATATATCAAACTCATGGGAGAATTGAAACAGATGCAGGAAATCGAGCGGGAAATGCTCACCGGCCGCGATGCCGGGCAATTGCAGAAGCAGTTCGAAGAATTAAAACAGGAAATGCGGGAAGATGATTTGATCGAACCACTGATGCCGGTGAAGGAGATTAAGCGTAATTTAAAAAACATACTCGCTCAACTGCAGGATGTGGAACTGGAAAAGGCGCGTTTGCAGGAGCGGATTCGCGAGCGCGAGTCGAAACTGCCGGATCTGTCGGAAATCGAGGAGAATATCGTTGCGTTGCAGGCGAAACTGAATATGTTGACCCACAAGCGGCGGGCGCTGGAGCTGGCGCATGAGACCATCGGCGAGGTGGCGCAACAGGCGCACCAAAATTTTGCGCCGCAATTATCCACCAGCGTTGGACGCCATTTAAGCATGCTGACCAATAACGAATACAAGCAAATTTATATCGATCCTTCTGACTTTTCCATGCAGGTGGCACATGAAAAAGCCAAAAAGCTGGTACCGATCGATTTTCTCAGCTACGGAACGCAGGAGCAAATTTACCTGTTGTTGCGCGCAGCCGTAGCAGAACTTTTTTCGGCGCAGAGCGAAACAATACCGCTATTCCTCGATGATCCGCTGGCGCACGCCGACAGCAAACGCCAGGTCAGCACTCTCGAATTATTGCAGAATCTGGCGGAAAATCAACAGGTCTTTTATTTCACCAAAGACCCTGGGCTGGTGGAGTTATTAGATGAAATTGAAGCGCCGTATAATCTCGTTAAAATGCCCCTGGCGCCGGAAATCGTGCCCTATCGCTGGGCGGCAGGCACAGCGTTTAAAGAGAAAAAAGAACCCGGAGAATTATAGCCAGCATTATTCATCAAACCGTGATCACTGCACCATCACGGCGTTGATCGCCGCCGCCCTCGCCGTTTGCTGCAACGGCATGCACGCCACCAAAATATACATCTTTTACCTGCCAGATATTCAGCGGAAACTTTTTCTGTAGCGCCGAAATGACTTCCCCGGCAAATCCCGGTTCAATTTGTGCCAGTTCGCCATCCCAATGCATGCGCGGCGCCGCAACCGCCGCCGCCACAGGTTGTTCGAAATCGATGATAGCGCTGATGACCTGCAGCAGTGCTGACCAAATTCTTTTGCTGCCGCCACTGCCGATGACCAGTTTCGGGCGACCGTTCTCCAGCAAGATTGATGGCGACATCATCGAAGCGATGCGTTTTCCCGGTGGATCGAGGTGAAATCCTTGCGGATGCAAATCGTCTTCCCCCATCATATTATTGAGCATTATGCCGGTTCCCGGCATGATGTAACCGCTGCCCTCGCCGTTGGAACAGGTCAGGCTGGCGGCATTGCCGCCGGCATCGAGAATGCTGAGGTGTGTGGTGCCGCCAAATGCTTTGCGGATGCTTTCAAAATTTTTGTTAAAATCCTCGTCAGCTTGTGAATGGGTGAAAAAATGGGCATTTTCGCGGCAAAGGCTGATGTGCTGCAGCAAAGTCAGCAGCCCGATGATGTGGCTTTTTGAGCCATATAGAGGTCGTTGCGGCATACTTTCTTGCAGATAGCGCAGAGCGATTGTCAGCAGGAAACCACCGAAAGAGGGCAATGGATTGGTCAAAAGTTCATACCGGCGATAGGGCGCGCGCAGTGGTTTGCGTTCGATGACTTTATATGCAGCCAAATCCGCTGCCGTCAGGAGTCCGTGATTCTCAGACATATCTGCCGCAATGCGGCGGGCAAGTTCTCCCTCATAAAAATCACGTTCTCCACATGCCGGAAGGCTTTCCAAAAAATCGGCGAGATCTGGATTTTTAAATTCACACCCGGATTGCAATATTTTGCCCTTTGGGAAATAAAGTGTACGGCTGCATTCGGTCAGCCGCATTATCGGTTCCAGCAGAGCGAGAATATAGGCCTGGGTACGGTTTAACGCAACACCGTTGCGCGCCAGCTCCACTGCCGGGGCAATAATTTCATGCAGGGGCAATCGGCCGAATTTTCTGTGAACATGCAGCAAACCACGCAATACTCCCGGTACGGCAACCGATCCGTAACCGACGTTGAAGACTTGCACCGATCCGGGGAAATGAACATCCACGGGCAGAAAATCAGGTTCAATTTCGGCTTCTGCAAGGCCGCGCCCGGGCGTATCGACAAAAAAATCGAAAAGTGTGGACTTTCCGGAATCTGTCCGAGCGAGCAAAAACCCACCGCCACCGAGGCTGGTGAGCAATGGTTCTGCTACCGCTGAAGCAAATCCGCCGGCGACAGCAGCATCGAAGGCGTTACCGCCATTTTTTAACATTTCTCCGGCAGCCTCACACACTTGTTGATGCCCGCTCGCGACGACAGCTTTCATTTCCGACTCCTGTCAATTCCTTTCATCAATAGTTTTTTCTCTATTACCATCAACGGCTTAGATTCCGGATTTTAGCTTTTATTATTTTTGTAGAACGTATTGGCAACTATTCTAATCTGTCACAGTGACGAGCTGTGAAGTAGGCATTTCACCGCATCTGCTTTTTACGCTCGATGATGAAGAGCGTAAAATCGTCCGCCAGGGGAGCATTCCCATAAAATTCACCGAGTTCCTGAACGATTTTTTTGATCAGTTGGTGGGCCGGCAATTTTCTGTTTTCAGTTAAGATTTTCTGCAATCTTTCCTCACCGAAAAACTGATCTTCGGTCTCGCCCTGTCCATGCCGCTGGGCTTCAACCAACCCATCAGTGAAACAAAAGAGTTTGTCCCCGCTTTTGAGCTTGCACTTTCCCGGTTTTAGAGATTTTTCCATTTGTTGTGAATCGCGGGCAAGCCCGATGCCGATACCGGCGCTTGCCAATTCCTGGATGGGTTCATTAAAATCACCGGGGATGAGGAAAGGCAAAGTGTGCCCGGCCCGAATGAACTCGAGGCTATGTTTTGCAGCATCAAAAATACCGATAATCGCGGTGATGAACATCTGCCGGTCCATTGCCGGGCCAGCAAAATATTGGTTTAACCGTTTTATAATCTCATTCACATTTCTGGTAAATTGTGGTGCAAAACGCAGCAGGCTAACACATTGTGCCATGTAAAATGCCGCCGAGGTGCCTTTGCCGGAAACATCGCCGATGGTAAACAGATATTTATCATCACCGAGGGGTTGCATATCATAAAAATCACCGCCGACCTCTGTCGCCATCTCAAAAAATGCCTCCACGGCATAACCGGAAACCACCGGCAATTGACGCGGTAACAAGCTTAATTGCACCTCCCGTGCAATTTGTAATTCATGCTCCAGCCGACCTTTTTCGCGCGCCTCGGCGATGGTTTTTTTCAAACGATCGCCCATGTTATTGAAATGTGTTGCCAGTTCAACAAACTCATCCTGACCTTCCACCTGAACTTTAAAATCGAGATTTCCGGAAGCAATTTCGCGGATACCGCCCTGCAGATGGTTGAATTTCTGTACGATCATCTGGTTGATTTCGGCGCCGAATTTAACCACACGCCGAATGAGCAGGGAGTTGATCAATAAGTAGGCGATGAAAAGCATGAGCAGATTGCGAAAAACAGCAGTCGAAAAGATCGCCGCATTGGGTTTTAAAATGACGTCACAGGCAAAATAGCCGTCGCTGATAAAAGCACTGCTGTAATAGTCGATAAAAAGCCGTCCGAAAGTGAATTGATCCTGACCGAAAATGCGAATTCCCAAATCGGAGAAGTCCTCACCTTCCTGCTGATTTTTGCGATAAAATTCGCCTGTGAGCGGCGCATTTTTTTCGTAAGGGGTCCAGCTAAAAGGAAAAATCCGGATGGCATCATCCTTTTGCCAATAGTCAAGTGAGTAGATGTAATTTTCCCAACGGTTCGGTTTGTAGGGATATCCTAGGATGCCGTTGCCGGCAACAGGGACAAATGCTGATCCGAGATAATCGAGAAAACCTGTATCAAGGCGAACGAAATAAACGATGCGGGGCGTTCTTTTGTCGCGGTGGAAAAGAAACAATGCCTGATCGACTTCACTTGCAGCAGCCGTATCGGACCGTTGTTGCAATGTGATGATGCCTTCCTTCGGAACAGCGCCATAGTCATGCTGCAAAATATAACCATCGAGATCGACACCGCGGTGCAGCGCATCCCTTTCAATTGCATAGCTGCGGATACCAATGGGTTGATCATTTTCCTGAATTCGCTCAAAAAGATCGCCGATAGCGAAGCGCACCTGATCCGCCTGCCACCCGGATATAAAAAACTGAAACACCAGCAGCATCAGCACAAACTGAAAAATTTGCGGGAAAGTCGATTGAAACAGACTGGAAATCCACAGTTTCCTGGCGAGCCGCGCATGATTATACACTAAAACCACCGGCGTTTTAACGGCGATCGCCAGTGTATAGGCTAACATCAGATACAGCGCATAGGCAACAAGGCCGTTTTGAAAAGGAGAAGGTGTGGTCCCGAGTTCCGGCGCGTAAATTACCGTGCTATTGAACAGTTGCCGGAAAATAAACAGTGCGGCAAAAAAGTAAATCCAGCATTCGGTTTTCGATAGATTTTCCAACCATTTAAGTCTTTTCAGCAGGCTGATAAAAATGAGAATTTTTACCAGTAAAAGCAGGAATTCATGTTCAGATTTGCTGAATTCGAGAAAGAAATAAGCAAAAATAAAAATTGCGACTAATGTAGTGAAACGGCCTTCTTTATACTGGAAAATAATCAGACTGAAAAACATCGCATAGCCCACCAGTGCGACGAAATAGAAGAACTGGCTGATACCGCTGTCGTAATAAACTGTTTGCCGCAAAATTATGAGGAACTGTAAAGTGAGCAGGATATTGAGCTCAGTAGGAGGTTTGAGTTCATCGCTGATCAGGGTGATGAGCTGCAGCCAGAAAAAACCAAAGATAAAATAAGCAGCGATCGCGTTTGCATGGAACCCGTATTTCGGCAGTGTGACCAGGGTTAAAAAACCGATCAGACTGCCGAGAGAATAAATGATAAAGGGCCATGATTTGTAATCAAAATGTTGTATCGCTACCCAAAAGTTTTGAAGCCGCTGATCAATACTGAATTTTCGCGGTCGCAACCAAGCCTCCGTTCATTCTGTTTTTAACCGGCCTTGATTTATTTTAAGCCGAAAAAGATGGAACCGTTCAGCGTGGACGAGGGCCCTCGTGAAGTTAGACCCTCCTCTTCTATAAGGTCGTATTTTCAAACGTTGCAAAAAAGGATTTTTTGGATTTTTTCAATGTGCAAAGATTTGCGGAAGTTTAGGAGTTGTTATACAGCGCTGATCGAAAACTCTCTTTTGGAGCTTTCCGGCTGGATTCCCGGATAAAAACAATAGTAACAAGCTTTATCCGGCTTGATTGAGCCTGTTGGGCGGGTAACGTGCGGCAAGGCCTCCCACACCGGACATACCTGAAATCCCTTTCCCCTGAAAACCCCTCCGACATCACCGTTTTTTGCGTGTATAAAGCAGGTTAAAAGTTGCCAGCATATCTTTGCAGCCGCCACATTCGCTGCGCAGCTTTTCGATTTTCATCGCTTCGAGCCGCACTTCGAAATTGAGATCAGTATAGGTTTCCATCGCCTCCTGTGCCATGCGCTTATCCCCGAAAAAACGCAACTGCCAACCGGCGGCGATAAGCTCAGGATCAGCAGGCACAGGACAGCCGGAAACAGGCGATCCTGCAGCGCATTTTTGTAATTGAGTGGGGGTGTTATTGCCACTTATCATCTCACTTGTCAATATTGACTCCAATCTTTCGAAACCGCTCCTGCAAGATAAAGCGAAAGTTCGGTTTTATCATTTGATGCGCTTTGCCGCTTCAAGCTGTCACCAGCTTTTCTGCCGCCAGTTTTTGCAAACGCACATGCCCGAGGATAGCGCAGCCCAACGCTGCGATGAATTGCGGCATGTCATTTTCAGGTACGTTAACTCCTGAACCGAGAATTTCCCGCACGCCCTGCGTCATTTTTTCCCAGCGCAAAATACCGCCGACCAGAGTGAATTCCGGCTCCGCTTTAATGCGTTTCAACAATTGTGTAGAGCGGTTGGTCAACGACATGATAGCGCCATACATGATATCTTCCGGCGGCACTCCCTCAGACAAATGGCTGATCACCTCCGACTCCGCGAAAACTGCACAGACGCCGGAAATGGGCACGGCTGCTTTCGACAGATTGAGCAGGTTGCCGATATCTTTGGTTTCGTAATTCATGTAACGCACCGTTTTTTCGAGGAATGCGCCGGTGCCCGCAGCACACTTGTCGTTGAGGCGAAAGGTGACGACACGGGCTTTTTCATCGATTCGACTGGCTTTCATCGTCTGACCGCCGATATCCAGCACCGTGCGCGTGCCGGGAAACAGAAACAGAGCGCCGTGCGCCGTCGCGGTTAAATCGGTGATCTGCAAATCGCGGAACGGCACCTGATGACGGCCGTAACCAGTGGTGATCGTATAACTGATATCCGCCATTTTAAAACCGGCTTTTTCCAGCACCTCGTCAGTTATTTTTTGCGTAACATGATTCAGGCGTGAACCGGTCGGCTGCATCACCCGGGTGATGATATTGTATTTGTCATCAACGATAAGCGCTTTTGTGTAGGTGGAACCCACATCGAGGCCGAGTGTATATTTCATCTTCTTTCCTCCGCTGCAACAGGTTGGCGGCTCGCCAGAACATGATCGAGGGCGAACAGCGCCGCGCCGATGGCACCCATAAAATGGGAATTTTCACCGACATTGACTTTGCGGTCGAGCCCTTCTTCCAATGATTTCACCATGCCTATATTTTTTGCCACACCGCCGGTAAAAGTGACTTCATCAAACACACCTACACGCCGTAACAGCCCGATGGAACGGGAGGCGATCGACTGATGCACGCCGCGTAAAATGTCCTCGACTTTTTTGCCTTTACCAAGCCAGGCCAACACTTCGGATTCGGCGAAAACCGTACAGGTTGTGCTGATGCGAATAGGTTTGGTGGCCAGTAGAGCCGTGGGGCCAAGTTCGTCTAACGGGATATCGAGGGCAACCGCGGCTGCGCCGAGAAACCGGCCGGTGCCGGCCGCACATTTATCATTCATGCAAAAATCGAGAATCTCGCCTTTTTCATTGACTTTGATCGCTTTGCTATCCTGCCCGCCCATATCGATCACCGTACGGGTATTGGGGAACATGTGCACCGCGCCACGGCCGTGGCAACTGATTTCCGTCACCTGGCGGTTGCCGAAAGTCACTTTGTAGCGCCCGTACCCGGTGCCGATGACATATTCCACAAAACGCGGATCGATATCGGCATTTTCCAGAGCAATTTCATAAGCTCTTTCGGCGGCGGCGATAACATTGGCACCCGTATCGATGAGGGACTTGCCGATAATCTCTTTTTTTTCGTTGATGAGGACTGCTTTGGTTTGCGTCGATCCAACATCGACGCCTGCTGTGTAAGCCATGATTTCTCCTGCCTTTTTATTAAACCCGGCCTGCCGTTTGCTTTTTGCTGGTCATGCCTTCAAAAAACGCATCGACGCGATTTTTCATTTGCGCCTCGGACACAACCCGCTTGTCCATCAAATCCGATTCGAAAAACAGCGTTGAAATATCCACATTTTCGATCACATGACGGCGACCATCCGCCAGCCCCGTCGAAACCGTGCGGCAACTTTTAATGGGATGATAAACCACGCCATCCAAATGAAAAGGTTCCACCGATTGCATGACGATTCTGTGCTGATGGAACATGCTGTCCATGGCGTCGCGAACACTGATGAGCAGACCTTCAGCCAAACTTTCCAAAGGATCATGGACATCGTACTGAAAACCGACATTGGTGCCTCCCGAGGCGAACCATAAGTAAGTCGAGCTGACAAAAACACCGTTCCAGTCGGTAAAAAACTCATTAAAGCGGCGGAAAATAGGATAACAGGGCACACCGACAAAAAAGAGGCGGAACTGCTCATCAGTTACCGTGCCGATACCGTTCGCTACTTTGTATTCCATCTCCTGCACCAGCTCCTGAAAATAACGGGCGCCGGCTTCAGCACCGCGGAAACCGTTAGCGACACCGAGAAATATAGTGCCGTCTGTTAGCGCGTTGTAGACCGCTGGTTTACAGGTGTTGAGCTCGAGTAGCCGTTTCCAGTTGGCACTCATGGTGTTGGCGTGGGTCAAAGTCTCGCGAAACTTGTCGATATCAAATTTTTGCCCACTGATCTTTTCACACACTGTGATGAGTTCTTTGAGCTGCGCCACGATATATTTTTTATCATTTTCAAAATCGATGTGCCCCTGCCAGGTTTGTGTTCCATCAGCACGTGTGCCGGGAATATCGATGGTGAATACCGGGCAATCATGAATACGCTCCCAGATTTCCGCCCACTTTAAATAGGTATTGCAAGCGTTGGTCAAAACCGCGATCTTTGGTTTGGGAATGCGCCCCATCGGATGTTTGCCACGATTGAGCTGCACTGCAACATCCGCTTTCACATAACCGCAAATATCGGGAGAATAACCGTAATCTTCCGCTTCGCTGAGCAATTCACCAGCCACCCGTCTGACGGCTGTCTGCAACGAATTGATCTCCGGGAAAACCACAGGGAAATCAAATGTTTTGAGAATTTCATTAATGCTGCCCATGACGAAAACATAAGCTGCACCTTTGCCTTCCTCGGCCGTTGCCGTCAATTCCTGAAACCACTGCCGAAATAGATTGGCGCCGTCGCGGTTTCCCCGTCCGACGATCTCCTGATTTATCGCATTATTTTTCTCTTTCATGGCCCGTCCTTTCAGCTAAAAAGCAGGTTTTCGACAAAGGTTTCCAGTTGAATGCCGAGATGATCAAATGAAGTCTGGTTTTCCTCGAACTCGCTGATGAAATAAGGAATTTTTTCATCATCGAGCATTTTGCTGTAGGTGACCTGCTCTTCCAAACCAGGCTCACACATTTTCGCCGCGGTGACGATGGCCGCTTCTGCATGGGCGTTTTTGATGCGCGCCAGCAACATGTCTTCCTTGCGTTTGCGCAAATCGTGCTGTACCGGGCTATAAGAAGATTTCTCGATATAAGCCTCCGCGAGATTAAACATCGGATCACCCTGCAAGGAAACGTCTTCGAGAAACCAGCGCATGCCGATGAGCAGATCGTCATCGACGAGGTAACAGGATCGATTGATCGTCTGCAGCAGATCGACCGGCGGCTGTTCACAAAATCCTCCCTCAAAAACGACGCGCATTTTATCCTGTTTCTTTATATCGCGAGTTTTGATTCTCGGCAAAACATTCGCCAGCAATGCATTGTGTTCCTCCCGCGGAATAAATCCGGCAAGGGCGATCAGACAATAGGCATCTTCCGCATTGATGAGCCAGGGTGTTTCACGTTTAATCGTGTAGAGTTCAGCCATCAAACGGCGGTTTTGATTATAAAGAACAATCGAATTTCGCAGCGCCTCATCGGTAATTTTTTCACCACTGATCGCTTCCATATCTCGCCGCAGACGATTATACTCATCAGTAAGATAAGCGACAGAAGCGGCGGAATTGGGATTTTGCGGCAGGTAGAGGATCTGGCATTTGTAAGGGAAATTCCGCCCCCAGATCGCCCCGAGATTTCGCGCCGCATCGCAGATGGGATGGGTGACGAACATTTCAAGTTCGACACGATTCGTCAGTGCCAGTTCGAGCGATGTTTTGATGATCGAGCAGAGATAAGAACCGAAATGGGATTCGGCTTCCATGCCGTCAACCTGCGCCCCTTTAATTTTTAGCGGTAATAAGCCGGCCGCATGGACGATTTCTTCAGGCAAATAAACCTGAAAATGACCGACGACTTTACCGCCGGACCGGCGCCATTTTTTCACGGTTGGATAATCGGGGTCTTCGACCAATTCCCGGCAATAGGCGAAAAGCTCCTCAAGTGGTTTGTCTTCCCACCTGTCCAATAAAACGGGTTTGACTGCCATTGTGCTCTCCAAATGAAGGTCGGTTTATTTGTTTGCTTCAGCTTATTCTTAAAATCAAGAATCGAGATCGAGCTCAAGCTCGACAAAGGGGCCGGAACGAAAACCCGAGGCGCGAAAAAAACTGAGCATATCAAGATTGTCACGGCGCACCATCGTACGAATGTGTTTTATGCCCACGGCCTGAAATTGCCGGCAGACGTGACGACATAATGCAGAAGCAACACCGTGGCGCCTGTAAGGTGGATCGATACCAACGGCAAAAATCCAGCCGCATGGCGGTGAACCGAATTCCCAGGCACGGACTTCTGATAAAATATAAGCGATGATTTTGCCCTCAGTCTCAGCGACGTATCCCAGGCTGTGCTGCGATTCATCCCCGGTTTGTGTTTTGAATTTTTGAATGCGCGCTTTCCAGTAATTCTCTTTGGCAATGCCCGAGTTTACCGCATCGATCTCACGGATCCGGCCGGCATCCTCGACCGCAATTTCACGAATAGTGAATTTCATCATCGACACATTTACAGGAAAAATATAATGAGTGAAACTGTAAAAACCTAACCCGGGTAAACCGGAACCTGAAAAAGAAAATTAAAAACGCACGCAAAGTCGTCGAGACGCAGAGAATTCACAAAGGTTTTTTTGACTTTTTCTTTGCGACCCCTTTGCGGCTTTGCCTCTTCGCGTGAAATTCTTGCTTTTGAGGATTTAGATCAATATTTCCTGTCAAAAAACGGCAGAAAATAACTTGCCAGCTACTAAACAGGTAAACAAGTACTCTTTTACCTATTTAAAATAAAAACGACATTTTCAACTTTAAAATCAAGTCATTTTCAATTTAAATTATTTTTTTTTCCGATAACAGGGTGGCAAAACTGACGGACTTCAGGGTGAAATAGACATATTCATCAATTTCGTTAAAAAGCTCACCGATGGGACAGGGTTTTTCTTTGCAACAATTCTGCTGGTCATCCACCAGAATGCAGGTACCGCCGTTTTGCGGCATTTCGAATACCGCGATAATTTCCACCATAGTTATACTTTTCGCCGGCTTTGCCAACTGAAATCCCCCCTTGATGCCGCGGATGCTGTTAATAAAACCACTGCGTTTGAGCTGTTGCAAAACCTTGGCAACATGATGTTCTGAAATGCCATAGATAGCGGCGATTTGCGTTGCCGATAAAATCGCCTGCGGGTCTTTGCACAGCTCAAACATGCTGTAAAGTGCGTATTTCGTGCTTTTATTGATTTTGATCATATTTTTTCCGGATCAGTTTATTTTTTCAACGACCATCGCCATACCCTGCCCGACGCCGATGCACAAGGTGACAAGACCAAGGCGGGCAGATGGCAACCTTTTCATTTCATACAACAGTGTGGTTAATATTCGTGCACCGGTACAACCGAGCGGATGCCCCAGCGCGATTGCGCCGCCGTTCGGGTTCAGGCGTGTATCATCGGCAAGGATTTTCAGCTCGCTCAACACGGCGAGTGACTGGGCGGAAAAGGCCTCGTTTAATTCGATGACATCGAAATCCGGCAAGGTCAAACCTGTTCTTTGCAGCACTTTTTTTACTGCCGGTACCGGACCGATTCCCATGATGCGCGGTGGCACGCCGGCCACCGCTGAAGTCACAATTCTGCCCATCGGCTCCAGGCCGTTCGACAGAGCAAATTCTTTTGAAACCAGCAAAAGAGCGGCCGCCCCGTCGTTCAGCGAGCTGGAATTGCCTGCGGTAACCGATCCATTTCGACGAAAAACCGGACGCAGACTACCCAGCTTCTCCAGACTCGAATCAGCCCGCGGCCCGTCATCTTTTTGCACAGCTCCGTTGCGGGTTTCAACCGCAATAATTTCATCATCAAATTTTCCCGCCTCCTGCGCCGCCACTGCTTTTTGATGCGAGGCCAGCGCAAACTGGTCCTGCGTTGCGCGGCTTATTTTATACAGTTCAGCAAGATTTTCCGCCGTCTCACCCATGGATTCCGTGTATCCCATCTTTTTCATTTTCGCATTGACAAAACGCCAGCCGAGAGAAGTATCGAAAGCAGTTAAATTACCAATAGGAAATGCGCCTTCCGCCTTGGGAATAGCCCACGGCGCCCGGCTCATGGATTCGACGCCGGCGCCGATGTAGACATGGGCTTCGCCGAGCTGAATGGCGCGCGCTGCCATCGCCACCGCTTCGAGCCCGCTGGCGCACAGGCGGTTTACCGTGCATCCGGCGACGTGATCTGGAATTTCTGCGAGCAACAGACACATGCGTGCAACATTGCGGCTGTCCTCCCCGCTTTGATTGACGCAGCCCATGTAGACATCCTCGATTTCACCAGCAGGGATATCCGTTCGTTTCAAAAGTGATTTGAGTACAAGGGCACCGAGGTCGTCGGGCCGTACCGTCGCCAGGGACTTGCCGATTCGGCCAACCGGTGTACGCACTGCATCGATTATCCATGCTTCTTGCATTTGTTCATACTCTTTTATTTGTTAAATTTATGTTTTTTTATGCTCTATGCTCTTCAGCGCCTGGTTATCCAGTTAATTCAGCGTTTTCCACTACACCAGGCTACTTTCAGATCAAATCCGTAATGGTGGGGATGTTATTAAACAGGAATTTTATTCCGGTTTTAAAGTAGAGCATTGCAGCGCCAGATGCAAGGGACTTTGCACGAAAATTTTCATCCGCGTATGAAATTCAGTGCTCATATTACCATCATCACGGCGCAGCCCCGGTAAATGACAATTTCATCATTATCGTCATCCCGCTGTAGCAAAATCCCGATAAAAAATTAAAATAAATGACGATTTGCTCGCAGATGTTGCGAAACTGCATGCGCGGTGAAAAAGCATTCACGTATGAAACGATTTATGAATTTTACTTCGACGATGGAAAAATTAAGCTGTAAAGTCATTTGGGTGGTTTGCTGTTTTCTACAGAGTACGACAGCCCTGGCGCAGCAACCGGTGAAGCGTCACATTCTGGCGTTGTATTCGGCCAGTCAGCAACAGAACCCGAAAGTCACCCGCATCCATCAAAACGTCGAAATGGTGCTCAATCATCTCGGCTGTATCGTCGAATATCACGATATCGATAGCGGCGTTCCAACAGCAGCGACGATGGCAAAATACCGCGGTATTATATCGTGGTTTGAAGGCAATGATTTTCCGGCGAAAGAACTGTTTATGTGCTGGCTGCCGCAGCCAATCCACGATGGTAAAAAGTATGTACACCTGGGCTCTCTCACCGGTTTTCAGCCTGACGGAGAAAAAATAACCAAAGAAATCAGTGCAGCTTTTTTTAAAACGCTTGGACTGCGCTGCGAAGACGATCTGTGGGAAGACAATCCGGCGAAAATTGTGGTTGCTGAAAAAAAACCGGACCTGGTGGAATTTGAGCGCACACTTGAAAACGAGCTCTCCTATTACACTTTGGTGTAAGCATAAAAAGAAATTTTCATCCCCTATCTGGCTTTGCAAATTAAAAATCGGCCGCAAACGCGCAGCTTGATCATCGCCCGGGCGCAGTGGGGTGGTTTTGCACTGGCACCTTACATTCTTTACGACGATGAGGCGACTTTTCAAAGGCAGTGGCGGCTTAATCCATTTCTGTTTTTTGCAAAAGCATTTGATTTGCAGCAAATGCCGAAGCCGGACGTGACCACACTCGCCAGCAGCCGTTTGTGGTTCTCACACATCGATGGTGATGCGCTCGTTTCAAAATCTGAAATCGGCAAGGGTTTCTCATGCGGTGAAATGGTTCGCGACAGCATTTTGCAAAAATACAACCTGCCGGTCAGCGTATCCATCGTTGTGGCGGAATTATTACAGAAGAAAAAATTCATCAAAATCGCACGCTCGATTTTCGCCCTGAACAATGTCGAAGCAGCGAGTCATTCATACTCTCATCCATTTTATTGGGATGAAAATTACGAGCATAAAAATGAATATCGAATTCAGCATTTAGCGATACCGGGTTATGTATTTAACGTAAAAACCGAGGTTGCCGGGTCTGTCGAATTTATCAACCGCAATCTGGCGCCTGCCGGAAAACCGGTCAAAGCTTTTTTCTGGTCCGGCAATTGTCAGCCAACCGGGCAGGCGATACAATACTGTGATGAAGCCGGATTACCAAACATGAATGGTGGCGACACCGTGTTCGACAATCGCCACCCGTCATATACAAATGTCGCCCCGCTAACTGTGCCGGTGGGTGACCGGTTACAGTTTTATGCGGCCAATGCGAATGAAAATATTTATACGGAAGAATGGAGCGGGCCGTATTTTGGTTTTTTAAATGTGCTGAAAACCTTTGCATATACCGAATCGCCACGACGGATTCGCCCGGTGGATGTTTATTACCATTTTTATAGTGCTGAAAAACGGGCTTCGCTACAAGCGCTGAAAACCGTCATCGAGAAATCCGTGGAAGCGATAGTCGCGCCGGTTTTTGCCAGTGAATATCTACGCATCGTGCAAGGTTTTTTTTCGATGCAGATCCGCCGGGTTGATGAATTGCAATGGGAAATCAGCAAGGGCGGCGCCTGTAAAACAATCCGATTCGATAATTGCAGTTTGCAGGTGGATTTAGGGAAATCGCTCAATGTCATCGGCTATTCTCACAATCAGGAAATGCTGTATATCCATCTCGGCGCTGCCGACCTCAGCCGGGTCGTACTCACCAGTAAAGCGGACAATTGTGTTTATTTGCATCAGGCGACACACCAGCCGGTGAATCTGGAAATGGCAGCGGGAAAGATTCGATTTTCGGCGCGCGGTTATGGCAGCGGTTTTTTTGAATTCTACAACTTGCCGCAACAGCAGGAATATATCGCCCGGATAAACGGCGAGCCGGAAAAAGCTGAAACCGATGATTTGGGAATTTTGCAGATCAATTGTGAGATAACCGGCGAGGTCGATATCGAAATAACTCGTGTCGATTGACAATGTGATAACCACAGCGGTAATTTATCCCAATGCAGTTGGATGCAACATGAATTTACTCCAGAATATAAAAGAACGGAATATTAAAACCGCAAAAAGAATTACCATTTTTTCAGGATTGCTGATCACGATGGTTTTTTTAGCATGCAGTAAAAATATCCACAAACCCGAACCGCGCTTGCAGACGGTGCATAACTGGGTTTGTTCTTATAATAAAAAAATCGCCCCGGCGGCACTTGCCCCCTTCGATCTCGCTGTGCTCGATGCTGCTGTTGAAACCGATATCACGGCCATTCAAAACAAAGGCACGCGGGTTATCGGCTACATTAGTTTGGCAGAGATTCAACCGTTTCGCTGGTATTGGCCGCTGCTTGAAGGCAGCGAAGCCATCTTACCGCAAAAAACAGCATTCGGCGGCTATTTTATCGATGTGCGCACAGAAAAATGGCGCACGACAGTGCTCGACAGCATCATTCCTGCCATTTTAAAAAGAGGTTTCGACGGTCTTTTTCTCGACACTATCGATACTGCAGAATACCTTGAAAATCTTAAAAGCGGAAAACGCCTGCCCGGAGCACAAAATGCAATGATCGGATTGATCCGGTTAATTCGAAAAAAATTCCCGACGAAAATTATCATTGCCAACCGCGGTTTTTCCATGTTGCCGCAATTTGCCCCCTTTGTTGATGCAGTGCTTGCGGAATCCGTTCTGACCGAGTTTAAAGCGAAAAGCGGCCTGGCCGCGCTACGCGCCAAAGAATCTTACGCCGGTCTGTTGCAGGAAATGCAAAAATTCCAAAGTGCCGGTGGTCTGGTTTTAAGCCTGGATTATACAGCAGACAGCAGCCCTTTTATCAGTGACAGCGTTTTGAAACTGGCGGCTGAATATCATTTCCTGCCCTATTTGAGCGACCCCAAACTCGATAAGATTTATTACACTGCACCGGGGAGGGAAAATGGGCATTAAACTGCGCTGGATTTTTCTCTTCATATTCTGCATTTTAAGTACTGCTTTCATTCTTTTCGCTTCAGATGCCCGGCTGATCGACCTGCATATTAAAGCCGGGAAATTAGACGAAGCGCTGGAAATGTATGATAAACTGCTACAGTTTCAACCGAAAAACGCTCAGTTGCACATCGAAGCGGGCCAAGTCAATTTATTGGCCGGTTATGAAAACAAAGCGTTACAGCAATTTGAAAAAGCCTGTCTGCTGGGTGTGCATTCAGAGCAGCTATTGAGCGATCTTTACCATTTGTATCAGAAAGATGAAAACAGGGAAAAAATGATCGAGATGCTCAACGGGCTGCTGGCGCTACAGCCCGGAAATGAAAGTTTGCACCTGCAAATGGCCGAGCTCTACGAATGGAATGCACAACCGCAAAAAGCGTTACAGCATTATCAGTTGCTCGCAGATAAGGACCCGTTAAATGCTGAATATCTGTTAAAAATTAGTGCAATTTATCGCCATATGCGGCAATTCGGCGAGGCGATTCCCCGTGTAGAAAAATATGTGCAAATCAGGCCGAATGATCGCAGCGCGCGTTTTCTGCTGGCTGATCTGCATCTCGCCAGTGGCAACACAGGCCGGGCGAGTGAGCTTTTCGAAGAAATTTTACAACAGGACAAAGAGAATCTGGCTATCCGGGAAAAGCTGGCTGAAATTTACACATGGAAAAATAAACCGGGGAAAGCATTTTCGCACCTTGAATACCTGGCCAACAGAGCGAACACCGGGGCACAATCTAAAAAACAATTCCTGCAATTGGCACAACGATATGAACCTCTTCGCGCCATTAGATTTCTGGAAAACAGATTAAAAGCCGACACCCTGAATGTGGCGTTGCGACAGGAACTGGCAGATCTGTTTCTATATCTCGGCCGTCCCCATGCAGCATTATTTCATCTGCAAAAACAGCTTGAAAATGAACCCAAAAACAATGATGCCCGGGAAAAAATCGCCCGCCTGCTGGTACAGATTGACGAGCCGGTTCAGGCGCAGAAATACTATCGGGCGATTTTCGATTACGGCGATACCAGCAGAAGCACTATCGACTGGCTGCTGCAAAGCTACAGTTTCCGCAAACAATATCACGAGCTGTTGAATTTACATCAGGATATGCTGGATCGGCAAATTTCAACCTACAACGATCGCCGGGCCTGGGCGCAAACACTTTTTAAAACAGGTAAGCTCATTCCGGCCATTAGCGCTTATTCCAAACTGCTGGCGCAAAAACCGGAAGATGCCGAAACGCGAGTGGAATTGGCCTATGCGCTGGAGGCCGATGGCCAAAGCCCGGAAGCCAACCGCATTCTCTCGCAGGGTTTGGATGAGCATAAATTGGAAGGAACGGAATATTTACTGACCTGCCTGCGCTTTTTCAGCAGAGAAAATTCACCGGACCGGTCGCTTACCTGTTACCGCTTGCTGGCGCAGAAATTCCCTGAAAACAGTGAATACAATCGTGGTTTGCGACAGGAATTAATTCGCAATGGGAATTACCGCGAAGCGCTGACGGCGATCGACGAATGGTCGCAGACACACCCGACAACGCTCAAAGACCAGGTACAAATCGCCATGCTGTACTGGAAGCTGGGGAATACCAAAGCCATGCGCCAAGCGCTGCCGAAAGCAGGAGCAGACCTCAATGAACAACGGCAGCTCGCAGCTTATTTTTTTGATGCGGCGATGTTCGACGAAGCCATCGGTGCGGCGCTGAAGGTGATTCGCCAGGTTCCAGCGGACAGCGCCTTGCTGCGCACCATCGGGCTTGCCTACGCCTGGAACAACCGGCCGCACATGGCGATGAAAATTTTACAAAAATTTCATCGTGATTATAGCGGCGATTACGAAAGCCATTATCACCTGGCTGAGATTTACCGCAGCAACAATAAACAACGGCAGGCACGGGTTGAATTTGAAAAATCACTACACCTGTTGGATGCCGAAATTCAGCGCAAAAACAGCAGATTGGTACGGGCGCGAATTTTAGCCAGCCAGGGTGAATTGGTAAAAGCCAGGACTATTTATAAAAACTTGCTGCAGGATTCGCCGGCAGATATTTATGTACAGCTCGATTATATCTCGACATTGATCGCTGCAGATGCACTCGATGAGGCTGCAGCAAAACTCAACAACTTTCGTCGTATACGGCCCAACGATATCCAGGCGAAACAACTGCAGAGCACTTTATACTTCAAACAAGGCCGACCGCGAAAATCGTTACAAATTCTGGAACAAATCGCCAAAACGACATCGGTTAACAGCGGCCAGTTGCTCGATATGGCAGACTTGCATTTTATGCTCGGCGACTGGTCGCAAGCAAAAGACAACCTCGAGGCCGCTCTGAAAATCGATCCGCAAAATGAGGCCGCGCGGCTGCGGCTTTTCCGGCTGCGACGTGATAATTTCCCAGCATTTGCCTCGGAATTTGAATTTGCCCGGCAGAGCAACCGCTTTGAAAAACAGGTCTATTCAGCATTGTGCGCCATTGCCAGAACCCGGCCGTTGCAGCTCTTTCTGCGCATGGAAAGCGTGCAGCTTTTTGATAATAACGCTGCAGATTCAACAACGCGCTACAACACGTTAAATATACACACCATCTCCCGCCTGAGTGACCGCTTACGCTTGCGATCCCGCCTAGGGATCAACCAGACCAATGGTGAATCAGATATCAGCGCAAATGCGGTAGCGACATGGATCTATCGCGGCGCTGACGCCGTGAATTTTCGTTATGTCCACAAGGATATCTGGCAGGACCTGCAATATGCCACCTATCTCGGCGGACGCCAGAGCGGTTTAAAAATCAGCGGCAATCTTCACATGGCGAACAACTGGAATTTCCAGGGCAGTTATGCCCGCTATGCGAATTCTTTCGCCGATACCTCGCTGACGATGGGTTCGGTGCAGTATATCAATTTACAGACCGGTTACAACTTCAAAGCGCTGCCCGGCCTAAATTTAAATTACAATTTATACAGCTACAGTTATTCGAATATAAATCAATCTCTCGAACTGGCATCGTTTCTGGAAAACGAAACCGTGCACAATTTGGGCACGCGCTACAGTTACAGCACGCCGCGTTTCTATTTTGATTTTGGCGGTAGTGTCGGCTACCGCATGCATAATGCAGACCTCACTTATTATGGCGATCTCAATCTTGAATACATGTTACTGCGTAATTTTCGTTTCGGCAGTACCATGCGTTACGGTAGTGATAAAGAACTGCTGGTGGATGGCCAAACCTTTGAAGTACTGCTGAATTTAGGCATTTTTTATTAACCGGACGATAGTGTCAAAATTTGCAAAATGAAAGATAGAAAGTGCGTCGCACTTTTACCGAAAAGATGTGTTATGAAAACTTTCATCCAAAGCAAACAGGAATTTCGCTCAGCTTTTTTTATTGGTGAAATTCTCATATTTACTGCAATTTTACACGGCATCAATCTCATTTTTGCACCGGCGCATCCCGGATTTGTCGGCTTATATCCAAACCCGCACTGGATCACTGTTTTGCTCATCGCCAGCCGCTACGGCCTGCTGCAAGGTTTGACGGCCGGGGTCTTCGCCGCGATTGTTTACATCTACTTTGCAGTCCAGAGCGGCGCCATCGATTTTAGCTCGATGCGTTTTCCGCATGACGGATTTCGCATTCCCTTTCTCTTCATACTTATTGGCGCCATCACCGGCGAAATTCGTTCGCTATACAAAAAGCAGAAAGAAAAACTTGCCGCTGATCTGCTAAATACAAACCGCAAAATGGAAGACCTCAATACGCTGCTCGTTGCCCTGTCGACTTCGAAACAGGAGCTTGAGCGGCGAATTGCGACCCAGACTTCGACGCTGCTTTCATTGTTCGGTCGTTTGAATCAGATCGACACCTCCGACACGCAAGTCCTTTATTCGAAAATACTCGAACTGCTCGTCGAGCATTTACAGGCTGAAGCAGCATCGATCTATTTAATGCAGGATAATCAACTGAAACTGCAGGAAAGAATTGACCCGAAACAATTATCCATCCTGCCCGATACCTTGAATCTGACTGAAGGCATCATCGGTGAAGTCGTGTTTAAAAAAGCTGTCATGAGCATCAACCAGCCCGGAAGCGAAAAAGACTGGCAGCAAGCGAAACAGCAGCCGGTAATCATGGCTGCACCGATAAAACGCAGCGACGAATCCATCATCGGCATCATCAATATCGAACGTCTGCCATTCCTCATTTTCAACCATCATGCCGTACAAATTTTCACGCAAATCAGTAACTGGATTTCCACGCTGATCGACAAACGACTGAAATTTTCAGAGGCGGAGAAGGAGCGCATTCTTGATCCTGCAAGTGGAGGTAATACCTATACTTATGCCTATTTTCAGAAGCGTCTTGAATATGAAATGGTGCGTGCTCGCCGTTTTGGTAGCACCCTCTCACTCGCTCTGTTTCGCATTCAGCGGTTTAACGAAATTTCATCGCAAACACGCCAGGATTTATACACGGTGCTGGGTTTAATTTTCAAGAAACAACTCTGCGATTCCGTGATCATCGGGCGCTATAAATGGCCGGATACATTTGCTATCATTTTCACCGGGCATGAGCAGAAATATATCTTGCGGGTCATCGATGATTTACAGCGCGAAATCAACAATTTTCACTTCAAACCATTTGAAAATTCAGCGGATAATCTTGAAATCAAGTCAGCGCTAAGTTATTTTAAACAATCGATGGCAATACTCACAGATTTTGAAAAAGAAGTGGAATCAGTATTCGCGTTTGATGAGAACAAATCACGGATCGCTGAAGAAGATTTGCTGTACCTGCAGACTCTGGGACAATCCGGGCCGGCCGGTGAAAAATCGCGGGTGCATGCTCTGTTGTCCATCGATGAAACCCGCGATGAATTCAATGATCTGACATTTTTAAGAGTGGAAAACATTCAAAATGAAGGGTAATTTGAAAAAAATCGGCCTGATTATTTTATTGGCCCTGTGCACAGTGGCTGAGGGGGCCACCGCTTTCTGGCTCTTTCACGCCAGTAAATCGATGCTGGTTCTTGCACTTTTTACTCATTTATTGCTTTGCCTGTTCTACCTCGGCCTGCTTTATTTCTATCAAAAAAAGGATGAGGTTGTCAATTACAATTTTATGCTCATCGCTGGTGCCGTTTCGCTCATCATACCTGTTTACGGAATGACCGGCCTGACAATCATATTTTTCGCAATTGGCAATAATACGGAAAACGAGCAGGATTATTTTGAATTTGATGACAGCAAATTATCCAGCAAACTCGATGAAATTCTCACGCAACTCGATGAGGATATCATAGGATTTATTCGTTCCGAACAGAATATCGATGCGTTGAAGGATATTTTTCTCAGCGGTGACCAGCAACTCGAGGAGACGGCGATCCAAAAATTAAACCAGCTCGGCACAAAAGCGGCCGTCACTATTTTGCAAACCGTTGTCGAGCAGTCAAAAACCGATGTCAAGATTTTAGCGGCATCAGCGCTCACCGCTATCGAAGAGAAAACAGTGGAAAAAATCGAGAGCCTGCAAAGCTCCCTCGCAGCCGAGCCGGAAAATCCGCAGGGCCTGCTCGAATTGGCGCAGGCATTCGATCTCTACTGCCACCTCGGTGTGCTCGATAGTTCCCTGATTACTTATTACCAAAATCTTGGAATCGAGTATTTTAGAAAATATTGCCAACTGGCGCCGCAGGATAACCGGGCACGAACCGAACTTGGCCGCTTGTTGTTAAAATCGCAACGATTCGAGGAAGCAAAATCGCTTTTTCGCGAGTTGGTCGAAGAATATGCCGACGATTTTAATGCCAAAATCTGGCTCGCAGAGACTTATTACGCCGACGGAGAATATCATCTGCTGCGCCAAACTTGCCGCGAAATAGAGGCCACAGGCGATGTTCCGGAAATTTGCGCCGATACCGTCAGTTGGTGGACCAGTGATATATTTGCTGAAGAAGCAGAATTGGAAACAAACACAGGAGCAGCGCATGATGAATCATAATGAAGCCGATGTCTGTTTTGTTGTCGAGGGCAGCTATCCCTATGTCTCAGGTGGCGTTTCCAGTTGGGTGCACCAGCTCATCACCAACCTGCCGGATTTTACCTTTGCGCTGGCGGTTATCATGCCGAATGAAGACCCGAATCGCGACTACCGTTACGACATTCCGGGCAATGTTGTCGAAATTCGGGAACTCTATCTGCATGAGGAAAATCTGCCGGACTCGCATAACCGCAAAATAAAAAATGATGATGCCTGGCAGACATTGCACAAATTTCACACAATGAACACAATGGGTGAAAAATCCTGCTGCTTCGAAAGAATTTTCCGGCATTTTTTCGATGAGGACAAGCGCTGCCTTGCTCCGGCCGATATTCTCAATTCCAAAAGAGCGTGGGAATTGATGAAGGAAATCTATCGTCAGGAAGCGCCGCACGATTCATTCATCGATTATTTCTGGAGCATTCGCTTTATTCATCAGCCCATGTTTAAAGTACTGACGACGCCCTTGCCACCAGCGCGAGTCTACCACGCGGTTTCAACCGGATACGCCGGATTATGGGCTTCGCTCGGAAAAATAAAAAACAAAAAATCGCTCATTCTAACCGAGCACGGCATTTACACTCGTGAACGACGAATCGAAATCAGCCGTGCAGAATGGATTTATGAAAAAAACAGCGATACACTGCGCATCGATCATTCCAACAGCCATTTCAAGCACCTGTGGAATAAAATGTTTGCCATGCTCAGCCATATCTGTTATCACTGTTGCGATGAAATCATCACGCTGACAAACTTTAACCAGCGATACCAGCTCGAAGAGGGCGCCGACCCGCAAAAACTGCGCATTATTCCCAACGGCGTCGACGTAGAAAATCTGTCAAAACTATCCATCGAACAGCGGCAAGCGGGCAATCCCTTTGTCATCGGGTTCATGGGGCGAGTTGTTTCAATTAAAGATGTGAAGACATTTATCCGGGCATGCAAGGGCGCGGCGCAGGCGATTCCGAAGATGAAAGTATTTATCATGGGCCCGACCGATGAGGAACCACTGTATTTTGAGGATTGTCAACGACTGGTGAAATTGCTCGATCTGAATGAAATCGTCACATTCACCGGCAGAGTTGATATCAAAGAATATTTTCCAAAAATCGACATCATGGTATTGAGCAGCATCAGCGAATCACAGCCGCTGGTGATTCTCGAGGCGAATTGTATCGGCATTCCCTGTGTGGCCACAGATGTCGGCGCTTGCCGTGAACTTTTGCAGGGGACGACTGAGGAAGACAGGGCTATCGGTGAAAGCGGTTTGCTTGCCGGCGTCACCAACACCCGGGAAATTACGACAGCCATCATCCGGCTCTACGAATCACCGACATTGCGTCGGAAAATGGGCGAAAACGGCCGACGCCGGGTGGCCAAATTTTACAGCGAAAAAAGCCTGGAGGAGCGCTACCGTCAAATCTACAGTAATCACATTCATGCTGATTTACACCAACCGGTTTTGTAGTAATAAACGCAGGAAAAATCATGGCAGGCATAGGATTTCAACTCAAAAAACTCTTTCAGCGAGATACATTTCTCGACAATTTTCACGCCGTCGTTTATTCGGCGACCATTGCCAGCGGGCCGGTATTCTTTTCCATTCTCTGTCTCGCGCTGCTCGGCATTTTTGCAAAATCCGGACTCGAAGCGGCACAATTTGAAATATTTACGGTGACTGTCGTTTATGTTTTTGCATTTTCGCTCATCGCAACCGGCATGACGCAATTGCTTTTCAGCCGCCATCTTTCAGACCTGATTTTTGCTAAAAAATATCAGATGATCGCACCGACCCTGAGCACTGCCCTCGTTTTCACCATCTGCGTCCAGGCAATTTTCGGCCTGCCGTTTATTTTCTCGCTGCACGCCTCGCTTTTCTACCGTTTTACCGCATTTGCATTGTTTATCACCATCGGCTGTATCTGGCAATTGATGGTTTTCCTCAGTGCGGTCAAGAATTTTCGCAGCATTGTCCGGGCGTTTTTTGCCGGGATAATCATCAGCTTTTTTCTCGGTTACATACTCTCAAGATATTTTGGCCTGGCTGGGTTGCTGCACGGATACTTTATCGGCCAGTTCGGTATTTTTATCATCCTGCTGTGTCGGGTTTTGCAAGCCTTTCACAGCAGCCTGCGGCCCGATACAGCCCTGTTTGCGACGATGAAAAAATTCCCTGCACTTCTGCTCTTCGGGCTTTTTTATAACCTGGGAATCTGGGTGGATAAAATTATTTTCTGGTACAGCGGCGCCGGTGAAAGAATTGACACATTTATGCATGCTTCAGAGTTGTACGACAACGCCATGTATGTTGCCTATTTGACGGTCATTCCGGCCTACACTTATTTTTTGGTCAAAGTTGAAACGGAATTTTACAGCTATTTTCGCAGCTATTTCCAGACGATTCTCAACAAGGACTCGCTCGCTTTGATCGAGAATAAAAAAGAAGATATCTGTAAATCAGTGCGCGAAAGCCTGCTGGGTTTGATCAAAGTGCAGGGGTTGGTGACCTTGCTGTGCCTGCTTTATTCTGACGAAATCCTGGCGGCACTGCAGATGTCACAACTCAGCATCGTCATTTTTGAAAAAGCGCTGGTTGCCCTTTTTCTGCAAATGCTGGTGTTGACGCTGATGATTTTTATGATGTATTTTGATGTGCAAAAGGAATTGCTGATCGTCGGAGCGCTGTTCGTTTCCAGCAATATCGTGCTGACTATCATTTCACTGAATCTCGGGATTCAGTTCTATGGCTACGGTTATTTTTTTGCGAATTTAATCACCCTCACTGCTGCATATTTTTTCCTCGACCAACATTTGAAAAGCCTCGAATACCGGACATTTATCGGTCAGGTAAAAAATCATTAAGTCCTATTTTCCGACCGGCCTTATCGCAGCAATACGGCTTTGGTCACCGCGATCTCACCGGCAAATAACATGCGCACAAAATAAATACCTGAAGGCAAAATCTGACCGCGCGCGTCCCGCGCCTGCCAGAAAATGCTATGATAACCGGCAGCCATTTCAACATCATTGGCAAGAGATGCCACCTGCTGGCCTAATTGATTAAAAACAGCGATCTGCACCAGTCCGTTTCGGGGCAGATTAAAACGAACGGTTGTCTCCGGGTTGAACGGGTTGGGAAAATTTTGCAGCAGAGCAAATTGTTGCGGCAGCGAGGTGATCTCCCCGGCAACTTCCCGCACGAAACTTTCTGTTCCCACGACAAGTTTTACTTTTTTCGAACCTTTGGTTACCGTTAGAAATTCATATCGTGGGTTGGAGCGCAAATCCTGCATGCGTTGCTGCTGTTCATCGATGAGAAATACGGACAGATTTTCAGGGACATTCTCATCGAATTCGAAAGCCAATTGCACGGTTTCGTTGCGCGCATTGCTGCGGATATCGACTTCCCAGACGAATTGATCTGCGCCGGGTGAGCGAAAATCAGTGCTGAAGCGGTCGGTGATCTGCCGCCATTCCGGATGATGAAATGACACCGAAACATAGCGCCCGATGAGCGGCGGTTCCGCCCGTTCGAGATCATCAAATCCAGCTTTGCTCATCTGCCGCACTCCCACCCAATTATGCAAGTCGCGTGATCTGCCGGCGGTGGCAGAAATTTTGATCGACCATTCTGTTGCTGATCCTCCTGCTACCGTAGCGGGGCGTATTTTCGTTGCTGTTGCTGTCGTCGGTGCTTCTTGCGGCTCAACGACCAGGTACATGGGCGCGTTTACAGGTGCATTGTCGGCGCGGCGTACAAAAATCGCATAACCCAGCCACGGCTGCATGATGCTGGAAAACTCCCAACCGGCATCGTAGGGATATAAAATGACGGGCGAATTGCTGTTCACCAGCGACAGCGCCCGTAGATCGACAGTAAAATTGAATGGTGTGGCGACGAGATTCCACCCTTCGAAAACCTCGATCGAATCCGGGCAAAGTGTGCGCCGAGTTTTGCCGCGGCCGGTATCGAATTTCATATTTGACCGGCTGATGATAAAATAAGAACGGCCGGGCGCAAAGGGCCGGGCGCTATCGCCTTCAAGCCAGCGCTGCCCTGCCGGCGCTTTGGTATCATAGTCGAAAAGGCGCCATTTTGAAACTTTATAATCACCGAGATCATCGGCAAAAACACTATCTATTTGCGGCGCAACGAGCTCGAGGGGGATGGAAATCAGTTGATAATCCGTAGAATCGGAACCGGCGATCAAAGGCAATTCATTGCCGGCTTCATCCATCGGAGAAGTTCCTTTACCGGAAACATAGGTTGGCAATGCCACCCAGCCGGAATCTGTTGCAGAACTATTTTGATTGACCGCAAAACTGATGAGATCGGTGCTGTCCTGTGCAAGAATCCTATATTCAAGACCGCGAAGCGTAACTTCATTTTGGGGAATGCTGACGATGAAATCATCGCTGCCGAAAATTCTGCGGGTATTATCATTTGTTTTCACTTCTGCCGATCCGGCAGCGCGGTATTCGATCCAGACTCTTTTTACATCACGCTCATCTTTGACATGCACCGTATCGCGAAACGCACGGCCAAAAACGGCGCTGATGACATTTGTATTCGCAATGCCACTGATGGTCGGCGGGCATGTATCGGTGCGGTAATCAAGCGCCAGCGACGAATTGATATCACTATAATTGCCGGCGGAATCCGAAGACCAGAAATAAATCGTTCCCGGGCCGCAGGCTACTGGATCAAACTTGAATCTGAAAGCCGCGATGCCGTTTTGCACGCTACCAACGCCACTCCATGCCATAAAATCTCCGCCATCTTCCGGTGGCGAGTTAAATTTAATATAAACACGGGCAACATCGAGCAAGTGAACCTGGGCGCTGGGCGCCAATTTCAATTTCACCTCCACGCTGTCGAGAGTAGAAATCCACGTACCCGGCAAAATATTGGACTGCACAAGCAACGGTACAGCCGGGCTGGTGCGGTCATATTTAAAATTGATTCCCATATAATCCTGATAGCCCGAATTGCCGGCTGCATCGACCAGCCAGAAATAGCCATACCAGCGGCCCTGCCCGAGAGCTGCGAGTGAGATCGAGGCACACTGCTGATTGGCGCTGAGATTTAACACCCCACCTTTGTCGAGATCGTCATTGTTGAGCGGCGGCGCTGCAGATGTGGTGAATTTCCAGCGGATTTGTGCATTTCCTCCCCCGGGATTTTCCCAACAAATTTGCAGCAATTCGGTGTTGATATGTCCCGGATAAATATCACCCCATTGCACCTGCAAATTGGAAATGCTCGTCGACGGCGTACTCTCGGTATCGCCTGAAAGTTCAATCTGCTTCTCAGGTTGCAGGCCGTCATTGGCGGTCAATCGCAGGATATAATTGTCATACGAACGCACTTCCTGCGGCCTGAATGTGAGGAGAATTTTCAACGAATCTCCGGGTAAAATATCACCCTTAACGGGTGACGGCGAAAAAATCACCTGATCCGGCTGCACGGTTAATTCGAAATGCAGATCTGCATCGAACGCCGGGTCTGCGGCCGGTATATTGTAGATGGTAAGACGCTGTGTTGAATCCTGACCTAACTCTACAGAACCAAAATTCAGCTTAACGCGATCGATGGATAACGATGGTCCGGGTGCCGAACCCGTAAGGCGCACGTTCATCGATTGCTGTGATAATTGTGTGCTGACAATATGTAAATCAGCCGCAAACGCCTGCCGGGAAAGCGGTGAAAACCGGAGGGTAATTTTAAGCGAATCTCCGGCAGCGATCGTTTGATTATTTGCGGAGGTGGCAATGGAAAACGGCGTTGCCGTTTTCAGGCTGTCGATGGTGATCGCGGCGCAGCTTATGTTTTGGATGATGAGCGTATCCGTCGAGATAAAACCCGGCGCCGTATCGGCAAAATTCAGGATGGTTGCGGTAAGCAGTTCCGGGCGGCAGATGTGAAGTTGCTGTAATCCGAAAGTCGTGTCCATCACCACACCGGCTGCGGATTTGGCGCCATGAAAACGAAAATTATAAAAACCGTTTCCAGTCGGCGGCATGTTTTCGCTGACGCTAAAAATGCCCTGCCAAATACTATCGCCAACCCAAAAGCCGGTGATCGGCAGTGGCAAAGTAAAACTGGAATCCAGACTGAAAAAAACCTGCGGATGCAATTGCGGGTTGGTATCCATCTCGCGGTTAAAAATCAATTCCAGCGTAACGCTGCCGATACCCGTTTGTGTGGATGAAATACCATTGACGAGGAAATCCTGTCCCGTAATTAGCGGTTTTTCAGTTTGCCCGAATACGGAACCCGGCAACAGTAAAAATGCAATCAAAACGATGCTGCGATGCATGAATTATCCTTCATGATAAAAAATTAATCCCTGAATATTAATTGCCCCCGAGAAATTCCGGCGGTTTTGGCAGCGGCGATCCATTATCACCCGGATTGCCGGGTTTACCGAGATTTTTCGCTGCGATGATAATGCCTGTGCCAACGCCGGTCGCCAGCAGCCCGTACAACCCCCACTTGCCAACTTTATACTGCCGCGCCGGTTTCTCTGAAGCGGCTTTACTTTTTTCCTTCTCCGGTGAGTTTGTGAGAAATTCAGCTTGTGGGAAACCGTCATCATCGTTAACTATTTCGGCCTGCGAGGCTGGACTGTTCTCTTCCGTCAAGGTTTGATGATTTTGTCCGGCCATAGAATAAGCCGGAAAAATTTCCGTAATACTATCAGCCGATGATTTATTTTTATGTGATTTCTCAGCACCCGTCTGAAGAGGATCCGCGATAGATTCATCCGAAGAGAATTCAGTGTTCGGCACGTTATCTTTTCGCGGTGTCACCCGTTCCACCGTCGAGGGCTGCAGGGTCGTCACTGGTTTTATCACTTTATAATCTGCCCAGATATCCTCGCCTAAAAAACTTTCCTGCGTTTCATCATCCGTAATCGGGCTATAGGCCGCATCACCGGTCATATTATAATCATCAAAACGGAAACCCTTTTCGGGGTTTGCAGCACTGTCATCCCAGGCGATTTCAATGAGTTTGACGGGTGCGGGGGAGCTTGCGGGAGATTCTGCTGCCGGGGCGGATTCTTCACCTTTCAGAGCGGCTTGCGTTGTTGTTTGAACCGGCGCCGTATTTTTATTCTCCGTCAGGTTCATTTCAGAAGATAAAAAGCCGGTTTCATCCTTCAGGGTGGTCGCCTGATTTTTTTCCGGCGTATCAATTGCGATCATCTCATCAACTGCATCACTGGAGACCATTTCTTCCGGTGCAGTATTCATGGCGGACGAAATAATTGCCGGCACAGTGGCGATTGTTTGCAGGGAATCTAAAAAATCAACACCGTCAAAATCATCGGCATTCATCGAATAATCCACGGTATCGAGTGTGCCAACCTTCGCAGAAGGCAGCTTTAAAACGGTTTGTTGCGGCGAAATTGAGGGCTTTTTATCCGCCAGGGCCGCTGCATTTTTCTCAGGCTCAACAGCGTCGGCATTATTTTCCCCGCTCCAGTCGGCAGCGAAGTCGTCCTTGAAATAATCATCATCGGCACCGCTCTCTTCTTCCATTTTAACTGCAGCAAGTTCGTTTTGATTCTCCCCGACAGCGTCTTTCGCCGCAATAATCAAAACCGGTTCGGCCGGTATGATTTTCTCTTCCGGTATCGGGTCGGGTAAAGTGGTCGGGGCTGCCGTCTCATTTTCCATAGCATTCCCTGTTTCTTCCGCCACATCCCATGTGATCGAATCGAGATATTCATCTGATTGTGATGGAGTGGTAAATTTTTTCTTTTTTACAGGTCGTTCGCCCACTGTATTTTTTTTCGGCGGCGCTATTTTGTCACTCATCCTGGCCGATTGTGAAGCGTTCTCTGAATAAACACCTTCATAAGTTCCTGAATCCCAGGTTAGCGAATCGATATTTTGTTTGCCGTTCGTTGCTTTTTTCGCCTTGAGATCAGGCGCTTTGGCCACGGAAACTGGCGTCGATTTGCGTTTTTTTCGTTGCTTCGCTTTTTTCGCTTCTGCCAGGCTGCGGCGGCTCAAGGGCATATCGAGGGAGGTGCGCAAGCCAACGAGTTTGCGGCCGATATTTTTCATCTGGTCGAGCACAACGTCTAAACCGCCATCGAATTTGTATGCGGCTGAACCGACCAGCTTTTTCGCAGCCACGTCCGCCATGCGGAAATCACAGGAAAAATAATCACCGATCTGTTCAATGATACCATAAACGATAAAATCTGCACCAATTTGCCGTCCCTTTTGCAGTGCACAGCGCAAAGATGTGCAATAATCCGGGCCCTGGTATTGCTGCGCCTGCATCGACAGTGTCTGGATAAAATTTATTTCACCCAGGCGGCGTTCCAGCTCGCTCGTCAGCAACAGGGCGTCATCAGCGTTGAGATCGCCTTTGGGTTTTATATTGAGAACTGCCAAATTATATATTTTAAAACGAATCGTTGTTGCCTGCAAAATATCAGGCAAAACGAGCATTGCCACAAAATTAAGCAACACGAGGATGCTTAGCAGCTTTTTCATGGGATATCCTGATTGTTATATTTATTTGAGTGGCCGGGTTGAAATGAATTGGCGTAAGCGGAGAACGGGCAACTACGGTGCCACAACAAAATGACGGTTCCTGCAATTTCTAAAACTCAGTCCCGCACAAAACTATTTGCCGGTTCTAATTTCGGATTCTTTTCCGGCGAGGGCCTCCCTGCTTTTAAAACAAGTTTAAACTGAAAACACATAACTGTATAAAAAAACGCGACCTGTAACAGTTCAAAAACTCATTTCCCCGGCAGGTGACAAATGCCTCATGTGAATTATCACCTGATTTATATTATTGAATAATGTGCAATTTCTTATTTGTAGAATGAATCCCTGAAACAGCGGTGATTTGTTGGTTCGGGCTCAAATATTTTCTCCGCCCTTGTCGTTTTGTGAGACAATGCCAGCAAGTGAAACATCCGGTCTTTTCAGATCTGACCAATAAACAGAAAAACCTATAATCTCTTCTCACACAAAGCCTCGAAAACGATGAGATACGCACAGAAAGGCTGGCATCTCTTTACGTGCTTTGCGGTTTTGTGTGAAATAAATGATTTTAAATCGATGATAAACTAAAAAACGGAGGACTCAACAGGAAATGAATTTATCTTGACAAATCAGCGTATGCTGGCTATATTCCAAATTCTTTTATCAGCGATGAAGATTATGCTGAAAGTTTATATGCGCACCCGTGAGAATGCAGGTATCTATGCAATACCCTGATATTCTACCCACAGTCGTCTGCACACTTTTGGTCAAAAAATAAACGAAAACCAGCCTATTATGAAAAAAAAGTTGTCCCTCGGCATCGCGATTAGCGCTTTGTTCCTCTACCTTGCCTTCAAATCCGTTGATTTTGATCAGATGATTATAACCCTACAGCACGCAAAATACTGGTGGCTGGTTCCGGGACTCATGTTCATGTTTTTAAGCCTGATTATTCGTGCCTATCGCTGGAAGCTCTTTATGAATCCGATTAAAGTCGTACCGATTAAAAAACTGTTTTCTGCGATGATGATCGGTTACATGGCCAATAATGTATTTCCTTTACGCCTGGGTGAATTCATGCGTGCTTTCGCCATCGGCCGCTCGGCAAATATATCCAAAGCCAGTTCTTTTGCCACGATCCTTGTCGAACGTATCATCGATGTATTATCGCTTCTCGTGATTTTCGGTGTGACTGTGCTGTTCCACGATTTTCCCGACAATATTGAACGCGCTGGATTTATCATTTTTATCGGCGCCGTCACACTCATCGTATTTATCATTCTGCTCCTGCAAAAAACGCGGCAGACCATGCGCTTTGTCTGGTGGCTTTCCAGCCCTTTGCCGCATAAAATTAAAAAAACGATTTACAGCATAATGCGTTCTTTCCTGCGCGGTTTCGAAGTGTTGCGAAATTCTGATCATTACGGCACCATTCTGGTGCAGAGTATTCTGCTTTGGCTGCTCTATGCCGGCATGGTCTATGTGACATTTTTCGTTTTCGATCTCGAACCTGCCGGTGCTTCGATCATGATCGCCAGCCTGGTTCTACTGGTCATGGTGAGCATTGGCATTATGATTCCGGCGTCGCCCGGTTTTGTGGGCACCTACCATTATTTTTGCGTGCAAGGGCTGGCGCTTTTCGGCATCAACGCCAACGATGCTTCGGGTTTTGCCATCATTTTACATTTATCGAATTATATTCCGATGACCCTGGCCGGGCTGATATATTTTTGGAAAGAAAATCTGCATTTTAAAGATGCATTAGCAGTGAAAGAATCGCCTGCTGCCGCAGAAGCCATCGAACAGGAACTCGAGGAACTGCAATCGCAGCATCACTAATGCATCCATACCGGATTTATCTCCAGGCTGCCCCTTTAATTAACCCAGTGCAGATCAATATCTCATTTCATCAGGTTTGAATCGTATCCACACATAATTGAATAAAGATAAAAATACCAGGGCGTCATTTGACATTGCCTCAATAATTTTCTATATTTACCCGCATTTAAAAGTGACTGTTTGGCAAACTATCCGCTATTGCGGTCTTAACCTTAAAGTAACTGAAAATGTAGTGCAAGCATCCTGCCTGTTTATTTTTCGGCAGGCAAGTTGTCTACGCTACATGGCAGCGCTTTTTCAAGTTGCTTAAAAGCCTGACAAATTTTTAGTATAGCCGCGAAAACATGCTCGCTGAGCAGCGTATTCAGTGAGACACTATCGCTCGGTATTGAGAGAGAGGCTAAACAATTACATTTAAAACACAATAACGGAACGATGAATAATCCCCAAGAAGCGATCTATCTTTTTGTCTACGGAACATTCCTGCAAGGCATGCCACACGGCAAATTTTTGAATAGCGGCGGCAGAGCCGATTTTATCAGCAAAGCGACGCTTGCCGCTACGATGTTCGATGCCGGCGGATATCCGGCCATAATTTTAGACGGGCAAAATGGCGCCACCACAAGTAGCGAGATTGTTGGTGAAATCTACTGCATCGAGGAACCCTGGACCGTACTTTCAACAATCGATATAATCAAGGGTTGCAACCCGGCCCTGCCGGAAAGCAGTCTGTTTCAGCGGGTTGCTTGCAAGGCACGAAACGGCGATGAGGCATGGAAGGTGCAGGTTTATACCTACAACCAGAGTATCGAAGGATTACCGCGAATTGCATCAGGTTCCTATCTGGCCTATTTGCAAGAAAAAAACACAGGGGGGACGCGTGCGTGAAATTTCACGATTGATACTTCTGTTTTCCGCATTGTTGATTTTTGCCTCCTGCCGGAAAACAGTTCCCAATAAACAGCAGGCTCGTATCCAAAACGCAGAAAAGTTCACCGATATTTTTCGATTGGAAAAAAGCATCCGTTTGCATTTTCCCGGCGCCCTACGCGTTGAAAATATCGTTGACGTTTTACTTTTGCCCAACCGGAAATTATGCATCCTCACCAGTGGTAGTACAGCTGCAGCTCTTTTTTTCGATCTGGAAGGCCGGTTTTTGAAAAAACTGCATCCCGGCGGCAAGTTTATTAAAAACTTCGGCCAACCCTGGCAGATCGAACTCGATCCGGACAACAGCTTGAATATTCTGGATTTGCGCCGACATAAAATCTTCATCTTTGACAGCGAAGGCAGCTACCTCGGGCAACGCAATGCGCCGGCGGCAGCTTCCTCTTTTCGTATCTCTAAAGCCAATCAGTTTTATTTCAATTTGCCTGTTGCTACCGAGGAAACCACGATATTAGCACTCTATAAAAACGGCAGGCCAAGCCGCAGTTTTTCTCTGATGCCGGCAACCGTGCAGGAAGTTTTATCATATAAAACCATCATCCCCAAACGCCCCTTGCTTACTTTCGACCATGAAAACAACATATTCCAGGCTTTTCCCGTTGCAGGCACAATTTATAAATTCGGCGCCGATTATCATTACAAAGGTTCTTTCGGGCACCCGCTGCAGCGTTACCGCGCGCCGGATATTGCCGCCTGGCGTCAGGCAGCGAGAAGCAACACAGGCAACTTCCAAACTGTTTTAAGTCAGACAACGCTGTTTTCCGGGTTGCACAATCCGGCGCTGAAAATCCTGATGGCGGAATTTATGAATATCGCCGACAGGCAGCCGCGTTTTCTGGCATTTTTTACCACCGACGGCGAATTTCTCAATGGTGATATACTATACGATCGGGACAGGCACGGCACAATTTTGCGGGCAGATAACGAACGGCTTTTTACCTGCCGGGCAGAAAAGAAAGGAACGCTTGCAAATTTCACTTTGAATGTCTATTTAATCCCTCGAAACTGAATGATTTTTTCAATTCATTTTAACGTAAAATGGAGAGAACTCTTGAGAAAAAAAATATTCGGACTGATCATTTGTAGCATTTTGCCCGTTTCCCTGATGGCGCAATTCAAGTTCGAGCGTAAAAATGACAGCTTTGCTTTCGAACCGGCAAAAAAAATATCCTTTTACAGCAAAACGCGGTTCAATCGTGTCGAGGGCCTCAGTCTGCACGCCGGTCTCAAATTTCAACCTTTAAAAAATGATCTCATTTTTAAATCCGAACTCTGGTACGGCGCCAGCATCACAGCAAAGGAAGCACTTCGCTATCAATTCAGCGTCGAAAAAGATATCAATATTCCCAGCCGGCTGGCCGTCGGCGTCCGTTTTTTCGATAAAATTGCCAGCGCCGACGACTGGGTCAACACCGATTATGAAAACAGTCTCGCCGGCCTTTTTGCCCATCGCGATTACCGCGACTGGTTCGGCAAAAAAGGATTTCTGGGTTATCTCGATTTGCGCATCGGCGAAACGCATACGCTGCGAACAGAGGTTTCAAGAATCGACTACGAAATTCTCAATATCCTTCCCAATGCCGACTGGAGTCTGTTTTCCTTTGCTCATGATCGCAAGTTTGCGCCGAATTCCATGCGCCACCCGTTTCTCAATTTTGCAGAAGGTGCGGAAACCACTTTCCGTCTGCTCGGCGTTTTCGACAAACGCGATAACCCGGTTTTCCCAACTTCCGGCTGGTTATTCGAGGGTATTTTCGAAAAAACCAGTGGCGACTTTAAGACCAAAGGACTGTTCGCCACCCTGAAGTATTTTCGTCCCCTTTTTGGCAATCAACGCCTGCAGGCGAAAATTATGCTCGGCAGCCGCACCGACGCGACCGCTGCGCAGCATTTGATGGGTCTCGGCGGCCCCGGCAGCTTGCGCGGGTTCGAACCGAAAGAATTTTTTGGTGATCGCCTGTTGCACGGCGCGGTCAATTACTATTTCGGCGGTGCGGTACTGCAAAACCTGCCGCTGGGTTTTATTCCATTCTGGGATACTTTTTCTCTCGGTTTATTCACCGATATGGGCAATGCCTGGTTTGCCGGCGGCCCGGCCTATCCCAGCCAGCTTCCGGCCAACGGAAATTCGTACGGCCTGCTCGATTTCTCCAAATTCTCCACTGACGCGGTGCATGTTTCTCCCGGTATCTCTCTGCTCATCGCGGAGGGCCTGATACGGGTTGATTTCGCAAAACAGACGGACGGCCGCGGAGGGTGGCAAATCTATTTTCATTTATTAGATAAATTTTAACCCGAAATTCTGTATGCGATTTATAAAAATTAATACGATGATAAAATTTTTCCACTTGCAACCCGGTCGTCCATTAAAGCCGCTTTTTCTACTGGCGATCACCCTGTTTCTCTACATCATCTCCACTGAAAAAACAGCAGCGCAAAACCAGGCAATGCAAGCCAATCAGGAAAAATATCACATCATCGACATCATCATTTCCGGCAATAAAAAGACAAAACCCGCAGTCATTCTGCGAGAAATGCGCACTCAGATCGGTGACACAGTATCGAGCGCGGAATTGCAATACGACGCCGGGCGTATCGAAAGCCTCAGGCTCTTCACCCGGGTCGATTTTTCTTTGGAAGAAAGGGGAAACGGGCATGTGCTGCACATCGTTGTGACGGAGCAATGGTACCTGTTTCCCTTCCCGATTTTCTTTTTTAATGACCGTGACTACAAATGGAAAAAAGCCTCCTACGGTATGAGTCTGTTGCACACCAACTTTCGCGGCAATGCTGAAATGCTGGCCATCGCCGGCTGGCTTGGTTACAACCCCGGTGTCCATCTCACTTACACCATTCCAGCGATCAATGGGGACAGGCGCTATTTTCTCAGTGCCCAGTTTTTTCAATTCCGCATTCGCAGCAAAAGCCTCGAAATTCTCAATCAGAAAAGTGATGAAAAGCAAATCGGCGGTTCGCTTACTTTTGGCGTGCGTCCGAACCTTATCAACTCATTCCAGGTCACACTGGGTTATTCACGTATCAATTACAAGCCGCCGGCAGCCGATTTCACCCTCAATCCTGCCGGCCGTGATCATCTGCCGCGCCTTGGTTTTAGCTATGTCCGCGATACCCGCGACTTGCAGTGGTATCCCTCGCAAGGTTCGCTACTGAGTCTGACTTATCAAAAAACCGGTTTTTGGAACGACACCTACATCGATTTCCGCCATCTTGTTTTTGATCTGCGGCATTACCGTTCGCTCTATAAAGAAATCATTCTCGCCGGGCGATTTTTAAGTTCGCTCAGCGAAGGAGCGCTACCGGTTTATAACCGGGCATTTTTTGGTTACACAACGCGCATCCGCGGCAGATACGATGAACGCTACGAAAGTGAAAATCTGGCCCTGGCTTCCGTGGAACTGCGTTTCCCCATTTTACCCGTACGGTACATTCAAATTGAGGAGGCCCCGCTGGGCAGTTATGGGAAAAATCTGAAATTCGGCATCACCGGTTCGCTGTTTATCGATTTCGGTTCGCTGTGGGTACAACGGCAAAATATCGGACGCTACAAGTCAGGTGAACTAACGCTTTCCAGTGGTGATTTCGGTATCCAAAGCCGGCCGAAAAAATGGCTGCGCGGTTTCGGCGCCGGTCTGAGTTTCCACCTGCCCTACATACAACTGGCCCGCCTCGAGCTGGGTCTCGATGACGATTTAAATCACGAATTCATTTTTGATGCGCAAGTCTCCTTTTAAAAAATGGCCCGAAACGAATATTTTTACCTACCTGCTGATCATTGTCCGGCGCCGGGTGATGAAACAGCGCAACCGGAACTCGTTTTACCTGATGGGGAACACCGGCATCTCGCAAAAGTATTGCGCCACGCTGCTGGCGACACCGTGTTTGTCACCTGTGGTGATGGTCGAGTATTTGAATGCACTATCGAATCTGTCGCAAAAAATCACACGAAACTGTGTGTCTCTCGAGTTCATTTCAATCGAAGCGAGCCGCAGTTTAAGCTGACGATTGCCCAAGCTGTGCCGAAATTAAATCGTTTCGAATGGTTTCTCGAAAAAGCCGTCGAGATTGGCGCTTTTGAAATCTGGCCGATGCAGACCGAATTTACTGAAATTTCCCCCACAAAAAAGAAGACGGAACGCTGGCGGAAAATCATGATCGCCGCTATGAAACAATGCGGTCGCAGCTATTTGCCAAACCTGGCGCCCATACAGACCTTTGATGAAATTCTTGCACAAAGTCATAATTTTACCCACCGATGGATCGCCCATGCAGCGACGCCGGATGAACAAAAAAAATCGCTGCAATTTAACGAATTAAAAACCGGACAAAACGGACTGGTGCTCATCGGGCCGCAAGGCGGATTTTCGGCTGCTGAAATTCAAAAAGCCATCACGGCGGGGTGGCGTTTTCTCACCCTCGGTCCCACACGATTGCGCAGCGAAACAGCCGGCGTCATCGCTGCTGCCATCATATTAAATCAACATCTGCAGTGAAAACCAGCGCCTGTCCGATGGCAATGCCTGCTGTTGACATAGGCGTGAATTGTTTCATCTTACAATACATTGAGAAAGAAAAACAAAATGAACTTTCAGCGAATTAAATATTACGCTTTCCTGAGTTCACTTTTCTGGTTTTTCATTTTCACCCTGCTGCTACCGGCGCAAAATCGCTATTTCCGGGAGAGCGCCAAAATTTTTGACCAGGCTGCAGTCGCCGAGATTTATATTGAAATTCATCCCGATCACCTCAGTTATATTCTCCGGCCGGAAAATGCCGGTAGTGACAGTCTTTTCCCGGCGCGTTTTATTTTTAAAAACCGGCAGATTGCCGGGGATACGGTGAAAAATGTCGGCTTCCGGCTGCGCGGTAATACTTCACGGACGGCAAAAAAAAGATCATTTAAAATCGACTTCAACAATTACGAAAAAGGTCTGAATTTTTACGGTCTGGAAAAAATGAACATCAACGGTGAGCACAACGACCCATCCATTCTGCGTTCGATGAGCTGCTGGAAACTGTTCGAGCTGGCAGGCATTGCGGCATCCCGCGCAACTTATGCAGCTTTGTTTTTTAATGGCAGCTACCAGGGATTGTACGTCATCGTTGAGCACATCGATGATGAATTTGTGGCGGCTCGTTATCCCGGCCCCACGGGCAATCTCTACAAGTGTCTGTGGCCTGCCGATCTCAACTGGATTGCAGGCACCGGACCTGATCGCTATAAATTCCGCAGCTATGGCCGCCAGGCTTACGCCCTGAAAACCAACAAAGAAGCCGATGATTACAGCGATCTCACCGGTTTTATCGATTTTCTCGCACTTTCCACTGATGAAGAATTTGCCCGTGAAATCGAAGAAAAATTTAACGTGCAAGCCTTTTTGCGATATCTCGCCCTCAACACCCTCGTCGGTATGTGGGATGATTACTGGTTTCTCAAAAACAATTACTACCTCTACCATAATCTGCGTTCGGACAAATTCGAATTCATTCCCTACGATTACGACAATACTTACGGTATCGACTGGTTTGATATCGATTGGGCGGCGCGAGATATTTACCAGTTTGGACCAAAAGAAGGTACCCGGCCGCTGGTGCGGCGTATTCTCGCCATTCCGGCCTATAAAAATTTATATTCTCATTTTATCGAAGAATTCATCAATGGGATTTTTAGAAAATCCCGGCAAGACGTCTATTTTCTTGGCTGGCGTATTCTCGCAGCGCCGTTTGTGCAGGTCGATCCCCTTTATTCTGCCGACTATCGATATACTTACAATCATCACTGGCAAAATGCACTGCAGCAAGCTGCCGAAGAGCATGTTAAATACGGTCTGTATGATTACATCGACCGGCGCATTGCTGCGGCACGGTCACAATTGGTCACCGGCATATTGCCGCTGCAAATTTTCGATTATTCTTTATCGAATAAGTTTCCCGTTGTCGGCGAACAGGTAAAACTGTACAGCATCATTTCGACGAATGACATTGTGCAAAACTTTGAACTCGTATACAGTATTAACGGCGGTTCACGCTCAGTTTTGAACCTGAGTCCTGATCCTGACCAAAGCAACGCAGGCCCGGGTGAAGCCATTTGGTCGCTTAGCCTTCCTGTTTTGCAAAAAGGTCGGAACATGCAGTATTTCCTGCGCGCCCGCGGCGATGCCGGAGCATGGACAATTTTCCCCGCCAGTGCCCCCGGCGATCCTTTGCAACTGCTTGCCGTCGATGAATCAGTGACCTATCCGGTGGTCATCAATGAGTTTATTGCCGCAAACTCAAACGTGCATGCCGATGCGTTCGGCGAGTATGATGACTGGGTCGAATTGTACAACCCTGCGGATTCCAGCATTAATTTGTCCGGTCTGTTTTTGTCGGATAATCCGCAGAACCACCGCAAATGGGCCCTGCCCGATACCATCATTCAGCCCGGAGAATTTCTGCTCATCTGGGCGGACGAAGACAGCAGCCAGGGGCCGATGCATGCCAATTTCAAACTCAGCAGACAGGGTGAATTTATCGGGCTTTATGCGCCGGAAGCTGTGGGGAATTTCGTCATCGACAGCCTTGCTTTCGCAGCCCTGGAAACCGATATATCGTTCGGCCGCAGCCCTGATGCCGCCGAAAACTGGATTCAATTTTCAACCCCAACACCGGGCGTCACCAACATGACGAGTGCAGTAGCCGGTGAAAATGCGGCCGAGGCTGCCCATGAGCGTTTTTATCTGACTGCAATCTACCCTAACCCGGCGAACAATGCTTTTCATATCGAAATCAACAGCTCGAATTCAACAGAAATCAATTTGACAATTTTTAATATTAACGGTGGGGTTGATTTGAAAATAGCGCTTTTAGTGTTGCGCGAACGCAATGAAATAGAAATCAATTGTACAACTTTTCCTACAGGAATTTATTTTCTGCTGGTGGAAAACGGCAGGCAAAGACGGGTAAAAAAATTCACAATTTTACATTGAACCAATAAAACGATACAATGCAGTACTGCGGCTCATCCCCAAAAGAACACGCTCACTGGCCAGCACAAAAGTTCTGCCATCAAATAGCGTGCAAAGCATAACTGTTAAGCAAGTCACCCGCACTACTGTAGGCTTAATCTAAAAGTAACTGCCGGGCTAAACCTTTCAGGTTTCAAAAACCTGAAAGGTTTAAAAGCCATACCCCCTTGATGGGATTTGCTTCCTGCTTACCATTCGTAGAATGCTGCCATTCATTTTCACTTTTTCTTTTCAGCGATAATCTCCTCGACACCTTTCAGACGGGGGGAAGCAACACCCCGGCGAACTGCGGTCATAAACCGGTCGCCGGGATCGATTTTTTCAGTGCGGTAGTCGGGATCCTTTTCAAGCCATAATGGATGTCCCTCGAAATAGCGATATTCATGATGTCCGATGAGATACTCGATTTGCGGATATTTCTGCAAGAGATATTTGACCAGCTTGATATTGGCCTCAATTTGCGCATCCGTGAGGTCATCCCGGCCATTTTCTCCACCGACATTTTCCACGCCGATGGCGTTATAATTGAGACCGATACAATGGCGCGCCATCCATGTTTCAGGCATCAGTCTGTGCACGCTGCCATCGCGATCAACGAGAAACTGAATAGCAACATTCACCTGCCCCGCGCCTTGCAAATCAGGACGCCCCCGCAAAACCTCCCGGTTAAAAACAGAGAAAGACCGTTCAAAGGTCGGAATGGCAGTCCAGTGCAAAACGATAAGTTTAGGTAAAATATGGATATCCTCAACGTGCAGGCCGTAGTGGCGCTGCACATATCGGCATGTCATTTCCTGCCGTTGCTTAGAAAAAGAAACAGGAGTATCGATGATTTTCATAGGCCCTGCACAATTCAAAAATAAAGGACTCAACAGCAACAATAATGTTTTTTTCATGGTTCATCCGGTCTGAACGAAGTTTCGACGAAGAAAGGTCACAATTTTTTTTAGAGATTTAATACCTTTGCGGGTTTAACAATTCAGGGAATCGCTACCCAGTTCCTTTCATCAAATAACAGTAGCGGGTCTTCGATATTCAATGGTTCACGCACGAGAAAAGGCTCACCGTACGTCACACCGAGATAGGCGCCATACTGCTGTGCGCGGGTTTCGATGTTCTGCAAGAACGATGGGTGGCTGATCGCTGTTTCCAGTTCAATGGATTTTTGCTGCGGATGGTGAAATTGCGAGCTATATGCATAAAGCGCCTGCATTTTCTTTTCAAAAAAGGATGAAATATCAACGATAAACGAGGGGGTAAATTCAAATCGATTGGCGTAAAAAATAATCTTAAACGGTCGCCACGGCGCCTGACCGGTATCGATATTTTTCAGGCCGGCGAGAAAAACCGCATCTTTCACGACAGCACTTGCATGTTGATGATCAGGGTGGCGCGCCTGCCAATGATGGACAAATACGATGCGTGGCCGCAATGCCCGGATTTGCTCGATGATTTTATGCCTGTTCTCTTGCGAATTGCTGATTTGACCATCCGGGATATCCAGTGATTTATTCATCCGCGCCCCTAAGATTTTTGTCGCTGTTGCAAATTCCTGCGCCCGCAAATCCTTTGAACCGCGGGTTCCGAGTTCGCCCTGCGTTAAAGCAAGCAGTGCAATTTTATAATTTTTCGCCGCCAGTTTCGCCATGGTGCCGCCGCAGGCAATCTCTATATCGTCCGGATGGGCGCCAAATGCACATACGTCATAATCAGGTGAGCCGAACATATTTTCCTCAAGTCTGAACTATACTCGAATTATCTGGTGATCAAAAGTGGAAATCGTCAGGTTTTCATAAATTTTTTCGATAAATTCCGGACCATATTTAATCAGAAACGGCACAAAGCTTAAAGTGCGTTCCTGCACTGTATTCGATGGATAAATCGCTTGTGCCATACGCCCGACCTGATCGCTGATTTGCGTTTCTTTACGACGGGCGGCCTGAACGGCTTTTTTCTCCAGATTTTCGATGGAATTACTGATTTTTCCAGCGCTCACTTGCAACATTTTAATCAGCGTCGGATCGATCGCCGCCAGTTGTGATTCGAGAGTAAGCAATTTACCGGGGATTTCCTTTTGTAATTTTTCAATCGTTGTAAAAAACTCCTCAGTTAGTGAAGCCCGGGTTATTTTTGTCACGAGATTTCCCGCCGGCTGCCACAAATCTGCGACCGTTTGCCGGTATTTTTCCAGCAAACGATCGATCGCCGGCTCCACCAGTGTTGCTGATTTGCGCGGATAAATGACCGGCATCGGAATCTGAAAAGCCTCATATACGCCGCGCAACTGGGCAAAATAAGCGACCTCCGCCGGCCCGGCAACATAAGCGACTGTGGGAAACATGCTATCCTGAATCAAAGCGCGCAAGACAACATTTGGACTGAATTTCTCCGGATGCGCCTCAAGTTCTGCCAATATTTCCGCATGGGAAAAGGAGACCCGATCGTCGCCGGCTGAGATCCGGCCATCGCGTAACTCCAGGCTGGTGCGGCCTCCGGTTTGATAAAAAAAATTGAAACGGCCATCCCGAATATGAATCTGATTGTGAAAGCCGGATTCTTGCAATCGTTCAGAGGCTGCCATAACAGCTTGCGTTGAAGCGCTATTGCTTTCAATCTCCTGACGGTAAATATTTTTTACCAATCGCCTGATTGCCACATCAGCCGGGTCGATGAGCACGATACCGAATTCCTTCAGGCAGAACATCAGCCACCTGGCAAAAGCAGTGCTCAGCGAATCCTGTGATGAATAGGCATTGCGCAGGGCCTCGAGCACGATATTTTTAAATTCTGTGTCATGAAAATAGTCAGGAAAGGTTGCAAAAATCTGCTCGATAGCGGCCGAGAGTTTCGTTTCGGCCATCGGTTTTTTCTGATCGTGCTGCAATGCGAGCTCACAGCGTTGCAATTGCCCCGTTCGATCGAGAAAATTGCAATGATTAACCTCGGCAAAATCAGAATCATCGGAAGCGAGCCAGAAAACCGATACAAAACCATTTTGACACCGGCGGCCGAGTTTTTCAGCCAGTTTGATGGCTGTCAATGCTTTGTAAAGAACGAAAAGCGGTCCGCCGAACAAACCGACCTGCTGACCTGTTATAATCACATTGGCATTATTCGACGCCAGGCAATCGATAGCGGCGAATGTTTTTTTCCCAGCGCCAAACTTTTCATTCTGTCGGTGCAAGATGCGCCCTAGCTCGGCGCGTGGATAGGTTCGCTTTTGCACAATTTCAACCTGACGCCGAAAACTGGTTTCGTCATGAAAATCAAACTGAAAGAACGGAGAAATATTTTCGAAATTATGAAGATAGTCTGTAAAAAGCCGGCTCATTCCCGGCATCTGCCCGGGTTTTATATTCATTTGCACTGCTCCGTTCTGTTTATCTGCGCTGTACATAACTAAAGAATAAATCGGAAAATTCTGCTTTCATGAGGACAGAATTTTGCTCAACAAGTTCAATCGTCCTGTCACTAAAGGGTTAACCCACCCCATACAAACAAGCGTAATTGGCGAATTCATCCGTTCAATTTAGGATAATGAAACTCACCATGCAATAATTGAATTATTTTGCCAGTTTAAGGTCGTGTATCTTTTTTCATCAGTGTACATCAGGGGTTTCATCGTACTGTTTTTTTAATTAAAAAAAATTCATTTTTTAAGAAATCCGTTCGGGAAGTCACCCCTAAGATAGCGCAGGTTTTAAAGTTAGAGAGTTTTTCAATCGCACTAAAAATCAAAACCAATACACTGTATATAGTTGGTTATTGCAGGGTAAGCTACTATATATAGACAATATATCGAATTTTTACATTTTTCCGCTTGCATTTATTTTTTCAATTGCCTATAATTTATCCGCTGGTCCGGCAAGCAAGATATATCATCCGGAATTTCATTAAACGGCAAAATTTCCCGGAACAAATACTCTCATTTTTACCGTTTAATTTCACTTCTGAAGCTATTGGTTTTCACTTTGATAATCCCCGGCGAACTCACCATCGCTGATCAAAACTGAAAAATAATTGCACCGATTTCTAATTCCATTTTTATCAAAAAAAACAGGTGAAACACGTCAACAAGACGACACCGCACACACATCCAGGAGGAAACTCGCATGAAAATAGTCCGTCGCTTCACCAGGGCAGGCACTGATCCGCTGACCCGGTTTAATTTCATCAAACGATCATCCATAATCAAAAATCCCGACGGCACGGTGATATTTGAAATGAAAAACGTTATCGTGCCCGGGGCCTGGTCTCAAGTTGCAACGGATATTATTGCACAAAAATATTTTCGCAAAGCCGGTATTCCCGCAAAGACAAAACGCCTTCCCGAAGACAATATCCCGGTCTGGCTGCAGCGCTCTGTTGCCGATGAAGAAGCGTTGGCAAAATTAGACGAAGACAAACGCTACGTCGGTGAAAACGACGCCCGGCAGGTTTTTTCACGGCTGGCCGGAACCTGGACTTATTGGGGTTTTAAATACGATTATTTCCATAGCGAGGCAGATGCGCGCGCCTTTTACGATGAAATGCTCTTCATGCTCGCCAACCAGATGGCCGCGCCCAATTCGCCACAATGGTTCAACACCGGGCTCAACTGGGCTTATGGCATCAACGGACCGGCGCAGGGACATTTCTTTGTCGACCCCAAGAACGGCAAACTGAAAGCGTCCGAAGACGCTTATTCCCATCCACAGCCACACGCATGCTTTATTCAATCGGTGAACGATGATCTGGTAAATGAAGGCGGCATCATGGATTTGTGGATGCGGGAAGCGCGGCTTTTTAAATACGGCTCCGGCACCGGCACCAACTTCTCCAATATTCGCGGCGAGGGAGAACCTTTGAGCGGCGGCGGCCGCTCTTCGGGTCTGATGAGTTTTTTACAAATCGGCGACCGGGCGGCCGGGGCCATCAAAAGCGGCGGCACGACGCGACGCGCAGCGAAAATGATCTGTCTCGATATCGATCACCCGGAAATCGAAAAATATATCAACTGGAAAGTGACGGAAGAGCAAAAGGTTGCCGCACTTGTCACCGGTTCAAAAATTTTACAAGACAATCTCAGCGCCATTTTCAAAGCCTGCAATGATATCAATATCATCGAATTTCGAGACACGGTTTGCATCAACGGCACGCCTAAAAATCAGCACAGCGCCCGATTCGATCGCGAGAAGAACAAAGCGCTGGCAAGAGCGATTTATCAGGCACGTAAAAATAATGTGCCGGGAAATTATATCGAACGCATCGTACAATTAGCAAAAATGGGTTACAGCAGTATCGAATTTCCGGCTTACACAACCGATTGGAATTCAAATGCTTATCTGACGGTTTCTGGGCAGAATTCCAATAATTCCATTCGCATCACCCATGAATTTATGAAAGCAGCTGTCAATGGCGAAAACTGGCATCTTTTGGGGCGGGTCGAAAAACGTGCGGCGCAACAAACCGGCCGCAAGGCTAAGCCGTTTAAAACGCTTAAAGCAGCCGATTTATGGGAAGACATCGCATATGCGGCATGGTCCTGCGCCGATCCGGGAATCCAGTTTCACTCAACGATCAACGAATGGCACACCTGCCCTGCAGACGGTGAAATCAGAGCTTCAAATCCCTGCTCGGAATACATGTTTCTCGATGATACCGCCTGCAACCTGGCATCGCTTAATCTGGTGAAGTTTTACGACCTGAAAAATGAAAAATTCCAAATCAATGATTTTCGCTTTGCGGCGCGCTTGTGGACAATCGCCCTGGAAATCAGCGTTTTAATGGCACAATTTCCCAGCGAAGAGATTGCCCGTCGCTCCTATAAATATCGCACTCTCGGGCTCGGTTATGCCAATCTTGGCACCCTCGCCATGGTCATGGGATTGCCCTACGATCATCAGGAAACCCGTGCTGTCGCCGGTGCAATTACGGCACTCATGCATATGACCGCCTACGCCACTTCAGCCGAACTGGCCAAAGAGCTGGGGCCGTTTCCCGGCTATAAACCCAATGCAAAACATATGCTGCGGGTCATGCGCAATCACCGGCGGGCGGTTTATAATGCAAGTGAAAAAGAATTTGAAAATCTGACCGTAAAACCGATGGGCATCGATGCTGAATTTTGTCCCGCCGATCTTTTACAGGCCGCCAAAAACGCCGCCGATGAAGCGCTGGCGCTAGGTGAAAAATCCGGCTATCGCAACGCCCAGGTGACCGTGCTCGCTCCCACCGGCACCATCGGCCTGGTGATGGACTGCGACACCACGGGCATCGAACCGGATTTCTCTTTGGTCAAATTTAAAAAACTCGCCGGCGGTGGTTATTTTAAAATCATCAATACATCTATTCCACCGGCGCTGAAAAAACTCGGCTACAACAAAACTGAAATCGATGAAATCATCACCTATGCCGTGGGTACAGGAACGCTGCAGGATTGCCCGCATATTAACGCGAAAAACTTGAAAAAACTCGGCTTTACAAATGAAGCGCTGTAAAAAGTTGAAGCCGAACTCAAATCAGCATTTGACATTTCATTCATCTTTAACCCCTGGACCCTCGGTTCTGATTTTTGCACAAAAAGTTTAAAAATATCGGCAGAAAAACTGGCCGATCCACAGTTCAATTTATTGCTAGAGCTGGGTTTTGGCAAAGAACAAATCACTGAAGCCAATGATGTTATCTGTGGTACGATGACTGTCGAAGGCGCACCCTATTTGCATGAAAAGCATTTGCCGGTTTTCGACACCGCCAACAAATGCGGTCGTCGTGGCAGCCGCACCATTTCTGCGGACGGCCATCTTTTGATGATGGCTGCTGCACAACCGTTTATTTCCGGGGCAATTTCCAAAACCATCAACCTGCCCTTTGAATCGACAGTGGAAGATTTCAAGCAGGCCTATTTAAAATCCTGGAAATTGAGTATCAAAGCCAACGCGCTCTATCGCGATGGTTCCAAGCTGAGCCAGCCGCTCAATTCTGTGATAGATGAGGCGTTTTCCGAGCAGGAAATTGCCGAATTCGAGGACAAAGCGATGCCGGAAAAAGTCGTCCACATCACTGAGCGTATCGTCACCCGCTATATCGCCAAGCGACAGTTGCTGCCAAACCGGCGACGCGGCTATACGCAAAAAACAAAAGTTGGCGGGCACAATGTTTACCTGCGCACCGGTGAATATGATAACGGCCAGTTGGGTGAAATTTTTGTTGATATGCACCGTGAAGGCGCCGCATTTCGCAGCCTGATGAACTGCTTTGCCATTTCCGTTTCCCTCGGCCTGCAACACGGGGTGCCACTCGAAGAATTTGCTGATGCTTTTATTTTTCAGAAATTTGAACCCAACGGCCTGGTGGTCGGCGATGAACGCATCAAAATGAGCACTTCCATTATCGATTATATTTTCCGCGATCTGGCCATCAGCTATCTTGGCCGCACCGAACTTTCTCACCTCGATGAGGAGGCCACAAGAAAAGTGACCGACGTCTCCGGCCCGAAAAGAGAAATTTCGGTTGCCAACGCACCACAGAAAAGAAACGGCCATTCACACAATAAGACCGAAAAACCGGAAAACCGCATCGCAGCGCAAATCAAAACAGAGGTGATCAACAGCAAATCACAGGATGTCGCTAACGCCCGCCTTAAGGGTTACACCGGTGATGTCTGCGGCACCTGCGGTAGCCTGACGATGGTGCGCAACGGCACCTGTCTCAAATGCATGACCTGCGGCGCCACCAGCGGTTGCAGTTAATTCCCCCGATTCAAACGCAGCTCGTTGACGAGCGTCTCAATTGAGGCGCTCGTTTTTTTCAGGATCATAAAATGATAACACACACATTCTCCCATATTAAAGGCATCGGTGAAAAACAGGAACAAAAACTCTGGCAGCAGGGCATCACCGATTGGCAGGCTTATCTCAGCCATGCAGAAGCGCCGCTTTCGACCAAAAAACACACCGAAGCAATAAGCGTGTTGCAGCGAAGTCTCGCCCTGCACAAAGCCGGCAACTGGCCGAAACTCGCTACACTCATTCCGTCAAAGCAGCATTGGCGCCTTTTTCACGGGTTGCGACAAACCGTCGCCTATCTCGATATCGAAACCACCGGTCTCAGTATGGATTTCTCTGAAATATCGACGATCTCGATTTATGATGGTGACAATATTTTCATTTATGTCAATGGCGAAAACCTGGAGCAGTTCGAAGATGACATTTTTAATTATGCCCTGCTCATCACCTTCAATGGCCGCTCTTTTGATGTGCCGTTTATCGAGCGCTATTTTCGTATGAAATTGCCGCATGCCCACATCGATTTAATGCATGTTTTGCGGCAACTGGGTTATAAAGGCGGTTTAAAAAAAATCGAAAAAGAACAGGGCATCGACCGTCGCGACCACAGCCTGGGCGAAGTGGACGGCATCATGGCGGTCTACCTGTGGCAGGAATACCAGAAAACCGGCAACCGGCGCGCCCTGGATTCGCTGCTCGCCTACAACATCGCCGACGTGATCAACCTGGAATACCTGATGTTTTTTGCCCATAACCGCCTGATTGAGACTACGCCGTTTGCCGACCAATTTCGCCTGTCCGTTCCACAGCCGCCGGAAATCCCTTACAAAGTTGACCGGGTGTTGGTGCAGGGGATTTTGGATGATCGACTGAATTTTTCCGCGTAAAGACATTATTATTAAGCCTGACGAAGACACCGGCGGCATGATGCAAAAACAATTCTGCCATCAGAACAACCTGCCGAAGCAGACATTTTACTACTGGCTCAATAAATATCGCATCCAATCGCAAAGGGATCAAGCGGAGCAGCCGCAATCCACGGATTCGTAAACGGCTGCATCCCGGTAAACGATATTATCGCACCATCACCTTCCTCACCTCCTGCAGCGGACCTGCCAAGATTTGCATAAAATACAACCCGGAGGGGACAAATTGCCCACCAGCATCCTGGCCTGACCAGCGGAAGTTATGAAAACCGGCGCCGAGGGAAATATCACGCAGCAAAGTTGCCACCGTACGGCCACGGATATCGTAGATTTTCAGCGTCACCCGCTGCGGTGCGGCGAGGCCAAAACGAATATTGGTACCGGCAAATCCTGTAGAATTTACCTGTGAAAATGGATTGGGATAGGTTTCAGACAGGCTATAGCCTGCGGGAATTTCACTTGCAATCAGGCCGAAATCGTTGCTCTGTATGGCTGCTGAAATTTTCGCCGTACCCGTAACAGTAACTTGTACCTCATCTGTACCGCTCAGTCCGCCGCTATCCGTGACTTTCAGCTTGATTGTGTAAGCCCCTGCAACCAGCGGCACACCCGAGCCCGATTTGACCCCGGATGCCAGCGGCCGCTCGATGCCATCCGGTGCGATGGAAGTCCAGATGAACGCACCGGCAGCTAGCGTGCCATCTTCCGGATCGCTGCCGGTTCCCGAAAAGCTGATCGTTTGACCGAGCGTAAAATTCGCTCCGCTAACAGGCGCAGTGATGGTCGCAGTCGGCGGCTGATTGCCGGTCTGGTTGACGGTAATTGCGACAAACGCAGTATCTTTCGCACCGCCGTCATCTGTGACGATAAGCCATGCCTGATAGCTGCCGGCGACATTATAAGTATGGCTCGGATCAGCCGCCGTGCTGCTGCCGCCGTCGTCGAAATTCCAGTCGAAATTGCTGATCGAACCGTCGGCATCCGTCGAATTGGAACCGGTGAACTGGACGCTCAACGGCACTGTTCCCGAAGTGGGATTAGCCGAGGCCACCGCTGTCGGCGGCTGATTACCGCCACCCGTCACAATTATCGGCAACAATTTCACCCCGGCGGCGCCGTCATTATCGGTGACGGTCAACTGCACGGTGTAATTCCCGGCGCTGTCAAAAGTATGACTCGGATTGGTAGCGGAACTGCTACGGCCATCGCCGAAATTCCAGTTACGCGAGTTGATGCTGCCATCGGGATCGGTGGAAAGCGTGCTGTTAAAATCGATGGTGAGCGGCGCCTGCCCTACGGTGTCCGAGGCAGTAAAATAGGCTACTGGTGAAACATTTCCGGCACCATTCTGCACGTGAAAAATGATCTCCGCCACATCTTCTAATCCATCGCTATCGCTGACGCGTAGCCGCAGGGTATATTGCCCGGGCAGGTTTGTGGAAGTGGAAATTGTCTTCGTGCCGCTGCCTGCGGGATAGTTGGTTTGCCCATTGGGCAGGTCGGCGGTCCAGTTGAAATTAGCTGCCGGAATGCTGCCATCTTCAAAATCGGTAGCGTCCCCGGCGATATTGATCGTACCGTTGAGCGCCAGGGTAACCCCGGCCGGCGGTGAAATAATCATCGCTGCCGGTGGCTGATTTCCGGCGGGATTGACAGTAATGGTAATCGTATCAGCATCCGTCGCGCCGAGGTCGTCAGTTACAGTCAAAATTGCTTCGAATGTGCCGGCTGAGGCATAGGTGTGCGCCGGATCGGCAACATTACTGCTGCTGCCGTCACCGAAATCCCAGGCATAATCGGTGATGCTGCCGTCGGTATCAGTTGAATTTGATCCGGTAAATTGCACATCGAGCGGCGCCTGGCCATTTATCGGATTGGCCTGCGCAACGGCTGTGGGCAACTGGTTGCCGCCCCAGTCGCGGTTATTGACGAAAATCAACGCCGTACTTGCGGGAATCACAACATTGCTGAGTATACCACCTGCGGCCGTATACTGCACATCATCGATGTATTCGAACCAGGTGCCGTTATCCGGCACCGGAATGTTCACCGTCTGGTTCTGGTTGGAAAAATTGGCTGCGACGACGATTTTATCGGGTAGAGCCTCACGCCGGTAAACGATGACATTTTTGCCGGTATCCTTTAAATCCGTACTCAAAAAAGCTGATGAAAGCGCTGCATGATTGTTGAAGAGCCAAACCATGCGGTCGTAATGATTTTTAATACCGCTGCCGACCGGCTGGTTAAGATAATCCCAATGCAGCGGATTTGGATCGATGGTGCGCCCGCTATCCTCGCCAAATTCCTGACCGTGATAAAGCATCGGCACTCCGGCAGCGGTGAAAAGCACGGAAGCGCCGAGTTTGGATTTTTGCACCGCTGCATTATAATCAATTGCCGGATTGGTCTGCGCTTCCCAGATGATGCGTTGCTCATCGTGGCTTTCGGTGTAGTTGATGACATTTTCCGGGCTGGAAAAACCGTCGCCGTTGAAATGAATAGCCTGTGCCGTTTTGTTGAGATCGGGAAAAACGCTGCCCTCGAACGGGCCTTCGCGCAGGTTGGCTTTCATCTGATCGTGAAACGTATCGTGCCATTCAGCATCGGTTTCCGTCTGCTGCACCAGCGCCGTTTCCTGTGGCAGATGTTCGGCGATGTTGTAAATATCAGCTTTGGCGTTGCGCGCCGCCTGAACGAAGGAGGTGACACCGTTACCCGCAGCATCCCAACCGATAAATGCCGTGGCGTCGTAGCGAAAACCATCAACATGATATTCATCGATCCAGAATTCGACCACGTCGGCAGTGTAATCGTGAGTATCGCTGCTCCAGTGGTCGAGATCAGGAAAACCCCAGGGGTTGGTCAAATCGTGAAACCACGGACTGGCGGCATAGTCGTTGCCGTAAAGCTGGTACAACGGTGCACTGCCGTCGAGATGATTAAAAACCATATCGATAATGATGGCAATGCCGCGATTATGTGCGGCGTTGACGAGATTTTTAAACTCTGTCGGCGTGCCGTAAACGGTTTCCACTGCCATGTGAAAAGCCGGATTGTAACCCCAGCTGCGACTGCCGGGAAATTCATACGGCGGCATCAGCTCGATGGCGTTGATGCCGAGGGAATCGAGATAACCCAGTTTGGCCTGCAGCCCGGCGAAAGTACCGGCCGTGGAAAAATCGCCGAGATGAGTTTCGTAAATAACCCATTTGTTGTGCGGCGGCGCAGTGTAACCGCCGTCGGTCCATGAAAAAGGTGCTGCACCGACATCGACGACCGACCTGGCGTTGCCGTAAAATCCATCCTCAACACCGCCGGATTTCCATTCCACATCGACGGAATAGGGGTCGGCCAGCGATTTTTCACCTTCGATGACGTACTGATACTGGTGCTCGCCGAATCCCGTATCGACCGTTTTCCACCACAAATTTTGGGCGTCATCGAGATGCATGACCTCGGCATTGGCATCCCAGTTATTCCAATCGCCTTTGATGGTGATAAAACTTTTACCCGGCGCGAAAAGGGCGATGGTTACCGTGCCGTCGCCATTGTCATTGACGCCGCGTTTCGTGCTTGCAGGCGCGGGCTGATGCGAGACCACCGGTTCATAGATGACCGGTCTCGAAACCATAGTATAGCGGCCATTGGGCGCCAGCGCCCGTGATTGCAGCCAGACTGTGCCGTAATCATTACCCGCCGGGTCCCAGGTCGTGCTGTAGGGTGGTGAACCGGCGGAAAGCAAAAAAGTTGTGTCGGCGTAAATTTCAACAGATGTTTCTCCGCTTGCAGTAACTGTCACCGTTGAGGAGCCGGTTATCACAGCGCTGTCCGCAGGCGTGCTAAATTCGAGCGTTGCATCACCGGGTCCGGGGGTAAAATCAGGGATAATGCGGTAATCAGCGTTATTGTTATTGTCCCAGGTATCGTCGTCCCAGTGGATGACAAAATCGATGCTGCGCACCACCTGACGAGCATCGGTGAAAGGCCCGATGGTGGCACTGGCGATGTTGTTGGCGTTGGGCCCGTTCAGCGGTGTTTCCACCGAAACGGGGCCGAACGATACGCTGCCCGCAGGCCAGTAATTTTGCCGTGGTTTCTGCCAGCCTTTGCCGTCGATGCCGTTGACGCCCCAGTGCAATTTGCCACCCTGGGTCGCATTATTGATGGAAATAGTGATAAAATCGTTGGGATTGGGATTGACGGGATTCCATGAAACGCCGGCGCCCATTCCCGGAGAAATGCCGCTGTCCGGCAGACCATCGCCATCTTGATCTATCTGAAGGATATAAAAATTGTCCAGCAGCGTAGCATCAAATGCACTGGCCGGTGGTACGGAATTATTATCCGGGGCGGTATCGTGAGCGCCGGTATCATCACCGCCGACCATGGCGACCACCAGCCGGATCGTCGCGCCTGTGGGCACGTTGCCGGCGCCAAGATTGTATAAAACCTGCCACGGAACAGCAATTTCAGAAGCACCGTTGGCGCCGCCCGTCGCAATGCTCGTCTGGGCGGAGATATCGTTAGCAGTGGATGTGTTTAAAATGTGGTAAAAATTGCCCGGCTGGTCATTCCATTTACCGTATTGAAATTCAGCTGTAAAGCCGGAAAACTGGATATTACGGCGCCAGCTATCGAGTGCGGAAACATCGGTCGCGCCGTCCGCATCTGCCGTGCCGGCGTCGAGATAGAGCACAAAACCGTTATTTGCCAGCGTATGGCGCACAGCGATGAACAGGCTGCCGGCATCCCAGGTGAGGTAAACGTCATCGATCTCGTTGCCGGACCAGGGCGAATCGCTGCTGCTGTCATCGAGAATCCACTCGTCGCCGGACCAGTCGCCGGAGATGATGCCATCGATAGTGGGCGTAGAAAACGTCGAGGGAAAAGCAAGCGTTACAAGCAAGAGTGATGCTAATACCGCCAGGAACGACTTTATAGAAAAGCTGCGCATGAAAGGCTCCTTTTTAAAAGCATGGTAAAGTTATTTGCAATGCGGTGATGAGAGATCACCGAAAAAGATGGAACATTGAACCAGCCCTGGCAGTCGTCGCGTAGCAGTATCCTTTTGCCGTCGAAAATTTTTTCATCTCGCATGTAAAATCGGGGTTGGATGAAATAAAAACCAATACCGGCATTGAATGAGAAATGAAGCCAAATTTCTGGAAGCGGTTTCAAATAATTTAAAAATTAAGAGAATTTCTGCAATCCTAATGATGAACTTTTTAATAAAATTTTTTCGTTTTACTTTGCCTGGGTTCGATTTTCAATCGGCAATGCCGAAATTCTCTTGCGAAAGTTAGTCGGGATGCGTATCATTTCTCACTCCTCAGATCACCGATTTTTATCATCACGTTCGCTTTTCGATCAATACAACCCGGAAACTGAACACACTGTCGCTTTCCGCGATCCGGCACCAAAACCCTCCACCAGGTTAAATGTATATACAAAATATTTAAAACGGACATGTATGAATCAATGGTTTTACCAAAAGGAGAATATAATGTCAAAACTGGCCAAAGAAATTCCAATCGAGAAGATCGTTGCCCGACAGGTGCAGCTTGGACAGCAGCGTCATCACAGGCTGGCGATGAAAGCGGAAAATTTGGAAATCCCCTGCATCAGCATTTCACGGGAAACGGGCAGTGGAGAGGATGAGGTCGTCACCAGCCTCAGTGAGATACTTGGCTGGCCTGTGTACGACAAAAATATCGTCGAAAGAATTGCCGACAACGCCGAACTCAACGAAAAGTTGATCCGCGCCATCGATGAACGCACCCGCAACGAATTCAAGGACTGGATTAAAGCGGTCTTTCAAAATTCACTGCTCCAGAGTGACCGCTATATTCACCACCTGAGTGAGGTGATTTTGTCTATCGCCAAATGTGGGCGGGCGATCATCATCGGGCGGGGTGCAAATTTTATTTTGCCCCGTGGGCAAACCCTGGATGTGCGCCTCATTGCACCGCTACAGCACCGAGCCTGTTATCTGGCCGATAAACTGCATGTCGAATACGAAAAAGCTGAAAAAATGGTTCTTTATGCCGACAATGAACGTCAGGCTTATCTGCAGAAATTTTTTGGTAACAGCGAATTCGATCCACTGAACTACGACCTGGTGATCAACACCGGAAATGTCGACTATTCTACTGCTGCAGAAATTATCATCACCGCAGTGTGCAAAAAATTCTCGATAAATCTGCAGGAATTAAAAGCTGTCTGAGACCGGCTGGTACAGGGTTTAGCCCGGTTACCAGGCTAAAATTATCGTGAGTGATGCTGAACGAAATACACTTCATCGACCAACCCAACCAACCGCGGAAGCAAATTTTTTACTCAAGTCAGCGTCGGAATTTATTGAAATCTCAGGGGCAGAGCGGCGCAACTTTTGTGAGGTTGGCGCGCAACAGTGTCCACCCCAATCCCAGTGTCAGAGATTTGTCCGTGCCCATAAAAAATAGCGCCTTGGGTTTGCCCGGCACGGTACTGAGAAAATTAAAGCCGTCATTCGTCGTGATCTGTAATTCCTGAATGGAATTCTCAACTTTTTTACCAAAATGGGAGCCCAGCAAATTTTCCACCGCTTTGACTGTGGGGCCACGAAATAAATCGACTGCTGCTGCTGCGATAGCTTCGACGTATGCATCGTTCAGACCAGCTAATTTATGGCTTACTCCGAGCACGAGCCCACTCTGCAAATCGAGAATTGCACACCCCTGAATGCCGTCATGCCCGTTCATAATTTCCTTACAGATATCAGTTAAGGTGATCTCTTTGACCATCCCTGGAGAACCCTGATCTTTGTCTTTCATGATTGCCTCGATAATGATGTTGGGAAAATGGATTTGTTAAGCGCTTGTACCGTTTATCTATTTTTAAATGTCATCATGACGTCTCCCAGAATGGCTTCGTCAAATTCCACATGCTGAAAAAATTCGTCTGCGATTTCTATCAATAAAAACCATTAAAACCAATTCTTCACGAAATCCACCAGGTTAGAAATATTGCCAGTACAAACACAGTATCTTGTCATAGATACTTTATTCTGGCGCGAGTGCAGAAAAGATTTCCCGGTTTTGCCAGAGAGTACGGTTCCAAAGATTAAAATTGTGAGTGAAATTCTGGTGTTGCATCCATATTTTTAAATTTGAAAAAACGGTCGTTCTTCACACTGCAAAGAGGTAAAGGTATTCACGAGCAAGAACCTGCGGTCTTTGCGGCAGATTTCCGGTCATCAATATCTTTAAAAATTCAATCCGGAGGGCACCAAAACCGGCAATTATGTCTCAAGATCGTACACTTTCAGATTTCACGTCTCTTCCTCGAACAGAAAGCGACTGTGAATACGCTGATAAGAATTTAATTTTAAATAACTTATTAAATGGCATATGATTTGCTTGAATGTTGGTTCTCTATCCTGGCAAACTTTAAAAAATCAAGATGAATAGTAACCGTTACCGAGCGGGGAGCATGCAAAATTGTTAAACTCCAGCCCTGATCTCTCACAAAAGTATAAAATTTATCAGCAGTTTTCGCAGGATTTTATCAGCCGCAGTTTTCTCGCTGAAAACGGTAGCAAAAAAACATTTGTAGAAGCCAGAATTTTATCTCAAAACGAGTTCAACAGCATGCATTCAGTGCAGCAGTTGGAAAGCATATCCGCGATTTACAAAGAGTTTAAGCATCAGAATATCGCCCGGTTCATCGAGCTGGGCACGACCGGCAGCAATGAAATTGCATTTTTCAGTGAATATAAAAACGGTTATACGCTGGCTTTTCTTTTCGATCATTTTGCCGGCACAAAGACACAAATCCCCATTCACCTTGCTTCGTTTATCATCACTGAAATTTGTACCGGTCTCGACTATATCCATTCCCGACGGGCGGCTCAGGATGAACCGTTCATGGATAGTGTATTTCACGGACTTTCGGCAGAAAACGTTCTGATATCCCGGGCAGGTGAAATCATCATTCGTGGCGTCGAGCTGGCACCCCTGCGTTTCGATTATATAAAAAATAACCGCAACTCCGATAAAATCAAATTTTTCCCATCGCTGGCCCCGGAATATTTTCGCGATAATCCGGTTGTCGATTTTCGTGCGGATCTATTTTCCCTGGGTATTCTTTTTCTCGAATTTTTATCCGGCAAAAGGCTCGATTCGACTATGTCGGTGAATGAACAAATCGACTATATTTTTAGAAAAAACCAAACCTACTTCAGCGATCGCCCGGATGAGGCGCAGGAGCGCTTGCAAACAATTCTGCATTCTATTCTCGCGGATATCCCGGATAATCGATATAGCGCGACAAATCAGTTGTATATGGATTTGCTGCACCAGCTCATCCTGACTGCATCGAATGCAAACTTCACCGACGAATTGGCCTTTTTTATTCAAAACCTGGATATCGAACCTGCCAGCCCGGCTGATATAAAGAGTTTTGCCATACAGCAAGATGCGGCAAATGCCGAAGCCGAACCGGCGCAGGAACAACTTGCTGAGCCGGAGGGAAATGAAGCGCTGGCGTATTTGCAGAGCCTCATGCAGCGTCGTGATCCGGGTTCATCGCCCGCCGATAGTGGAAAGAGTATTTCGTTAACGCCGCAACCAGATGCAGAGCCCGAAGCCGTTGGGCAAAAAACAAAAACACCTCAGGAAGAAAAAAAATTTAATCTCGTTTCGCCGATTGAACAAAATACTCAGTCCGGAGAAGCTGAAACAGGCGCGGAGACGCCGGATATTGAAGAAAACACTGCCGAGGATAGCGAAGAACACGTCGATTATGTGATTTCGGAAGATTTTATCGATATCACTGATTTACCCGAAACCGAAGAGATGGAAATCAACATCGATCTCACTCAGGAAGAAATCGAAACGACAGAACGAAAACCTGATGGTGATAGCGTGAAAAATTTTGTTGAATTCATCGATGAGGAAATCAGTGAACCGATTGAGCAAAGCGAAGACACGCCCCCGGATAAACCCGCAGCAAAACCGGGATTTTCCGTTGAAATCAAGGATGATTTTACTGAAACGGAAGATATTGATCAACTTGAAATTTGCCTCGACAAAACCGAGAATGAGGGGAGAAATGATGTCGAACCAGCTCCCGACGAAAAATACGGCGCAGAGAATAGCGCCAGTGCAGAACCGGAATCAGCCATGTTCGACGAGGACGATACGGCGATATTTAAGCGAAACCCGGAGCCTGGCACGGAAGATGACAACCCGCCGGATAAGGGTGTTTTCCCTTCGATCGATCAGGTTAAACCCATCGAAGAAGTCGAGCGGTCATCAGATGCCAGTACCGGTGAAATTGCCCGGAATACAGACGATCTTGCAGCTGAAACCGGGCGGCATTCGGCGATGGAAAAGCCCGGGAACGAAGCGGAGAATATCGACGCGGGTGAGACCTCTGCTGCAACGACTGCGCCGGAGGAAAACATCGCACTTTTCCAGGGTGATGATTCACAAGCAACACCGGAAAACAGCAAAAGCGAAAACATAGCGTTAGAATACGAGGCCATTTTCGGCATCGACAATTCAAATAAAAATGATACTCCGGCTAAAGAAACAAACAATGCGTCTGCCTTACCTGAGAACGGGGAAAATCACGAGGGGAGTGCGCCCGCCGGTTTTGAGAAAAGCGCAGAAAAAAATGATGAGATTTTTTTTCATCCCGGTGAGGCGAAAAATAAAAAGACAGAGCAGGCTTCTCCTAAACAGTCGAATACCCGAAGAACGGTGAAGACTGTTTTTGAGCCTAAAAAGAGTACTTTCACGAGCACGAAGCCACAACAGGGCAGCAAAAAACGCAGTATTTTTTCCGGTAAAAATCCCTTTGGGAAGAAGGAAAAAGACGAACCGCTATTCAAAATCATCGACAACTCATCAAACTCAAAAAGCGCTTCGCGCTTTTACAGCATCATCGATGAATCATCGGCACATTCAAGCCATACCGATGGCGAGGAGATCAAGACGATCATCGATGTAGTGCGTTTATCTGCACGCTCAAATCCCAAAGTTTATATTCTTGGCGCTGCGATGATTCCCGTAATGTTCATCCTGTTTACCTTGGTCGATACATTTTCTCAATTTACTTCTTATGGAACCGGGATTTATGATTATTTTTTCCCGCCGGCCATTCGCATTGAAACGATCCCCAGCGGTGCGCAGGTTTACCTCGATGATAAACCGCTGGCCGCCAAGACAGCCCTGCAACTCGATGAAATCGAACCCGGCGTGCACAAGTTAAAATTGACTCTGCCGAAATTTGATCCCATCATCAAATCCTTCAACGTTTTAAGCAAAGGGCAATTGTATGTCGCCGGCGAGGAAGAAAGGCATGGCAGCGTTCCCTATATTTTCAGGTTTAAAGTCCAACTGGAGCTTTCGAGCCAGCCGCCGGGGGCAACTATTTTTATCAACGATACGAAAATCGCCGACAAGACGCCGGCAACAGTTTTTTGGGAAATTGGGGAAAAACCTATTTCGATCCGCATGGAAAAAGGCAATTATCCACAAATTGCCGGGCTTACTTTTGACGCGCAAAAAGACCGGGAAAGCATTTCCGACAGGCGGTTCTGGCGGTTTCAGCGCCTCAATAAAATGAAGCATCACATCGCTATCGAAGGGGTTTTTCGCAAGGAGATCAAAGTCGAATCAGTGCCGTCACGCGCAGAAATTTTCGTCGATGAAAATACAAAGGCCTCTGGAATTACCGGCATAAACGGCAAGCTGCTGTTTACCGAGGGCGAACATATCATCACTTTACGCAAGCCAGGTTATATCGACCGACGTTTCAGTCTGCGCGTCGATGATAAATCACCGATTTTTCTCAAAGAAACTCTGTCCCGTTATATCACCATTTCTGCCCGGGATATAGAAAGCACTGACGGCATGGATATCAACGCCACGGTGGTTCAAATTGCCGGCAGGGGAAAAACGATTGAGCTCAACCAAAAAACACCCGCACGAGTCAGGCTACTGCCTTATACGTATACGGCTGTTATCCGGAAGGCAAATTTTGAAGAGCAAACTGTAAGAATCAAACCACAGGACAAACAGGTCGTCGCCCGTATGGTGCCGATCCCTACCGATGTCTCCATTACCGTCAATGACGCCACGACAAAAGACCCTCTCAGCAACGTCACCATCCTGTACAACACCAAACGCTCTCTTAACAATGCGATCATATTGGGCGCAACCAATACCGAGGGCAAACTCGTTGCACGCGTCCCTGATGGTTATTTCGCCATTTTCGCCCGCAAGGAAGGTTATCGGCTGACGTTAAAAAGTATGCGCTTTAAACAGGGGAGAAGAAACCGGGCCGTGTTGTGGATGAGAAGACAGTATTGATTGTCGCACTTTCAATGCAGGCATTCTGCTGTACCCAATTTTAGTCAAAGTGATTTTACATTAACTTGGATTTTATCAGAAAAAAGCATTATCTTGCCTGTTTGAAATTTCAACAAAAATCATCTCATCAAGCCGGTCGCGCGCCAACCGGCAGAAAAACACGGTTTGTATTGGCGGTCTGTGTACGCATAATGATAATTTCGACAGATAACTTATCACACTAATCCACAACCAAAGCATGGTACATACGTGTCCTGGGAAAATTTAACAAAAGCACGATTACGCGAACTGAGCAAAGAAAAAATCTACAGCCGTGGCCGCAGTTCATTTCTCGATAACAATGTCACCATCATTCGGCGGACAGAGCGGCTGATCGAGGCGCGGGTTCAGGATGGCGCCATTCATCAGGTGAATATCAGCAATGGAGCGGAGGGCTTTGATTTTAATTGTTCCTGCGAGAGCGAAATTTTCTGCCAGCATATGGTCGCCGTCGGCATGAAAGTCGATGCCAACAATACGCTCAAAAATGGCCCCGCCATACGACCGCAACGGGCCCAGGTTCGACGTTTGCCGGAATGGGAAAAGTTTGTACGCACCGTCGAAGTTCCGAAAAATGAGGCGATGCAATTTTGGAAACCGGTCTTTCATATCGAACTGAACAACAACCATTGGACACTGCTTGTCGAAAAGGCATTTTTGCGTAAAGACGGCCAATTGGGGCGGCGGTCGCGTCTGAAAATTTCGGAAATCGGCACGGAAAATTTGCTTTTAAATGAAAAAGAACGTTTCGTTCTCTCTTATGTTTTTGCCCACGAAAACCACGGTTTCGGCGGCATGAATATGAAGTATCTCTACACCAATCATGTCGCCATCCGTCACGCCCTCGGCGCTGATTGTGGTTTTTTATTCAACCTGCTCGATGACAGCTACGTTTTTTTGGAAAAAGACGGGCATGGCGCGGTGCCAATAATCACCAGCGACAACACGGCGCGCATCATTTTTAAAACGAAAATTATCGATCGCGACGTCGTTTGCAAGCCTTATCTTAAATGGGAGAAGTTGACGGAGGAATTCACCCACAAGAATTTCATTCTGACCAAAAATCCGATCTGGATATTGCGTGAAACCACATTGCTTAAAATTGAAGGCGCTCGCGACGCCGGCATGCTGCTACCGTTTGTAGCGCCGCAGTTCAGTCTGCGTATTCCCAAAGCGGAATTCCCGAAATTCTTACAGCGCGTCACCCATAACTCCGATTTCACCCAAAGCCTCGAACTCGATAACAATCTTGCCATTCATGAGATTAAAACCGCGCCCGTTCCCCGTCTGTATTTACAGGAAAGCAACGCTTCGCTGCAGCTCGTACTAAAATTTTCGTATGAAAACCATGAAGTCACAGCAGACCGATATCAGGATGTTACATTTCTCACCAGCGCGAAAAACCGGCGGATCACAAAACTGATTCGCAACCCGCAACAGGAACTCCATTTTCAACGACTACTGCAAAATAGTGGAGCGGCGACTTCAGATTATACCGTATTTACAGTGATGGAATCCAGCGCCGTCCAATGGCTGCATTTGCAGGCGCCGGAGCTCATCAAACAGGGTTTTGAACTCCTGGGTGAGGGAGAGTTGCAGGAATTTCGAGTGCGCCGCAGCACACCGCGTATTCACACCGAAATCAGCTCAACTATCGACTGGTTCGATTTGCGAATTCAATTTGATTTTGATGGGATTTTTGTTTCCCTTTCCGCCCTGAGAAAAGCAGTGCGCGCGGGCAACCGATTTATCACGCTTTCGGATGGCAGTTCTGCTCACATTCCTGAAGATTTGCTGCGCCGCTTCCATCAGCTTTTTCTGCTCGGCGAGATCAACGATGACGCCATTCGCCTTTCCCGCTACCATGTCACCCTTATCGATACGCTGGCCGAAATCGCGGATGAGAACCATGGTGATAAAGATTACACCCACTTTATTAATAAATTGCGTGATTTTCAGGGAATCGAACAGCATCCTGTTCCTGACACTTTAAAAGGCAAGCTGCGGCCCTATCAATATGCCGGATATAACTGGCTTATCTTTCTGAAAGAGCATAAATTCGGCGGTTTTCTGGCAGACGATATGGGGCTTGGTAAAACGATTCAGACGATCGCTATTTTATTGCGTGAAAAAAGTCTCAATTCACCAGAGCCCAACCTGATTGTCGCACCGAACTCCGTGGTTTTCAACTGGTCCCACGAATTGACAAAATTTGCACCGTCATTACGAATTTTTCAACAGGTCGGGCAAAACCGTCCCCGATCAAGTGAGAGTTTCAATAAATATGATATCGTGCTGACAACTTACGGTACCCTGCGGCGGGACGTCACTTTTATCAAAGATTTTACTTACAATTACATCATCCTGGACGAGTCGCAAAATATCAAAAACCCGGCCTCACAAACGGCGAAAGCAACACGTATTTTACAGTGCCGGCATCGCCTTGTGCTCACCGGAACACCCATCGAAAACAATACGTTGGAATTATGGTCGCAGATGGCATTTTTAAACCCCGGTTTGCTCGGTTCCCGCAGGCAATTTCAGGAAAATTTTGCCACACCCATCGAGAGAAACGGCAGTGATGCAGCGGCGGAACTGCTGCAGAAATTGATTTACCCCTTCATTTTGCGGCGCACAAAAAATCAGGTTGCGAAAGAATTGCCACCCAAGACCGAATCTATCTGTTATACCAACATGACGGAATCCCAGAAAAAGTTTTACATCTACTGGAGGGATTATTACCGGGCGACTATTTTGCAGGAAATCGATAAAAAAGGGCTCGATAAAATACGCTTCACTATTCTGGAAGGATTGATGAAACTACGCCAGATCGCCTGCCATCCCATGCTTGTCGAACCGGAGACAGAGCGCGATTCCGGCAAATTTGATGCTTTAAGTGAACAGCTTGCAGAAATCGTTGCCGAGGGACACAAAGTGCTGGTTTTTTCGCAGTTCGTCAAAATGCTAACGATCATGCGCAAGAAACTGGAAGAACTTGGCATCCGCTACAGCTATCTCGACGGCCGAACCCGCGACCGTGGCCGCAAAGTGGCAGAATTTCAGAATGACCCCGCGGTTCAGGTTTTTCTCATCAGTTTGCGTGCCGGTGGTGTCGGGCTCAATCTCACGGCCGCTGATTACGTCATTCATTTCGATCCCTGGTGGAATCCGGCAGTCGAAGTTCAAGCAACCGATCGGGCACACCGCATCGGGCAGGACAAACATGTTTTCGTTTATAAATATATTACCGAGGGGACCGTGGAAGAGAAAGTATTGCAGTTGCAGCAAAAAAAAAGGCAACTGGTCGATCAGCTCATCTCGACGGACCGGGCATTTTTCAAGCAGCTTTCCAATACGGATATCGAATCCCTCTTCTCGTAACTGGAAGCCAAAAATCGAGTTTTACCCATGGCCGGTTTCAGCCTGAAGTGAATTCTATCCCTGAATTTTGACGATAGCCGGCGACGAGTTCGTCCATTACGAGTGCCGTGCGTTTCGCTGTATCCCCGGTGCTCGGGCACAATCCGCGCCCGTTGAGCTGGGCAACAATCGCTTCGAGCAGGGGTTGCTGAATATGTTCCGGTCGCTCAAAATAAAATTGATTTGCACCGTTTCCCGTCTGCAGTTCGACGCGCTGTTCGCCGAAAACCGAAAAACTGATCTTGCCTTTATCTCCGAATATTTCGACACGATCCCTTTGTGAAACGGCAGCGACAGTAAAACACCAGCGCGCGCCGGCCTGTACATTATTGGCAAAAGAAAAATGCGCCAGAACCAGATCTTCCGCAAGTGATTGGCCCGCCTGGTTAAGGGCAAATCCACGTACAGCTTGCACCGGTCCAAAGAGAAAATCCAGCAAATCAATTTGATGTGAACCGAGATCAAAAAATAATCCGCCGCCGGAAATTGCCGGCTGCAACCGCCACGAATTGCGATCAACCGCTGCGCCCTGGCCGGGATTAAACAAATCCATCGAAACAAAACGCACGGCACCGATAGCAGCGGAATCGAGCAGTTCCTTGACTTTGAGAAAAACCGGCAGGCAGCGACGATAATATGCGACGAAAAGGTGCACCCCGGCATGTTGACAGGCTTCGATCATCCATTGGCATTCTTTGGCCGTACGCGCCATGGGTTTTTCCACATAAACCGCTTTGCCTGCTTGCGCCGCCAAAATCGTATATCGTGCATGGGAGTCCGGCGGAGTGGCGATATAAACGATATCAACCTGCGGGTGGGCGATGAGTTCCTCCACAGTTTCGCACACAACCGGCACCTGATGACGGCGGGCATAATCATGGGCCTTTTGCAGATTTCTGCGGGTGACCGCGAATAATTGTGAAGCGGATATTTTGTCCATTGCCGGAGCACTCTTTTTTTCGCAGACATCACCACAACCGATGATGCCCCAGCGTAAAATCTTCTGATTCATTAAAATCCCGATCTAATTGAAAGGATAGCCCTTAGCCTGCTTTATTCATAAACAGTCTTCCTATATTCGAACAGCCAATTCCGAGATAAACATCCCCCAGCCCCCTTTAATGGAAAGATTTGTAAAATCGCCTTTTGAAGGGAGACAGATTTGTGCTCTTGACGAGCACAAATCAGGTAAGTGCGTTCATTTCAAAATCCGGAGCGATCGGCTGTTACACTGGAGAATCACTTTGTTCGTTGCGTTTACCCCAGTAGTAATAATAAAAAATCAGCCCGAGACCAGCAAGAATAAACATAAAGGCAACGGTCATTTCATCCTGCATGCCGCGCGGAAAAAAACGCGCGATGATAAAAGCAAGACCGATACCAACGAGCACAAGTCCCCACTTCATCGAACTCATCACATGCGTTCTGCGTGAAAGTTCGTTTAGAATTTCTTTCATATCACCGAGGTTTTCGCCGTGGTTAATCAGCGTGCGCATCGTTTTGTGCTCCATGCCGTTTTTGGCTAAGAATCCAATCAAAAAAAACAGGCTGATCGGAATCAAAATTTCGCTATGCATAAATATACTCCTGATTGAATGAAATAAATTTTGCCTGATTGCCTCCATCTGACCAATACATCTTGATTTTGTTGCAGATTATTTTCAAAATACCGGCGCAACAATTTTACTCCTTAACGGTCAAATAAATACATGATAAATGAACAGGAAAAATATCAAAGAATCATCAGCCGTATCCTCGCCGGTGATACCAATGCCTTTTTGGCGATCGTGGATGGGCATAAAAAGCTGGTTAGCCGCATGGTTTGGAAAATGATCAACCGGCCTGCAGAACGGGAAGACATCTGTCAGGATATTTTTTTTAAAGTCTATAAAAATCTGACAAAATTCAAATTCGAATGCAAACTATCGACATGGATCGCGCGCATCACCTATAACACCTGCCTGAATTACCTCAATAAAAAACGACCGGCGTTTTATGATGATTCACGTCAGCCGGATGCCGGTATTCAGACCTTGCAGGACCTCAGCAAAACTGCGGTACATCACCTCGAAGAGCAAGATACTTCAAGCCGCCTGCGCACGGAAATCGACCGGTTACCGGTAAAATTCCGCACTGCGCTGATGCTTTTTCATCTCGAAGAAATGAAATATGAGGCGATCGGAGAAATTATGAATTTACCCGTTGGCACCGTTAAAAGTCATCTCTTTCGTGCACGGCGCCTGTTAAAAGATAAACTGGAAAACAAATATAACCGGGAAGAGTTATGGCAATAGAAAATAACGATGAGCGCTTGCAGGGGCGTCTCGATGCAGCACTTGGAAAAAAAGATTACAGCGATACCGGCGGACAGTCTGCAGCGGAAAAGCGCTATCGCCGGCTCTATCGTCTGTTGCAAGAGGATGATTCCCCAACGCTTGCGCCTGATTTCAACCGCAGATTGCTGCAAAGAGTGGAAAACTATCAGCAAACACGCAGCCTGAAGCAAAGGTTTTACACTGTCATTCTGCTGGTTGGCACATTTGCCGTATTTCTCGGCATTGGGGGCGGCGAAACACTACCGGCGCAATGGCAAAATGACATCACTTCATGGGTGACGCCATTTTTGGGACCCTTCAAATACGACTACCTGGCTATCGTTCGTGAGGCATTTGCCGGATTGAACATCAGTTTCAGTGCGCTATTTCTCGCCGGGCTGGCGATTTTTATCGTATTTATTTTTGACGAGTTATTTTTTCAGAAGAAAAGCAAGGCATACAATTTAATCAGCCATATTAGTCTTTAAAGCAGCCGCAGTTGTGCGATCAGGTTTTGCAGATCCGTGGGGATTTCAGCTTCAAAATATATATCTTTGTTTTCCACCGGATGAAAAAAAGAAAGCTGCCGGGCGTGCAGCGCCTGCCGTTGGAAATCTTTCAAAAGTCCGGCGATATAAGCGGCATTTTTCTGATTTATTCCGCTGAGGCCGTGCTTACGCCCACCGTAAGTCGGGTCGCCAAAAACGGGATAGCCGATGGAGGCCGTGTGCACGCGAATCTGGTGCGTCCGTCCGGTTTCCAGCTTGAATTCACAGAGGGATGCCACAGACCCGAAATATTCGAGCACCTGCATATGCGTGACCGCCCATTTGCCGTCCTGTTTGTTCGCCATCATTTTTTTACGGTCGCGTAAATTGCGCGAGATGTAACTCTCAATTTTCCGGTTCAGCAAATCCGGCCTGCCCCAGATTACCGCCTGATAAATTCGTTTCGCTGTCTTTTGCGAAAATTGTCTCGAAAGGGCGGCATGAACAACATCATTTTTCGCGACCACCAGCAATCCCGAAGTGTCTTTGTCGAGCCGGTGCACGATGCCTGGCCGGCTTTCACCGCTGAGGGTTGACAAATTATTCTGACAGTGATAGACCAGCGCATTAACCAGCGTGCCGGACCAGTTTCCGACTGCCGGATGCACCACCATTCCCGCGGGTTTATTAATCACGATGAGGGAGTCATCTTCGAAAATGATATCGAGCGGAATATTTTCAGGCTGAACATCCGGCTGCGGGCGGGGTTGCAAAATGACGCTCAGTTTTTCACCGGGGTTCACTTTTTCGCTCGCTTTTACGGTTTTGCCGCCTCGCAAGACCAGACCGTTTTGTATAAGGATTTTGATATAAGAACGGCTGGCGCTGGGTAATTTCTCGGCTAAATACTTGTCGATACGCAACGGACTTTGCGTTGCATCAACTTCAATTATGATTTCAGATGTTGTGTTTTCAGGCATTTCTATCTGACTGCCAGATATCGCGTTCTTCACTTTCCAGATTGTCATTCATATTGTAGGGAATGTGTGAATTGTCCGTTTGTGCTTCATCTTTCTCAAAAAGCACGAGAAAAATGAGCACGACCATGCCCACGGAAACAGCGGTATCGGCAACATTGAAAACCGGGAAGCGTTGTGCGCCGACGCCAAAATCAAAAAAATCGATCACCCGGCCGTAGGCAAATCGGTCGATCAAATTTCCGATTGCACCACCGAGCACCAGAGCAAGTGAGATGCGCAGCATAAGTCTCTCATTACGCATGCGATACAAAATAACCATGATGGCAATACTGGCAATTGTGGAAAAAAAGGTGAAAAACCAGGGGCCGGCCAAAACGATACCAAAAGCCATGCCCGGATTTTCAATGTAGGTAAGGCGGAAAAAATCCCCTGTAATTTTAATGCTTTCGTACAATTGAAAATTCGCTTTGATCAACAATTTTGTCGCCTGGTCCAGCATGATGACCAGCACTGTTAAACTTAGAACACGCAAAAGTGCATTCCTGTCTGCTTAAATTTTTTCCTGTTTGGATTTGCACTGAATACAAAGTGTCGCATGCGGCACAGCTTTGAGTCGCTCAAGGTGAATTAACTCACCACAACTGCGGCAGTGGCCGTACGTTCCATCCTTTATCCGTTCAAGAGCACGTTCGAGATAATCCAGGAGTTTACCCTCGCGCGTGGCAAAGAAGTACTTCTTCTCGCGCTCCATATTGTCCGTTCCCTGGTCTGCCATGTGAAAGGAATAGGGCGTATGGTCTTCGACACTGTCCTGACCGGAAATACCGCGTTTACGCAAGGGGTCTTCTTTGAGCAACTCGTTCTTTTTATCGTTGATCAGGTTTTCAAAGTACTTTAAGTCTTCCTTAGACATAGCCATTGGCTCAACCTCCTTTTAAAAAACCCAGACGTTGCCGACTGGCAACCTGGCTGGCTTGTTTACTGTATATCTGCGAAAAATACTCCAAATACTTTGTTTTCTCTTGGCAATATAAGAATGATTATACTTTTTTAATAGCTAAAGTAAATTTTTTATTATCAATTTTCCATTCTTTAACCAAATCGAAGCCGTTTAATTCCGTGATGAGGTCTTCAGATAGCGTTTCAGCTTTGATGTAATCTTTCTGTGCAGCAAGCGCTGAGCTGATCAATTCTTCCCCATCGGCATATCCGACGAGGATACGATCGACGACTTCAAACCCGGCCTCTTTGCGCATATTCTGGATGCGATTGACCACTTCCCGGGCGATGCCTTCTTCGATCAACTCCGCAGTCAGCGTCGTATCCAGCGCCACGGGGTAGGTTCCATCCATCGTCGCCACCAGGCCTTCAGCACCCTCGGCGACGATGCGCACATCTTCTTTTTCAATGCTACCGCTAAAACCGTCGGTTTGCAAACACAAAGAGCCGTTTGTCTCCAGTTCCTGCACTGACTCCGCCGGTAATTCGCGGATTATAGCAGCAATCCGGTTGACATTTTTACCAAATTTCGGCCCCAGTTTTTTAAAATTGGGCTCAGCTTTCTTCGACATCAATTCGCCGGCATCCGCAGCATAGGAAATTTTTTTGATATTGAGTTCTTCCTGAATGAGCGGCAGCATTTCGTTGAGTTGTGCTTGCTGATCACTGTTTTTCGTCACCACGATAAGCCGCGGCAACGGCTGGCGGACTTTCACACCGGCATCGTTGCGCAATGCGCGACCGGAAAGCACGACGTCACGTACCAGTTCCATTCGACTTTCTAACGCTTCATCGCGATAATTATATTCCGGGAATTCCGGCTGCGGGAATTTTTCCAAATGAACACTTTCCAACCCCGTGCCTGTCGCAGTGTTGAGATTCCTGTATACTTCATCGCTGATGAAAGGCGCTACAGGGGCGATCAGCTTTGCCATTGTTTGCAAAACCTCAAACAACGTCTGATAGGCCGCTAGTTTATCTTCCCCAACCTCCGATTTCCAAAATCTGCGGCGGTTGCGCCGGACGTACCAGTTGGATACGTCGTCAACCAGAAAATCGCTGATCATGCGCACAATTTTCGTGATTTCATAACGTTTGAAATAACTATCCACCTGTGCGACGAGGCGATTCAAGCGGCTGATAATCCAGCGATCGATTTCGAGGCGTTCGGTTACGGCCACAAGATTATGTGGGTCGTAATTAAAACGATCGATATTGGCATACATGGCGAAAAAATTATAAGTGTTGAGCAGGGTGCCGAAAAATTTGCGCACTACATCAGCGATTCCTTCTTCATCAAAACGCGTCGGCAGCCACGGCGGGCTCACCGCCATAAGATACCAGCGCGCTGCATCGGCGCCATATTTTTCGATAATTTTAAAAGGATCGACGCTATTGCCTTTGCTTTTCGACATCTTCTGGCCATTTTTATCGAGGACCATTTCCAGTGAGATGCATGATTTGAAGCTTGATTTGCCGAAAAGCAAGGAAGAAATCGCCAGCAAAGAATAGAACCAGCCGCGGGTCTGGTCGACACCCTCACTGATAAAATCCGCTGGGAATTTCTGAGCGAAGATTTCTTTATTTTCAAAAGGATAGTGCCATTGTGCCACCGGCATGGCGCCGGAATCGAACCAGACGTCGATGACTTCCGGTTCACGGCGCATTTTGCCGTCACAATCCGGGCAATCGAACAGCAAATTGTCGACATGTGGCTTATGCAAATCTTCAATTACCAGCACACCGGCGCGTTCTTTAAGTTTATCCACACTGCCGATACACTCCGTTTTGTGGCAAGATTCGCACTTCCAGATCGGTAGTGGCGTGCCCCAGAAACGCTCACGGGAAAGCGACCAGTCGATATTATTACGCAGCCATTCGCCAAAGCGTTTCTCGCCAACCTCTTGCGGATACCAGTCGATAGCATCGTTTAATTGCAGCATCTTCTCCTTGAACTTCGAGGTAGCGATATACCATGATTTATAGGAATAATAAATCAGCGGGGTGCTGCAGCGCCAGCAATGGGGATAGGAGTGCGTATGCTTTTCCGCTTTGAGCAGTGTACCGGAGGCTTTCATATCTTTGATGATATTGGGATCGGCATCTTTAAAAAACTGACCGGCATAGGGCAGGACACGCTCGTCAAAAGTCCCGTTCTTTAAAATCGGGTTGAGATGCGGCAGGTCATGTTTTCTGCCGATCAGGTTATCATCTTCGCCAAACGCCGGTGCGATATGCACGATACCCGTGCCATCATCTGCGGTGACAAAATCGGCTGCAACCGTATAAAAGGCATCCTTATCGGTTGGCAGAAAATCAAAAATGCGTTTGTAACGCTGTCCGGCCAGTTGTGAGCCGGTGTACATCTGACGAATTTTATACTGTCCGTCGAGACAATCGAGGCGGCTTTTTGCGAGAATAAGTTTTTCAGTTTCATACTCGACGAGCACATATTCCAGGCTCGGATGCAAAGCCAAAGCGACGTTGGAAATCAAAGTCCAGGGCGTGGTTGTCCACACCAAAAATGAGGTTTTCGGGTCATCGATGAGCGGCATGCGCACAAAGACGGAGGGATCATCGATGTCCTTATAACCCTGTGCGACCTCATGGCCTGAAAGCGGTGTTTCACAGCGCGGGCAATAAGGGATGATTTTGTGGCCTTCATAAATCAGCCCTTTTCCCCACAGTTGTGATAAAATCCACCACACGGATTCGATATATTTATTATCATAAGTGATGTAGGGGTCGTGGAGATCGATCCAGTAGGCGATACGGCGTGTGAGCTCATCCCATTCGCTTTTGTATTTCCACACCGATTCACGGCATTTTATATTAAATTTCTCCACGCCGTAGGCGCCGATATCATCCTTTTTTTCGATGCCGAGCTGTTTTTCAACCTCGATTTCTACCGGCAGGCCATGTGTATCCCAACCGGCCTTGCGCTCGACGCGATAACCTTGCATGGTTTTGAGCCGGCAGACGATATCCTTAACCGTGCGCGCTAAAACGTGATGAATGCCCGGACGGCCGTTTGCTGTCGGCGGCCCCTCATAAAAAATAAAGGGTTTATCGGCATTGCGGGTTGAAATACTTTTCTGAAAAATGTCATTCTTTTCCCAGTATTCGAGAACTTGTTCTTCAATTGCAGGGAGATTAAAACGCGTTCCTAATTCTTTAAACATGATTGATGCCTGGTTTTCAAGGATGGATTTCTCTTGAGTTTTTGATGAAAATTTCTACTGAAAGCTGTTTTCAGCATCGGAATTTATAAATATTCAAATTTCTGTTTCGCCTCGCTTAAATTCGGGCGACAGCTTTTTTGATGAGCAAAGTCAATTTCGGTTCGGCTTCACCGGCAATGCGGATGATTTCTGCAATATTCGCCGGTTCCAGCGCATCAGGCAAACAGGCGTCGGTGATGACGGAAAATCCGAGAACCTGCATGCTGCTATGAATAGCGACGATCACTTCCGGAACCGTGGACATACCGACGACATCAGCGCCGATGGTGCGGAGAAAACGGTATTCAGCACGGGTTTCCAAATTCGGCCCGGTGACTGCGACATAAACGCCTTTTTGCACTCTGATTTTTTCTTCGAGCGCAATTTGCTCAACCATGGCGATGAGTGATTTGCAATAGGGTTCACTCATGTCCGGGAAGCGCGGTCCCAATGTATCATCGTTAATACCGATCAACGGATTGTTGCCGAGCAAATTGATATGATCAGCCATGATCATAATATCGCCGGGTGTGTAATTGGGGTTCATACCGCCGCACGCATTGGAAACGACCAGCGTTTCGCAACCCAACTGCTTCATCACACGCACCGGGAAAGTAATCTGCTGCATGCTATAACCTTCATATAAATGGAAGCGCCCCTGCATCGCCACGATATTTTTACCGCTTAATTTACCAAAAATAAGACGGCCGACATGGGTTTCTACAGTCGACAGCGGAAAATGGGGAATTTCATCATACGGGATCGCGGTTTCGATTGCAATTTCTGAGACCAGACCGCCGAGGCCGGTTCCTAAAATAATGCCGATAGTGGGCTCAATTTTAGTTCGCCTGTTTAGAAAATCGATAACTTCATTCAATTGAGTTCTTAGCTCCGCCATGGATGAGGCTCCTTTTCATATCCCATGTTGACTCATTTGCCGGCATTTATTCACCGGAAAAAAAACAGTGCATAATAAAGACAGACAAATTATAATATTTTTCCATCAGATGCAACGCTCAGTTTTACCAAACTGTTATGCTTTTTTAACCGGCCGGTGGGTTAATTCGCAGGGATGAGATAAACGATTTGAAATTGACGCGGTATTTTCAGATATGCAGTGATCGTTGACCTATGGCAAGGGCGCGCGATGAGCAATGCATAAATCGATTACGTCAAATACTGATCTTTAATTCGTGGTAATTTTGTGCTTTTGGCAATTTTGCTTTTTTCTTCGTTTTTACTGCCGGAGTTCTTTTGTTTTCCGACATCATGATTGTCGTTGAGATTAATCGTTACCGATCCCGGCCCGGGCGTAGTTTTGATTCGTTTCAATCTGGGATTATCATCCTGCAGCTCTCCCTGCGGCAGGGAATGTGTTTCCTCATAGCCTAAATCTTCAAGTTCGAGAACACCGATGAGTTCCATCTGGCTTTCTAACAGATGGCGCAGGCGGCGGGCAAAGCTGTCTTTTTGCGCCCGGATGATGATGATGTAATTTTTCAATTTTTCCAGCTTTATGCGCGATTCGTCGAGGATTTTCTCTGCTTTTAACTCGGCATCCCGGATGATCAAATCAGCCTCTTTTTTACTGTTCTCCCGCGAAGAAGTGATGTTCTCCTGTGCGTTTACCAGCGTTTCTTTTAAACTGTCCTCAACCTGGCGGTAATCTCTAAGCTGTGTGCGCAATTTCAGCACCTCGTCTGTCAACTGGTTTTTCTCGCGCACCACCGCTTCAAATTCATCGGCAACCACTTCGAGAAAGGCCTCGACTTCGATGGGATCGTAACCGCGTAGTCCTTTTTTAAATTCCTGTTTTTTAATATCTAAAGGTGTAAGTTTCACTCTTAACTCCCGTGAAGTTTATCATAATGAATTGGCCAAATCAAATAACGACTGCACCAGAAACGAACGTAAGAATTGCAATAAAATGATAACGATAATCGGCGACAGATCGAGCCCGCCGAAACTGGGGACGTATTGCCGCACAACCTGCAGCGCAGGTTCAGTGATTTTGTATATTAATTGGACGATTTGATTATTCGGGTCAACACGAATCCAGGAAATGATGACCCGTGCGATGACCGCGTACATGTATAATGTACAAAGGATATTCAGTAAATTGGCAATTGCTGTAAAAAAATTTGCAAAAATAAACATTCTTCCACCTGTTTTAAGATATTTAATGAAAAAGCGCCCGACCGATACGAATCATTGTCGAGCCTTCAGCAATGGCGATGGGATAGTCATCCGACATGCCCATGGATAAAATTTCCATTTTCACCTCCGCCAGGTTCAGCGCGGCGAGTTCATCAAATTGCGATTTCAGCAAGCGAAAACACGCTCGAATCCTGTCCGTATTCCCGGTCAATGCACCGATAGTCATCAATCCTCGAATTTTAACAGCGCTTAATTTTCGAATTACGGCAACTGCTGCAAAAAGATCATCCGGATGAAAACCGAATTTGCTTTGCTCGCCGGAGGTGTTCACCTGCAGCAGAATGTCCATCGTTCTGCCGGATTTATTGCATTCAGTATCGATTTTCTCTGCCAGGCGCACGCTGTCAACCGACTGGATGAGATCGAATAGTGCGACGGCTTTGCGAACTTTATTGGTTTGCAAATGCCCGATAAGATGCCAAGACACAGGCTGATCAATTAGTCGGATTTTTTCTGCTGCATCGTTAACCCGGCTTTCACCCAGAATTTCTAGGCCGGCGGAGACTGCCGTTGCCGCAATTTCGGCGGAAACGGTTTTACTGACGCCAACGATCTGCACATCATCAGGGTTGCGGCCGTATTTGGTACAGCAAGATTCAACATCTTTTTTTATTGCTAAAAATGATTGTTTCATATAAGTCTACATTCGTCAAAATAAAGAAAATATAACTGCCAGCCAGTCGAAAAGCAATAAAATATTTATGATTCACGATGGTTCAACACGAGCAAATGCAGCCGGCAAAACCCCACAGTTCGGCAATTCCCTTAAACCGGGGCCACACGCCTTATCATAATAATTTAAATATTATTTCCCACCATCAAACGGAAGCCGGCGGCCTCGCGCAAAAATTGCCCAACAACGAAATGAGAGCCGCAGATAACAATAACAGCGTCCGGTTGGCTCAGTTCCAGCGCCCGGGAAAATGCTGTTGCCAAATCCACGGCCACCTGCCCTGCCAAATCATTTGCTGCGATTGCATTTAGCAAATCTGCCGCCGTAAGGGCACGATCAGATTTCGGAGTTACACAAAAAATATATGGATGAAGTGCTTTTAATTCCTGCACGACAGGCTGCACATTTTTATCCGCAAGCAGGCCGATGATAAAAATGTAGTTCCGATCGCCAAAAACCTGTCTGAGAGTGGTATTTAAAAAATGCATACTTTCACAGTTATGCGCTACATCGAGCACGACATGAGGTGATTTGTGCCAGAACTGAAATCGTCCGCGCAGTTGTACTTTCTCTATGCCTTGTTCCACCGCATGTTGTGAACATGGAAATTTTTCCTGCAAGACATCGATCGCCGCTAGCGCGGTTTTTATATTTTTAATTTGCTGGGTACCGGTCAGTCTGGTCTGTAGAGAATATTTTCGATTCCCCTGTTGCCGGCACAAATGCATGCCGTCGGAATCGATTTCTTCCAACTCCAGAACAACAGCATCTTGACTTTCATAAAATGGCGCCCCCAATTCTTTGCATCTGCCTCGAATAACTTCTACAGCCTGCACGGGCAAATCACCGATGATGCACGGTGCGCCGGATTTAACGATCCCTGCTTTCTCCGCAGCGATTTTTGCAACGGAATCACCGAGATAATTCGTGTGTTCCAGGGAGATTGAAGTGATAATTGTGCACGCCGGTGCAACGATATTTGTCGCATCAAAACGCCCGCCGAGTCCAACTTCGAGAAACGCCATATCGATTTTCTTTTCGTAAAAAATTAAAAATGCCAGCAGCGTCAAGGCCTCAAAATATGTTGCTTTATGTGCAATGAGCACAGGTTTAATTTCTGATAAAAATTGTTCAAATTCACTTTCCGGAATTATTTGCCCGCTGATACGGATTCTTTCGGTTGGGTCCAGCAGATGGGGCGAGGTATATAAACCGGTGCTGCAACCCTGCTGCCGGTAAATCCGCTCCAAAATGCCGGCGACCGATCCCTTGCCGTTGCTGCCGGCGATATGAATCACCGGGTAGTGCAATTGCGGGTCACCGAGCTCATGCGCCATTCTCGTGATGCGCTGCAAACCCAGTTTCCAGCCGAACATGCCGAGGGAGTCAAGAAAATTGGTGGTTTCTGCAGTGAACAAACGGAACTCCGGAACAAATTTAGTGGAACTATGCAACTTCTTTCCTAATAGAATGAAACAAGTTGCATATTAAACAAATTCAAACACATATAAAAATGAAAGTTCCTAAAAAAAATATGTTTTTACTGCTTCTTTTGCCGGTAATTTTTATATTATTTCTACAGGCTTTTTTACAGAAAAAAATGCACCACACCCGGATTTGAAATATTGTTTCTGTCGATCTGCCCTTTGCACCTTATTTTGAGGTCAAATTAATTATCCATTACCGGCTTCACCATATAAAACTGATTCATAAGTTATACCGGTTATGTCAGATTTTACAACCTGAAAATTTCTTCCGGCTTCTGAACTGCCAAACGGGATGTCTTTTATTGTTTACTGGCATATAAGTTGCATATTATTCATACCTTACACTGCAAAGCAATCTTTTTTAAAAAAATGATCAGGGCTTAAAAATTGTTCAAAAGATATTTCGTCATCATCGTCACATTCGTAACCGGCTTGCTTTTAAGCTGTCACTTTTCCGGGCTGATAGCAGGTTCAACGGGATTATTCTCCGGCAGGCTGTACAACGTTGCCGATAATCAACCCCTACCCGGCGCCACCATTCACATCGAAAATACCGATCTCAGCGGGGAATCTGACAAACACGGCAACTTCACCATCGTCGGCATTCCGCCTGGTGTGTATGATGCGCAGATTCAGTTGCTTGGTTATGCAACGATCAAATGCCGCGGTCTGATTATCAAGGCGGATATCAATATCAAAATCGATTTCGGCATGCAATTACAATATACGACACACAATAAAATCATCGAGGTGCAGGCACAACAACTCGTCTACCGCGGCACTGTTTCGACCACCCATTATATCACCAATAAAGAACTCTACCAGTCTTTTCCTGCGGATAATATTTTCGACAGTTTTAAATACCTGCCGGGTGTTTTTCAGGGACATTTCCGCGGTGGCGGTCGTCGCGACGTCGTTTATCTGCTGGATGGCCTGCCGATAATCAGCGGCTATTCACGCGAGATCGCCTTCAACATCCCGATTTCGGCCATTGAAGATGTCGTCATCAATCCGGGGGGCGCCAGCGCGGAGTATGCCAACAGCACGGCCGGTGTCGTCAATATCATCCGCAAACGCGGACGCAACCAGTTTAGCGCCAGCGCTCGTTCGTACACCGATTACATCGGCAATTCCAGAGGCTATCGCGATGATTTTCGCCGTATCGAGGCCAGTTTCGGCGGGCCGATGGCGATTAATTTCGGTGGGCCGGAAATCGAGATGAATTATTATTTAGGATTCGATTTTCTTGCGACCGATACGCCGCAACAAAACGAAATTACCAAAGTTTTTAATAGTGGTTCGGTTTTCAACAATGTCAATATCAGCGCGCTCTATGATTTTACCCTGTCGAAAAACAATAAACTCACCTTTCAGGGCGCCCTGTCGCGCTGGCAAAATCATGCGCTAAGCGACATGTATTCGATGAGTTCACAGGCATTGTCGACACAGAATAATCACCACTTGCGCGGCTCGATAAACTATGCCTACAATCCCAGTCGCAGCCTGATCTTTCATGTCAGTTTCAGCGCCCAAAGGTTGCATGATACTATTCTCGATGAAAGCCTGCAGGTTCCGCTGGAAACACAGCAAATCACTTCGATTGCGCAGCAGAATTCAGTTTTATGGGATCTTGATGTCAGTGAAATCAGCTATCGCTTGCAGGCGGGTTTTTCGAAGCAATTCAATAAATATGTCAACCTGAAATCCGGTTTTTCAGCTGATTTTTACGATCTGGATTTTCACTCAAACCGTACTTTTTATTATCAGGACAGCGACACAATCGATCAACGCATCCCGATGCAGAGCCAATACAATCGTTCACCCAATCTTTTTGGTATTTATTTTGAAACGGGATTTGATTCACGCCATCTGATTGCAAAGTTGGGCGCCAGAATCGATAATTTTAATCCCAATTCAGCGGTGATCATCCAAAACCGGGGAGAGCTTGGCACCCTGAGCCAACTCTCTTTTAACCGTTATGTTTTTTCCCCGCGAATCTATATCGGCATCCCGTTTAATGCTAAAAACCAGCTTTTTTTAAACATTGGTGAATATGCCCAACTCCCTGAATTTTCATATCTTTATCATGGGATTGGCGCCTCCCGCGAGGCTACCGCTGCCAGCTATCCACTCTTTGGCAATCCAGATTTGACATTACCCACATCGGTTGCTATGGAGGTGGTTTTCCAGAAAAAAGTAGCCCGCAATTTTAGCGCTTCGCTCTCACTTTTTTCGCGTGAATCACACAACGGCATGACGACGGGTTTTAATCCGGCATTCGATAATAACGAGACCACGGTACGCTACATGGATACGGCGGAAAGTTCAGCCCGTGGTTTCGAAATTGCCATTGCCGATATGCTCACAGCAAATCTGAATGTGCAGGCGCAATTCACCCATCAAAAAATTAAAAGCGAAAATAATTTCACCGAAGAAAAATATTATCGTTTTCTCAAAACAGGGGCATTTCCACAGGCGACAAAGTTGAAAAACAACTGGAGTCAGGAAAACATCTTCATCGTCAGCGGCACCTATAATTTGCACGATAAACTGCATATACGATTTTTAACCCGCGTAGAAAGTCCGCGAGAGTGGGTGCTTGAGGGCAATACTTTTGGCGTGAAAAAAGGCGATTTGAAGTGGCGGAACTTTTCGGATGTCAAAGCCAGCTTCAATCTGTGGACTGGAAAGTACCAGATCGGCCCCTATATTGAAATTCGCAATCTTTTTAATACCAGATATACTGAATTATCTGAACAACCGCTGCTTTTCGGCCCGCCGCTGCTTTATGCATTCCAGGATCAATATGGCCGGCGAATTCGTCTCGGAGTACAAATTTTTTAAAACCGCAAATCAATCCCGCCACTTTTCGCCTTCAATCGTCACTTTTTTGTGTATTCAAAATACTGTTGGTTCTGTCGAAGGGCAGTTGCCAGTAATTTTCCAGCGAGGTGAGCGCCCCGCCGCCGGGGTTGAGATAAAACCTGTTGGGAATGACCTGATGCCGCAACAGCAAATAAGGGATGAGTTCGTAACGTGCAGTTTTATTCTCAAAAAATCCCGCGCCGAGCAAATAAATTCGCCTCTGCGATTCACCTGCCTGCAACGTTTTTGTATCCGGACCGGAAATTACCCCGATAAGTGTTGTCTGCACCGCGCGATGTTCGCCGGTTTCCTGATTGGCAATAATGATCGGCCCGATGGTTCCATCAACCACACCCGGGAAATAAACGGAGACCGTATCCTGAACTGCCGTCAGTGTCACCGTTATTTTAATCTGCGGATCGGCTCCGAAAACCAAGAGTTGCGGCAGCAATTCGATATCGATATCCAGCAGCTTTCGCAAAATGATATTGCTTTTCAATTTGCCTTTTTTATCGATGGGGCCGCTGTTATAAATGAAGCGGCCGCTTTGCAGCGCCACTGCCTGCTTACTCATGGCATAATTACCGACATAAAAGTACATGCTCAGCGTGCCGGTATAACCACCGCTGCCTCCTTGCGAAAGCACCGGAGGAATTTTCAACGTAAAGTTACCGTTTTCATCTGCGTAGGTCGAGACATTTAACCCATCGAGCCAAATGAGTGCATTTTTCGCCACAGTATTCGTATCGAGCATGACTTTGCCGCTGATCGTATCGGTATCACCGGAAATAGTATTTTCGCCCAATGGCGATTTTGTGCACGATATCACTGCCAGGATAACAGCACAAGCGACAAGACCGGTGAGTAAAATATATAAGCGATTCATAGTTTTCTCATCTTTTATTGATTGTCTCAATACGTGCTAATATTGCGTGCCGAAAGTAAAATAATATCGTTTATCACGAATTGCGATTCCCTGTAAAAGCGTATCATCATTCAATAAATTCCGACCGCTGATATTGAAGAAGAACTTCAGTTTTTTAATCGCAAATATTTTGCTCAGGTGGACGTCAAAATTTTTGAATGACGGCAATTCGACTTTGGTAAAAATGTCACGGCTGGAGCTGTTTTGATTTCCAGCCAGCCAGGCCACCTGCTCATTTTCTTTAAACCAATAGAATTGCAGAGAATAACCGTCATGGTCGATGGTGAAATTAATAGTTTGCTTAAAATCAGATTTGAAAGGGAAACTCGATTTCTCAGAGATAAAATATTTCGACAGGCCGTATTCTGCAGAGAGTTTTTTACCGAAAAGAAAAACCGTTGCTGCGCCTTCAAGCCCTTTAATGCTCGCTGTTTTGACGTTATCATAGACCGGCACGCGGGAAAACGGCGGCGTCAATGTGCGGAACTTGTTGTCATAATAATTTTGAAAATAGGAGAAATTTACTTGCCAGCCCGAAACATTGGAATTATTGCCAAGATCACGCGTCACGGTTGTTGACATTTCCAGGCTGCGATTTTTTTCCGGCTGCAAGCTGGGAGCTGTGGCCTGTCGTGAGAATGCATTCGGCGTACTTATCTGCTGAATCAATGAAGGGAATTTGACATTGGCGCCAAAGCTGATGTAACTATCGACGACGAATTCATCATCGTAACCATAGAGATTCATAGCAAATTTCAAAGTGGCTTCCTGCCATTGATTGTTGCCGTTAGTCTGCCCGGAACCGTCATTTGTAGTTTCTGGTATCAACTCCGGCGTATCACCGTTGCGCTCATCATCAATCATATCATAACGTAGGCTCAGGTTCAAACGCACATTTTTAAAAAACTCCGAGCCGGGATCGTCATCGCTTTTGGCGATAGCGATTATCCCCTGCTGCAAACGGTTGAATTGATAAAAATCAGCATCTTTCCGATAATCCAGGCTGGAATGTTGCAGTTGATAGCCCAACAAAAAATCGAGGGATTTAACATGCTGACTCTTTTGCAGATTTAAATAATACGACCGGTCGAAAAAATCGCGTGCAAATTCATCGAGAGCGACCTGTAATTTCTGATCTTCCTGCAGCTCCTTGTAAGAAGCTGAAAGATCGAGCCCGCGCATAAATCCCAAATCACCATTAAAATGCAGTGAGCCGAGGGTATTTATACTTTCAACGTTTTCTTCAAATGTACCTGTGCGAGCATACTTGAGATCAGTTCTGACGAACATAACATTGAGCTGTTTATCCGGCAAAAAAGAATAATTCAAATTAGCGGTTTGATGTGTAGCGAGATTATCGAGCACGCCGTCATTCAACTTACGTTCCAGACCGCCACGTTTAATGCTATAATAGGATGATAACTTGCCTAATTTCTCATGCAGGTGCAAGCCCCAGTTAGCCGCCCGATAGGTCCCTAGTTGTTGTTGGAAGCGAATATTATAATCAAAATCGACTTTCGGAATAATATTGACGACACCAGAAAATGCCTCGGGGCCGTAGAGTGCTGTATTGCTCCCTTTAATCACCTCAATTTTTTCTACGTCACGCAGGTCGATGAGCGCCATGTCAAAAATGTTATCGAGGGAACTGTTGAGTTTAATGCCGTTATACAAAACCACAACTTCATCTGAATTGCCGCCGCGGATCGCCACCGTCTTGCGGCCGCTGATATCTTCATTCACCTGAATGCTATGGTCTGTTTTGAGCAAATCTCCGGCATCGATATAACCACGGATTTCAAAAGATTTGGCGTCGATCACCTGAATCGTTTGCGGGATATCAAGTTTTATACGATCGGTTTCAGATATTCCTTCAATTTCAACACCCTGCAAAGGAATCACTCGCGGGCTCAGATAAACAACTTTCATCTTGCGCAGCTTTACAGCCGGAACCTTTAGCGGGTGGTAGCCAATGTGTCGAAAAACAACATCTTTTTCCATATGCTGCAAACCCAACTCGAGACGAAAATGCCCGTTTTTATTGGTGGTTGTCCCTTTGTTCTCACCTTCTATAAAGACGTTAACCGCCGCAATTTCCTGATGGGTGTTCACGTTTTTCACATGTGCGATGACTAAGTAATTTTGTGGAAGAATCGTTTGGGGAAGCAGTATGGGCAAGCACAGCGCAATGAGGTAATAATTTTTAAATTTTAACATTAAAAACAACTCCCATCAAAATCCGTCCCCTGTTCAAATCAATAACCCATGATTTGTCTGCCCGGCAAAGTATTCAATTGAGGGCCGTGAATTATCCATTGCAAAGCACCTAAACCCACCGCCGCCGGCGTCTGGTTATGGC
>JAJRYV010000070.1 GCA_024275575.1 bacterium
AGAATAATAGGAAACTGTACTGATACCGTGACGACGACATACTTCGCGAGTTGTCATGCTGCCAGATTCGCCTTCTTGCAGAATCTGGTACTTCTCTTCTGCTGTGAATTTCTTGTGAGATTTTTTGCTCATGGACTTACCATCTTGTCTTGCGAAACGTAAAAAGGTAATACATGAGAAGATGCTGCGCAATGTGTTAAGTAAAATTAGTCAAAAAAGGACCAAAGCTTGTGAAGCAATACAAGTATCGAAAGGCTGAGAAGCAAAATTAATTCAACCTCAGGCGTATTTTAGAAGCTGCCGATCAACCGCCAATCGGGCAACGCGGTGACCTGTGAGTTAATCTGTAGTATTTTTCGACCAGGATAAATGAGATAACCATTTGGCACATTGGGATGGTCAGATAGAAAGGACATCAGGCCGGAGATATCGCGTTTGCTTATTCAGGATGACGCTTTGATTTCGAAGGGAAGGACTTTGCCGTTTGCTTCCTAACACATTTTTATTCAATAGTTTTCCACTTTGAATAGAAATGAGCCGAACAAACTTTTCAAAAGCAGCGAGGTTTCTGATTTGGAATTGTTCGATGAGGATGGGAAAAGTGTATGTGGCTAAATAATCTCGGATCCAGCGGATTCGATAGTCCCGATCGGAGGCTAATGCAGGAATTGGATTGCCGCCCCAGACCAGTATTTTATCTCTCGATCGATTGATCTGAACATAGTCAATCTTATTCGGTATGGCGAGGTCGCGGACGTCAGAATCAATAAATCGATTTAATCCATAATAATTTTTCCGCCATTGATCTCAGAAAAAGAAAGCTGTGACAGGGTCAGGAGCGAAACGCGGCCGGCCAATGATTCTTTGATTTTTTTCAGGTAATCGATTAATCTATACTTTAAAATTCAAGCCTGTTTTTCAAAGTATAGATGAGAGAACAGAACAACAGCAAGCCCCGAAATAGCGGTTCGTTGATTAACCGTGGTAGTTGAGAACACATATAAAGCGGGAGTGAGAGCAATTGGAATTCGATTTCTCCCTGCTTTTTCCCTGCGCTTATCCTGGTTCTGAATGTGCCAAGACTCGGTCGATCCAGATTAAAACGGAGACCTGTTTTGAGATTCTTCTCGAACAAATAGACTTGCAATGATTTCAAAGAACCGGTTTTGCCGGCTTTGACTTCTATTGGCAAAAAAGAATTGTTCCATTGAAAGATATAATCGATTTCCGCATTGGCGTTTCGTTGTTCTCTGGTCCAGTAATAAAGTTTGGATTCTATGTAAGGAGGTGAGAGAGTCAATAGTTCCTGACCGATAAATTGTTCTGCCAAAGCGCCTTCGTTATTTGTCATTATATTTTCCAATTCGATCAGTCGAATTGTGCTCAAGTGGTTTGCGAGACCAATATCCAGAAAGACGGGTTTATAAACATTTTCCTTTACGTCGTTCATGAGTGGAATTCGGTTCGCATTTGTATGATGAACATGATGGATCAAACGGCTCATTTGCAGTCTTTGAAAAGCTCGCTTGAGATTTTCAGAGCGTACATTACGTTCGACATTGGTATATTTCACTTTTTTGCCAACATTGCGTGCACAATATCGGAAAACCGACAACAAATGTTCTTGCTGTTGTTTCGTTCCATATTTAGCAAAATCATATTGTAGAGCCGTTAAAATAGTGCTGTGTATTCTTTCTACTTCCGGTAGTTGTTTTTTGTCGGCATAAGTTTTTACAGCTTCCGGCATGCCGCCGACAAATAAATATGTTCGTAAATAATTCAGTAACTTATGATGAATAGCTTGGCTAAAATCATTTTTCAGTTCAAAGTTTTCAATATAGGAAATCAATCGATCTTGCGAGAGCGCCAAAAGGAACTCTTCGAAATTCATCGGATGCATGGTGTAAAATTCAACTCTACCGACCGGCATGGAATAATTCATTTCCTTTAAGGTGAAATCGAGCAATGAGCCGGCGGCAATAATATGTAAATGCGGTTGTTTTTCATAGAAATATCGCAATGTGGCAATGGCCTCGGGACAGGCTTGTATTTCATCAAAGAAAATCAAAGTCCTGCCCGGGGTAATCGTGGAAGAGAATAAAATTGAAAGCTCATCAAGAATGCGATCGATATCGAAATTCTTAAATATCGACTTCAGCTCGATTTGTTCTTCAAAGTTAATCTTTATGAAATTTGTAAAATGATATCGGGCAAGTTCATCGATAGAATGGGTTTTGCCAACTTGTCGCGCACCCCTAACGATGAGTGGTTTACGGTTTTCCCGGTTTTTCCAATTGAGCAGTGCTGTATTGATTTCTCTTTGCATTGTGAATATCTTATGGTTGGATTTTAACGTAAACTATTATAAATGACCCTCGTATTTTAACGGATTTAATGGAAAATGTCAATAGTGTTTTTGCAAAAATTGGCCTTCACTGAATGACAGGTTTGCTCTGGTATTTGTGCACTCGACGGTGAGCACGCAGGCCGTCCATGCGGCGTTGGCGAATCCGGTGGAGAGTTTGCGGTATGAATGAAATTGTAAAATATACAAATTACCAAATCGTTTTGTCGTAAAAATCGCGAATGGTTTTATCTTTTGATATGATCAGCTAATTTTATGAGTGCTGTGGCAGCTATGGTGTGGTCGGTGAGATCTTTATGCTCCCAATTTAATGAGATGTTTTTTATCCAAATACATTCGTCGACAGGGATGATTTTAATCGACTGAAGAGAATTTAAACGAGTGACATAGGCGCTGATATCTTCGTTTATATCGAGCGTTCCTTTTTGATTTTAACCCCAATCTCCCAGATTGAAATGGAGGAAATACAGGCGCCATGCTCATAAATTTGTGAACAGGCAGCGTTGGCTTTTTAAACAAGTGGATGGGATCGAGAGTCCACCAGAGTAAAGTGCAGCTATCTAAAATGACCATACTTATACGTTCATTCATCAGTTTCGGGTTTCATGATGGAGTCATCAATTTTTACGGTACCGCGCAAGTCGGCAAAAACTTCATCGACAGTTTTGTGCTTTCGGATTGGAACGACCTTTAAAGTTGGAATCTTATTATTGGTCACTGTTATTTCCTCCCCGGTTTGTTCAACATGGTGGAAATACTCCATCATTTTTGCTTTAAGTTCACTTTATCAAACGATTGACATACTTTTTCTTCCCTGGCTTTAAGGCTCAGACTATAGTCATGACATGGTCATAATATCTAAGGTTATATGATAGAAGTCAATTGATTTGACAAAAATTGACTTCGACAGGTCGTTTTTTGAAAAACAAGCCCAGACAGAAAGTATGCACTGAAAATAGTCTCGCTGTGGCCTTTTAATCCGGCGAGGAGCCAATACTCCGGGTTTTGGGGTATTGGTATATTACTCAAATTGAATAGTGGAACAAAAAATGTTTAAAAACTATCTGAAAATTGCTCTACGAAATTTTACCCGCGCGAAAATGTTTTCACTGATCAATTTATCCGGGTTGGTGATCGGACTCACTGTTTCATTGCTCATGCTGGTTTATGTTTTTCACGAGACCGGCTTTGAAGATTTTCATCAGAAACGGGAGAGAATTTACCGCATTGCCGTCGAATGGGGGGCGGAAAACCACAAAATGAAAATGGCCGGCTCCATGCCGGCCCTGGCGCCGGCTCTGAATGCCTCCATCCCCGAAGTCGAATGCGCGGCACGGGTGCATCCGGTATACGGTGCTGTGCTCAATACGCTGGATAACCGCGAATTTACAAGTGAAAATATGTTTTTCTGCGACCCGGAGTTTTTCGATATTTTTTCAATCAAATTACTTCAGGGGAAAGCGGAAAAAGTCCTGCGCAAACCTGCAGAGGCGTTGCTCAGCGCAGCCGCTGCCCAACGGTTTTTCGGCAGTGAAAAAGTTGTTGGCCGGGTGTTGTATTTCAAAGACCAGGCTCTGCAGGTGACCGGGATTTTTGCCGATTTGCCGGTTAATACCCATCTGAAATGCGAAGTCCTCGTCTCCCGGTCGACGCTCGAAACGTTGGGGCAAAAAGTGGCTCAGCCCTGGAATACGTGGGGATAAGATTTTACTTATGTTTTGCTGCGGGAAAATACCGGGCTGTCAGCCATCTCCGGCAAACTTGAAGCGCTTTTGCAAAAAAATGCCGGAAAAAATCTTGCTTCGTGGATGGATTTTATCATTCAGCCCCTGCAGGAAATTCACTGGGATACTGAATTGCGCGGTGATATCGGGCCAAAAGGCAGCCGCATGTATGTCTCGATTTTTCTCACCGCTGCTATTCTGGTTTTGCTCATCGCCTCATTTAATTTTATGAACCTGTCAACTGCGCGATACTCTGTGCGCATGAAAGAAGTGGGTGTGCGCAAGGTGGCCGGGGCAAATCGCGGCAAGTTGATGACTCAGTTTTTGATCGAGTCTTTTTTGCTGACAGGAATTTCGGTTGTGCTGGGTGTGGCACTTTTTAAAGTTTTTGCACCGCAATTGTACGCATGGCTAAATACCGATATCCCATTTGATGGGGCATTTTTAAAGAAATTTTGGCTGCTGATCACCGGTTTGTTTTTCTTTGTTGCTCTGTTCGCCGGCAGTTATCCCGCATTGTTGCTCTCCAGATTAAAACCGGCCGAATCGTTAAAAGGGCAACTTCAGGGACGATCGCTGAAAATTTCGTTTCGTTCCAGTTCGGTGGTTGTGCAGTTTGTTGTTTCTATTTTTCTCATCATCAGCACGCTGATCATTTACCGGCAACTGCATTTCATGCAATATTCCAATCAGGGATTTGACCGCAGTGGGGTCGTGCTTCTGCACTTTCCTTTTTCACCCGGGGAGGTTAAAAAGCATTATGAGACATTGCAGGCAGAGCTGGCGAAAGTTCCCGGAGTCATCGCTGCCAGCGGCGCCTATACTGCGCCCGGCATTAGCAGCCAGATGAATATCGGTGTGCAGGTTGCCGGCAGGCCGGAAGAAAATTCTTCCAGCTTGCAAGCGCTACCGGTCGATTTCGATTTTATCAAAAGCATGGGGCTCGACCTTGTTCGGGGACGCGATTTTGACAGAGAATTTGCCCTCGATAACCAAAAAAGCCTGATTTTAAATGAGACCGCCGTGAGAACCCTGGCTTTGCAACAGCCACTTTCAGCCCGGCTAAAAGTGCCGCATGGTGGTGAATTTCGTGAGATGCAGGTCATCGGTGTTGTGCGTGATTTTCCGGTGCAGTCGCTGAAAAATAAAATCGCGCCGATGGTGCTGTATATCAACCCGGATATTTTTATCGTTATGGTTGTCAAAATTAAACCCATACAACCGCAACAAACAATCGCGGCGATGCATACCGCCTGGGAAAATCTTCTGCCCGGCATCGAATTTGATTATGATTTTCTGGATGATGCCTACGGCCGTTTTTATAAAAATGAAAAAAGAGCCGGGATGATGTTGCTGGCGTTTGCATTGCTCGCCATTACGATTTCCTGCCTCGGGCTGTTGGGGCTGGCCACATTCATGATTTCCCGCCGCACCAAAGAAATCGGCATCCGCAAAGTGCTCGGCGCAAGTGTGGCGAACATCACGGCGCTGCTGTCCAGAGATTTTGTCAAACTGGTGCTGCTGGCGAACGTTATCGCCTGGCCAGTGGCGTGGTGGGCGATGGACAAATGGCTGCAAAATTTCGCCTATCGCGTTGAGATTTCGTGGTGGGTGTTTCTGCTCGCCGGTGGGCTGGCGCTGCTGGTTGCCCTTGTGACGGTGAGCATTCAGGCTGTTCGTGCAGCGATAAGGAATCCGGTGGAGAGTTTGCGGTATGAGTGAGAAACGCAGATGAGAGAATAAATTTTTCTCTGCTGAGTACGCCTTACAGTTTGAGATTAATCTTGATTCTTATACTCTAATTCATTATTATTACCGATCTTTTCTTTGATGTTGAAGTGGATTACAAAAGGAGTTAGCAGCATGCTTAACAGGACGATGGAAATCTTGCCGGATCAGGCGGTCAGCAACAATAGTCTGCGACCGGGCATGAGTGAACATACGCAAACTCCATTTAGAATATCTTGAAATGCACCCCTTGAGGTGCATTTTTTTTTGAGTGGCATTCAGAATTGATTGCTAAAAAAAAAAAAGAATGCAGACTCAGTTGCTTTTTTGAAATCTGGGCATAAAACTGCTGTTGAATTTTGTTTCAGCAAGAGCTGCAGGGTAGCATGAAGAATTTTTAAAACATGAGGAAATGACATTGAAAGTAGCCATCGCTCATCTTCTGGACTTACAAAGTATTGACAATAAACTGCATCAGATCGAACTGGCCAAAGGCAATTTACCGGAAAAAGTGAAAAAGGCCGAAAGCGAGCTCGAAACCGCACGTGCCGTGTTATCGAAGTGCGAATCGAACCTGAGTGAACTGCAAAAAGAGTTGCGGCAGATCGAGTCGGAAATTGCGAAACTAAACGAAGACAAGAAAAAATATGACGAACAGTTGTATGCGGTTACAACAAATAAAGAATATGATGCGGTTACACTGGAAATCGAAAATGCTATCAACAAAATTGATGAGCTTGAAAATCGCCAGTTGACGTTATTCGATGCGGAGAAAGATGCCGGAGAAGCGTTGCAGGAAGCAAAAGAAATGCTGGCAAAGCTCGAAAAAAGTTTCCAGGAAACTTCGGTAAAATTAAACAAAACGATCGAAGCGAATGCAGAAAAAGAAAAAGCGTTAACTGCACAACGCCAGGAAACAGCGGCCAAAATCCGGCCGGAATTTCTGCGTCTTTACGAACGCATTCGCAAACCCAAAGATGGATTGCCGCTGGTCACTGTCGAACGGGGCGCTTGCGGTGGTTGTTATACGAATATCCCGCCGCAGCGAATCATGGAGATTCGCGAGGCAGACAGGCTGATCGTATGTGAGCATTGTGGCCGTATTCTTTTTTGGCAAGAAGAAAAGGAATTAACAATAAATTGAATAGATAAAGTTACATCCAAAGTAGACCGGACGGTCGCCTCAGGCTGCTCAGGCGGTTTGGGGAGGAAAGTCCGAACTCCACAGGACAGGGCGGTCGCTAACGGCGACTTCGAGTGATCGGAGGAAAGTGCCACAGAAAACAAACTGTCCCGGATTTCCGGGATGATGGTGAAAAGGTGGGGTAAGAGCCCACCGCCCCGGTGGTGACATTCGGGGGCACGGTAAACCCCGTCCGGAGCAAGACTAAATAGGTTTCGTGTTTCCCGTTCTGCGGGAAAGAAGGGTTGTCCGCCCAACTCGCTCGGCGTAACGAAATGGGTAGGTTGCATGACCCCGTCAGCAATGGCGAGGCCAGATAAATGATCGTCACCCCGTCCGCGGGGAACAGAATTCGGCTTACAGGTCTGCTTTGGATGTACTTTACATTGATAAGGAGTCAGGAAATTGTGAACTTGCAATGGCAAAGGACTGAAATCGAAGAAACAGAATTAATAAACGTACTTTCACAAGAACTCACATTGCCGCCCATCCTCGCTAATATTCTCTATCAGCGCGGTATTGAATCATTAGATGATGCGAAAATTTATTTTCGCTCCGGCCTTGAAGATTTATACGACCCTTTTTTGATGTTGGGGATGGAGCAGGCTGTCGATCGCATTCTGCTGGCATTAAAAAAGAAAGAAAAAATACTGATTTATGGGGATTATGATGTCGATGGCATCACCTCGACCTCCATGCTGGTGTTGATATTCCGCAAACTGGGTCACGATGTGCAATACTTTATCCCGAACCGCCTGACCGATGGTTACGGCCTGAGCCGCGCCGGAATCGAATATGCGCACGATCTTGATATCGATTTGATCATCACCGTCGATTGCGGCATCACCGCGGTTGAAGAAGTCAGTTATGCCAATGAGCTCGGTATCGATGTGATCATCAGTGACCACCACCAGACGGCGAACGAGTTACCCCCGGCATTGGCGATTCTCGATCCCAAACGCCCCAATTGTCCCTATCCATTCAAGGAACTGGCCGGCGTCGGTGTGGCTTTCAAACTCATGCAGGGCATCGTGCAAAAGTCGGAGATTGACCCTGATTTCATTTTTTCATTCCTTGATTTTGTCGCTATCGGCTCTTCGGCGGATATCGTACCGCTGATGGATGAAAACCGCATTCTTACCCGTGCTGGCCTCGAACAATTGAACCGTACTGAAAATCTCGGGTTGAAATCACTTTTGCGCAATACCAATCTGCTCGGCAAATCACTGGGAACCGGACAGATTATCTTTGTCATGGCACCGCGTATAAATGCCGTCGGCCGCCTTGGCGATGCGATGAAAGCCGTGCACATGCTTACCTCTTCTGATCCTGAAGAAGCTCAGAAAATCGCTGATTTGCTGGAAACTTCGAACCAGGAACGCCGCAGCATCGATGAGCAGACATTCAACGAAGCTGTCGAAATGGTTGAAGAAAAGTTCGACCCGGAGAATGATTCTTTTTTTGTCCTGAGCTCGGATCGATGGCACCAGGGGGTGATCGGCATCGTTGCCAGCCGCCTCGTGGAGCGCTATTATCGCCCGACGATCATGATATCAACAGATAACGGCGTCGGCAAAGGCTCGGCGCGCAGCATCCATGGTTTCAATATCTACGATGCCCTGGAATCATGCAACGATATCATGCTGGCCTTCGGCGGCCACAAATATGCCGCAGGCCTGAGCATCAACAAGGAAGAAATCAATGCATTGCGAGCCCGGTTAAATGGTTATGCAGATACAAAACTGACTGAAGAAATGCTCATTCCGGTTCTCACTGTCAGCGGGGAAATTCGGCTTTCGGATATCGACAAAAAGTTCCTGCAAGTACTCAAAATGATGGCGCCTTTCGGGCCGCAAAATGCACGCCCGGTTTTTACCAGCAAAGGCATCAAAACGGTAGGTTCGCCAGCCATCGTGGGAAATAACCACCTGCGATTCCGTGCCTCTCAGGATAATGTGGTCATCGATGCTATCGGTTTTAATCTCGGTGGATTGCTGCATCGCTTGCGCAGCAGTAATGATGATATCGAGATCGCCTACTACATCGAAGAAAACGAGTGGCAGGGGCGGATTACGACGCAGTTGCGCATTCGGGATATTCGTTAATTCCGTTTTGTTTTGTGCCGGCAACTGCGAAAACAGCGTCGGTATTGAGCTGTTGTTTGGAAATAAAAAAGGAAATTATTAGATTCAGCGGCTTTAAAAAAAGACGCCCGGAAATTTTTGTATTTGGCCTTTAATATTTTCGCAGAGACGCAGTGATGCAGAGAAAAACAGTACAAGATTTTAAAAAACAAAACTTTGCGTACTCTGCGAGAGATTTTTTATAAAAAATTAAATTCCTAATTGAACTAAAATCAAAACAGATAGTTATAAAGGCCAATTTGTAACTGTTTAGCCTGCACAGTTTGTAAAGATAGAGCAGAGGCGTTCTCGCCGAGCAGCACGGGCGTTACACTCAGCGGGGACACTTTCGCTGCTATTTTATCGAGGGAGAGGCTAAACATAAATTTAAAGATTTGTGAATAATGCAGGTTAGAGTCAATCCGGGAACGTACCCTTTTTCGTCATTCCCGCATGCTGTCAGCGGAAATCCACAACGTGTTGTGCTCAGCGAACAATGGATTCCGTCTAAAAACATGATGGAATAACGCTTGCTCGGTTAGACTCTGATTGGTTAACGTTCGCTTGTTCAGGGAAAGGAATGAAAAAGTACCAGACAAAACTGGATTTGACCAGTGATGAATTTATCCGGCGTAAAGCCGATATGGAAACGATGTTGGAAACCCTTGCGAACAGGCGTGAGGAAATCCGGCGGAATACCGCAGCTTCGATCGCGCGATTGCAGAAAAGGGGAAAATACCCTGCCCGTATTAAAATTGAAAAAATCATCGACCCTGGAACAATATTTCATGAAATAGGGCTGTTTGCCGCTTATGAAATGTACGACGATATCCCCGGCGGTTATCCTGCCGCCGGAACAATCACCGGCATTGGCACGGTCTGCGGAAAAAAAGCGGTTATCGTTGCCAACGACCCACTGGTGAAATCCGGCGCCTGGGTCGAGATGACCTGCAAGAAAAATTTGCGCGCGCAAGAGTTGGCTATGGAAAATAACCTTCCCATCATTTACATGGTGGATTCTGCCGGAGTGAACCTTGAGCGGCAGGCGGAAATTTTTCCCGGCCGTGATCATTTCGGTCGTATTTTTCGCAACAACGCCAAAATGGCGGCTATGGGCATTCCGCAAATCTCCTGTGTGTTCGGCTTCTGTGTTGCCGGCGGCGCCTACTTGCCGGGCATGTCCAGCGACCTCGGCATGGTTACCGCCAACGCCAGCATGTTTCTCGCCGGGCCATTTCTCGTGCGTTCCGCTCTCGGACAGGATGTGGATATGGAAACTCTCGGCGGCGCCACCATGCACAACGAAATCAGCGGCGTTGCAGATTATGAATTTGCCGATGAAGATGAAGCGCTGGACTGGATCCGCGACCAGATGGCGGCGATCGGCTCCGGGAAAAGCGTACCTTTCGACCGTATCGCCGGCGAAGACCCGGCATACGATCCGGATGAACTCCTCGGTATTTTACCAGAAAATCTCAGCAATACCTATGAAATTCGGGAAATTATTGCCCGGCTCGTCGATGGCAGCCGCTTTACCGAATATAAACCCAAATTTGGCCTCACACTCGTAACAGTATTTGCCCGCCTGGGAGGATTTTCAGTCGGCATCATCGCCAACCAGGGGAAGGCTGTTAAGAAGAAAATGCCACCGGATAACCATGGCCGCCCGCAACCGCCGCAAATTCAGCTCGGCAACGTCATTTATAGTGATTCTGCTAACAAAGCCACTCAATTTATCATGCTCTGCAACGAACGGCATATTCCGTTGATTTTTCTGCAGGATGTCACCGGTTTTATGGTGGGTAAAATGGCGGAGAACAACGGCATCATTCAGGATGGCGCCCAGTTTGTCAATGCCCAGGCCAATTCCATAGTGCCGAAATTTACCGTCGTTCTGCGCAATAGTTACGGCGCCGGTAACTACGCCATGTGCGGCAAAGCCTACGATCCACGGCTCATCTATTCCTGGCCTACCGCCCGCCTCGCTGTGATGGATGGCGGTATTGCGGCAGACACGGTTTTGTTGACAAAGAAAAAATTGAGCGAAGAAGAGCAGGCTGCATTCCGGGCCAAACTGGTGGAAAAATATGCCCGCGAAGCCTCGCCCTATTTTTCCGCCGCCCGTCTCGTCGTCGATGATATTCTCGACCCGCGGGAAACGCGCCCGGCGCTCATCAACGGTCTGGAAATGGCAGCGCATAACGCATCGCTTCCACCTTACGTTACCGGAGTGATGCGGATGTAGATTGACGTGAAAGTGATTTTTTTATTTTAAAGTCGATGGAGAACAAACAAAGTGGCAGTGAATAATAAGTCCGTTGCGGAAAAGCGTAAATATTCTGTATTGGATGTAAAGCTTGCAAAGGAAGTAGCCCGGCTCTGGTTACATAAAACCCAGCTTGAAAATGCAGCAAATTTTGGCTTGCCGGAGATTGATGATCGATACCATTATTGGCGCGTTCCAATTGTAAACACGAAAAAAAAATAGGCGAGATTGTAATTGAAGCTGTTCGAAGTGTTGTACTTGATATACTAAGCGGGAAAAATTTACGAGATTCAACAGAATACATCACTCGGCAGCGAATATCATTTCTTTATTTATCCTTATTTGAAATGCTGGTTGACAGCTCTGCCAGGAACACAATTTATGAACTGATCGACCAATCAGTTGAGATATTACAAAAAAAGAGAATTCCCAAATCAGAACGTTGGTTAGCGCAATGGATACTTGGCTTGACTGATAAAGCTTTTCAAGATATTTTAAGGGATGATGCACAGGGTTTAATTTTTAATAATCAAAAATATATTGATTCATGCGATGAAGTTATTAAAAATTTTTAAGATAAGCATGGGAGCCTATCTTGTGCAGTGAACTATGGACAGAATAAAAAAGCAAAACTTGGTTGGTGTTTGCTGGCCTATTTGTTAAATACGATTGGCGCTGAAACTTTAACTATTCGCGGTTCAGCAAAATCTTCATATGGCAAATTATTTGAAAAATTAGTATTAGGCTTCCTCCTGCATATTTTGGGTTTAAATTTGTTTCATCCTCGGAAATTGAAAATCTGGATAAAATATTCTGGCTTTCTTCCCGTGGTGAGCGAAGAGAAAGCGATGCCACATTGATCTACGGCGCTGGTAAAGGCGTACGCTTTGATATTGGATTTATTGGCAGAGGAAATCCTGAAATATCACTTGATAAAGTAAGCATGTTTGAACGTGAAATTACACTTGGACGCTCAAAATGGTTTATGGCTACTATTATTCTCGTAGACCGTATTGGAGTAAAAAGCCGAATTGAGACACTGGCAAAAAATATTGGAGGTAACATTATTCAAATGAGTATGAGATATTGGCCGCAGGATGTTGCCAAAATATTGGAAAATGCATTAGGGTATCAACATAAACTGGCTTCAATGAGCCACTAAATTCTTATCGCAAGAAATTAAAAAAGTTCCTCTTGAAAGTTTCATTGGAATTGAACCTAAGTAAACATTTACTTTAAATGAAATAAATTATGAACTCAAAAAAACAAACTGTCCGCATCTCCAACGGTCAGGGATTTTGGGGTGATTCCATCCTTGGCCCGGTTCGTTTGCTGCGTGAAGGCCCGATAGATTATCTGACGCTCGATTATCTCGCAGAAGTCACCATGAGCATCATGCAGAAGTTGAAAACGCGCAATCCGCAAGCCGGTTATGCAACGGATTTTATCAAATTACTCGAGCGAATTTTACCTGAAGCACAGGAAAAAGGCGTGCGTATCATCGCCAGCGCCGGCGGGGTGAACGCACAGGCCTGCCTCGAAGCCGCCGGCGCTGTCGTTAAAAAGCTCGGTCTTTCCGGAGTGAAAATCGCTACCGTCACCGGTGATGATATATTGCACCGCATCGATGAACTCGAACAAGCCGGTGAAAAATTTGAAAATATGGATACCGGCGCCAACTGGGCGACCGTGCGCCATAAAATATCCTCCGCTAATGTTTATCTCGGCGCAGCAGGCATTGTGGAAGCGCTCGATCGTGGCGCAGATGTTGTCATCTGTGGCCGGGTCACCGATCCGGCGCTGGTGCTCGGCCCAATGATTCACGAATTCGGCTGGTCCTTTGCAGATTACGACAAGCTGGCCGCCGGAACAGTAGCGGGCCATATTGTCGAGTGCGGTGCCCAGTGCACCGGCGCAAATTACACCAACTGGCGAAAAATCGAAAATTTCGCCATGATCGGTTATCCCATCATCGAAATGCAGGCTGATGGCAATTTTTACATCACCAAACATCCGGACACCGGCGGCGAGGTGAGCATCGAATCGGTGACTTCGCAATTGATGTACGAAATGGGCGACCCGCAAAACTACATCACCCCGGACGTCGTGGTGGATTTTACTACGGTGCAATTGCAGCAGGCAGAAAAAGACCGCGTGCGTGTGTTTGGCATCCACGGCAAAAAAGCCACCGATTTTTTAAAAGTCTCCGCCAGTTTCAGCAATGGTTTCAAAGCCGTCGGCCAGTTGACCATCGCCGGGCCGGAGGCGCTGGCAAAAGCGCAACTTTGCGCTGAAATCATCTGGCAACGGCTGGCCTATGAGAACGTCCATTTTGCTGAAAAGCAGAAAATTGCGGAATATCCCGGCGCTGCGGTATGCCACGCCGGTATCGCTGAAATTCCTGCAAACAGCAATGAAATCGTCTTGCGCATTGGTGTGAAAGACGCCGACAAAGCGAAAGTTGAACGCTTTGCTATGGAGATCGTACCGCTGGTCACCAGCGGGCCTCCCGGTGTCACCGGTTTTGCCGGCGGTCGCCCGAAAGCTCAGGAAATCGTCAGCTACTGGCCGGCTTTGATCGATAAACGGCATGTCAGGCAAGTCGTGTTTGTTGAAGAATTTTAAACTGGAATTTTCATCCTTTGTGCTTATAGTTCCGGAGTGGAAATAATGGAAAATAATATAAAAGAAATCGCTGCACATCTGAAACGGCTATCGCGCCCCCTGAATTATAATGATAAAAATATTGCCATCGTGCTCTCGGCCGGACATGGCAAGCGCATCAAATCGGAAACCTCGAAAATGCTACACAAAGTCTGGGGAATTCCCACGGTGATGCGGGTGGCGCGGGCGGCGCAACACGGCCTCGAAAGCGATAACCAAATCATCGTCGTCGGCATTAAAGCCGTCGATGTTGCCAATGCCTGCGGCTCCCGCAATAATCGCAGTTTTGCATTTCAGGCAGAGCAGTGCGGCACCGGCCATACAGTGAAAATCGGCTTGCAAATTCTCGATGGCCATATCCACGATGGCAACATCTATGTTTTCCCCGGCGATGTCGGTTTATTGAGCAGGGATGTCGTTGCCAATTTCCGCCAGGATTTTGAAAACACCATTTGTGACATGATGGTGCTGACCAGTTTGTTCCGCGGTAAACCGCAAGACAATTATTATGGCCGTATCGTCCGCGTTCCGGAGAAAGATGACCTGGGAGAAAAATCTCCTGAAGCCGGCATGGTCATCGAAATCAAAGAGCATAAAGACATTCTCGCTCTCGCCGATGATGAGATCTACACCATATGTTATCATCACCGGAATTATTCTTTTACAAAACCGCAGCTTATCGAAATTAATGAATTCAACACCGGCCTGTTTGCCTTCAAAGCAAAAGCCCTCATCGAAAAAATCGATCTTCTGAAAGAAGACAATGTACAGGGTGAACTCTATATCACCGACCTGATCACGATCTTCAATCAGGATGGTCTGACCGTGGGCGCATCAGCGACAGAAGACGAAAATGCCGTTCTCGGTTTCAATGTCAAAAGTGTGCTCAAACAGATGGAAAATATCGCCCGTGACGCGGTCTATGAAAAATTAAAAGATATTATCACCATCGCTGATCGCGATGATTTTTTCATCGCCGATGAAGTGGTGGAGCAAATCCTTGAGATGGACAAAACCTCGAGCCCGCTCGATATCGAAATTGGACGTGGTGTTTATATCGACCCATATGTGAAGCTGGCCAAAGGGGTTGTTATCAATAGTGGTGCCCGACTTGAGGGACATATCATTCTTGGCGAATATGTCATCATCGATCAGAGCGTCAATCTCAGCACCTATGATCATCAGGTGATGCACGTCGGAGGAAATACCGAGATTTTTAAAGGTGATATCATCAAAGGCAACCTGGTGATCGGCAATAACTGCCGCATCGAAGCTGGGGTAAATATAACCGGCTCCGATGAATATCCGACACGCATCGGTAATAACGTGCTCATCAAAGGCACTTCGCGGGTGTTTGGCTGTACCATCGAAGATGATGTTTATATCGAACACTGTGTTTTGAAATACTATTATGTCGAGCGCACAGTGCGTAAAGACGGTACGATTCAACCCATTCGCTGGGTGCTGGCACAGCCGCAGGGTCTTGATTCCATTCGTCCGATCAATAAATGAAAGGCAGAATAAAATGAAAATAAAATTAGGTGAAATTGCTTACGCCCGTTCAGGTGATAAAGGCGACGGCAGTAACGTCGGTATCGCCGCATATACGGATGCTGGTTATGAATTTTTAAAAAACCTGCTGACACCGGATCGTATTAAAACGCATTTCAGCAGCATCTGCTTCGGTGAAGTCGAACGATATGAAATGCCCAATATTCGGGCTTTAAATTTTATTCTGCATGATTCGCTGGGCGGCGGTGGTTCCGAAAGCTTGAAAACCGATGCCCAGGGTAAAACCCATGGCCTCGGTTTGCTCTACATGGAAGTGGATGTTGATGATGTTGAAAAAATGCGCTATCAAAACTAACTTATCGCAAACTCTTTTGAAATGATACAGATCGAAATAGAAAAAAATATCGCAATTCTCACGCTGAACCGGCCGCCCGTCAATGCTTTGAATCGACAAATGGTTGCTGGATTACAGCAGGCAGCCCAGGAATTGAAGCAGAAATCCCTCACCAGCGAAGTGCGATCGGTGATAATTCAGTCGGCCGCCCGACATTTTTGCGCCGGTGCGGATTTGCAGGAAAGGCGGACGATGCCGATGGAAAAGATCGCACCGACGGTGCTAAAAATCCAGCAGGCATTTTCAGCCATCGCCGCGATCCCGGTGCCGGTGGTTGCCGCAATCAATGGTTCGGCAATCGGTGGCGGCCTGGAACTGGTACTAGCAGCAGACTTGCGTTTTGCCAGCGAAAATGCAAAACTGGGGTTGCGCGAGACGGCGCTGGGCATCATCCCCGGCGCCGGCGGGACACAGCGGCTCACACGCTTAATCGGCTATGCAGCAGCGCTTTACTGGATTAATTCAGCGAAAATATTCTCAGCGGAAGAAGCTTTGAACTGGCGCGTTGTGCAGGGCGTCTTGCCCACTAAGCTGCTTGCCGACCATGTGTTCAATGTGGCTGCCGATTTTGCCGCGAATGCGCCGGTGGCGGTGCGGGCAGCAAAACGGGCTGTTTTGCAAGGCCTGGAGCAACCCCTCGAAACGGCGCTCGCCACTGAACATGAATTTTACAAAACGACCATCGAAACGCATGACAGGCGGGAAGCGCTCGCTGCTTTTTTTGAAAAACGAAAGCCCCGTTTCCGCGGAGAATAATTGCTCTTCAATTATTTGTTTTGTTTTAGGTTTTTGAGAACAATTAACGTAATTTATAAATAGTTTTCATTTATTGCTGGTATTCTTTTAGGGGTTTCAGGCGAAATATGTTGACTTTGTTCAGTTTTTTTCATGCCTGTATCTTGTAGTTTTTCTGAAATAAAAGCGAATTATTATCATTTTTAATCTTGTTGTTTTATTTGAAAATCCTAACTTACAAAACTGTTGATGAATTGATGTGAAGATATGAAATTGCCAGGCGAGATGTCCGGGTGGGCATCACAACGAAGGTCTTTGACGATGATGAAAAAATTTCTAAAATGGCTCTGTTAAATTTTTATGATGGAGCCTGTTTCATTTTTAATGGATCGTAAAAATGGAGAACCAGATGGCCGGTTTCACTGAAGAGCAAATCATGTTGCGCGATACAGTGCGTGAGTTTACTGAAAATGAAATCACCCCCGTCGCTGCTGAAATTGATGAAAGCTGTGAATTTCCTTTGGTGAATTTGCAGAAAATGGGTGAGCTCGGATTTCTCGGAATTCCCTTCTCTGAAAAATATGGCGGCTCCGGATTTGACATGCTCTCCTTCGCCTTGGCGATGGAAGAAATCGCTGCAGGCTGCGGCGCAACGGCGCTGAGCGTTGCCGCGCATGTTTCACTCTGTTCCACCCCCATCTATCTTTTTGGAAGTGAAGAACAAAGGAACAAATACCTGCCGGATTTGCTCAGTGGTAAAAAAATCGGCGCTTTCTGCCTTTCCGAACCGGGCTCAGGCTCGGATGCCGGCGCTATGCTGACCCGTGCTGAAAAAGATGGCGATCACTATGTGCTCAACGGTGCCAAGCAGTGGGTGACAAACGGCGGCTATGCCGATGTTTTTGTCGTTCTCGCAAAAACAGACACCATATCAGGCGTAAAAGGTATCAGCATGTTCGTGGTTGAAAAAGATGCCGAAGGTTTTACCCCCGGTAAAAAAGAAGATAAGATGGGTCTGCGTGCCAGTGATACGCGGCAGATTGCCATCGATAATGTGCGCATTCCGCAGGAAAATTTGTTAGGTGTAGAAAATCAGGGCTTTTTGCAAGCGATGAAAACCCTCGATGGCGGTCGTATCGGCATCGGCGCCATGGCTGTCGGGCTGGGACGCTCGGCGATGGAACATGCCGCCGCCTACGCCAAAGAACGCGTGGCTTTCGGCAAAATGATCGCCGATTTTCAGGCGATCAAATGGTATCTCGCTGATATGGCGACCGAACTGGAAGCCGGCCGGCTTTTGGTACATCAGGCCGCCCGCCTGCGTGATGCCGGTAAAGGCTATTCCAAACAGGCGGCGATGGCAAAACTATTCGCCAGCGAAGCCGCGATGCGCGGCGCCACAAAAGCTATCCAGATTTTGGGTGGCTATGGCTACGTTCGCGAGTATCCGCTGGAACGTATATTCCGCGATACTAAATTGACGGAAATCGGCGAAGGCACCAGCGAGGTTTTGCGAATAGTTATTTCGAAGCATCTGTTGAATGAGGTGAAATAAATTTTATTTACTGACTGAATTTGTCGTCCTTCGGCAGGCTCAGGATACAGCGCGATTTTGGCGGCTGAGCCTGCCAAAGTCGGAGCATTTTTTGATTTGTAGTCTGAAACGTGCCCTGCCGCTTCGGCAGGCGCGCCATCAGTGTGTCAAATGTAATTTTCGCTTTAAAAAAGATTAAAGGTAAATATGAAACTGGGTTCTTTCGAAATTTCAATTCTCTCCGACGGCCGCTTTTTGCTCGATGGCGGTGCTATGTTCGGTGTGGTGCCGAAAGCCTTGTGGAACAAGTTGGAACCGGCGGATGAACACAACCGCATTCTGCTGGGACTGAATTGCCTTTTGCTCGAACGCGGCGATGAAAAAGTCCTCATCGACACTGGCATCGGCGATAAGTTCGATGACAAATTTGCCCGTATTTTTGGCATCAAACGCGAGAAAACGCTGCTCGATCGATTAGTCGAAAAAGGCATTGGCCGCAGCGGGATTACTGCAGTGATCATGAGTCACATGCATTTCGATCACATCGGCTGGAATACGATGTATGATGAAAACGGTAAACTGGTTGCGACTTTTCCCAATGCGAAATATTTTGTACAGCAGGGCGAGTTTGAAATTGCCGGCAATCCTGACCCGCGCAGCCGCGCCAGCTATCTTGTGGAAAACTGGCAGCCGTTAGTGGAAAACAGGCAGCTGCATCTTTTGCAGGGCACTGGTGAAATATTGCCGGGAATAGAGTCGGTCGTCGTTGGCGGGCACACAAAAAACAATACGATTATCAAAATTGACACCGGCGCCGGTCTGGTTGTTTTTCCCGGCGATTTCATCCCGACACCGTCGCATCTGAAAACAGCATATGTGATGGGGTATGATTTGTATCCCGGCGAAACGATGGCGGCAAAACCTGCTTTCCTGCAACAGGCCGCCGATGAAAAATGGCTGCTGGTTTTCGAACATGCAGCCGAACCAACCGCTGCTTATGTTATGCAAGACAGCAAGCAATGGCTGCTGAAGAAAATTGAAATCAGTTAAAATATCGACAATTGATATTGCGATCTCGCTGTGCAAAATGACAAGCATTTAAAATTTAAAATTACGGAGTCCTAAATGAGTGGAGATTTTCGTAAAACTGTAATCGCCGCGGCCAATCGTACACCTGTCGGCGCATTTAATGGTTCTCTCGCAGGGGTTAAAGCAACTGATCTCGGTGCTTTGGTGGTGAAGGAAGCAGTCCATCGTGGAAAAATTGCCGCAGATAAAATCGATGAAGTCATCATGGGTTGTGTCCTGCCGGCGGGTTTGGGGCAGGCGCCGGCGCGGCAGGCAGCGCTGGGCGCGGGATTGCCCGCCAGCGTCACCTGCATGACGATCAACAAAGTGTGCGGCAGTGGTCTGAAAGCCGTGATGCTGGCCTCGTTATCCGTCGCAACCGGTGATGCGGATATCATCGTTGCCGGGGGGATGGAAAACATGAGCCAGACACCGTATTTGCTCGATAAGGTTCGTAGTGGTTACCGACTTGGGCATGGCAAAGTCATCGACAGCATGATCAATGACGGCTTGTGGGATGTGTACAACGATTTTCACATGGGTAACGCTGCTGAATTGTGTGCCAGAGAACATCATTACAGTCGTGAGGCGCAGGATGAATTTGCAATTGCAAGTTATAAAAAAGCCATTGCTGCGGTTAAAAACGGATTTTTTGCTGCGGAAATTACTGCTGTGCCTATTCCCCAACGCAAGGGTGATCCCGTTCTCATCGCTCTTGATGATGAACCCGGCAAAGCCAATTTTGAAAAAATGTCTGCATTGCGCCCTGCGTTCGAAAAAGAAGGCACGGTAACGGCGGCAAATGCATCCAAAATAAATGACGGCGCAGCAGCGATGCTGGTGCTGGGCGAAGACGTTGCGCAGCGCCAAGGTTTAAAACCTCAGGCGCGAATCATCGCGCAGGCCTCGGCGGCGCGGGAGCCGGAATGGTTCACTGTCGCGCCGGTCGATGCGATGAAAAAAGCGCTCGACCGCGCTGCAATGCGCATCGAAGATATCGATCTTTTCGAAATCAACGAAGCATTTTCGGTCGTCACGATGGTTGCTATGGATCAGCTTTCGATCCCGGCGGAAAAAGTCAACGTTAATGGCGGCGCAGTGGCGATCGGCCATCCCATCGGCGCCAGTGGCGCGCGTATTTTAACGACACTGCTTTATGCTTTGGAACAACGGCAGAAACGTTTTGGTTTGGCAACCCTGTGTATCGGTGGTGGTGAGGCTTCAGCTGTGATCGTTGAAAGAATTTGAGGCAAAATTAATTGATTAAGTTTATGGTTGGTTTCAATTTCAGGAGAATGCATGGAAGTTAAACGAGTAGCTGTGGTCGGTAGCGGTACGATGGGCAACGGCATTGCTCATGTTTTTGCTGCCAATGGTTTTGCTGTTGAACTGATCGATATCGCCGCCGGGGCGCTGGAAAAAGCGCTGGCGACGATCGAAAAAAATTTGCAGCGACAGGTGAAAAAGGGCATAATTACGGAAAATGAAGTCACCGCTACGCTGGCGCGAATTCACACCGGCAGCGATTTGCGGAACGCTGCGGATGTACAACTGGTAGTCGAGGCAGCGTCGGAAAATAGTGAGGTAAAAAAAGAGTTATTTCAGGAACTGGATTCTATATGTCGCGCCGTGACTGTGCTCGCCAGCAATACTTCAAGCATCTCGATTACCGAAATTGCCGCTGTGACAAAACGGCCGGAGAAAGTGATCGGCATGCACTTTTTTAATCCCGTTCCCATGATGAAATTGGTCGAGGTCATCCGCGGGCTGGCAACCTCTGCTACTGTTTTCGATGATATTATGGACCTGAGCCGGAAATTGGGCAAAGAGCCGGTGGCTGTGAATGATTTTCCTGGTTTCGTCTCAAACCGTGTGCTCATGCCGATGATCAACGAAGCGATCTATTGCGTGATGGAGGGCGTCGCCGAGTCGGAAGCCATCGATATGGTGATGAAACTGGGCACGGCGCATCCCATGGGCCCGCTGGCACTGGCTGATTTTATTGGCCTGGATGTCTGTCTACACATCATGGAAGTGCTTAATACCCAACTTGGCGATCCCAAATATCGCCCCTGCCCTCTGCTGCGTAAAATGGTGGCTGCCGGGTATTTGGGACGAAAATCAGGGCGTGGGTTTTATGATTATTCAGCATGATTTGAAAAGAAACGGCTGGTTGGAAAATTCTGGAATTAAATAATGATTAACCGAGGATAAAATGGATTTTCAATATAGCGAAGAACAGCAGCTTCTCCGGCAAACAGTGCGTGATTTTGCTGAAAAAGAATTGGCCAAAGATGCCCGGGAGCGCGATGCTGCCGAAAAATTTCCCACCCAACATGTTAAAAAAATGGGCGAACTCGGGTTTATGGGATTGCAGATTGCACCGGAATGGGGCGGTGGCGGCATGGATACCGTGGCCTATTCCATTCTCATCGAAGAATTGAGCCGGGTCGATGCAACCGCCGGTGTTATCGCTTCGGTAAACAATTCTCTCGTCTGTTACGGGCTGGAAAAATATGGCACCGATGCGCAAAAAGCAAAATTCCTGCGGCCGCTGGCAAATGGAAAAAAGCTCGGCGCATTCTGTCTTTCCGAACCGGCCACCGGCTCCGACGCCTCAGCATTGCAGACGACATGCAGGAAAGACGGTGACGACTGGATTGTTGATGGCAGTAAAAATTTTATCACCAACGGCACGCAATCGCAGGTTTACATCGTTTTTGCAACTGAAGATAAATCGAGTGGATATGCCGGTGTTCGTTGTATCATCGTCGAGCGCGATACTCCGGGGTTCAAAATCGGCCGCAAAGAGAAAAAATTGGGTATTCGCAGTTCCGATACCTGCTCGTTGATGTTCGAAAATTGCCGCGTACCGCAAAGTAATACTCTCGGCCCGGCGGAAAAAGGATTCCCCATCGCCATGAATGTACTGAATAAGGGCCGCATCGGTATCGCTTCTCAGGCGCTGGGGATTGCTGTGGGCGCTTTTGATGCTGCTGTTTCTTACGCAAAAGAACGGGTGCAGTTTGGCAAGCCGATCGCTGCGCAACAGGCGATTCAATTCATGCTGGCGGAAATGGATGTGCGCATTCATGCGGCGCGCTATCTCATTTACGACGCGGCCAATACCAAAGACCGCGGTGGTGATTTTACCATGCAATCAGCACGGGCAAAACTTTTTGCGGCCGAAACCGCGATGTTTTGCGCCGATAAAGCGGTGCAAATTCATGGCGGTTACGGTTACATCAAGGATTATCCGGTCGAGCGCTTTCTGCGTGATGCGAAAATCACGGAAATTTATGAGGGCACCAGTGAGATTCAAAAACTGGTTATCGGGCGTGGCGTATTGAAAAAATGATATTTTTTATTCGCAAACCCAACCAAGTATTGTTTGCCGGGAAATTCCTGATTATATTGTCATGAAATTCAATATAAATAACATAAAAAAAATAACGACAAGCACTGAGGTCTAAAAATGGCATTCGATGAAAACAGCACCCTGTGGTTTAATGGAGAATACAAAAAGTGGCGTGATGCCACGATCCATGTGATGTCTCATGTCATCCATTATGGTTCGAGTGTGTTTGAAGGCTTGCGCTGCTATCCTAATACCGGCAGCGGCGCCAGTATACTCAGATTGCATGAACATATCGACCGCTTGTATAAATCAGCCAAGATTTACCGCATGCAAATTCCCTTCGCCGCAGACGAACTCTGCGAAGTATGTGTTGAGGTTTTGCGCAAAAACAACTACCACGACGCTTATATCCGGCCATTTGCATTTCGGGGATACGGCACCCTGGGCGTCGATCCCCGGCCCAACCCGGTTCAAGTCGTCATCGGTGCCTGGAAATGGGGCCAATACCTCGGCAGCGAAGCGCTGGATAGCGGTGTCGATGTACGGGTTTCTTCATGGCAGAAACCTGCCGGTGTGCCTTCGCTTTCAAAAGCGGGCGGTCATTATCTCAATAGCCAATTGGTCAAAATGGAAGCGGCGATGGACGATTATGTCGAAGGGATTTTGCTCGATCAAAACGGATTCGTCAGCGAAGGTTCCGGGGAAAATATCTTTGTCATCGTTGACGGCCGCTGCTATACTTCACCGATTTCCTCTTCGATTTTAAAAGGCATTACCCGCGATTGTACCATCACCCTGTTGCAGGAGAAAGGCGTCGAATTGCAGGAAACATTTATCCCGCGTGAAATGCTATATCTTGCCGATGAAATATTCTTTACCGGCACTGCTGCTGAAATCACACCTATTCGCACCATCGATAAGGTTGAAATCGGCAACGGCAAACCCGGAGAAATCACGAAATATGTACAAAAGCGCTATTTTGATATCATCACCGGCAAAGCTGAAGATCGATATAACTGGTTGACACGCGTCTATTAAAATGAGCAGCAGACGAAAAGCGAGAGAAATCGCACTGCAGGCGTGTTACGCCTTTGAGTTTTCAGGCAATACGCCGCGGCATGTTATCGAGACGACGATTCTGGTGATGGATGAACCGGCAGCCGTCATCGATTTTGCCATCGCACTTTTTGAAAAGACTATCTCGCAAAAAGAAGAGTTCGACAAGCTCATTATGGCACGGGCAACGAACTGGGATTTTACCCGCATCGCCGTGCTCGATAAAATCATACTGCGATTAATTATTTGTGAGTTTTTGAACTTTCAGTATATTCCGCCGAAGGTCTCCATCGATGAGGGGATCGAGATCGCTAAAAAATTCAGTACCGAGCAAAGCAGCCGTTTTGTCAACGGTATCGCTGATGCGATTTTAGCCGATTTAAAAGCGAGGGGGAACATCGAAAAATCTGGAAGAGGTTTAAATTAATATATGTTTCAATAACCTGGCACCGGTTTGAACATCATTTTTGCTTCGATGCAAGCATAAACGAAGCTATGCTGTTTCATACCCGGGGCGGATTTTTGCAAACCGGCAAAGCTGGGAAATCAGCAACCCGATTCGAGAATGACCAGGAATCACAATTTCACATTTTCAGGAAAGAACAATTTAAATGTTCAACACATTGCTTGAGATAGTTTTCGGCAACAAACACGAAAAAGACATTCGCAAAATCGAACATTACGTTGACGAAATTAATGCAATTTATGACGATCTCGCGACACTATCAGATGATGAACTGCGGCAAAAGACAGAGGTTTTTAAAGAAAAAATCCGCATGGCGACGGCAAGTGTTCGTGAAGAAATCGAAAAACTTGAACTGCTGCTTCGCGATGAAGAAGCCGCTGCTAATAGCGAATTCCGGACCGCTGACGATATTCGGGATGAGCTGGCGGAAAAACAAGAAGAAGAGCTCGATATCATTAACGAGGTGCTCGATGAGATTTTGCCCGAAGCCTTTGCCGTCGTAAAAGACACCTGCCGCCGTCTTGTCGGAAAGGAGTGGGATGTCATCGGCCAACGAACGCGCTGGGATATGATTCCCTACGACGTGCAGCTCATCGGCGGCATCGTTTTGCACCAGGGCAAAATTGCGGAAATGGCGACCGGCGAAGGAAAAACGCTGGTGGCCACGCTGCCGCTCTATCTCAATGCCCTGGCGGAAAAAGGTGTGCACCTCATCACCGTTAACGACTATCTGGCGCAACGTGATTGCCAGTGGATGGGGAAAATATTTGAATTTCTCGGACTGACCGCGGCCTATATCACCAATGATCTCGATCCCGGCGACCGAAAAGAGGCTTACAATGCGGATATCACCTACGGCACCAACAACGAATTTGGCTTCGATTATCTGCGGGATAATATGTCCACCAGTCTGGAAGACCAGGTGCAGCGTACACATAACTATGCGATTATCTATGAAGTTGATTCGGTACTTATCGATGAAGCGCGCACACCGCTGATTATTTCCGGCCCGGTAGAATCTTCAAATCAGCAATACCTCGAAATGAAACCGCGGGTTGAAAAACTCGTGCGCAGCCAGACCATGCACGTCAACAAACTGGTCGCTGAGGGGGAGAAATTGCTCGAAGATGGGCGTGAAGAAGAAGCCGGTGTTTTGCTGTTGCGGGCCAGTCGTGGCGCCCCGAAAAATAAACGACTGATGAAATTGATGAACGAGAAAGGTGTCAAACGGCTTATTCGCAGCGTGGAAAGCGAGTTTATCCGCGACAAACGCATGCCGGAAATTGACGACGACCTCTATTTTGCCATCGATGAAAAAGCGCACACCATCGATTTGATGGACAAAGGCCTCGAGGCGCTCTCGCCCAACGATCCGCAGATGTTCGTGCTTCCCGATTTGAGCCAGACTGTACATGCAATCGAATCAGACGAGGAGATGTCTGATGCTGAAAAGATTGAGAAACGCGAGGCTTTAAACCGGGAATACAGCGAAAAAGCGGAGCAATTGCACAGTATTTCACAACTGCTGCGTGCCTATTCTCTCTTTGAAAAAGATGTGGAATATGTGGTTTCCGAAGATAACAAAGTGATGATCGTCGATGAATTTACCGGTCGGCTGATGACTGGGCGACGTTACAGCGATGGGCTGCACCAGGCCATCGAAGCTAAAGAAGGGGTGAAGATCGAAAAAGAAACCCAGACGATGGCGACCATCACCCTGCAAAATTACTTTCGCATGTATTCCAAATTAGCGGGAATGACCGGAACTGCCGAAACGGAATCTTCGGAATTTTGGGAGATTTATAAACTCGACGTTGTCGTCATTCCCACCAATCGCCCCATCACACGGATTGATCATGAGGATTTTGTCTACCGCACCAAGCGGGAAAAGTATAATGCCGTCATCAACGAGATTGTGGAATTGCACAACCGGCGTCGACCCATTCTCGTCGGCACAACTTCAGTTGAAGAATCTGAAACTTTAAGCCGCATGCTCAAACGCCGGGGGGTAAAGCATAATGTACTCAACGCGAAGCACCATAAAAGCGAGGCGGAAATCATTTCCAATGCCGGCCAACCAGGTGCCGTAACCATCGCCACCAATATGGCAGGGCGCGGAACCGATATCAAGCTGGGCGCCGGTGTGGTCGATAAAAATGATCCGGAAAGCGGCCTGCAGATCATCGGCACCGGACGCCACGAGGCCCGACGAATTGACCGGCAACTGCGCGGTCGTGCCGGACGCCAGGGTGATCCGGGCTCATCGCGTTTCTTTCTCAGCCTTGAAGATGATTTGATGCGTTTGTTTCAGTCCGATCGCGTTGCTTCGGTAATGGACCGGCTGGGTCTGGAAGACGGCGAAGTCATCACCCACAGCATGGTGACGAAAAGTATCGAACGGGCGCAAAAGCGGGTTGAAGCACACAACTTCGATATCCGCAAGCATTTGCTGGAATACGACAACGTTATGAACCAGCAGCGCGAAGTTATTTACGACCGCAGAAAACATGCGTTACGTGGTGAAAATCTAAAAGAAGATATCTTTCAAATAATCGCCGATCAGGTCGATTCGATGTTAGAAATGCATTTGCCTGCAGAATCCTATGCCGATGACTGGGATTTGCCGGCACTGCGTCTGGATTTTCAGAAAATGTTTCTCGCCGACTGGGGATTAACTACGGAAGAATCTGAGAGCCTGAATGCGGCTGAAATTGCAGAAAAACTACATGCTGCAGCCCGGCAGGCTTATGAAAATAAGGAAATCGCGGTATCGCCACAGATAATACGCCAAATGGAACGATTTGCCATGCTGCAGACCATCGATGTAAAATGGCGTGACCATCTGTATGAAATGGATCAGCTCAAAGAGGGCATCGGTTTGCGGGCTTATGGGCAAAAAGACCCGCTGATCGAATACAAGGCTGAAGGTTTTCGCGCATTTAAAGCGAAGATCGAGAGTCTTAACCGTGAAGTCGTCGAATTGCTTTTTAAAATGCAGGTGCAAACCGAGCCAAGCCCGGCGATGCGGCAGCGCCAGCAAATGTTGGCACGGATGACCGAGAGCCATCAGGATGCGACTGGCATGGGCTTGAGTGGCGGCCCCGCCCCGCAAAATGCGCCGGTTGCAGGTAAGAAAAAACCGGTAGTCGTGGAACAAAAAGTCGGCAGGAACGACCCCTGCCCGTGCGGCTCAGGCAAGAAATACAAGAAATGTCACGGGGCAACAAATTGACATTATTTCATCGCTTGCCAGTGTTAAATAATAGTAAAATACTTGATTTTAGCGGGGATTTTATTAGATTGCTTGCAATTATGGAGAGGTGAGGAAATAAGGAGTTTTCAATGAATGAACGCGTGGTTGAAATTCTAATGTTTATCATGAGTCAACTTCGTGGGGGAAAACAAGATTTCGACAATCTGGATTTACTCTCACAGGATTTGCTGAATCGCGGATATTCACAGAATGAAATCAGCTCGGCATTTTCTTGGCTTTTTGAAAGAGCTGATCGGGAAGTCGAAGAAATCTTGCGCGATGGGGAAAGTGACATATCTCAATCATTTCGTGTCCTGCATGAACTGGAAGAAATGATTATCTCCGCCGAGGCTTTTGGCTATCTGCTTCAAATCAAGCAACTCGAAATCCTGAGTAATTTCGATGTTGAGCTCGCCATCGAAAAGGCGATGATGCTGGGCACATCGCGGGTTCAGATCGAAGATATGAAATCGATCGTCGCCGCTATTTTAACAACCCGAAGCACAAATTTTCAGGGGAATTTTCCGCTTGATAGCGATATGGATGCTATAATCCATTAGAACAGTTGCTTATCGTTCTTTCATGATTCGCGTGCGTCATTGAACCGCGGGTTCAATGCAACAGGTGCTGTGTATGAAAAAAACTCTGCTCATTGTCGAGTCTGCAGCGAAATGTAAAACAAGCAGCAGCATTCAGGGTCCGGGTTTTATTACAGTCGCTTATTACTGGTATATTAAAAACCTGCCCCGCAACAGACTTGGCATCGATGCTACTCAAAATTTCTTGCCTGAAATTGAAGTTCTTTGTGTGAAGAAAGAACACATCGAAAAATTGCGCCTGCACACCGAAAATGCCTCCCATATTTTTATTGCAGCCGACACGGACCGTAAAAGTGAAGTGGTTGCCGGCCATCTTGCCAAACTTCTGCATTTACAAAAATCACGATTCAACCACATTCGATCTCGTTTCCCCGGATGGACTCGAAATGACCCTATTCTCGCAAGCCGGAAAGTCCGGTGGATAATCGTTCGGTTATGGGCTTATGAAATGAGTGCGACTTTACATTTTATCGTAAAAAGAGAAATGAATCGTGCCATCCAAAAGGCATGTTTACTGCGGAATATTGCTGCTGGTCTTCATCTCATTGGCGACAAACGGACAATAGCGCGGTTTTTTTGTCACTTCGCGAACACGTTTGTTTTGCTGACAAAATTTTTAAATAACAATTCAAACCGGATGACAAAACAAATCGTCCAAAATATAATAGCGGTCACCTTTGAAAAGCTTCAATTGATCGACGGATATCGGCAGGTTTGCAGCGGTTTTCTGTGCATGAGCTCATCGCGGCTTTGCATGAGAAAGGCATCGAACATAAAGATGCAATAAACAATTATCTTTGTATGTTAAAATTATAAACAACCCGGTCGATTTTAAAGTTATCAATATATGAATAAAATGCAAAAAACATTAGTAATGCATAATTTTGATCGTGCTTCGGCAGCTTTTCTAAAGCATCTTCGGCAACAAAAGCGTGCATCTGAACTAACGATCGAAGCTTATGCGACTGACCTTGAATTGTTCAGGGGCTATTTGCAGGAGAACCGGATCATTGGGGGAATCTGCCGGGCCCATGTGCGCAAATATATTCACTTTCTGTCTCCCATTCGCCTGTCCGCTAAAACGATCAATCGTAAAATTTCCACATTGCGCAGTTTTTTTCGTTTTTTAAGAGAAGAAAATCAAATAGAAAATAATCCAGTAGCCAATATTAATTCGTTGAAGGAACCGGTGGCCTTGCCCAAGTTTTTGCGCCAGGAGCAGGTGACCGCCGCACTCGCACAGCTTGATGAATCGGAGGAAGAAAGCCTGCGGAATAGTTTGATCATATTGTTTTTATATGGCTGCGGTCTGCGTATAAGCGAACTCACACATTTAAAAATAATCGATCTTGACCTCTATCAGGATCAGGTCAGGGTTTTGGGGAAAGGGCAGAAACAACGCATCGTGCCTCTCCCGAAATCTATAAAAAAGAAGACTGTTAACTGGCTTGATTTACGTCGAAAATGGCTGGGCAACAAAGCTGGTATGACAGAAAATCTGTTCATCGATAAAAAAGGAAAGGAGCTTTCAAGAAACAAAGTCTATTCAATCGTAACCAAAGTCCTGGGAAGTGTAGCGGAAAAGGGTAAAAACCATCCTCATGTTCTGCGGCACAGTCATGCGACGCATTTGCTGGATGCAGGTGCGGATTTGATGGCTGTGAAAGAGCTTCTCGGGCATCTGAGTTTGAACACGACTCAGATTTATACTCATATCTCGTCGAAACGATTAAAGGATACATATCAAATCGCTCATCCGCGAGCAAGGTTGAAATGATTTGCTGAATTCTTTATTTATAAGACGAGTCATCCGTTCATCACTTTTTTAGGAGGTATGCCATGCGTACAGTCTTCACCGCACGTCATTATAAAGCCCCGGACGATTTGAAAAACTTCGCTGAAGGGGAAGTGCTACGACTGAAGAAATATTATGATGGCATCATTGATTGCGAAATCATTCTTGACTACGAGAAACAAACTCAGATTGCTGAAATTAAGGTTTCAGTGAATGGGCAAACGCTTAAAGCAATTGAAAAAAGTGAAAATATTCGAAAATCAATAACTTTGGCGACCAATAAACTCGAACGACAACTAAAAAAATATAAAGGGAAATGGAGTCCCAAAGGTGCTGCGAAACCTTCTCTGGTGGAGAGCATTGAGGAAGCGGCCATTTCTGAAGAAGTATAACAGACCCATATCTGAAGGCCTCCTTCCTGGAGGCCTTTTCTTTTTGGACGAGAGGAAAGGCTGTGCAAAAGTTAGATTTAAAAACTATGTATACGGACAATGCCGACCACCTGGATCTGGAGTTGCTCAACGGTGAGCTGAGTTTTAATAAGGAAATTGTTGAACCTGATTTGCATCGCCCGGGCCTGGCATTGACGGGTTTTACTGATGTATTTACCCATCGACGGGTGCAAATTTTCGGCAATACGGAGATGGCTTATTTATCGAAACTTTCCCTGGCTGAGAGAAAGCAATCGCTACAATTTGTCATGGAGTTCGACATCCCCTGCATTCTGGTGACCGAAAGCAATGACGTTCCCCCCGAGATGGTGGAGATTGCGACTAAAAACAACATTACCGTCATGCGAACCCATTTCACCACAACACAGGTGTTGCATCTTCTTGGTGAGTACATGGATATCGTTTTTGCTGCAACGACCACAGTCCATGGCAGCCTGGTGGATGTTTATGGCATGGGCGTGCTTTTTACCGGGCGTTCGTCGATCGGAAAAAGTGAAATCGCACTCGACCTGGTGGAACGTGGCCATCGACTGGTCGCGGATGATGTCGTCAATATTTTTAAACTCGCCGGGGATGTTCTGCTCGGCCGTGGCAGTGAATTGCTGCAGCATCACATGGAAATTCGCGGTCTGGGTATTATCGATGTCAAAAGCTTGTTTGGTATCAACTCGATCAGGATACAGAAGCGCATCGAAGTTGAAGTGCAACTCGAGCAATGGGATAACGATGAAGAATATGAGCGCATCGGTCTCGATGAGGAATTTATTTCTCACCTTGGCGTTAATATCCCCGTCGTCCGTCTGCCGATTTTTCCCGGGAAAAATATTACGGTAATCGCTGAAGTTATCGCTCTGAATCAAATGTTGAAAGTTTACGGTCAAAATACTGCAAAGCTGTTCAGCGACCGTTTAATTCAAAAAATTCAGGCAAAAGGAGAGGAAGCGAGAACCTTGAATACTCGGCACCCCAGCGATTCTTTTATACCTAATGCGGCGAGAATTCAACGCTACTTACGCAAAGATTATGAATAGTCTTTGAAATCCGACTAAAATATTGTTATTTGGGGACTGGTGCAGAGTCGATCGAATTGAAAAAAAAATGATGAGTCGAAGGAATGAGTCGCAGCAATCTTGAACTGAAAGTAGGTATAATTAGCGTGATGGGGATAGTCATCCTCGTTGCCGGATCGATATGGGGCAGGGACGTCAAACTTTCATCGAGCTACAACCGGGTATCATTCGTTTTTAGTCACAGCGGCGGTTTGCGTCCTGGCGATCCGGTGACCGTCAACGGCATTAAAAAGGGGCGTGTTGAGACAGTAGAATTAAACGATCGGGAGGTCGTTGTCGGTATCACACTGAGTTCGAAAGTAAAATTATATCATGATGTTTCAGCTCATATTTCGATGCTTGATCTGATGGGCGGAACAAATCTCGAAATCAGTCCAGGCGTTGGGATGCAATCCCTAACGACGACTGAATTGCAGCAGCCGATTCGCGGCAGCGGGGTGACGAACCTGGGGCTGCTTATCGGCGAATTCCAGGGCTTGAAACTGAAAACCGATACCTTGTTGAGTGCCATGAATCAGTCGGTGAATAGTCTCAACCACATGTTGGACGAGAACACGCTTGTCCGGCCGCTGAAGGAAAGCGTCGCCCAACTCAATAGTGCCACCCGGCTAATGAACAAAGTTTTAAGCGAAAATGAAAACGCACTTGTCGGATTGATTAAAAATTCCAGTAGCGCCTCAAATGAATTGCGGCAGTTGCTGGAGAATAAACGCAAAGTATTGGAAAAATCGATCGATACTTTCGCAAGGATGACCGGTAAAATGGATACGGTTAGCACAGAATTATCAGCTATCAGCCGGCAATTCCATAATCGCAAGGGCAGCCTTGCCCGGTTGATTTACGACGATCAGATTTACGATGATCTGCAGAAAACCATAACTGGTGTTGATAGCCTGACCATCACGTTGAAGAAAGACCTCGGTCGATTTCTTCAAAATACAGATGTGAATTTGCTCAATCTGATCAAGTTTTAAAAATTATATATTTGCAGCAAGATGCGTTTCTCTGTATCAAAATTTATTTCAAAATTTCCTTGCAAAGGATTTGATTTCTCTTTATATTTACCGCCTTGTTAATGACGCGCCTGTAGAAAAGGGCAGGTAGCTCAGTCGGTAGAGCAATGGACTGAAAATCCATGTGTCGGCAGTTCAATTCTGCCCCTGCCCACGTTTTTAAATATGCTGCCAATATCACTTCCGGCAGCATATTTTTTTTGGTGGAAATGCCACCTTAGCTCAGATGGCAGAGCGGCTCACTCGTAATGAGCAGGTCGCCGGTTCGATTCCGGCAGGTGGCTTTAAATTGACCAATGCTCACGTTTACTCTGAAGGCCTCATGAAAAAAACATTTCTTTTCTCACTCCTGTTTTTTCTCATTTGTATTAACCTGAAAACCCTTTCAGCGCAAACCACCGGCTACGCCTTCTTAAAACGAGTCTTGTCTGCGAGAGCTGTTGCAATGGGCGGCGCCCTGCATGCCATCAGCAACACCCCGGATGCAATTCGAACCAACCCTGCTGCTCTGGCGGGTATTACCCGGCGCATGGGAACTTTCTCCTACGTCAATTATATCCTTGATGTTAATGGCGGTGAAGGAATTTATGTCCATCCTTTGGAAAATGGCAATATTGCCGGCTCTTTTTTCTTCCAGGATTATGGTTCATTTGACGGTCGGGATGAGCTCAATAACTCACAAGGTGAATTCTCGGCAAGTAGTCTCATCCTGAACGCAACTTATGCCAGCCAATATAAAGCTGCAATCTGGTATGGTGCTTCGGTTCGTTATTTTCGCTCTGAAATTTCCTCCTATAATTCCGACGGATTCGCTTTTGATGCAGCATTATTTTATGAATCACGTTTGCTCAACAACCTGAAATTCGGCCTCGGCATTTATAACCTTGGCACGGTGCGCACCCCGTATATTGAATTTAAAGATGATATTCCCACCAGTATCGAATTCGGCATGTCGAAAGTGCTGGCTCATTTGCCGCTCGAGTGGTCTCTGGCGCTGAAGAAATATTTCAATGAAAACCTTGTAGTTGCGCTCGGTGGAGAATTTACGCTGCGGAAAAATGTTTTTTTCAGGCTGGGATATGACTCAAAAGGGCTGGATCAGAAAGTGACCTTCGGCTCGAACCGTCTCTCAGGGATCTCAATTGGCGGTGGGCTGATTTATAAAAATTATACCATCGATTACGCCCTTGCCTCGATGGGTGGAGTGGGTAGTGTCAATCAGTTTACGATGGGGATGAGTTTTTAACATTTATCAATAATCGTCAAACATCGATCGTTCTGTGTTATTCCGCGTGTCTCACATCCTTGAATATTTATGGCAACATCGGTTTGTCTTTTTTGTTGCAGGAAATTAATGAATCCGATTTCTGCTCACCTTACTTTTCCTTCATAAATTTTACAATTTGCCTCCTCACAATTTATTATTTCTCCCCGATACCACTTTATAAACAGCCAGCTGGGAATATTCATTTTTTAAAGTGGTAGTGTGAGAAATGTTAAAAAAAATGTGGTTCGGTCTATTTTTCGTTTGCATGATCAATTCATTCGCCTTTACGGCAAATGATCGGGATGGTAAAGAGAAAACAGCCGCGGTTGCTTTCTCAATAGATTATGCATGTTTTAAAGGTAATGAAAAACAAACATATATCGAGATATACAGCCAGGTCGATTTAAGCGCCCTGGAAGTCGCCAGGGAAGGGATGACTTATTTCTCAGAGTACAGGATGAAATATGTGATTCGCGACAACGGCAAGGTCGTCAAGGAATATGATTTCGATGACATGGTTAATTATGACAGTAATTTAGACCGCTCCAGTAAAATGCGTTTGAGCGTTCAGGGGATTTTGTTACAACCGGGATACTATAGTTGCGAAGTGCAGTTGACCGATCGTGTGGCACAAAAGGCGGCTTCGCAACCCATATTCCTGGATGTACCCGATTTTGCCGTAACAAATTTCATTCTTTCTGACATCCAGATCGCCAGTTCAATCTATGCTTCAGATCAACAAAGTGCGTTTGTAAAAAATGGTCTTTTTGTCAAACCCAACATCAACCGGTTATTTAATTATTTCACCGGCGAGTTTTTTATCTATTATGAAGTCTATGGCTTGACTACGCCTGATGGGACTGCTGATTATGCTGCCGACCTGCTTTGTAAAGTTAAAGCTGACGACGGCACCCTGAAAAAAACAGTTCAACACTCGGTAAATCATCCGTCTGCAGATGGTGTACATTCGGTGCGTATGTCGATCCTGGAATTGTCTCGCGGACATTATGAACTGGAAGTCCAGGTGAGAGATCGCAACTCTGGTCAGGTTGCTATTAACCGTACTGATTTTTATATTGGCTGGTCCGATGAATACAATAAAAAAAGTGTTGTTTCCGATCTCATCAAACAGCTAAAATATGTCGCACCACAATGGAATTTCGACAGCATGCATGAACTTTCTACAGAAATGCAGCGCACCGCGATTCTTTCTTTTTGGAAATCTCGTGATCCCTCGCCCGAAACGCTTGAAAATGAACTTATGGAAGAATTCTATAAACGCATTTCATTTGCTAATGCCAATTTCAGACATTATGAGGGCAAGGGCTGGAAATCTGATCAGGGTAAAGTCTATATTCAAAATGGCAACCCCGCCAATGTCTACCGCATGAGTTCGCGTTCGGGCAAGGACGCCTATGAAATCTGGAAATATGATAAGACGAAGCGCTGTTTCATCTTTATCAATCGCAGAAATTTTGGTGATTTTCGCCTGTTGCCGCAAGGCGCTCCCGAGTACTATGAACTGGCCGGATATTAAGCCTTTTCCCGGTTTCTGAACAATAAAGGAATGGTCATGCATGCCCGGGAAAGATCATTCCTTTGATTTTCTCTTGCTAATCTTCGCCCATCCTGCTATATTCATCTTTTTATTAAAGTTAGCGTTTTGCTTCAGCGCAAAATCCGGAAAGTGGTTCCATCGGTTTTGTGCGAATTTGTTATGACCTTCCGGGCGACAATCTCAGGGAACGATGCGCGTTTCTGACGAGTTTATCAGAAGTCTGCCGCGGGAGTTTTGCCTTTTGTGTTCGGCGCCAACTGCAGCGATAAAATAGATTCGTCATCAACGTGCCCATATAAAATTTGATCTTTTATGGTTGAATGGTAATGCCCAAAAAATACACAGGAATTTATCTCGATTACGCCGCTTCGACCCCTGTCGATCCGCAAGTTGCACTGGTCGTCGCAGAAACGATGCAACAGGTGTACGGCAACCCCTCAAGCATCCACGGGTTTGGATTACGCGCCAAATCCATTTTGGATGAGGGACGAAATCTGATCGCGGCAATACTGCACGCCCGGCCGGATGAAATTTTTTTCACCAGCGGCGGCAGTGAATCCAACAATCTCGCTATTCAGGGTGTCGCTGCCGAGTGCCGCAAACCGGGAAATATCATCATTTCGGCAATCGAGCATCCGTCGACTCTGCAAACCTGCCGTTATCTGAAAACCCACGGCTGGGAAATCACCCAATTACCAGTGAATGGCGACGGCCAGATCGACCCGGCTGAACTGGATCGAACGATTCAGCCGGAAACTGCACTCATCAGTATCATGCATGTGAACAATGAGATCGGCTCCATAAATGACATCGAAACCTGCGCGCAAATCGCCGCACGAAAAAATGTTTTGTTTCATACCGATGCAGTGCAGAGTTTTGGCAAAATGCCTGTCGATTTAAGTAAAACGCCGATTTCCCTGATGTCTTTTACCGGGCATAAAATTTACGGGCCCAAAGGGGCGGGTGTTCTTTTTAAAAGAAGAGCGGTGAAAATCGCCAAAATGATTCACGGCGGTAGCCAGGAAAGCGGTTTGCGCGCGGGAACGGAAAATATTCCTGCGATCGCCGGCTTGTGTAAAGCCGTTGAAATTATTCAGCAGCGACAGAATGAGGACCGAGCGCTGGCGCAAAAACTCGGCCAGCAACTGCGTGAACTGATGCATTTGAAAGTTCCCCGGGCGCAACAAAACGGCAGCCCGGCAGGGTTGCCGGATATTCAGAATTATGCGATCCCCGGTATCGATAATTTGAGCTTTTTGATGGGAATGGACCTGGCCGGTATCGCAATTTCCAACGGCTCCGCCTGCAGTTCCGGCGATATCTCACCCTCGCATGTTCTGCAAGCACTGCATCTGCCGGAAAAATTGCAAAATGCCTCGGTTCGGATCAGTTTTGGCCGTTTTACTTCCAGCGAAGAAATCGAGACAGCGGTGCAGGCGTTTGCCCATTTTCTGCAGAAAAAGTAAGACCAATTATACGCACAAACCAAAGATGAAAATACAAACACTGAAATTGACGGTCACCGCAACATTCATCGCCATCGGAGTGGCTGTGGGTTATGCGCTGATATTTCTTCCCAATGTCGAACTGGTTACACTGTTGATTTTTCTTGGTGGTTATAACCTGGGTTGGAAATCAGGCGCATTCATCGGTTTTACAACGGAATTTATCTATTCGAATTTTAATCTGTTTGGACCGGCACCGGTTCATATTTTGGCTGCCCAACTTCTCGGTATGCTGCTGGCGGGAATTGCCGGTGCAATCGTCAGGGAATTCGTTACGCCGGATTCTCCGGGCCGGGCGGCGAGATTTTTTTTTGCATTGACAGCGGTCATCATAACGGCCGTTTTTGATTTTCTCACGACGTTGGCCGATGTTCTCATCATTGAACCCGGACCTGGTTTTTTAGTGGCGCGACTTGTCGCAGGATTGCCGTTTTTTGTTTTGCATATCGCCTCCAATGGCCTGATTTTTTTCTTTCTTGCACCGGCGCTTATACAAATTCTGCAAAAGTTGCCGCCGTTTGAACGTCTCGCAAAGCAGCGACCGATGATGACCGGAATGTGAATATCGACCATAAACAGTTTATCAATTTATGAAAATTTTTAATTCAATCTTTTGCCTGTTTTTTATGATCGCTGCTCTTGCGGCGCAGGAAAAGCAGGTTGCACGCGACAGTTCCGGTATAAGCAACAATGAGCCTGGCGATTCCACGGCAACGGCAAATGCGAAGCCGGTTTTTCAGTGGCAAAAATTTCCGCACCTGAAAGACCCGGTTGTTTTTTCCGTTTCTCCGGAGACTATGCGGGAAATAATCTACGAAGACGGGGCGGAACTGCTGAGCCAATTCCCTTTTCTGCAAATTTGGCGTGATGGTGATAGCGGTCTTTTTTCCCACCTCGGTATCAATAGTGCGCCACCGCGTTTCACTGAATTTTTTATCGATGATCTGCCTGTTCCTGCCGGCATCTGGGGACAGAGCGATCTGACATTTCTACCTGAAACGACCCTCGAAAATGTCGTGATCAATCCCTGGGAAGCCTCGATCGCTTTTGAAATCAACAAAACGATCGGCAGACGGCCCCAAACGCTGTTCGAATTTGTGCTCGGCCCCTACGGCAGTGATGCGGTGCGCCTGCGCTTTAAACGACGGCTCACTAAAAACTGGCGCATCAACTGGGGCGCAACTTTCGCCAATTCAGAAGGGCAGTGGTACACGCCCGACTATGGCCCCTTTGAGGCGAATCGGGTGCACGGCCTGGTCGTGCGGAATCTGCGTCCGGACCTGGAAATCCGTTACCGGTTTCTGCAGAGCGTCAATAAAGCAACCCAAAGCCAGCCGTTTTTTCTCGATGAATATCCACAAATAATTGATTCAAAGCGCGACCAACGGCGCTTTATGAACAGCCTGGAAATCGCCCGCCTCGTCAGACCGGCTGACTCCAGCAAGCAAGATATAACTTTCGATAAATGGCGCATTCGCCTGTTCAACTGGCATTTGCAGGAACAATATTCAGATGGTGGCGTTGGATTTGGCCCGACGCGTTTCATAAAACCGCAGTCAAATTATCGCGGTATGTCGGCATTTTTTCGTCAGCAATGGCGCGGCTTGAATTTAAAATATCAAGCTCTGGTTGAAAATGACCAACTCGATAATAAATATTTCCCCGGCCTGGGGAATTATCAGCGCGCCAATTTCTCTCTTTCAATGCGCTGGAAACGGCGGGATAAAATTGAGCTGAGCAGTTCCGCCGGTTTGAAATATCACAGCGATTTTTCAATACGACCGGTGTTGAGCACTTCGTTAAAATATCATTTAAATACTGAAAATTCATTGCAAGTTGCGGCTACAACGAAACCGCAATTTCCGCAACCCGGGGAATATTCACATACAAATGACAGTATTCTGGCGGCTAATTCAAATTTGCGGGAAATGCAATTTGCACAAATCGGCGCCGGTTACATGTTGCAAAAAGATGCGGTGCAGTTTTTTTTAACCGCCGGACAGGCCATCATTCGCAATCCGTTTTTACCGGGTCTGCAGGACAGCCTTTTTCGCTTTGAAAACAGTGAAGCGAACATTCGTTATCCTTTTGTTTCACTCGCGGTGGAAATGCAGGTTTTTTCAAAATTTAAACTGAAAATTCTGGGAAATGCAAGATTCTCAACACCGGACAGCAGCTATCTTTTTGCTGAAATGCCGGCGGTGGCAGGGCAGGCCGAACTTGCTTATTCCCGTATGTTTTTTCAGGGAGATTTGTTGGCGCAGGTGTTGGTGCGCGGGCGCTTTTGGCTCGATCGCTATCATTTCTATAATTATCAGCGGGGTCGTTTGCCGGATGTTTGGCAGGGTAACGATAGTGCGATGCTCGATGTCGAAGTTCGTGGTTTTTTCCGTGATGCTATGATTTTTATGAAATTTGAAAATGTGATGGGCGCCGATGACTTCTGGCGACCAAATGTCCCCATGCGCTGGCGCACGATGAAATGGGGCGTCTCCTGGAAGTTGTGGGATTGATCGATATGCTGAATCAAATGAAAAATTATAAAAATATGATATTACTGTTTTTCCTGTTGGCTTCTGCCTGTGCACCGGAACCGCCGGAGTGGATGACCGACCCCGGTGAAATTATTTATCAGGGTTTTAAAAGCGTTGATTCCAATTGCTCACGTTGCCACGGTCGGGATGGCAGAGGAGGAATGGAAGGGAAAAATATTCGTAATGCGTTGCGGGATCTGGGTGAAAAAGAAGTTTTTGAGATCATCATGTTTGGCAAGGGTGATGATCTCGACGGCATGCCGCCGCTGAAAGGCGAACTGTCGCAGATCGAAGCCGGCCAGGTCATCGATTACATGCGCCGCTGGCTGCCGGATGGCTCAATAAACACCAGCGCTGATTCCCTCGCCGGAAGTGAAAGTGGTAAACAGTAGTCGGGCAAGCATAGTGCCCGAACATCAAACGAAAGCGTGCCCATCGATTTGCAATGGCACAAATCCATCAGGTTGAATTTATTTGTAATATTATATTTTTGACGTATATTTACCTTCCGCAAGGGGATTGATGAAATCATTTATAGTTGATTCATTCAAATTTGCGAGAAAAAATGCCAGGTTTTCAAATCGAAGATATCGAACGAGAAATATTTGCCCGCCGCAATCTTGATTTAGCGCCACAACTGCAAAAAAGATTTAATACAACGCTGCAGGTTGCCGGTTTATCCGCCTCGGCGCGAATGGATATCCTGCACAAAATCCACAAAAATCTGCCGGCCAGGGATGATGAATTCTTGTGGCTCAATTTACTGCATGAGCTCTGGGAGAGTCACTGGTTTGAATGTAAGTTACTCGCTCTGCAGCTTCTGTTCATCCAAAATGAGCTGGTTGACGCCAATATCTGGAGTACGCTTGATCGCTGGACGGATGATATCGATACCTGGATTCTCGCTGATTGGCTCGGGCATATCCGTTCCATTGCCAATAAAAAAATGCCCTATCTCGTGATGCGTCTTGCTTCGTGGCTGCAGAACGAAAACCCGTTGCGCCGGCGTTCGGCACTGGTCAGCTTGGTCTGCATCGGTCCGGAAAAGGACACGCTGAATCTGATTCTCAAACCGCGGGAAGTCTTTGCCTTCATCGAACCGGTGCTCGATGAAGCTGACCGCAATGTCATTCCGGCGCTTTCCTGGGTTTTGGGATTAATCCGGCAACAATCGCCGCAGCAATTTGAAGATTTCTACCGCAAGGTTCACCCCCAGCTTCATCCCGGTGTGCATAAATTTCTTTCCCCAAATGCAGTGAGGTAGATACTTTCACGTTTAGCTTTTTAGCGTTCCCAATTTTTTCCCGCCAGGCAAAATATTATTTTACAACTATTGATTTCACTGCTCAATGAATTCATTTTCACGGTGCTGTGTCGATAATGAGATAAATGTTATCAGAATGGATCACGCCTGAGTTTAAAGGAGGCCAGCGATGAACAGAAAATGGATTTTCATTGGCTTAATATTTGTTTTCAATTTTTTTAGCAACCCGGCACAGGGGCAATATAAACGCGGTATTTTTTCTATCGGCATTCAGGCCGGGGCACAGGATTATTTCGGTGATGTCGAACGCAGTTCTCTGGGGCCGGCGGTCGCTGGTGTTGCGCGTGTGATGCTGCGCCCCTATCTTGGTTTGCAACTCAATACCGGTTACAGTGAGTTGCGGGATGATGTGAAATATCGTTCATTTTTTACCAGTCTGCTCGACGCCAAACTGAATCTGGTTTTTATGTTTTACCAAAACGCCCGGGTTGCCCCGATGGTTTATTTGGGGGCGGGTGGCTTTCGTTATCGGGCTTATAAAGGCAATCGGGTCGATCTTTTGAAAACCAGTGACGGAAGCGAGGCCTACGGCTGGGAGGAAGTCGCTGTTTTAGGGCTTGGCGTCGAAGCGTTCCTCACGCCGATGTGGAGCTTCCAGTTCTCCGGTGATTATCATTATGCTTTTTCCGACAAACTCGATGGCCAAATCGCACGCAACGATTACGATGGTTTTCTCAATGCCCGGGTTACCTTGCTGTTTAATTTTAAAGGTGACCGGGATACGGATGGGGACGGAATTTTTGATCGGGAAGATTTCGAACCTAAAAAAATGGAAGATTTTGATGGTTTCCACGACTGGGATGGGGCGCCTGATCCGGACAATGATGGCGACGGCATTCTGGATTTTGCTGACACTGCGCCAAATGAACCTGAGGATTTTGATGGATTCGAAGATTATGATGGTGCTCCGGATACGGATAATGACCGCGACGGCATTCCTGATGAAAAAGATTTAGCCCCGAATGAGCCGGAGGATTACGACGGCTTTCAGGATGAGGACGGGAAGCCGGACCCGGATAACGATGGCGACGGCATCCCGGATTTACGTGATGGCGCACCGAATACGCCGGAAGATTTCGATGGGTTTGAAGATGAAGATGGCATACCCGATTGGGATAATGATGGCGACACGGTGCCGGATTCCATCGACGGCGCACCGTTGCAAGCTGAAAACTTCAACGGCTACCAGGATGAGGACGGCATTCCGGAAAAAGACCTGTGGATGAAAATTGGTGAAAAGCAGATTTTACAGGGTATCAGCTTTAATAGCGGCTCGGCCACATTGACCAGCGCCAGTTATCAAGCACTCAATACGATCGCCGAAAAACTGGCCGCCGATAAGGCAATTTTTCTCGATATTCAGGGATATACCGACGACCGCGGCCATGATACGGCCAACTTGAAATTATCGTTGAAAAGGGCGAACAGTGTTCGCGCCTTTCTCCTGAGCAAAGGGATTCAGGGTAACCGGCTGATGGCGACAGGTTTTGGCGAAGCCAATCCTATCGCTCCGAACGATACCACAGAGGGACGGCGGGCAAATCGCCGAATCGAAATTGTGCGCATTAAATAATCGCACTGCCGGATTGATGGGAAAAAAAGCGACCGCGCAGGTCGCTTTTTTGTTTTAAGCTTCGGAAAGTTCGGGTTGGGGCAGGGATGCTTTACCATTCCCGGGATCGTCGAGGGTTTCTCTTTCGCGTCCGGTTATTTTGTGGAACCAGCGTGTGCTATCATCAAATAACGAATAGGCGACAGGTACGACGATCAGGGTCAGAAATGTCGCGAAGGCCAGCCCGAAAATTACAGCGATGCCCATGGGACCCCACCATTGCTGGTTTTGCCCGCCATAGCTGAAGGAAAAATTGAAAAAATCGACATTGAGACCGGTGGTTAGCGGGATCAATCCGAGAATGGTCGTGACGGCTGTGAGGATGACCGGCCGAAAACGGGTTCTCCCGGCTTTGACGATTGCCTCCAGTTTGGCGTAACCACGTTCGCGCAGTTTTATCGTATAATCCAGCAACACGATGGCGTTGTTGACCACAACTCCGGCCAGTGAAATCACCCCGATGCCCGTCATCATTATGCCGAATGGTGTGCGCGTTATCATCAGGCCAATGAGCACGCCGATGAGTGACAGAATCACTGAAAACATGATAATGAAAGGTGTGGCGACCGAATTAAACTGATAGACAAGCACGATAAAAATAAGGAAAATGGCGATAAAAAAAGCTTTGCTCAGGAATGCCATGGTTTTTTCCTGTTCCTCATTTTCACCGGTGTAACTGATGTTATAACCCGGCGGCAGCGGAAAAATCGCCAGTGAGTCCTGCACTTCAGCAAGAATTTCGTTGGGCAGGCGACCTTCGGTATTGGCTGAAACAGTTACAACCCGTTTGCGGTCTTTATGTAAAATGTTAGCCAGCCCGGTGCTGAATTCGATTTTAGCGATTGATGTGAGCGGGATTTGTGTGCCTTCTTCAAATGCGACGAGCTGGTCGATATCGGTGATCTGGTCGCGCCATTTTTCATTCAGGCGCACGGTGATATCATATTCTTCCTCATTGACACGAAAAGTTGAGGCCTCCGAACCATTGATCGCCGTGCGCACCATGCCTGCGATTTTTTGTGTATTCAAACCATACAGGCTCGCTTTTTCGCGGTCGATGACAATGCGCAGCTCCGGTCGGCCTTTATCATAATCGTCGCGCAAATCGACAATACCGTCGATTTTGCGGATTATGCGCTGTATCTTTTCGGCGAGATTTCCCAAGACGGTAAAATCATCGCCGGCGATTTCAATATTGACCGGAGGGCCGGTTGGTGGTCCCATTTCCGGTTCGTTAACTTCGATGCGCGCCCCAGCTTGGCCTTTAATGGCGTCCCGAATTTGATCTTTGGTCTTTTTCGACGATTGCTCACGGTCTTCCTGATCGATAAATTCCAGCGTCACCCGGCTTTTATGCGGTGTGCCGCCGCTGCTGCCCTCGCCGAGATTCATAGCCTGTGCATAGCCGACGTTGGTGGTGAAGGATTTGACATCACCGAGAAATTGCGGTAGGTCTTTTTCGATTGATTTCAGGATGACATTCGATTCATCAAGATTAGTGCCGGTCGGCGCCGTGACATCGATATAAAGCTGAGCCGGATCGACCGCCGGCATAAATTCACAGCCTTTACCGACAAAACCGTAAAGAATGATAAACAAAACCAGATTGGCAAACGATATGCCCAGTGTCCTGCCTCGCCAATTTAGCACAAAGCGTAATGCTTTTTCATAGATATCGACGACTTTGTTCATCAGGTGTTCGAAGCTGGAGGTCTTCTCTTTTTTCGAAATCACCATAAATTGGGCGGCGATGACCGGATTAAACACCAGCGCTACGAACAGGCAGCTCGTCAGTGTGATGATCAGGGTCGCAGGCAGATAGCTCATAAATTCACCCATAATGCCGGGCCAGAAAAGCATAGGTGAGAAGGCACATAATGTCGTCACTGTGCTCGCGGTAACGGCGCCGCTCACTTCTTTGGTCCCCAGAAATGCCGCCTGCATCGGGGAGTAACCCTCTTCGCGGTGGCGATAGATATTTTCGATGATGACAATGGCATTATCGACCAGCATGCCGAGCGCGAGAATCAGGCTGAACAGGATGACCATGTTGAGTGTGTAGCCCAGTATATCGATGACAAGAAAGGATATAAGCATCGAAAGGGGAATGGAGATGGCTACGAACGCAGCATTGCGGCCGCCGAGAAAGAAAAACAGCACGATGACGACCAGTAACAACCCGGCGATGATGTTATTTTCCAGCTCGTTAACCATGCGGTGAATCTCTTTCGATTGATCGGCCAGAATATCGATGTGGGTGCCGGCCGGCAATTGTGGCAGCGCCGCAGCAATTTCCGCTTTCACTGTCTGCGCGATGCGGATAAGATTCTCACCCGATCTTTTTTGCACACTCAGCGTAATGCATTCACGACCATTTTGACGTGCATAACTTTCACGGTCTTTAAAACCATAAACCACCTCCGCGATATCGCGAATGAAAATCGGCGTGCCGTCCATAACTTTGACGACGAGGTCTTTGATGATATCCGGCTCCTCGAATTCACCGGGAATGCGAATGAGGTATTTCAATTTCCCTACTTCGAGAGAACCGCCGGGTATCGTTTGGTTTTCGTTGTGAATGGCGTCGGTTATATCTTTAAATGAAATATTGTAGTACTTCAATTTGGCAAGATCGACATTGACTTTAACCTCCCGTTCGAGTCCGCCGGTAATGTTGACATCGAGCACGCCAGGGATGGTTTCGAAGCGATCTTCCAGTTCTTCGGCTACATCTTTTAATTTTACCAGACCATAATTTCCTGAAATATTAACCAGCATAATTGGAAAATCAGAGAAATTGATTTCGTTGATCACCGGGTCTTCCGCATCAGCGGGCAGTTCCGCTTTGGCGAGGTCTACTTTTTCGCGAACTTTTTGCAGTGCTTCGTCGATGTCGGTTTCAGGATTGAACTCAACCTGAATAGAAGAAATACCTTCCGCCGAAGTCGAACGGATGACTTTCACGTCGGTGATTTCTTTTAACTTCTTTTCTAAGGGCAGTGTGACCAGAGTTTCCATATCGCCGGGCGCGACGCCGATATATGGCGTGGTGACGATGATCAGCGGAATGGTGATGCTTGGCGAAGATTCGCGCGGTAAACTGTTGTATGACATCAATCCCATAATGGTCAGCAATATGATGGCCATGAAGATGACCGGTTTGTGCAGGAGTGAAAAACGTGTGATATCCATTTCTATACTCAACAGGCTTTATATCGTTGTTTTAGTCAGAATTAATTAAGAATGCTGATCGCTTCTCCGGAAACGAGCTCACGATGGCCGCGGATGATGATTTTATCGCCGAAATTGAAAGCGCCTTCAACCAGTGCCAGGTTGCCGTCGATGGCGATGACGGTGATTTCCTGACGCAGCGCACGATCGTCGCGGGCGAGAAAAATCGCTTTCCCTGTTTCGGTTTCAATCAACGCGTCCCGCGGGATGACGAAACCTTCAGGATATTCCTTGCGTTTGATGCGCAGTTTGGTGAACATATTTGGCTTTAATGCGCCGTCGCGGTTGTCGAGTTTTATTTCCACCGGAAATGTGCGGTTCGTAGGGTGGATCGTCGATCCGATGAAGGTGATATTGCCGGTAAAAACTTGTTCGCCGAGAATGTCGACAGTCACTTCAACTTCGGAATTCAGACGCACATCGGTGATATAGCGCTCGGGAATGCCGGCTTCGATCTTCACGACATCGGTTTTGATGATGTTGACAACCGGCGTTCCCGGCGAGATAAATTCGCCGAGCTCCACATAGCGCGCATCGATACGGCCATCGATGGGGCTGGTAATTTTCGTTTTGCCAAGGCGCGCTCGCAGACCTTCAAATGCAGCTTTGGCCTGTTGATATGCAAATTTTGTATCGAGGAATTGTTGCTCGGCAATAGCTTTTTCCGCGATCAGGTTCTTCTGTCGTTCAAAACGCTCGCGTGCTGCGTTGTAGGCAGCTTCCGCGCCACGATACGATTCCAGCATAATTTCGGCATCGAGTTCGATGATGGTCTCACCGCGACGCACGGCGGCGCCTTTATCGCGCAGAATGCGTTTCACCACTCCGGCCTCCTCAGCGCTGATTTTGGCAGCAACATCTGCTTTGACAACACCCGGCGCTTCCACATATTCCGCAAATTTCGTCGGTTTTAATGTTGTCGTTTCGACATTAACGGTGGATTCCAAATCTTTTTTTGCCTCGAATTTCTCTAACGAAGAGGCATCGCTCTCGCTGCTGCAAGCCGCAAAATAACTACCTGCCAAGGCTGTTGTTACGGCGATGGCTGCAAATTTTAAATATCGGTGCATTTTTTTCCTTTAATTTTATATTTCGGTTCATATTCACAGGGCTCTCTTTTTGCCTCTTGATCAGCACATTGTTGTGATTTTACAGCACACCCATGGCCCGGTCGATGCGGATTTTAACCATTAAATAGGAGGTCAATATGCGGTAATAATTGGACTTTGCCTGATTCAAAGCAAGAACTGCATCTTCGAGATCCAGCGTTTTCGCCTGGCCTTCACGGTAGCGCAGTTCAACCAGTTCCAGCGCACGTTTGGCTTGTTTTAAATTGCTGCGCTGTGCCCAGATGCTCTTTTCGGCTTCTCTGGCATTGTTCAGTAAGGATTTGATTTCCACCTCAACCTGGTCGCGCAGCTTACTTTCGTCATAAAGGGCATTGCGATATTCCGCCCGCGCTTTATCGACCTGTGCATAAGTTCTAAAACCATCAAAAATCGGAATCGTCAGTTGAACGCCGGCGCTGGTGCTCTTGACAAAACCGGCCTTGCCGAAATCCCATTTGTCACTTTCCGCCTGCGCCCGCCAGGTGCCGATCAAGTCAACACTCGGCAAGATTGCTGCGCGTACAATACCGATATTCTGTTGCCGCATCGAGGCTTCAAGATTGACCATTTTGAGTTCCGGGCGGTTTTCTTCCGCTTTGGCCATAGCAGCCGTTAGACCCGGAATTTGCTGCGGACTGTATTTTAATGAGTCCGTCAGCGTGAGTTCATCCGACTGATCGATACCGATGATGTTTTTCAGATTATTCAGACTCACCTGCAAAGTATTTTGACTGTTGAGCAAAATCGGTTGCGTATTGATGAATTCAACAAATTGGCGCAGCGTGTCATACTCGGCGACTTGCCCCTGTTGAAACAAAATACGCGAATATTCCAGATGTTTGCGCGTGAGTTCGGATGTTTGCCGATTGACCTGCAGGACTTTTTGCGCCAGCAGAACCTGATAATAACTGTCGTGTACATTGACGATAACATCGCCACGAATACTTTTAAAACCCTCGCTGGAATAGTTTTTAAACAACTTTGCCACTTTTAGCGCCCGGCCGATTTTCCCGGCGCGGAACAACGGTTGCACCACACTCACCATGGCCGCATAGCTGTTTTCACTGCCGACGCGAATGGCCTGCTGTTCACCCGGATTGGTAAAACTCGGGAAAAAGAAAACCGGCAGATCGAGGTTACGTGTGTATGAACCGGAAAACGAAATATTAGGTAATGCATCCGCCCGCGCTTCACGTATCTGTGAATTGGCGGCAGCGAGGTTGTTTTTCGCTTTCAGAACATCTTCATTTTTTTCCAGCGCAATTTTAAGTGCTTGCGCCAGTGATAATTCATGTACTTGCTGGGCAGCGACGGTGTTTATAAACAGAAGGGCAAAAAGACCGTATAATTTTGCTGAAATTTTCATTTTTGTACAGTCATTCCATTATAGCGTTATTAATTTTGGGTAAGCCCAGGCCTGACCCGGTGTTTTGATCGATGCAAATTGATAATCGTCTGAAAAACAGCTTATCAGGATTTCTTGTATGTTCGAAAGATTGATAAGTTGCACGCGGTATCAATTATTTTAACAAACCGTGCAGAAAAAATGTTTTAACTATATCTTCAGCCTGCTGAAAGTCGATATCCTGATCCAGACAATGCGCACAAACCTGACTGTGGATAAGCGCTTTTAAGGCTAAAGCAGTTTGCATCGGCGGCAAGTTTTTAAATTTGTTTTGCTGCATGCCGGTTTCCAGCAAACGGGCGATTTCCTGCAAATCCTCATTTATCAATTTTTTCAGACGGCCGCCAAACTTGTCCTCAAAGCGCGATGAGTGGCTCATCTCCGACATGAAAAGGCGAAACTTGCTCTCGTGTTCTCGCATAAATTGAAAAGCCAATTCAATAAAACGTTCAATCTTTTTTCCGGCATCGCTGATGCCCTGTAAATTTTCCTGCATCCTCTTATGCAATACACGCTTGCCCTCCTCAAAAATGCTGACAAAAATATCTTCCTTGTTAGAAAAATAGAGATAGAGCGTGCCTTTGCCAAATTCCGCCGCTGCAGCGATTTCGTTCAGCGTCGTTTTTTCAAAACCCTTGTCTGCGAATATCTTCGCCGCAGCTTCGAGAATCTCCTGACGCCGCCGGTTGCGTTCCCGCTCTTTGCGGGTTAATTCAACAGTATTATTCATTATTAAACTCATGAGTCAGTTTGTGGCCGATCAGTCATTATTTGACTGGGCGGCCAGATGATACGATTGTTTTCCGGGAAATGCAAGTGTATTTTCCATTTTTTCAATTAAATTGCAGAATTGACGAACTGTTGATTTAATTACGGAGGATGGGCAAAAAATTTCCGGTCAAATGAATATTATTTTAAAAATCAATCGCAGTTTTCATTGAAAATTATCTCGTAAAACACTATCATAAAAAAGGTTTCCTGAAAACCTGGTTGACCATGGAAATTAAATAGTGCGCATCAGGGCGAGCGTCATTCCGTCATGTTTTTAAACGGAATCCAGTATCTTCCCGCCTCAACGTGTTACTGATTCCCGCAACAGTATGCGGGAATGACTAAAAATGGCGTGTTTCCGGACGGATACTAAGATAAACAATGTCATTAAGTTAGATGATGTTGACCTTGCAAGGTTCGAAAAATCAACAATTTAATTTCAAAGTATGTTGTTATATCATAACTTCCATACTTCCAGCAACTTCGCAAGGATGCCCACGGCTTAACTTAACGACATTAACTACCATAGAGTGAAGCGGAAGTTGTAAAATCAACACAATTATTACGGTATATTCCTTTCAAGTATCTGGGACATTGTATGCAAGATTTAGCGCGTCTCCATCTTTTTTTGATTTATGCACGCGAAGAGATAGCGGTCGCGAGAGAACTGAAATTTGAAATTGCACAATTAGGTGTGCAGGTTTGGTTTGATGAGAAACCGCGGCGCGACCGGCATGTTTTCCCGGCGCATGTTCGTGATGCATTAATTAAATGTGATGCTGCCATCGTCGTTTGGTCGCAGGTCGCGGCAGAGTCAATCTGGGTTGAAGGGGAGTGTATCGGGGCAAGGGAACTCGAAAAAAAAATAATTATTCTATGTCAGGATAACACGCCAATTCCCCTTCACCTCAAGCCGAATTTCATCATTTCATTCGATTCTCAGCAACAAATGCGCACCTTGTTAAATGGCGTTCTTAAAAAAACTGACTTTGCGGCATCAAATACACAAACCGACTGGCAACCGCTTTATTCGCCCGGCAATCTTCGTGAGTTACCGCTGACAAATTTTACCCATTTGGACGTCGAGCATAGTGCGCGGCAACTGGGTTTTTTTGAAAAAAGACTCAACCCCGCAGCAAACGGACTGCGGCATGAATATGATACTTTGGAAAATCTCCGCATTATCCATGATTATGCAACCGGTCTGGCCTGGCAGGTGGCCGGTTCGGCGCACACGGTAAATCTGCCGGTGGCCAGGATTTTTATCGATGATTTAAATCGCGAAAGGTATGGTGGATACACAGGATGGCGGTTGCCCACAAGCGTTGAGGTTTTGACGCTGCTCGATTCAACCTGTTTTGCGCACGGTTTGCATTTAGACCCTGGTTTCAGCAGCTTGCAAAAATGCATCTGGACTGCGGATAATTTGAATGAAACGCAGTATTGGTGCGTCGATTTTAAGCAGGCTCTTTGTTTTTTAGAACCGACATATAATGAAAATTTCGTCCGTGCAGTGCGCACCCTGGAGGTGCTCTGAAATGAAACTGCTGATGGCCTGCAATGATGTCTGATAAATCCGCTCTGCCGGATTTTTTTCATGCACTCGCCAGAGTGACACGTAGCAAATTGCTGTGCGATCGCTACAGTATCATCCTCTATAGTACCGACGCCAGCATTTATTCGATCCCGCCGCTCGCGGTTTTTATTCCCGAATCCATCGATGATATTCAGGCTGCAGTTGAGATTGCTGCAGACTATAAAATCCCCATTCTGCCGCGCGGCGCCGGAACCTCACTCGCCGGACAGGCCGTCAATGAAGCGCTGATCATCGATTTTAGCCGCCACTGCGATCACATCCTGGAGATCGATCACAAGGCAAAATTTGCCCGTATTCAGCCTGGTGTAGTTCTTGAAACCCTCAATAACGCAACTCAAAAATCTGGTTTGAAATTTGGCCCCGACCCGGCCAGCGCCAACCGCGCCCTCATGGGTGGGGTGATCGGCAATAACGCTACCGGCAGCCATTCGATCCTTTACGGCATGAGTGTCGATCATGTTCAGGAAATGCGCGTCGTTCTGGCCGACGGCAGTGTGGCTGAATTTGCCTCATTCTCGGCAGCACAACTCGATTTTAAGCAGAAGTTGAACAGTTTTGAGGGGAATATTTATCGCTCAATTGCGCAAATTATTAAAAATGGTGCAGAGATCATTCGGGAAAAAACGCCGTCACACTGGCGCCGCTGTGGCGGATACAATCTCGACCGTTTTGTCGCCGGGCTGAATTTCCACAAAACCCGCCGGCCTGATTTTAATCTCGCCAGTCTCGTTTGCGGTGCCGAAGGCACGCTGGCCGTGATGACGGAAATCAAAGTGGGGCTGGTGCCGCTGCCACGCTTTACGGCACTGGCTGTTTTGCATTTTTTACAGCACAGAGCGGCGCTGGAAGCTGCAGAAATCGTTATGCAAAGCGCGCCCGATGTGGTTGAACTTTTCGACGGCTGGTGCCTGGCGCTGGCAAAAAATGCGCCGCAATATGCCCGTCTATTGCAGACCTTTGTCGAAGGTGAGCCGCAATGCCTGCTCATTGTCGAGGTTTCCGGCGATAGCACAGCAGAAATTTCCGCTAAACTAACAGGGCTCAGGGAACACTTGCAGAAGTTTCATGTCAATTGCACTATCAGCGAAATCACTTCTCCGCAGCAACAACAGCATGTCTGGGCTGTACGCAAGGCCGGTCTCGGTTTATTGGCGAGCCGCCATGGTGATTACAAACCCATACCATTCATCGAAGACGCCGCCGTACCACTTCCGAACCTTCCCGGTTACATTGCAGCAATCGAAAAATTCTGCGGGCAAAATAAAGTTGAACTGGCCTACTACGCCCATGCCAGCGCCGGTTGTCTGCATGTGCGCCCGTTTTTAAATTTGAAAAACCGAATGGATCGAAGTTTTATGCACGAACTGGCGGCATTTTCTGCAGAACTTGTACGCAAACGCGGAGGTGCACTGTCGAGTGAACATGGCGATGGGCGCAGCCGCAGTTGGCTGAATGCCTCCTTTTTTGGTGCAGAGCTTTATGATTTTTACTGCTGTGTTAAAAAAACCTTCGATCCTGAAAATTTGATGAACCCCGGCATCATCACTGCCGGACAGCGGATTGCTGAGAATTTGCGTTTTGGTGAAAACTATCGGCCACAACCTGTTGCGACCTATTTCAGTTTTAAAGAAGAAACAGGATTTGCCGGCGCCGTTGAAATGTGCACCGGGGCGGCAGTGTGCAAAAAACTCAATAGCGGCACCATGTGCCCGAGCTTTATGGCGACTCGTGAGGAAAAACACAGCACCCGAGGCCGCGCCAATGCCTTGCGGGCTGCGCTGGCAACGGGATTGCCGGAGTCACTCGATCGTGAACTCTACGAAATTCTCGATTTATGTGTCGAATGCAAAGCCTGCAAGGCCGAATGCCCCTCGAAAGTTGACATGGCCAAACTCAAGTTTGAATTTCTCAGCCAGTTTAATGCAAAAAATGGCATACCCCTGCGCTCCCGTCTTTTTGCCGAAATTGCCATTTTGAGTCGGCTTTTTTCCGGGCGTACGGCTGGTTTGTTTAATGCTTTAATCGGTGCTAATATTTCTCGTCAATTATTGGCTATGGGGTTGGGTATCAGCGCAAAACGAAAAATGCCGCTTTTCGCCCCTGAACCATTTGAAAAATGGTTTGCCAAAGCAGGCGTCGATTCTGTGGCCATGGTGCCGAAAGTAGTACTGTTTCATGATACATTCAATTCCTGTTCCCAACCGCAAGTTTTAATTGCCGCAACGAAAATTTTACGCCTTGCCGGATTCGAGGTGTTGCTATCACAACACGGGTGCTGCGGCCGGTCGATGATTTCCAAAGGACTTTTTCCTCGGGCAAAAAAAATGGCCCGGACTACGGTGCAGCATCTCACTGCATTTGCGAGTGAGAATATCCCGATCGTCGGGCTCGAACCAGGTTGCCTGCTGAGCCTGCGCGATGAATATCGCGATCTTTTGTCCGGTGATCCGCGGGTTGAGAATATCGCTGCCAATGCTTTTTTATTTGAAGAGTTTATTATGCAGCGTGCTGATCTTGACCTTTTGCAGCAAAAATTGCGACCACAGGAAATGAAAATTTTGCTGCAGGGCCATTGCCACCAGAAAGCGTTGGCGGGCACTGCTGCAACAAAATCCTTTCTCGAGCTCATTCCCGGTGTTTCCTGCGAGGAAATCGATTCGGCTTGTTGTGGCCTGGCCGGTTCGTTTGGTTATGAAAAAGAGCACTACGAAATATCGATGGCCATGGGTGAACGGCGGCTGTTTCCTGCGGTTCGTGTCGCGGCTGTTACAACTATAATTGCGGCGCCGGGTTTCAGTTGCCGGCAACAAATCGAACATGGAACAGGAAGAAAAGCCCGGCATCCGGTACAAATTTTCACTGATTGTTTGAAAACCGGAGTTTAGAGGCTGGTTGGCGATTCCCACTAACAGCATGAGGAAATGATACGCACGGATAAGTTGTCGGTCAGACAGCAGATATTGCTCTCGTGCGCTTCACATGTTGCACCCATTTTGCGGCTTTGCGTGAAATAAATGCTTTGAACCCGGAAAAGCTCATATAACGGGGGACATTCGAAGCAAATTTTCATAAATCTTGCTTTTCTCCTCCTGTTTATTTATTCTGTATGTTTCGCATTTCCACCATTTGTTTAATGATCCCAGTTTCATTTAAACTTGCAAAACCTGCAGACAGGCTCATTTCAATGAAATACAATTGCTTTATCATCCATTATGCCGAAGTGGCTTTAAAACGGGGCAACCGGCCATTTTTTGAAAAGAAACTGGTCAAAAATATCAAAGCGGCAACGCAGGGCTGCGGACCGTTGGAGGTCGACCGGCGCTGGGGGCGAATTCTGCTGGTCATCACAGAAAAAACTGACGTAGACCGGGTGATCGCGGGGTTGAAAACAGTTTTCGGAATCGCCTATTTTGCCCCCGGGCGTATCGTCGATCAGGAGATCGAAAGGATTACCACGGCGGCTTTGGCGGCCATCGAGGGGCAGGAGTTTGATACCTACAAAGTCGCGACACGGCGCGCCAACAAACATTTTCCCATGAATTCGGTTGAAGTGAACATCCACGTCGCAGATGAGATTTGGGAAAAAACCAAAGCGGGCGTCGATCTGAAAAACCCTGATTTCACCGTGCATATCGAAATTTTTGATGATGTGGCACTGGTTTTCGGGCAACGTTTTGAAGGGCAGGGTGGACTGCCGGTCGGCGTCAGTTCCCGGGCTGTTTTGTTGCTATCCTCGGGCATCGATTCGCCGGTGGCCGGGTTTCGCATGATGAAACGCGAGGTGCGTTTGCTTTTCGCGCATTTTCACAGCGCGCCATACACCAGCGCCGCCTCGATTAAAAATGCTGAAAAACTGGTGGAAATTCTCACCAAATATCAATTTAACAGCACCTTGTATATCGTGCCTTTTCTCCAGATTCAACAACATATCACCAGTGTTGTGCCGGGGCCGTACCGGGTAATCATGTATCGCCGGCTGATGTTCGAACTGGCGGAACGAATCGCTGAAATGACACGTTGCGACGCCCTGGTTTCCGGTGAAAATGTCGCGCAAGTGGCTTCACAGACATTGCCGAACATCCAGGCGATCGCCGAAAAAGTCAAACTGCCAATATTTCGGCCTCTGTGTTCTTTTGATAAAAAAGATATCGTTGCCGAAGCGCGGCAAATCGGCACCTTTGAAACCTCCATCGAACCTTATGAGGATTGCTGCACCCTTTTGTGCCCGATAATCCCGAGACGCGCGCCAGATTGTCGCTCGTTCAGGAATATGATGAAAAACTCGACATCGAGCCGTTCATCGCGCAGGCATTAGAGAAAATGGAGGTCAAAACATTTAAATTTGAAAACGAATTTTGATGACCGAAAGAAAAATGATTTTGCAGGCCGGTGATCCGGTCATTTTCCTCGATAAAAAAGAACGCTCGTTTTACGCCATCCTCGAAAAAGATAAAATCCAGAACATTCGCGGCGATTTTATCGCCCACGATGAGGCCATCGGCAAGGCGGAGGGCATCACCCTTTTTTCACAGCGTGAAAAACCGGTACGCATCTTCCGCGCGACGCTTTCCGAGCAGGTTTTGTACATGCCGCGCGGCGCACAGGTGATCTACCCGAAAGATATCGGGCTCATCATTGCTTATGCCGATATTTTCCCCGGCGCCAAAGTGGTGGAAGCCGGGCTCGGCTCCGGGGCGCTGACTTCGGGATTGTTGCGCGCCGTCGGTGAAAAAGGCCTGGTTGTGAGCTATGAAATCCGAGAGGATTTTATCAATAATGCGCGAAAAAATTTACATCATTTTTTCGGTGGCGCCCCCGAAAATCACCAGATAAAAAATCTCGATATTTATGAAGTATTCGAAGACCGAGACGCCGACCGGCTGGTATTCGACTTGCCTGAGCCGTGGTTGGCCCTGGAAAAATGTGTGCCGGCACTGCGGCCGGGAGCTATCATCTGTTGCTATATTCCAACTATTTTGCAGGTCAAAGCCTGTGTTGATACCATGAATCGTTTACGCTGCTTTAATCAGATCCAGATTATTGAGGCGCTGGAGCGAGAATGGAAGGTGGATAATGTCAGTGTACGCCCCAGCCAGCGCATGGTGGGGCATACTGCTTTTCTGGTTTTTGCCCGGCGTGTGGCTTTTGGTGTGAAACCGCTACAGCCAGCGAAAACAGCCCGGCTGGCCGCCGCAGAAGATAAAAAAGAATAAACGGCAGGTGTTAGCGTAACTTCACAAAAGAATTATGAAAACATGCCGAAAAATAGAACAACTTCAAGATGCAGCCGGCAGGTGGATCAGATTTTCTGGTGTGGAATCGATTCTGGAGCTGGAACCGAATTTGATGCTGAAAATGAATGAAATATAATTTCATATAGATGTGAGTGGTCTCAATCTATCATACCTCGACCGAATTCGAATTTGACTTTGAACACGACTATGGATTAGCCGGGCTGCATCTTGAAGTTTTTTTTAGAAACAATACGACCTCCCGCCATCGCCTTATTTCCCGCCGCTGTTTTCTTTCTTTTCAAACGGATTTTTAATATCTGCCAGTTTAGAAAAACCAGCCATATTCTCCTGTAATTTTGAACAAACAATCGAACACAGATCGAATATCGAATCGTCGACGATGTGATAATAAACGCTGTTGCCGTCCTTGCGCCGTGCGACAATATTATATTGTGCCATCGCCAGCATGATTTTGGAAACGTTTGCCTGCTTTAAGTCGGTTTCTTCAATTATCTTGCCGACATTTTTCTCTCCGGACTTCAGGCAGTTCAACACTTTCAAACGATTGGTATCCGCAAGAATTTTAAAGCGGTTCGAAATCAATTCGAGTAAAGCATCATTATCATAGTCCATTACTTTTCCTTTATAAACCTCTAAAACAATATGAATTATTCACCGCCCCGACAGGCTATTGCCGCCAGCCGTTTTGGCGAGTGCTTTTAACCGCACCAGGTACATGAACTGAAAATATAAAAAAAGGGCTTGACAAAATCAAGTAATATAATTATATTCCAATTGAGTAATATAGTTATATTTTAACCTTTTGGAGAATTTATGAAAACTGCCCTGATCCGGTTTGCCATGCGCAAGCCCAAGCTGATCATCACTTTAATTGCTTTATTTACGCTGCTGACCCTTACTCTGGTTGGCGTCCGCATCATCAATAATCCCCACGGCATCATCGACACTGATGCTGAAAACATGCTCGATGAAAAAGAACATGTGCGGGTATTTCACAAATTGACGAAAGACAAATTTGCCCTTTTCGATATGGTTGCGATGGGTGTTTACCACCCCGGTGAAAACGGCGTTTTTACACCGGAAATCCTGCAGGCTGTGAATGCGATAACTGATGAAATTATGGCGCTGGAGAGTAATGATTATGTTATCGATGCCAAAGGTGATACATTTTTTGTCGATTTGACGGCTGAATCGATAAATCCGGCGGGGAACAATGAGATGTCCCATGGCGTCATTTTCGAAGACATGATGGCATTGAATCAGATTGAAGATATCAATGGTGAAACCGGTGATCTGGTCATCAAGACATTGATGGCAGAAGCGCCGACGACCCTTGATGGGGCGCAGGAAATTAAAAAACGCGTTGATCTCAATCCGCTGCTGCGAGATAAAATGGCCTCTGTCGATGGTAAAATCGTTGGCATTTATATTCCTGTGACCAGTAAAAAAATATCTTACGATTTATCAAAAGTCCTGGAAATTCTGGCGGAAAAATATCTGACACCGATAACGGTTGACGGTGCGCCTTTTTTCGGAACAAAGGATAAACCTCTAGGGGAGTACATCGTGGCCGGCATTCCGGTGGCGCAGGATACTTTCGGCAAATATATGTTTAAGCAGATGGGCGTTTCAGCCCCTCTCGCCGGTCTCGTTATTTTTATCCTGCTCTTTGTTTTTTTCCGGCGGGTTAAAGTTATCATTGCCCCCATGATTTTGGCGATTCTCGCCATCACCTGGACTATGGGCTTGCTCATCGGCACAGGATTCACCGTGCATATCATGAGTTCAATGATTCCCATCTTTCTTTTTCCAATCGCGGTTTTGAACTCGATACACGTGATTTCATCTATTCACAAGCGTTATGCAGAGGGTGCTGGCCTGGAAGCGACGATTTTGATGTCTTATGAAACCTTGTTCATTCCCATCCTGTTCACCTCGATCACGACTGTCGTAGGATTTGTTTCGCTCATTTTGACTTTCATCCCGCCGGTGCAGGTTTTCGGTACCTTTGTCGCGATTGGCGTGGCGTTTTCCTGGCTGCTTTCGGTTACGTTTTTGCCGGCTTATCTTGTCCTCGTCGGCAAGAAAACTTTTGAAGATTTCGGCCATGCCGATGACAGTGAACATCATTTCCTTGGCAGGGTTGGCCGTCTGTTACAATTTGTTTCGCAGAATTACAGCAAAGCCGTTATTGTCGTCACCTTTGTTCTCTTCATCATCTCCGCTATCGGTATTTCGCTTATCGAAATCAATGATAATCCGGTGAAATGGTTTAAACCCGGGCATCCACTGCGGCATGCTGATGAATTGATGAATGCCCATGTTTCCGGAACCTATATGGCGAATATCGTTTTTACTTTCACTGAAAAAGCACCGCAGGGCATGGAGGGAAATTTGACGACCGTTGAACTCGCTGCTCTCGCCGAAAAAAATGAAATCAATACAGCATTTTACATACGCCCGCAGGGCCGCATCTGGGGTGAGTTGGTCAACGGTGAAAAGTATGCTCTGACCCTGGAGAATAGCCCCGGGCTGATAACCACATTTTGGACGGCATTCGAAAAAATGCTGAAAAAAAACAAAATAAAACTGCTGCGAAAAAGTGCTCCGGAAGCGGTCTTTGATAATTATGATGAAATCGAGTTTTCGCAATTACAGGAAATTCTCACTGATTCCCGGTTAAAGAAACTGTATTGGGATGAAGAAAATCAGGTCATCTTCGGCCGTGATAAAATCAGTGATCTGGTGTTTTATGCCGAAGTTTCGGAAGAGGTGATCATCAACGCCATTTTTGATCAGATATTGCAAGACCTGCGCCAGCGTCCGGTGAAACTCGTCGATGCCTTTGAGCCTTTCAAAACACCGGAGTTGCTGCAATATATGAAAAGTGTCGAAGAAATTGCCCTTGATGATTCAACGATTGTGGGTTCAGTCTCTTCAGTCCTCGATATTTTGCGCAAGGTTTCATGGGAGTTGCGCAAGCGCGACGATACCTATTTCAGATTGCCGCAAAGCAAAGCAGAAGCCGGTCAGTATATTTTTCTCGCCAAAGGTGGAGAATCGCCCGACGATCTGCACAAGTTTATCACACGTGATTATGATGCTGCGCATCTTTGGTTACATTTGAACACGGGAGACAACAAAGCCATTGAAGGCGTGGTTGCACGGGTGAATAATTTTATCAGTGAAAATCAGCCGCCACCCGGTGTTGAAATCGACTGGGCTGGTTTGAATTACATCAATACCGTGTGGCAGCAGAAGATGGTCGGCGGCATGGCAAATTCGCTCATCGGTGCATATATCACTGTTTTCCTGATGGTCATTCTGCTCTTTCGATCCCTGCGCTGGGGGCTGATCGCAATGATACCAATCACCCTGACCATCGCTTTGATTTACGCCATGATCGGTTATTTCGGCAAACCCTACGATATGCCCATCGCTGTGTTATCTTCATTAACACTGGGTTTATCCATCGATGTTGGTATTCACTATATCGAACGATCGCGGCTTCTGCACAAAACCACACGAGATTTTGACACCACCATGGGGCTTGTTTTCGGCGAGCCGGCCACGGCAATGCTGCAAAATACAATCGCTATCGCAATCGGATTTGTGCCGCTGTTTTTTGCCGATCTGGTGCCGTATCTGACTGTCGGTGCGTTCTTTTTTGCTATCATGCTGATTTCAGGTTTCTCTACCTTGATCATCTTGCCGGCGATTTCCAGACTGTCACATGCAAAGCTTTATCCGGTGAGTTGAATTTGAAAAATTTACGCAATTATCGATGTTCAAAAGAAGTTTGGTTATAATTAATATTTAAAAGATCAAAATACAGGAGATAAAAATGAAGTCAGTCAAAACATTAATCGTAACACTTTTTTTCCTGGCAAGCAGCAGCGGTTTGTTTGCCCAGGATGCCGAAGCGCTGATGAAAGAAGCGCATCTGAATTATAATTATGCCAAAGATGACGGCAAAGCGAAAGTTGTGATGACTATCGTCAGCAGCAAAGGCAGCACCAAAACCAAAAAATTCACCATGGTACGCAAAGACCTGCAGGATGGCGGCGACCAGCTATATTTCATCTATTTCAAAGCGCCTTCCGACATTAAACGCATGACTTTTCTGGTAAAGAAACATATCGACCGCGATGATGACCGCATGTTGTACGTGCCGGCCATCGATCTGGTGAAAAAGATCGCGGCAAACGACAAAGCCAGCTCCTTCGTCGGGTCCGATTTTTCTTATGAGGATGTTTCCGGCCGTTCGTGGACGGAAGATGTTCATGAGCTCATCGGTGAAGAGAATATCGGTGAGCTGGCGGCTTATAAAATTAAATCGACGCCGAAGAAGGAAGACTATTTTACCTACAAAATCAGTTTTATCAGCAAAAAAGACAAGCTGCCGTTGCGTGAAGAATATTACGATAAAAAAGGCAATCTGACTCGTATCTTCACTGCTGAAAAGCTCGAATACATCGAAGGTGTGCCGACGATTACCGTGCGTAAAATGGAGAATATTGCTAAAAAACAGTATACGCAAATCGAATTTGTCAGCATCAAGTATAATATTGGTGTGAAAAAGAAATATTTTTCCGAACGCTATCTCAAAAAACCGCATGCTGTTTTAAAATAACTGAAAATATATCTTCCTCACGCGGATACTTCGTGTGGGGAAGCGAACTATCTAAAAATGAGTGAGATATGAAAATAAGACAATTCACAATTTTACTGATTCTTCTGCAAGGCATTTTATCTGCGCAGGAATGGAACGGATTTGTTGAATTTTCTCTGTCCCCGAAATTTTCTCAAAATAAATTGATTCAATCGGTCTCAGCCGTACCGGCCAATGGCCGTTATTATGCCCTGGGTGAGCAGCGTTTGCAGCTCAAATTTGAGCATGCCTCCGACCGCGGTGATCTGTTTTTCAAGATTGATTTTATCAACGATAACGTGCTGGAAAATACAAAACTCGATGTACGGGAAGCTTTTTTTACCACAACCCCTGTCGAATGGATGGATTTGAAAATCGGCCGTCAGATTCAAACCTGGGGTGTGGGTGATCTGATGTTTATCAATGATGTGTTTCCGAAAGACTGGATATCTTTTTTTGCCGGCCGGCAGGATGCCTATCTCAAAGCGCCCAGCGATGCAATACGCTTCAGCCTGTTTCCGGGTCTTTCCGCGATCGAAGCCATCGATATTTCGCTGATGCCTTTTGCACAGTCTGATTTGAACCTGATGACCGAGGGGCGTTTTGCCTCAAGAGACCCGTTGCTGGGGCAGCTACTGCGTGACGGCCGGTTAACACCGACGCAAACAACTTCCACCGAATGGAACAATGCTGAATTGGCGGCACGGCTCCAGTTGGGCGCAGTTAAAGGATTTACCACTGCACTTTATACATACAAAGGTCGCTGGAACAATCCGCTGGCCATGCGTTTGGACTCGCAGACTTTTACTTTTTCGCCTTATTTTGCCAAATTGCAGGTCTACGGCGCATCCAGTCGCGGCGCCGCTCTCGGCGGTATCGTTTCGGTTGAAGGCGGTTACTACTATTCCGAAGAGGATGAGAATGGCGATAATCCGCTGATTCCGAATTCATCATTGCGCTATCTCGCGCTCTATGAACGCTCGTTGACCACGACACTGGATATCGGGGTACAGTATTACGGTGAGATGATCCGCAATTTCTCCTCGATTGAAAAAAATTACCAGCTTCTGCTCGCCGGTAATCTGCAACTTCTGGATAGCGAGGCATTTAAGGATTAAAAACGCCATCTGTTGACTCTGCGGCTGACGAAAAAAATGATGAACGAGGCCCTGTGGCTGACGTGGTTCAGCTATTTTTCTCCATCGGATCAGGATTATTATTTTCGTCCCAAAATGGTTTATGCCTATTCCGATGAAATTCGTTTTGAGTTGACAGCCAATATTCTCGGGGCATACGGTGACAACAATGACGAATCCACGATACGTGACGGGATGTTTCCAAACTATCTCAACACGATGTTCGGGCAATTTAAAGATGATTCAAATATCAACTTTACCGCCCGCTATATTTTTTAATTCGAACA
>JAJRYV010000071.1 GCA_024275575.1 bacterium
ATTCCGGTCGAAACCTCGAAAGGCGAATGGGGCATCGGGCAGCACGAAATCAACGTACATTTCACAGATATTTTAACGATGGCCGACCGCCATTGTCTTTACAAGCAGTGCCTGAAAGAAGTTGCAGATCAGCATGAAATGAGCGTGACCTTCATGGCCAAGGTTGCCGCAGATCAGGCCGGGTCGAGCTGCCATCTGCATCTGAGCCTGTGGCGTGACGGTGAAAATATTTTTCCCGGAAAAAACAAAATCGGCGATTTGCAAGTCTCTGATGAATTTCTCTCGTTCCTCGGCGGCTGGATGGCACATGTGCCCGAACTGATGGTTTTTTACGCGCCAACAGTGAATGCTTACAAACGCTATCAAAGCGCTTCCTGGGCGCCGACACGCCTGGCCTGGAGCCATGATAACCGCACTGCGGGGTTTCGCATTGTCGGCAATGGCCGGAGTCTGCGCATCGAATGCCGCATTCCGGGCGCCGATTGCAACCCGTATCTCGCTTTTGCCGCCTCGTTGGCCGCAGGTCTTGACGGCATTAAAAATAAAAGCAAACCGCCTGAAATTTATAGCGGTGATGTTTACAGCGCCGATGAAATTCCGCAAGTACCAAAAAGTCTGAAACAGGCGACCGAACTTTTTGCAGCATCGGAATTTGCCCGAACAGCATTTGGCGACGCCGTCGTCGAGCATTATACACATTTCTTTCGCAGCGAACAGGCCGCATTCGATCATGCTGTAACCGATTGGGAAAGAAAACGCTATTTTGAGCGCATTTAACAGGGATTTTACCATGAGTACTTCATTTAATGTGATTTCACCCATCGATAATCACGTCTATGTCGAGCGCAGCTTTCATGATCATAAAAGTATCGAAAACGCGCTGCAACTGGCAGGAAAAACCCGCATAACGTGGGCGCAGACGCCGGTGCGGGAGCGGATTGAAATCATCAGGAAATTTGCCGCCGCACTGGAGTCCAAATCCGGAGCGATCAGCGAGGAATTGAGCTGGCAGATGGGCCGGCCGATCGTTTATGCACCATCGGAGGTGAGCGGCGCCATTGAACGAACGCTTGGCATGACAGCATTGGCGGAAGAAGCACTGGCGCCAATCGAGCTTACTGAAAAACAGAATTTTACCCGCTATATTAAACGGGAACCGCTGGGCCTGGTCTTCGTTGTGCCAGCGTGGAATTACCCCTGGCTCATCGCCGTCAACAGTATCGTTCCGGCTTTGCTCGCAGGCAATGCGGTGATTTTGCGGCATTCGACGCAAACGCCGCTGGTGGCCGAACGTTTTGCCGAGGCCTTTGATGCGGCGGGATTGCCGTGCGGGCTGTTTCAATATTTGCATCTCGGCCATGCCGATACCGCGCAAGTCATCCGCGATAGCCGGGTGCAATTCGTCGCTTTTACCGGGTCGGTTAAAGGCGGTTATGAAATTCAAAAAATAGCGAGTGAACGTTTCATCGGTGTCGGGCTGGAGCTCGGCGGCAAGGACCCGGCCTATGTTTGTGAAAACGCGCCCTTTGATTTCAGCGTGGAAAATCTCGCCGATGGCGCCTTTTTTAACAGCGGCCAATCCTGTTGCGGCATCGAACGGATTTATGTGCATGAAAATTTGTTTAGTGAATTTGTTGAGGCGTTCACCGCTTTAACTAAAAAATACAGGCTGGGAAATCCCCTGAAAAAAGAAACAACCCTGGGACCGATGGCCAAAAGCAGTGGAGCGCTATTCCTGGCGCAACAAGTTCAGGAAGCCGTGCAGGCCGGGGCACAGACATTGATCGATGGAGCGCATTTCCCCGAATCCGGTTTAAGCGTTAATTATTTTGCTCCCCAGGTTTTAATCGATGTCGACCATAGCATGTCGTTGATGCGCGAAGAATCTTTCGGCCCGGCCGTGGGCATCATGTCTGTTAAAAATGACGCTGAAGCCGTTCGATTGATGAATGATAGCCCCTACGGCCTCACCGCTTCAATCTGGACTGTTGATGACAAAAAAGCAGCCGCGATTGGCGATCAGGTCGATACGGGAACGTGGTTCATGAATCGCTGTGATTATCTCGACCCGCAACTGGCGTGGACCGGTGTTAAAGATTCCGGTCGCGGTTGCACTCTTTCGCGCGTCGGGTTCGAGCAGCTTACACGCCCGAAATCTTATCATTTGCGGGTTAAAATATAAAGAAAAAATGGAGCTGACAGATGCCGGACAAAAGACATACTTACGCCTTCCCGACGCATATTGAATATGGCCCCGGCGCCAGGGATGATTTGCCTGATTTTGTCGTTCAAACCGGCTTGAACAAAGGGTTGTTGGTGACGGACGAAGCCCTCAAAAAAACAGGGGCCGCCGGCGCGCTGATGAAGAGTTTTGCGAAAAAGGATATCGAGCTGGTCACCTTCAGTGAAGTACAATCGAACCCCACGGATGACAATGTTTACGCTGGTGTTGACATTTATAAAAAATCGCAATTGCAATTTATCGTCAGTCTTGGCGGAGGTTCACCCATCGATGTGGGCAAGGCGATTAAATGCCTGACGACGCATTCCGGCCCACTGGAAAAATATGACGACAGCAAAGGTGGCGATCGCTTGATCAAAAATAACATGCCACCGTTTTATGCCATCCCCACAACTGCGGGAACGGGCAGCGAAGTCGGGCGCAGCGCTGTGATCACCATCGGCAAAACGAATGTAAAAACCATCATTTTTTCACCCTATCTCATGCCGACAATCGCTGTGCTCGATCCGCTGGTAACACGCTCGTTGCCGCCGCATTTAACAGCTGCCACCGGCGTCGATGCTTTTGTGCACAATCTCGAAGCCTGGCTGATTCCGCAATTCCATCCCTTCGCCGATGCGCTGGCGAAAGAAGGGATTGCGCGTATATTCAGGAATTTATCCACCGCAGTCAAAAACGGTGATGATATTGTGGCCCGCGGCGAAATGTTGCTCGCCTCGGCCATGGGGGCGACAGCGTTTCAAAAAGGGTTGGGGATCAATCATTCCATCGCTCATGCGTTGGGGGTGATTTACGATTTACATCACGGTCTTGCCAATGCGGCCGTGCTGATTGAAGTGATGCGGTTTAATGCACAGGAACCCGTTATTCGTGACAGACTGGCATCACTTGGCAGTATACTCAATACTAAAAATGAGGCCAATGCGGTCATCGCCGCCATGGCGGATTGGCTGCTCTCCGTTGGTTTGCCGCTGAATTTAAAACACCTGGGTGTGCGGGAAAAAGATATTCCGGCAATCGAGGAATATGCTTTGAACGATCCCTGCTGTCCGCTTAATCCGCGGAAAGTACAGCCGGGTGATGTGACGAGGATCATACAAAAGTTATTATGACCTGAGTTGTTCTCCTCAGGCAGCCTCCGGAGGCAGAGCTTGTCGAAGCCCGAATATTTACTCAGGTATAACTTAAAAAAAAACCAGACAGGATAAATTTCATGATCAAAGGCATTACTTTCGACCTGTGGGACACGGTCTTTATCGACGATTCCGATGAAGTAAAACGCAAAGCAGCCGGTCATCTACCAAAAGCTGCCGAACGGCGACGGCTGGTGCATCAATTTGTAAACGAACAAAAAGGTATATCGCTCGATATCGTGACACTTGCTTATGATGCTGTCGATGCGGCTTTCAAAAAAACCTGGCATGAATTGTTTGTCACCTGGCCGGTGGGTGAGCGTCTCAATCTCGTTTTACAGGCATTAAAAATCGATTTGAATGAATCGGCGATGGCAGAGCTGGTGCGTTTGCATGAGGAAATGGAGCTGGAATTTAAACCCGATTTTGTGCCCGGGGTGCATCAGGCAATCGAGATTCTCAAAAAAAAATACAAGCTGTGTGTGATTTCAGATACGATTTTCAGCCCCGGATGGGCACTGCGCCGCCTGCTGGCCTCGGAAAACTTGCTGTCATATTTTGATGCTTTCGTTTTTTCTGATGAGATCGGCCGTTCGAAGCCGCATCCGCAGGTTTTCCATAGCGCAGCAGAAAAACTGGGACTGCAACTCGAGGAAATCGTGCATATCGGTGACCGCGAGCACAACGATATTCTCGGTGCGAAAAAAATGGGCATGCGCGCGGTTCTCTGTACTGCAGCACTCGATCGCGGCAGTGAAAACACCAAAGCTGACGCTGTATTCGATGATTATTCCCTGCTTGAAAAAATTCTTGATGAATTAAACGTAAATTGAGTGATGATGTCTCCGAAAAACTCAGGCAACATGCGGTGGCGGCGCCTGTCGATGACCGGTTGTGGGAAGTTGCGTTTCGCTTCGGCAGGCTCAGCGTCCGTACTCTGCCGGTGGCAGCGCTTGTCGACGCCTGAATTGCTATGTAACTGACAAATTATTTTCTGCTATTTTTTGGCAGGAAATATTGGTCTAAATCCTCAAAAAAAATTTCACGCGAAGACGCTAAGCCACAAAGGAATCGCAAAGAAAAAATTTAAAAAACCGTGGCGTATTCTCTGGCCTCGACGACTTTGCGTGCGTTTTTAATTTTCTTTTTCAGGCTCCGGTTTATCCAGGTTAGGTTAAAATAATAAAATATCACGGATTTCACATGAAGCGCAAATATCACTTTTTAATAATTGACAGTTATTCGAGAGTCAGTCGTGCGCAGTTTGAAAAAGTCGGCATGACCCTCGCCGGAGAATTGTATGCAAAAATGCTGCGGAAGAATTTGCCCGGAGCCACTTATGACATCACCTATTCTCATGATACTCGTGGCCGCTTGCAGAACACAACCGGGTTGCAAAATTATTGCGGCATTTTGTGGCCGGGCTGTAACCTGACAGTTTACGACAAAAGTGATACCCATGTCCAACGCATTCTCGATCTCGTTCGGTTGGCTTATGAAACAGGCATGCCACAGTTCGGCAGTTGTTGGGCAGCACAAATCGCTGTTTATGCGGCGGGAGGAGAAGTCAAGTCGCATCCGCGTGGCCGGGAAATGGGTGTTGCCCGTAAAATCCATCTTACACCGGCTGGAGAGCGGCATCCAATGTACGCAGGCAAATCTGCAGTTTTCGATGCCTTCACCAGCCATGATGATGAGATTACAAAACTGCCGTCGGGGGCGGTCAACCTCGCAGGCAATGCTTTTACAGAAATTCAATCGGTTGTTGTCAAATATAAAAACGGCGAGTTCTGGGCGCCACAATACCACCCGGAATATGATTTGTGTGAAATGGCGCGGCTGGCGCTCGCCCGTGAAGAGAAACTGCTGAAACTGGGGCTTTTCGAAAATCGTGAAGATTTGCTGCTATATGTCGCGCAGCTCGAGGCTATTTTTAGCAACCCCGGAAGATTGGATCTGCGCTGGAAATATGCCATCGATGAGGATTTGATTGAGGATAAAATCAGGCAGTGTGAATTTATCAACTGGCTTAAGAATCAGATTATTGGAGAACGATAAGTGATCATCCAACTCGATAACGCGGGTGGCAAACAGACCTGCATCATTCTAACTGGCGGGAGATGCTTTTGCAAAACAAGTTGACACAATCTTTCCGAACATGGCAGATTAAAATTCTAACAGCAACCTGGCTTTCCTATGCCGGCTACTATTTTTGCCGCAAGGCGTTTTATGTCGTCAAAAGTGCGCTCTCGGAATCCCTCGGATTCAACGCGATCGACCTCGCTCACCTGGGAACGGCCTATCTCGTTTTTTATATGGTCGGGCAATATTCCAGCGCTTTTTTCGGGCGTAAACTGGGGCCGAAACGCTTGCTGCTCGTGGGCATGGGCATCTCGATTCTATGCAATGTGATTTTCAGTAGCGCCAACGGGTTCTGGACCATCGCTCTTTTCCTCGCATTGAATGGACTGGCGCAGGGCACAGGCTGGCCGGGTTGTATTGGCAGCCTTGCTTACTGGTTTAAACGGGAACAGCGCGGCAGTATTTTGGGGCTGTGGTCGACCTGCTATCAGGTCGGCTCTGTTGCGGCGACTTCATTTGCCGCCTATTTGCTGGGACAGATGGGTTGGCGCTGGTCGTTTTTCGGGGCTTCGCTGGTTCTCCTGGCGGTGTGGTTTGTCGTCCTTTTTATTCATCCGAACCGGCCGGATGATGTGGGACACAAGATGGTTGCAGAGGATGATGATAACGAAACAAGCGGTGAAGAAAACGGCGCCCTTGGCTGGACATCGGACGTCGTTAAAACGATTGTGATCATGGGGTTGATATATTTTTGCATTAAATTCCTGCGTTATGCACTGTGGAGCTGGGCACCGTTTTTTTTGAACAAAAATTTCCAACTCGCTGGAGATGACGCCGGCTATCTTTCTACGGTGTTCGATCTTGCCGGATTCGCCGGTGTCATTTTCGCAGGATTCATCTCCGACCGTCTTTTTAAAGGGCGACGTTCGATGATTACTTTTCTCATGTTGACTTTCATGGCTTTGTCCTTTTTTCTGATGTATTTTCGCGGTGCAACCAGCCTGTTCTATTTCACTATTTCAATGGGCTGTGCCGGTTTTATGCTCTATGGCCCGGATTCACTCATTTCCGGTGTCGGCGCTATCGATGTTGGGTCGAAACGCGGCGCGCTGGTGGCGGCGGGTTTGATCAACGGAACCGGCTCCATCGGCCCGATTTTTCAGGAAGAAATCATCGGCTGGTTATATGAAAAAAATAATCATGATTTGGTTCCCATATTTACCGTGATGGTGGCTGTGGCCGCCCTGAGCGCTTTTTTGACTTTTTATCTCTGGCTAAAATCACGCGCCGGAAAAGCTAAATTATAACTCCGGAGGTATTTAATCCGAACAGAAGGGAAATGAAATGAAAAATAAAAACCGGTTTTCCCAAAAATTTATGCGGATATTCATTTTTATTTTACTCTTCACTGCGTGCAGTGAGCAGGACAAAAAAAGTGAGGCTGCAGAGAAAGTCGTTACTGCAAAAATCGTAAAAATTAATGAGATTACCCACGGCAGGCTGGAAATTGCCGGACAGAACGAGGATAAAATATATCTTTTAACGCTCTGGGGAACGCCATACGAAATGGGGCGGGCACACGGTGAATTATTGCAAAAGGAGATTCAGCAGCATATCAATAGCCTGGTTCAGAATATGGTTGAAAAAGCCGGAAAATCGGTTGAATTACTGGATCAGGTTTTTGCCGGGACAAAACCTTTCGTGCCGCAGCATTTCATCGAAGAATTGCAAGGACTAGCGGATGGTTGCGGTTTGCCTTTACAGGATTTGATCCGTGTGAATATCCTCGGCGAAGCAGGGGAGTGGCAGTGCAGTCTTTTTGGTGCCTGGGGCAAGGCAACCGCAGCAGACGGTCATTTGTACCAGTTGCGTAGCCTGGATTATGAAACCGGTGCAAATATTCAAAAATACCCGCTCATCGTAGTTTATGTGCCCAATGAAGGTCATGTTTTTGCCAATATCACCTGGGCCGGCATGGTCGGCTGCATCTCCGGCATTAGCGAACAGCGCATTGCTATCAGTGAAATCGGCGATGACTATCACAAGGAAACAGATACTTTTGCCGGCATCCCGTTCATGTTTTTATTGCGCGATATTTTGCAATTCGACACCACCCTCGATCAAGCAATTAGCCGGATCGAAAAAGCACCGCGCACAACTTCACTGATGTACGGCATCGGCGATGGTAAATTGGGAGAGTTGCGTGGATTACAAACTTCCCGAAACGTCTGCAACGTATTTACGCCGGAAAATCTCGAACCACTGACCCCGACGCACCAAAGAATTGAGGACATCGTTTATTGGGGCATGAGCTGGGATGTGCCCAAATATGACGGCCCGTTGCATGATAAACTGGTGCAACATTACGGCAAAATAAATGCTGAAATTACCATCACTGATATTGTGACTTCCGTTGGAACGGGTGATTTGCAGACAGTTATTTATGATCTTACGGCGATGAAAATCTGGGTAGCCAACGCCCGCGCTGATGATGAAACAGGCCAACTCGAGGCTTATAACCGGCAATTCGTCAAATTTGATATGGGCAAGATTTTTAGCCGTGCGCGGATTATGAGCGGGCGGCAGAATTGAGATTATTTATTATTCATTTTCAGGAGTATTTTAGCACATGTTGAAATTACAGTATTTTTCAAGCAGATTATTTTCAATCGCTCTGGTATTCAATCTTTCTTTTGCCGCAATTTTTGCGCAAGAAGAAAAGCAAAACATCATCACCCAACCGTTTGACCCGCATCCTGTTTTTGAAATGCTGCGCTGGCAAATTTCTTACGGGCAAAAAACAGTTGAAAGCATTTTTAGTTTGACAAATTCCGGCTGGCAGGAAGAGACTTTAAACAATGCCTGGCAGGGAGAGCAAACCGTCAAGTGGTTCCGCCGCCAGGTTGAAGTGCCACGGCATTTCGCTGGAAAAGATGTGATATTGATCATGCGCACCGATGGCGCCGGCACAGTTTTTATGGATGGGAAAAAGTTGTTTAATGCCGGGCGGCTGCACGGGCGGCATGTGCTTTTGGCGCCGGCAAAAGGCGGTGAAAAATTCACTTTGGCTTTGCGCATGGGGAAACGGGGATACGATTCACGGTTTTTTCAGGCTGAGTTGCACGCCATGCCGGCGGGTTATGGAGATTTCATCACAACTGCGGCTAAAATACGTAATCTACAGCCCGGCGCCGGCATTGAAATTAAAAAATTTCGCTATAAAATGGCGGCTCCAGACAGTGCGGCACAAAAAGATTACCCGGATTCACACTGGCCTGAAACGATGACCGGCAAATCATGGCCGGGAGAATTTCAGCACGCATGGTACAGAACGCAATTTACATTGCCCGACAAAATCGGCGCTTTTTCGGTCGCCGGGAAGCGAATTCGATTATTCACCAGCATCAATGACAAAGGTGAGCTCTGGATCGACGGAGAGAAAATGGGAGCGGTGGAAGATGATGCCAGTTTTTTATTGCCCAAATACAGCGCAGCCAATCCAACCATTCAGCTCGCTGTGAAAGTCGTCAATGTGCACGGGACCGGTGATTTGCGTTACGTGCGCTTGCTCACTGAAGAAGAATTCAGTTTGCGGCATAAATATAAAGAACTCGCCGGTGAAATCGATCGTATCGACCGCTATTTTTTACGCCATCCGCAGCCTGAACCGCAGTGGTTGCAAATGGCGACAAACGGGCTGAATGCAATATTTGCCGCAGATTCCGAACTTGACGGCAAACTTTTCAGATCGAGCAGCTCGTCAATTCACTAAACGATAAAATGGCCAAACAACCTGTTTTTATGGTGCCGCCTTATTTGCAGAATATGCGCAAAGACGGCGTGACCATCATGTGGGAAACGGTGCTGCCTGCTCAGGGTGCTATCGAGTTCGGGTTTGATGAAAAACTGCAAAAAAAGGTTTCCGGCCAATATTCTCCGGCGACGGTGCATAAAATCACCTTGCTGGCATTGCAGCCGGATACCGATTATTACTACCAGGTGATCTCTGGACAAATGGCGAGCCCGCTGCAGAAATTTCACACGAAAAAACAGAAGAATGCGCCATTTAAATTTCTTGTCTGGGGAGACAATCGCAGTTATCCAAAAGTCACGGAAAATGTCGTCAAACTCATGGCGCGGGAAAATGCCGATTTCGTCGCCAACGTCGGTGATGTGGTAACCTCCGGCCATCGTCTGTCGGAATGGGTCGACGAATATTTTTATCCGATGCGCTGGTTCGGCGGTCAGGTCCCCTCATACATTTCTATCGGCAATCACGAATACGGCGGTTACTGGGATATCCGAGAAGTGCCGCCGTTCGATTTACGCGTTGAGCACCCAACGACAACCACAGGCAGCACAAAATACTGGTTTTCCTTTGATTACGGCAATGCCCACTTCGTTTTTATCGATCCCAATAAAACGGAGGGGCCGCTCGGCGACCGTATTCCGCCGGGCAGCCAGCAATTCCAGTGGTTCAAAAATGATCTTGAAAAAGCCAAAGACAAGTATGAATGGATTTTTGTCTTCTTCCACCACCCGCCATATTCGGAAGTCTGGTCCGGCGGCTATTACGATGGCGAAGAACATTTGCGCAAAGAAATCGTGCCGATCATCGAAGCCAATAATGTGAGCATCGTCTTCAGTGGCCACACCCACGATTATGAGCGTGGATTGCCGCATCCGCCCTATAATCCAGCAACCGGCTTAGGCAATAACGCTGCCTACATCATTACCGGCGGCGGCGGGTCATCACTCGACAATCATAAATATTACGAGTGGCCGCAAATCGACTTGCCCGACCATCAGGCGCGGCCCAACAGCAACGAAACCGATGAAGGCGAATATTATCAGTATCATTACTGCGCCGTTGAAATCGATGGTAAGATACTAAAATTTCGCGCCATAAAAATGAACGGCGACGGCAGTCACGGCGGCATTCTGGATTCATTTGAATTGCGCCATTAATTTGTGAAATTGGTGCAATTCGCGGTTTGGTTCTTTTTTGATCAGGCAAAAGATTACGGGGCCAAGGATCTAATCAATAATACATTTGCGGAAGGATTGATGAAAATACTCAAATTGGGAATTATCGGCGCCGGATTCATCGCCCGGTTTCAGGCACAGGCAGTGTCGCAAATTCGTAATGTAAAAATTACCGGTGTTTATTCGCGCACTGCGGCATCAGCAGAACAATTCGCTAAATTGTGTAAAGAACTCGAAGTCGGGGATTGCCGGGTCTGTCAATCGGTTGCCGAACTCACGCAGCATGTCGATGCGGTGGCGATTTTTTCACCCAATTTTACCCGTGTCTCCATTGTCGAAGAAATCGTCGATACGGTAAAAAAGGGCGCCCACCTCAAAGGTTTAATTTGCGAAAAACCACTAGCGCGTAATTTGATCGAAGCACGCAAATTGCTTTCGCTGATCGATGAGATCGGCTTGCCGACAGCCTATTTTGAAAATCAGCTTTTCATGAAACTGATCCGCGCACAAATGCAGCAACTGCGGCCGCAACAAGAACAAATGGGGCCACTGCTGCTGACACGCTGCTCGGAAGAACACGGCGGGCCGCATGAGCCGTGGTTTTGGGACCCCACCCAACAGGGTGGCGGTGTGCTCAGCGATATGGGTTGCCACAGCATCGCTGTCGGCTGGTATGCTCTGACGCCGCATGATCAACCGCTCGATTTTTTACAGCCAGTCTCTGTTTCCTGTGACTGTGCGCTGCTCAAATGGGGTGCGCCGAAATGGCGGAAACAATTATTAGACAAATTTGGAATCGATTACGGAAAGATACCGGCTGAAGATTTTACCACCGGCATCATCACTTACAAAAACCCCGTTAATGGCCGGCTTGCCAAAGCGCAATTCACCAATTCATGGATGTTTGAAAAACAGGGATTGCGGCTTTTTATGGACGGGATGGGACCCGGTTATGCCTTTGAAATCAATACCTTAAACTCATCGTTGCAGGTTTTTGTCGGTGATGCTGCAGCCGATGCTGTGGCCGATTCCGAAAGTGCGCTGGAAAAATCGACAGCCTCGCGCGGCCTGCTGTCGGTGCAACATAACGAAGCAGATCTCTATGGTTACACCGACGAATTGAAAGAGGCTGCTGCGGCTTTTCTCGCCGGGCAGAATGGGTTTTTGCCATGGCGGTATGGCTATGAAATTACAAAACTCGTGATGGCGGCGTACATGGCGGATGAGCAGAAAAAAACCATTGACCTGACGGATGTGCAGGTGCAAACAGCGTTGGAAAATTATATCCCGTTAATTCAGCAGGGCAAGGGACGGGAGGTGTTGTATCAATAATCGACAGAATAATATAATGTATTGCTGTCTGTTCATTTTGATTTTCATCAGCAGCGCTTTCGTGGGGTGCGGGAGGAAATCTTCATCACCAATCGAAGCTGTATTGGCAACCTTCCATAACCCGCATTCCCCGGAAGTTTTAATTGCCGCTCACCGCGCAGTGCATCTTAAATTTCCTGAAAACAGCCTCGCAGCCATTCAACATGCCATCGATCTCGGTGTCGCAATCATCGAAATCGATGTGCGGCAGAGCGCTGATGGCAAGCTCATCCTGATGCACGATAAAACCGTCGATCGCATGACCGGCGGGTCTGGTCGCGTTGATTCCTTCACCTGGGCAGAGATCAAAACTTTACATCTAAAATCCGCCCCGGGTGATACTCTCGTCCATTTTGTACCCACGCTGGAACAGGCACTATTTCTGGGAAAAGATGACCTGATGTTCGATCTCGATGTCAAGTCAGCCGTTTTAGCTGATCTGGTTGCACTGGTTCAGAAAACCGGTACGCAGCGTCAGGTGATGTTTTTTAACCATGATTTCGCTGTTCTCGACAGTATCAAAAAACTCGACCCGCAACTGATCGTTTTGCCCCGTGCTGAAACGCTTGCCGATGTGGAGCAGATCATCAGACGTTTCCATTCGCCGGTCATTCAAATCAATGCTGATATTTTCAATGTGCGGGTCGATTCGCTGATTAAAAAATCCGGGGCCAATTTATGGGTGAATTCCCTCGGTGCTATCGATAAAAAAGCCCGCAACGTCAATGTGACATCTGCATATTCCCCCTTTATCGTGGGCAATGCCGATATCGTTCAAACCGATCACCCTGATTTGTGGCTAACATTTTTAAAGGAGCAAAAACAGAAGATATGAATTTGCAGAAAAGCGCAGCCTGGCTTGTGGTTTTAACAATACAAATTTTTTCTTTTATCACGACTGCTTTTGCGCAAAATACCTCCAAAGTAGTGCGTAAAGATTGCGGGCTTGTGGAATTTGATGCCATCATCGAAGCCTCCGGTATCGCAGCCGGCCGCAAAACCCCCGGTATTTTGTGGACATTTAATGATTCCGGCGGTCGCAATCGCATCTTTGCGATGGATGGCAGCGGCAGGCATCGCGGTATTTTTATTCTTGCCGGCGCAACCAACCGCGACTGGGAAGATATCGCGGTCGGACCAGGGCCGGAACCCGGCGTTTCCTATATCTACGTCGGCGATATCGGCGACAACAGCAGCCGCAAGTACACGAAATATATCTATCGCATTGCAGAACCGGCGATCGATCCAGCAGCGTCTGCGGGAGTCACCACCATCACCGGTGTCGAAACCTTTGCCTTTCAGTATCCCGACGGCAATCGCGATGCAGAAACCTTGCTCGTAGACCCGACGACGCAGGATATTTATATCGTTTCCAAGCGGGAAGAAAATGTGCATGTTTATCGTGCTGCATGGCCGCAGCCGTTTTCACGCAACGGATTTCATTCTGTATCGTTGCTGGAATTTATCTGCGAACTGCCCATGAACTGGATTAATGCTGGTGATTTTTCTCCTGACGGCAAAGGGATTTTGTTGAAAACGGAGGGAGAACTTTATTATTGGGAAAATGAGGGAAACGAGCCACTTAAAGTCGTTTTTCAGCGTACGCCGCTTCGTTTGCCTTATATCCGGGAACCGCTGGGCGAGGCGGTTTGCTGGGCTGCCGATGGCCACGGCTATTACACGGTGAGCGAAGAAGAAAATCAAATCCCTGCGCGGCTCTATTACTATTCATTTCGGAGGAAATAAATTGCAGATTCAATGGATTTTACGCATCGGTGTTTTCGGTACATTTTTAGGTCATGGCGTTTTCGCTCTTTCCGTTAAACCCGGCTGGATCGTCTTTCTTACTACGGTGGGATTTTCCACGGAAATAGCGATGAAACTGATGCCGCTCATCGGGGTGATCGATTTGATCATCGCCTCGCTGGCGATTGTCCGGCCGATGCGTTTCGTGTTTATTTATGCTTTCATCTGGGCGCTGGCCACTGCGATAATGCGGCCGGTGGTGGGCCTGCCGGTTTGGGATTTTGTCGAACGGACAGCCAATTGGGCTGTGCCGCTGGCAATGATCTTCAGCCTCGGCTGGCCGCGTAACTGGCGGGAATTGTTCAAGTGATAACGAAGAAATTTTCGAGTAAACTCAGCACATTTAACCGAGGTTGGAGAAATGAATCACCATTCGTTTAAAACCGTTACCGGTCTTTTTGTCTCCGGCGTCTTTCTTGCCGGATTTATAATCGCCTGCTCCCCCAAAACACCCCCGACCAACAATACGCTGACGGCAAAGGAAAAAGCTGCAGGCTGGATTCTACTTTTCGACGGCAAATCTTTCACCGGCTGGCATGGCCTGGGACAGGAAGAATTCCCGGCCAAGCTCTGGACTATTGAAGGGGATGCAATTAAAAAACTCTCACGTGCCGAGGGCCCGAAAATGCCGGACGGCCAGCCCAAGCACGGTTGTGATCTCATCACCGACGCAAGTTTTGAAAATTATGAATTTGCTTTCGATTGGAAAATTTCACCGGGCGGCAATAGCGGTGTGAAATACAATGTGTCCGAAGAACTCTCAACTTCCCGAAAACCGGATTATGCAGCTCTGGGTTGGGAATATCAGGTGCTCGACGATGAAAAACATGCCGACAATACAAATCCGACTCACCGCGCCGCTGCATTATACGATATTCTGCCGGCCGTCAATAAAACTTTAAAACCGGTGGGTGAATTCAACCACGCGAAAATTCGCATTGAAGGAAAGCGCAGCGAGCACTGGCTCAACGGCATTAAGGTGCTGGAATATGATTTCGACAGCCCGGAATTCGAAACCTTGTTTCAAAAAAGCAAATACCACGATATCGTCGGGTTTAAAGAGAAGAAAAAAGGACATATCGTGCTACAGGATCACAGTGATGCTGTCTGGTATCGCAATTTAAAAATCAGAATTCTGCAATAATTGACTCAATTCAATCAGTGAGAGCCGGATGATAAGAGAAAAAATACGCTGGGGAATTTTAAGCACTGGTTCCATCGCTCACAGTTTTGTCGATGATTTGCAATATGTGCCGGATGCTGAAGTCGTTGCAGTGGCTTCGCGGGATCAGGCGACGGCAGATAAATTTGCCGACAAACACAATATCCCCAAACGCCACGCCACCTATTCAGCGCTGGCAAACGATCCGGATGTCGACGTTGTTTATATCGCGACGCCCCATTCCATGCACGCTGAAAACAGCATTATGTGCATGCAAGCCGGCAAACACGTGCTTTGCGAAAAGGCTTTTTGCATCACGGCGAAAGAAGCTGAACGCATGATTGCCGTCGCCGGGAAAAAGCAGGTTTTTCTCATGGAAGCGCTGGTAACGCGTCATTTCCCGGTAAGCCATAAAGTGCTGCAGTGGATCGACCGGGGTTTGATCGGCGATATACGAATCGTGCAGGCAAACCGCTGTGCTCGTGGCCATTTCCGACCGCAGCAGCGTCATCTCAACCCGCAACTTGGCGGCGGCAGTCTGTTGGATGTGGGAATTTACGTCGTCGGATTTGCTTCGATGGTCTATCGCAGGCAGCCCCGCCGCGCCGTTGGATACGGCCATGTCGGTTCATTTGGTTCTGATGAGCAGGGCGCCACTTTGCTGGAATATGAAAACGGCGCCCTGGCTGTGCTGACTTTTGCCCTTCGTACCGAGGCTGTGAATGAAGCGTATATTTACGGCACCAAAGGGCATATCAAAATACCGAATTTATTCGCCGTACCGACACGCGCGCTACTGCGGGTGAGCGGTGAAAAAGAGGTCGTTTTTGAGCAGGAGATCAACGGCAAAGGCCTAAATTATCAAGTGCACGAAGTGCACCGCTGTTTGCGTGCCGGCCTGCTGGAAAGCCCGCGCATGCCGCTCGATGAATCGCTGCAAATCATGCGCACGCTGGACGAAATCCGCACACCGTGGGCATTTAAATATCCGAATGACGCACAATGATAGTCTATCCGGTTCGATCCCGACCGGTAATTTTGAAACGTTAACAGTTTAATTTTCAAAGAACAGACAAACGATGGAGGAAGCATGTCAAAAAAAATAACACGCCGTGAATTTATCAAACGTGGATCGGCAGGTATGATTGCGGGCAGCGCCATTCTTTCCACGAACGCCGCAGCCTATGGCAGAATTATCGGGTCTAATGAACGAATCAATCTCGCTGTCATCGGTATTCGGGGACGCGGCGGCAGCCTGATCGGAAACTTCGCTGGCATGAAAAACGTGCGCATCAAAACCATCGTTGATATCGATGAAAACCTCTTTGGCCAGCGGGTGCAGCAGATTGAAAAGATCGCTGGTTACAAGCCGAAAACCGAATGGGATATGCGCAAGGCTTTTGATGATAAAGATATCGACGCTGTCGGCATCGCAACGCCAAACCACTGGCATGCGCTGGCGACGATTTGGGCGGCGCAAGCGGGTAAACATGTTTACGTCGAAAAACCCTCATCCCATAATGTTTCCGAGGGACGGAAAATGGTCGAGGCCTCGCGCAAATACGACGTGTTCATACAGGTCGGTTTTCAGAACCGTTCGCGCATCAGCACCAACAAAGCGATCAAGTTTATTCGCGACGGCAAGCTGGGCAAAATTTATATGGCGCGCGGATTGTGTTTCAAACCGCGCGCCGATATTGGCAAATATCCCGACGGTCCCTTGCTGCCAGGTGAAAAGTTTCGCATGAATCTCGAATCCGGTCATTATCTTACGCCTTACACTAAAGCATATTTGAAAAAAGTACATTACGATATGTGGCTGGGACCGGCGCCAAAACGGGCCTTCAATCGCAATAGATTTCATTACAACTGGCATTGGCACTGGGATTACGGCAACGGCGATACCGGCAACCAGGGGCCGCACCAGTTTGATATTGCCAGATGGGGCCTGGGAAAAGATGAATACCCTGTAAGCGTGCGGTCTTTCGGTGGCTATTTTGCCTATGACAGTTCGCAGGAAACCCCGAACACGCAGACCTCGATTTTTGAATATGCCGATGGCTGTATTCTCGAATTCGGCACCCGTGGCCTGTTCACCAACCCTGAAGGCGTACTGCTTCCGGATATCCGGATTTCATCGACCGGCAACATCTCATCCTCCACGAAAGCGAAACCGGTGAAGATCGGTAATATATTTCTCGGCACGGAAGGCTGGATGCAGGTGGATTCCGGCGGCAACTGGCAAACCTTTTTTGGCCGCAAAAACGAACCTGGCCCGACTTCCGGTGATAGCGATGAAGAAGCCTACGACCCGATGAATCTTGCCGGTGCTGGTGGCGGCGGACATTTTAACAACTTCATCGCCGCAGTTCGCAGCGGCAAAAGGAGCGATCAGACTTGCGATATCGAAACAGGGCACCTGTCCAGCGCCTTGCCGCTCATCGCCAATGTTAGTTATCTCCTGAAAAGAGAGCTGAAGATCGATGGCAAAAAAGAAGCTTTTATCGATGATAAAGAAGCCAACGCCATGCTCACGCGAGACTATCGCAAGCCCTACATCGTGCCTGATAAAATATAATTTGCAGAATCTGTGCTTCCGGCTGTCACAATCGAATTCGGCCGGAAGCCCTGTCTCTGGTGCTAAAAGCGCCGGATTGAAAAAATTACGAGTTTATACCTGAGGTTAAAAATGATGAAACTATTGAGCAAAATGGCTGCGGTTTTTCTTTTTGGGATTATCGCTTTCGCGGCATGTAATAATCAGTCGGGACAAAAAAAGGATATGCAGGTGCGTGTTGTCCCCATCGAAAACGAACAACGCGTCGATGTGCTGGTAGATAATAATCTTTTTACTTCTTTCCTCTATACCGATACTATCGCCGACCTGAAAAAAACGGTATTGTTTCCCATCACAACAGCCGGCGGCAATATTATTACGCGCGGTTTCCCGCTGCAACCGCGGCCGGGCGAACGGGTCGATCATCCGCACCACATCGGCCTGTGGCTGAATTATGGCGAGGTCAATGAGCTCGATTACTGGGGCAACTCCAACGCCATTCCGGCTTCGCGATTCAATGAAATGGGGGTCATTCGCAACAATAAAATCATCGAATGCAAAAGCGGTGCAGGCGAAGGTATCCTCGAAGTCGAAGACCACTGGCTCAAGCCGGATCAATCCGTACTTTTGCGGGAAAATACCCGCTTCATTTTTCGCGCCGACGAAAAAAGCCGCACCATCGACCGCACCACAACTCTGACGGCTTTGAACGAAAAAGTGCATTTCAACGATACCAAAGAAGGCATGATGGCCATTCGAATGGCGCGTGAGCTGGAGCACCCGACGAATAAACCCATCATGTTAAGCGACGGCCATGGCGATAAAACAGCCGTACCGGTGCTGGACAATACCGGCGTTTCCGGACACTACCTCAACAGCAATGGCGTCGAAGGAATGGATGTCTGGGGCAAACGGGCGAAATGGGTTTCGCTATCGGGCACTATCGGTGGAGAGAAAGTGGCTGTCGTCATCTTCGATCATCCGAAAAATGTCGGCCATCCGAGCTACTGGCATGCGCGCGGTTATGGTCTGTTTTCCATCAATCCACTGGGGCAGCGTGTTTTCAGCAAGGGCAAAGAACACATGGATTTGCAATTACAACCCGGGGAATCGGTGACTTTTCACTACCGTATTCTCATTCTTTCCGGGGATGCAAACGCTGATATTCTCGACAAACGCTGGCGGGAATTTGCCAAATAATCACAGGATGACGATGAACTATTACAAAATATTACATCAACCAAATCATCGAATTCATTAAGTTGAAGGAAGCAAATTGATGTTTTCAAAAGCATTGGCAGTTGCTTTAAGTTTGAGCGTAATCAGCGCCTTTGCCGGCAACCGTTTGAATGGTAAGTGGGAGGTTTTATTCGATGGCCAAACTTTGACCGGCTGGCAGCAGCGTGGTGGAAAAGCGCTCTACAAAGTCGAAAACGGCATGATTATCGGCCTGTCTGTGAAAGACACACCGAATAGTTTTTTATGCACAAAAAAAGACTACGGTAATTTTATTCTCGAACTGGAATTTTGGGTCGATGAGGAAATGAACTCGGGTATTCAGATTCGCAGCAACAGCTTAGAATCCTATCGCGACGGCCGCGTTCACGGATATCAGGTTGAAATTGATCCTTCGGAGCGGGCGTGGACAGGCGGAATTTACGACGAAGCCCGGCGCGGCTGGCTTTATGATTTGCGCAACAACGAAGCTGCGCGAAAGGCGTTTAAACATGGCGAGTGGAATCTTCTGCATATTGAAGTGATGGGGCCTTCGATTCGCACCTGGCTCAACGGCGTTCCAGCTGCAAATCTGCTGGATTCGATGACGGCAACGGGTTTTATCGCTTTGCAGGTTCACCAGAAACCCAAAGATGGCGTGCGGGTCAGGTGGCGCAATATCCGCATCATGGATTTGGGGACGACGACGGAATTCCCGGCTAAGGTTACCGTGTCTGAGTAGAGCCCATCTGGGTGAGAGTCGTTCCGTCACGTTTTAGTCTTTATTATTCTCGCGGAGACGCAGTGGTGCAGAGAAAAACAGCATAAAATATTTAAAAACAAAACTCTGCGTCTCAGCGAGATGATTTTTTAATAAAAAATCAAGTTTCCAACTATGCTTTTGAAGAACTACAATGAAATCAATTATTTATCACGCCTTTTTTAAAAATTGCACAATAATGCAGGTTAGACGAAACGAAGTTCGGCGAAGCAATTGCGCATCTCAGCAACAGCGGAGCAAAATCCAACATCTTTCCGTCTCAAGCCGTTGAGGATTCTCGCTGACAGCATGATGGAATGACAAAAAAGAGTGCATTCTCGGATGCGCGTTGAGTAATGATTTTCCCTATACATTCAAGATCTGATTAATTTAAAAGGCATAAAAAATGCGCGAAAACTCAGGTGACTTCACGACGCCGCAATTGGTCGTACTGGTATTTTTTCGGCTTTTGATCGGTTACCACTTTCTCTTTCTCGGGCTGGAAAAATTATTCAATCCCGACTGGACTTCTGCGGGATTTCTGCTGCAGGCTAACGGTTTATTCGCCGGCACGTATCATGATTTTGCCGCTTCGGACACTGCGCTGTCAGTAATCGATTTTCTCAATATCTGGGGACAGATTTTCATCGGCGCCGGATTGATTAGTGGCGCTTTTGCCCGTCTGGCCTGTTGGGGCGGGGCGCTTTTGCTTTTGCTTTATTACAGTGCACAGCCGCCGTTTCTCTCCGACAACTTGTTTATCGATCGCAACGCTGTTGAATTTTTCGCTGTGCTGGTTCTGGTGCTTTTTCCAACCAGTCATCTGATTGGCATCGATTATTTTTTAAATAAAAAAAGGTTGAGCAAAAATGGCTGATGACAAAAATAAAAAATCCAGTGGTTTTAGCCGCAGGGATATCCTCAAAGGACTGGCGACAACCCCGCTTTTGGGCTTTCTTTCCTTTGATTTCTATCGAAAAAAACAGCGCGCGAAAATTAAGAGTCAAGCCATTCGCCAGGAATTGGGTTTGGTGGAAAAGGCTCAAAGCATCGCTGTTCATGATAGCCGGAGTCGTAATAGTAAAACGATTCGCCTGGGATTGATCGGTACCGGAAGCCGTTCAAAGTACGGCCACCTGCGGGCGCTGGGATTCGGCGCCCCCGAGTGGCTCGATGAACGGCGGAAAATTCCCAACGACCGGCGCTTGCAGTCTTTTCTTAATTGTGAGAATCTCAACATTAAAATCACCGGTATCTGTGATGTTTTCGACCTGCATGCGGAGCAAGCGCTGGAAATCATCAGCACGGGCATCACACCCTGG
>JAJRYV010000072.1 GCA_024275575.1 bacterium
CATTATTGCAAAATAGAAATCGATGGCGAGGTGTTGTATTTCAGCGCCATCGACGAGCGCGGCACCGAAATCGACCGTTTTGTCATGAACAAATACGGCATAAAGCCTTCGCGCGCATCGGTGTCGGCGCCGTTTGTGCACATGGGCCGGGATTCCTTGTTGATCACGACCGAGCTGGAAAATCCCCTGGAGCACTCGGTCAGTTTGCAGGCGCTGGTTCACGCTGCAGAGAATGCTTTTGCCGATTCCGTGCAATTGTTCGACGATGGTGCGCACGGAGACGGAACGGCCGGTGATGGCATTTGGGGCAATTTTTACGGTCCGGTGCCCATAGAAGCTGATTTCTCAGTCGACATTGCGGTCACCGATCTGGACTCCGGAATGTATTTTGTCTCCGCGAATATGGCGCGTTTTACCAGCATCGGGCCGCTGGTTTTATTTGATTACGCCATCACGTCCAATGACACGATTCCGAACCACGGCGACCGGTTGAAATTCAAATTTACGCTCAAGAACACCGGCACAACGGCGACGGCAAAAAACATCAGCAGCCGGATCACGCCGCTGGATTCCTGCGCCACACTGCCGATTATCGCTATTTCGAAATATGGGAATATTCCCCCCGGGGAAACATCACTGGGCAGCAATAAACACTACATCAAGTTTTCGTTGACCTGCCCCGACAGCATTTACGTACCGATCTAGATACAGATTTACAGCAACCAGGTGCGGATTTGGAGCGATACGTTCGCCGTTTTCATCACGAAAGAAGCGACCGGCATCGGCTCGTTGCCTGGGAACCCTGTGGAGCATTTTGAATTGAGCCAGAATTACCCGAACCCGTTCAACCCGGTGACCGTTATCCGCTACCGGCTGCCGGCAAGCAGCCAAATCGATTTGAGCATTTACAACCTGCGCGGCCAAAAAGTGGCGACATTAATTTCGAAAAAGCAGCCGGCAGGCTCGTACAAAGTGCAGTGGGATGCCAACGGTTTTGCCAGTGGCGTGTATTTTTATGAATTAAAAACGGCGCAGGGCCTGGCGCAGACGAGGAAAATGGTTTATCTCAGGTGAGTTTGGCAGCGCCTCGGTACGCGGCGAGGCAGGTGAGGCGTGACAGGGCAGCAGATATCCGGTTCTGCCTATCGCCCCATTTATCAAGATAAGCTTCAGCGCTTGCTGCTCAATCGTCGGTTTACGCTTGCTTTTCGATGTAGGGATGGTCATTTTAAACAGTTATCGGGAAAAGTGTAGAGTGGTTTGTTAGAAATATTAATAACCTTACTGAGGATGAAAAATGAATAATTACTGCCCTACATGCAAAAGCTTCAAGGATTCAGATGAAATTTGTAAAGATTGTGGAACATTCCTTCTAGAAAAAGCGACAAAAACTTGCCCTAACTGTGGCAATGAGAATAGAGTTGATTTGCATAAATGTATTAACTGCAAAAAAGAGTTTTCTATTGAGACTTACACATTTAAAACAGATGCCCCCCAAAAAAAACTAGACAAAACATTGGAGTCTCACTCAGAACAGGATACTTTATCAGAGCATGATACTATATCAGAGCATGATACTATACTAGTATGCTTTCGTTCTCGGACGCTCCTCGCATATGGCAAGTTCATATCTGGTTTCGGGTGGTTAGTTGTAATACTTGGTATTATAGGTATACTTGGAGGAATAGGTAATGGC
>JAJRYV010000073.1 GCA_024275575.1 bacterium
AACCCGACGCACCACACCCCGCTCTTCAGGCAGTTCGGCGCCAAGGCGCTCGACGGGCATCCGACCCCGATGACTCCGTTCGTGCGGCTCGCGACCGGCCCGTCGGGCGTGGGGATGGGCAGTTCGCTGGGCCTCGCGTTCGGCGCCGCCGACTACTACGGCGAGAACGCCCCGAAGGTGCACCTGATCGAGGGCGAAGGCGGCCTCACGCCGGGCCGCGTCTACGAGGTGGTCGCCTCCGCGGGCACCTCCGGGCTCTCGAACGCCATCTGTCACCTCGACTGGAATCAGGCCTCCATCGACTCCGACCATGTGACGCGCGAAGGAGACCAGGCCGGAGAGTACGTGCAGTGGGACCCGATGGAGTTCTTCTATCTGCACGACTGGAACGTCATCATGGTCCCGGACGGCACCGATTTTCAACAAATTATGGCTGCTCAGCGCGCGGTTTTACAAATTAAAAATTCTCAGCCGACGGCGATTGTCTACCGTACAACAAAAGGTTGGAAATACGGTATCGAGGGAAATAAATCACACGGCGCCGGCCACCCCTTATGCAGCGAAGGATTTCACCAGACGATAAAACCGCTGCTTGACGAGACAGGTGGAACTTACCCCTCCTGCCGCAGTGATGCCATGCGCTGCAACGGCGGCCAAACGAGTGAGGTTGTTGAAGCCTGTTTCTGGGAAGCGCTCACGGTCATTCGCGAGGCCGTGGAACAAAAAAAGGAAATGGTTACCGTGCTGGCAGAAAAATTAACCGAAGCCAAACAACGCCTTGACAATAAAAAGAGAACAGCGCGTCCCGATGCACCTGCACTCGATGTTGTGTATGAGATTGCAAAATCAGGGGTGAAAAATATACCTGAGGAATTGGTTTTAAAACCGGGTACGGGCACAACGCTACGGGCTGAACTGGGCAAAACGCTAAACTATTATAACAAAGCAAGCAAAGGCGCCATATTCGCCTCGGCGGCAGACCTGCTTGGCTCCACCAGCGTCAACGTTATCGGCGGTGGTTTTGCCGGGGGGTTTTTCAATGCCGCGACCAATCCGCAAAGCAGAATTTTATCCATCGGCGGCATCTGTGAAGATGCACAATCCGGTATCATGGCCGGCCTTTCGACGATGGGAAATCATATCGGCGTCTGTTCATCTTACGGCGCATTTATCGCTGCCCTGGGGCATATTTCCAGCAGACTGCACGGCATCGGCTGCGAGGCCAAAAAGATCGTTACCGGCGAGCCCTACAAACCGTTTTTTCTGGTTTGCGCCCATGCCGGCATCAAAACCGGTGAGGATGGCCCAACTCACGCCGACCCACAACCACTTCAGCTTTTGCAGGAAAACTTCCCCAGGGGAATCGCAATTACGCTGACGCCGTGGGATCCACAGGAGTTGTGGGTGCTGGTATCGGCAGCCCTGGCCAAACGACCGGCGGTGATTTTTCCCTTCGTCACCCGGCCCACGGAAACTGTGGTCGATCGCAAAGCAGCGGGGCTTGCACCGGTGGAAACGGCCGCAAAAGGTGTTTATGCGCTGCACCGTGCAAATGGAAACAGTAAAGGCTGTGTCGTGATTCAGGGAAGTGAAGCAGCAAATGAATATGTCTCATCCACGATGCCACTGCTCGAAAAGCATGGAATCGATATCGACGCCTATTATGTTGCCAGTGCCGAACTTTTTGACCTGCTGCCAAAAGAAGAGCAAAATAAAATATTCCCGGAAGAAAAAGCAAAAACCGCCATGGGGATTACCGGTTTCACTTTATCGACCATGTATCGTTGGGTGAGTTCAGAACGTGGCCGTGAAGCGACGCTCTACCCGTTCAAAAAAGGCCATTTCCTCGGCAGCGGTAAAGCCGAGATGGTAATCAAAGAAGCCAGCCTCGACGGTGAAAGCCAGTTTAAGGCTGTTGTGGATTATCTCGAAAAAATGTGAGCAGGATATTATCCGATGTTTGATGACTCGAACTTTAAACAACAACCGTTTTAAACCGAGGAGAAATTAATGTTAAAAATAGCTGATCGAATAGCTCAGCTTGGCACGGAAACCGCATTTGCCGTTTCCGGCGAGGCAGCGGTATTTGCCCAAGCAGGCAACAAGGTTTATCCCTTCCATCTCGGTGATATCAACCTACCGACACCGGGCACAGTGATCGAAGGGTCGATGAAGGCGATTCAGGATGGCAAAACCGGCTACTGCCCCAATACCGGCATTCCGCAATTGCGCGAAGTCCTGGCAGAAGATATCAATGCCGCCCGCGGCACACACTATACGATGGAAAACATTGCCATTCAGCCCGGCGGCAAGCCGACAATCGGCAAATTCATCATGGCGTTGATGAATCCGGGCGATGAGGTTTTATACCCAAATCCGGGTTATCCGATCTACGAATCACAGATCGAATTTCATGGCGGCGTGGCTGTGCCATACACCTATTGCGAAGGCAAGGATAATTTCGAATTCGATATGGACGCCCTCGAAAAAAGCATTACGTCGAAAACCCGCTTGTTGATTCTCAACGACCTGCAAAACCCCATGGGCGCAGAATGCAACGACGCTGAATTTGGAAGACTGGCAGAACTCGTATTGCAGCACGATCTCTACGTACTTTGCGACGAAGCCTATTTCGATATGCGTTATGAGGGCAAGAGTAAATCTTTCGCTTCCATGCCCGGTCTCGAGGAACGTTGCGTTATCCTGTACACCTTCTCGAAAAAATTCGCCATGACCGGCTGGCGGCTTGGTGCTTCGGTCGGGCCAAAGGAAATTATCGAGGTGATTGCGAAAATCAACGTGAATGATGAATCTTGCTCCAACCATTTCATCCAGTACGGTGCGATCGCAGGCCTGACCGGTGACCAGACTGAAGTAAAAGCAATCCTGCAAACGTTGAAAGATCGCCGTGATGCAGCGGTAGATATTCTCAATTCTATCGACGGTATTACCTGTTTCAGACCCAATGCAACCTTCTATCTGTTCCCCAATGTGACAGGCCTGATGCAACGCAAGGCCATCGATGATTATGAAAGCCTGCGCAAAACCGTTTTGCACGAAACCGGAGTTTCATTTTGCACCAGGCTGCACTTCGGTCGCCCGTTGCCCGATGAAAAAACATTCTATATCCGGCTGGCTTATTCCGGCATCGACCTCGACCAGATTGCAGAAGGTCTCGGGAAGTTTAAAAACTGGGCTGCTTAACTGATTCGAAAGTAAAATGAAGACCAGTTCTGCTCATTTTCAGGCTGTTTTTTTTTGAGCTTTTAACTGCACTATTCATGAATTTATAATATTTAAATCTGCATTCATTTAATAAATAATTTGTTAATGCCGGAGTGCAGCCCCTTTATGGGCTGCAACTCACATGGCATAAAGGGGCTGCACTCCGAAGGAAAGCAATAAAATTTATGAATAGAGCAGGTTAAAAATTGCGGGATAACACTATGTGTTTCAAGACACCTGTGGTTATCCAGTTTTTTCTGGAATGAGCCGCTGTACTTTTTGGATCATCTGTAACCGTCCGGTAAAGCCCATCTTTGCAAAGTCAAACACCATTCGTATTTTGTGCGTGCGCAGTAAAAAATACTCGAATCACACCAACTCTCGTAACCAAAGTGCCGCGAGCACATAGCGAAAAGAACTCACACGCATGCCTTTCCCGACAGCATCGCCAGAATCCACCCCGGAAAAGCGGACTACCGCCGTCATGTTTCCAATCATCGAAACCTGGCTAACCGGCAACATGAAGCAAAAGCAGTTTTGCCAACACCACAATCTGGAGTTGTGGACTTTTTGCTAAGAAATACCGCAAGCAGCAGAAATTGGCTGCTTCTGCTTCCTTTGTACCTATGCGTATCGCCAGCGTCGACGCACCGGGATTGCCGGCACATGTCGCATCAGCAAATTCGTCGACCCTCAACCGCTCTATCGCCAGGGCCAAATACTGAAACGGCCAGGTGGAAATCAACAACAATCTCGTGGAAAGTGCGATCCGGCCGCTCGCGTCGGGGTGAAAAAACTGTCTCTTCGCCGGGTCACACGAAAGCGCCCGCCGGGCAGCGATGATTTATTCCCTCATGGCCACCGCCAAACGCCACGGCGTCGAGTCCTTCGCCTGGTTGTGCGATGTGCTCTCGCGCATCTCCGGTCATTCTTTCAAACAGCTTGCCGAACTCCTGCCGAAAAATTGACCGCTTCCCGCCGAAAGATAAAATGCAAGCTGCATTTCATCGGACGGATACATCCCGGGTTGTTGGGCTCCGGGTTTAATGAGATGTGACGCAAGGGCGGAAAAGGCGTTCACTACACCTCGGTTATTGCATCAAACCGGTGCAGGCCGAGCCGAAGGCTTTGTGTGCCACGCCATACCTGCCCTGGAAAGAGACAATGGCGAAAGCGCTCCGGTGAACATTCAAGGCCTCATTAAAATCGCCCCACCGCTGTGCAACAGAAACATCGATCTCGGCCGCCAGTTCACCAACACGTTTTTGTATCAATTCTCCTTTTCCCTTATTTTTGAAAAGCCAGTTTTTTTCGGTTAGCCCATTAACAACGCATGTCAATGAATCCCTAGGAAAACTATCCAACATATTAAACTCCACAAACGGCCGGTTTTCGCTCCGGTTAGATGCCTGAAGTCTCTTTGGAAAATACTTTACTTTTGGATAAAAAGTCGCTAAGTATTAAACGCTGAATTCGAATTAAATAAAAAATATATCCCAGAAATGATGGTTGATTTTAAAAAATCGGAGGATGATTTAAAGATGCAGTACAAAGCAAAATTTCAAATGGACCGTTCTTTTAAATGGATCGTTTTGTTGCTGAGCTTGCTTTTTGTCTCACAAACCGTTTATGCACAAAGTGGACTGACGCCGCAGGAGTATTTGAAGTTGAAAAGCGTATCCGGCGCCACTACCAGCCCGGACGGCAATTTCATCGCATACACCATTTCCGTACGCCGGCCGGCGACGGAAAAACCGGGATATGCCTATAACGAATTATGGGTTTACGATGTGAAAGCAAAGAAACCCCGTCCGTTTATCACCGGGAAAGTCACTATTCGTGGCGTTGCCTGGAAACCGGACGGCAGCGGCATCAGTTTTCTTTCACGCCGTAACGGCAATCGTTACACACAGATCTATTCTATCGCGCTGGACGGCGGCGAAGCGCAAGCACTGACGGATTTTGATTACTCTGTGAGCAGTTATCAATGGCAGCCCGGCAGCGATAATCTGGCATTCCTCGCAACCGAACCATCTTCAAAACGTGAACAAATTTTACGAAAAAAAGGCTACGATTTTATTTTCTTTGAAGAGAATTTGCGGCACCGAAATCTTTATCTTTATAATCCTGCGGCCGGCAGGTTGGAGCAACTGACAAACGACCGTACGGTCTGGTCATTTAAGTTCTCACCCAACGGCAAGGTGATCGCTTTTACTGCTTCAGAGAAAAATCTTATCGATCAGCGTTATGCTTTCCAGCAAATTTATACGCTGGACCTGGTGACGAAATCGAGCATAGTGTGTGTGACCGAATCGCGAAAATTCGGCAACTATGCTATCAGCCCGGACGGCAGCAAACTCGCCTATGCCGCCGCGTTGAGTAAAAATGACAATGCTGTGAGTCAGGCCTTTGTCGTCTCCCTTGTCGACGGCAGCGAAAAAAAACTGACAAATTCCGCTTTTCGCGGTCATGTGAACTGGCTCAGTTGGAAAGATAACAAAACGCTTTTCATTTATGCACAGGAGGGCGCCGAAGCCACGCTATCGACACAGGCGGTTAACGGGGCGGCAGCAAAAATTATCCTGCATTCACTCGATGCAAAGGCTGTTTTTAACCCGCCGAGCATCTCCGGCAACAAAAAAACATTTGCTTTCACCGCCGATTCGCCCAATTATCCGCGTGAACTTTTTCTTTGGCAAAAGGGCAAAAAGCTGCAGCGGCTTACTGTGACCAACCCACAATTAAAAGATTTTTCCCTGGGAAAACAGGAAGTGATCAGTTATAAAGCCAGGGATGGCTGGGAGATTGAAGGCGTTCTGATTTATCCGGTCGGATTTGAAAAAGGCCGGCGATATCCGCTTGTGCTGCTCATCCACGGCGGCCCGGAATCGCGCATCGCTAATGGCTGGCTGACGAATTATTCGCGTCCGGGACAGATTCTCGCCGGCAAAGGATACGCGGTTTTTTATCCCAATTATCGTGCGAGCACCGGTTATGGGGTTAAATTTGCTGCCGCCGGTTTTCATGACGCCGCCGGGAAAGAATTTGACGATATCGCCGACGGTATCGATTATCTCGTGGCGCAGGGTATCGCTGATAAAGAACGTGTCGGTTTGGGCGGTGGCTCATACGGCGGTTTTGCCTCGGCCTGGTTTGCGACATATTACACTCGGTATGTCAAAGCTGTTTGCATGTTCGTCGGTATCAGCGATTTGATCAGCAAACGCGGCACAACCGACATCCCTTACGAAGAATTGCTGGTGCATTCCGGCGACAAGCTGGAAAATATGTGGCAACAGAGCCTGAAACGCAGCCCTATTTATTATGCCCACCAAAGCAAAACTGCGACGTTAATTTACGGCGGCACTGCGGATACACGAGTGCATCCATCGCAAAGCCTGGAATTTTATCGCCGTCTGAAAATGAACGATCATCCCGCAGCGCGCCTAGTGCAGTATCCCGGCGAGCGCCACGGCAACCGCAGACAAACCGGACAGATAGACGTTCTGTACCGCATTCTCGATTGGTATGACTGGTATGTGAAAGATTTGCATCCCCTCGACGGCCCGATGCCGCCGCTGGATATCAGCGAAAAATACGGTATCGCATTGCCGTAATTATTTTATTGATTTTTTACGACGAAACGCCGGCGTCCGGCCTGCGTTTCGTCAATCGATGGTCAGATTTTTATCCCGCATCACAGCCATCTCGGTGTTTTTATCGTGTACGAGAATCCGCAGACGGTATTCCCCCGGCGCCATATTTCTGATATCCAGCCCGACATATTCCACGTTAAACTCGCTATTACCTTCCTGCGAATTGCGCAAGGTGATCGATTCTTTCTGTTTTTTCTGTAAAAAACCGAACATTTTCTGAGTGAAAGAATTTTTCTTTTTTACCAGGGATAAATTGTATTCGATCGAATAATTGCAGGTTCCCCTGTCATCCAGTTTCAAATTGTAAATTTCAAAATAAATATTGACCGGCTGCGTTCTGTGGAATTCATTCGCCGGGTTCGGAATGACGTCAAGCGAGTAGTGGGTATAATTGCTGTTCACCGTCGCGGGCTGAATACCGTAGGCCAAAATTACATCACTCATGTCCAGCTCTGTTAGCGAATAGGCCGGAATATCCGTTTCGAATTTGACGCCGCCGAGAAAATCGCTATTCTCTGGGCGCACATGAAACGCTACATGAACTTTTTGTGGTGCTATTTCATGTGAATACAGCAATAATTCCTGCTGTTCCGGCAAGTTTTCAGCCGAACCGGAGATGATTTGCTGTGTGCGCAATTCCTGGTGGATCGGCTGCCAGTTGCTGTCGTGCACGGCAAATCCGATTTCCAATCGGTGATCAGCAACTCTATCCTTTGAAGCCAAAACGATCGGTTTTGTCGGCACGCCGACGTAAAGATCGAAACGGGTTTTGCCGGTTTTGCCGCGAAAGGTTGCACTGGTAAAAGGTGTGTCCAGGGCTTTCACCGATTTGGCGAAGGTGTGCCGGTCGGTCGTAAATCCATTTTCGATGGAATTGTTCAGTTGATTTGCCAATTCACTTTCCAGCGCCAGTTTTTCCAGCGGTGAACCCTGCGTCAGCCGGTAGTAAATCGGGTCCCAATGTGCGAGATCGGTGAGAATTTCCCGCTGTTCGATCACCGATCCGAGGCGCCAGTTATTACCCGGAGAAGAGAAAAAATGGAAGAAATTATCGTGGCGGCCATTCGCATGGCTATAACGCCATGATTCATTGATCGGCACCGATTCACCAAGCGTAAAAACCCGTTCATCCGGCTCTCCGTGACGGATATAAATCAATCCTTTATCATTGAATTCCTTATTCAAGTTATAGCCCGGGGGGAAGTTCAGCCATTTCAATTTATCAGGATTATTATTCCATGAACGCAAGCCGTCAAATTCGTAGGCGTTTTCAGCATACAAAATACGTCGCAGATGTTCGATCAAGCGTGGATTCAGAGCAGCAGCCGGAGTGGGATTGCGTTTACGCCAGAAAACTTGAAAAAATCTTTGAAAGTCTTGCGGCCGGGAAATGTGCCCAAACGAATCGAGCTCTTCCTGTGAAAAAATGTATTTCAATTCGCTGAAAAGAAATAAAGCGTCGAGTGGTGAAGCGGTTTCTTCGATCGCCCGGTGGATTGCCGATTCTGCCTGCTGGAAATCGCCGTGAGCGAAGTGGGCTTTGGCTATCGACAGCAAAATCGGCTGGATACTCAATTTTTTGTGTTTTTTAAGCATGGTTTTAAAAATCGCCATCGCCTGCGGCAAGTCGCCACTGCGCCGGGCCAGCTCTCCGAGAAAGTATTCTGCCTGCTCCCAAGTCTGGTTCATCAGCCAGCGTGAGGCTTCTTTCGCATCGGTGTGGCGCAGATAGCTGCGGTAGTGGCGCAACAGGTCGACCTGAATCGTATCGAGCTCCGGTTTGATTTCTATCTGTCGCTGGATGAGTTCGATGACGGTCGTATATCTCTTCTTTTGGCGAAAAGTGAGCGCCAACTGGTAGAAACAATCTTTGAATTTGGGCTGGTTTTCCGTCAGAAAACGCAGGTGATGAATGGATTTTGACAAATCGAATTCCCGCAGAAGCGGACCTTTAAACTTACCGGTTTCACGGTGGGCAATGCCGCTGAAATAATGTGCGTCTGCATCGGCGGCATCGATTTTTAACACTTTTTTAAAGTGTCGTTTTACCTTTTTCCAGTCCCTTTCCCGGAAAGCGATTTCGCCGAGACCGCTCAGCGCGGATGCATTTTTTTTGTCCTGCTGTAGCACATTTTTAAACAGCAGCCGGGCCGGCTTCAGATCATTTTGTGTCAGATATGCCCGGGCAGATTCAAGGGTGGCGGGAATGTTGTTCTGCCCAAAGACAGGTGAAGATAAACAGAAAAAGCTGCACCAAAGTACATGGGTAAATCGCGTTGCAACCATAGCGTAATCCGGATTTTATATTAATTTTAAACGACTTGCGAATGATTATGCAGTCTATATCGAAAGGGTTTCAATTGAAATTAAAACCACAGAATGATCGAGAGGGATGTTTCCTGATAAGTTTCGGTCGTTTTTCGGCACCTTTTCAAAATTTTACTTTGTTTTAATGAATTCAGCAATCCCGTGAATAAAAAAGACGCTGGTCGCCCTCCTGAACATGTTTGGTAACAATTTTTATTTCACAAATGATGAGTGATTTTGTCTTTATTCCCGAGTTATATGGTATGATTCTGTGCATGCAAATGCGGTTTTTTTACATGAACAAGAATCGCGGTGGCAAGCATCGATATGTGGGTGCTGTCATCATGAAAGATTGTCGCACGCAAAAAATTTCGCAGCCAGTCGATTTTTATCATGTCCATCGGTGCGGTAATAAAATTTGATTGCAGGACTTTAAAATGACTATTTTCCAGCAGCCTGGTGATATCTCGTCTGCGGTAGATACGCGCTTTGGCAAACCGCCTGTGTATAAAAAACGGCAGCCACGAAAAAAAAGGGACTCTATTCCACGGCAGTATTGGCAGATGAGCCCCGTGTGTCTCAAAAATCCACCCTTTGTTTGGCACCGAAAGTATAATCTCACCACCGGGTTTTAATACGCGATATAGCTCACTTAACGTTTGTTTTTCATCCAAAACATGCTCCAGCACTTCAAAACTGAGGATGAGATCGAATGAATGCTTGGCAAAGGGTAATGCCCTGCCGTCATATTTAACCACTTTAATGCTTGCAATGCTCTCATCGGATAGGACTTTTTTAAAAGATTGCAGATCTGTTTCGTCGATATCGATGGCTGTGATAGTACTGTTCACACCGGCGAATTCGATGGTTTGTGCACCGTTGCCGCAACCGAAATCGAGAATATTTTTGTTATGCAAATCGGTTTGTAACTGCGTGAGTCTGAAGCGACGTTTTACAATCAGTTGCCCGTATTCTGCGGGTTTGCCACGGGCGATTTTTATTTCGGCCATCAGAACTTTATCCATGGTTGTTTTTTTATTCGTATTGTTAGCCGGTATTTAAAAAATGCAATACACAACAAAGAAGCAAGTTGAAATTCCGAAAGATAAGAAGATCGTCCTGTTGGATCGGCCCGCCCTGATAACCTATTAAAAAACTGCTTGCAGCAGGGCCCATTAATCACTATATTAACGATTCTAAAATTCATCAACCAGGAAAGGGGTGAGAGCCTATGCCAGGTGTTATCGTTCGAGATAACGAACCTTTTGACCGCGCTCTTAAGAGATTTTCAAAAACTTGCGAAAGAGCAGGTGTAATTTCGGATATTCGTAAACATCAGTATTTTGAAAAACCGAGTGAACGCCGCAAACGCAAGATGAAAGAGGCGAAACGCAAGATGCGCAAACTCATGGCGCAGCAAGCAAGAAGATAACACTTTGATTGGTTTTTATTCGCAAACTTAAGGCGTCCGGAAGATTCGGGCGCTTTTTGCTTTCTACCGTGATTTAAAATCTAATGGATAAATCATACCAAACTGCGGAAAAGAATGTGATATGGGACTATCTGAAAAATTAGTCAATGACATGAAAGAAGCCATGAAAAATGGCGAAAAGCAGCGCCTGAGCACTATTCGTCAATTGCGGTCACAGATTAAAAATGCGCAAATCGAAAGCGGTGAGGAGCTCGATGATGCGGCTGTCATCAAAGTGCTCAATAACGCGGCAAAAAAACGCAAGGATGCGATGGAGATGTATAAAAAAGGCGGACGCGAAGATTTGTTCGCCATCGAAGAGGCAGAGCTTGCGGTCATTCAAACCTACCTGCCGAGACAACTTGGAGAAGCGGAAATTGCTGCTATCGTCGCTGAGGTCATATCAGAAACCGGGGCGCAGGGGGCGGCTGATTTTGGTAAAGTGATGCAAGGCGTCATGCGGCGAACCCAGGGCCTTGCTGATGGTAAAATTGTTCAACAATTGGTGCGTGCGAAACTCACTCCGGCATAATCATTTCCCGCTGCCGGAGACGGCTTTTTTTTCTGGAAACTGCGATATAAATTCATTATTTTGAATTTATCGTAACAGCTTGCACAATTTTGAAAATTCAAGCACGGATTTGAACTGCACCCCGCGATTTTTCTTTCATCAAAATACTTTAAATCTGGGTGAACAAACGTTCGGGAAAGATCATGTCTGTCAATTATCTTGATATTGGATTGTTAGTATTGATTTTCGGCTTTGCTATCTGGGGATTCCGGCGGCGGCTATTGTTGCAATTGATCGTTTTTTTAGGATTATTTATCTCCCTTTTTCTGGCGATGGAATCTCTGGAACTCATGGCGCCGGTTTTTGCTTCCATAAGCCTGCTTTCCGGCTCCACGGCTGTTTTAATCTCCCTTTTACTCGTTTTTTTACTCGTTTTCTATTTTTATCACATGTTCATTCGTTGGTCGCGGGAACATGCGAAATTGAAAATGCCCGAACTCATGGAAAAAGGCGGTGGGCTGATTTTCGGTATTATAAGCGGTATGTTACTGGGAACCATGTTGAGCATGTGCCTGACTCTGCTGCCGGTAAAAGGGACTTTTCAAGATTATCTCTTCAAGTCCAAATTACGCGCCATGGTCGACTCCGGCAGTATCGCGCTGTACAACTCCATGTCCAAAGTCGTTCCCGGCAGTTTAACTTTTATTCAAACCCTCGAAGCAGCGACGAACGAGGTCGGCACAGAAAAATTTGACAGCGATTATTTTGCCCTTTTGATGGGTTATAATTCAACTGAAGCAGAAAAATGGATGAGCACGGCGATAAAATAGAAATACTCCGCAGCGCAGCACAAGCTCTCGAACTCCCGAAAGTCCTGCAGTCCATTGCGGCCTTCGCAATCACACCGATGGCCGGTCAAAATCTCACACAACTCGATTTTCTCGATAATCCTGCCACGATCAATAAATCATTGAAAAGCGTCAGCGAATTTCGCCATTTGCTTGATAGCGGCGAAGATCTGCAAATGGGATATTTCGAAAAACTCGACAAAAGTTGTGCGGTGCTGCAGGTTGCCGGTGCGGTTGTGTCTATCGAGAAACTGGTTGTGTTCGGGAAATTAGCGCGAAATTCCCGCACTGTCCTGCAATTTTTGCACTCACGGCGGGTAGCGGCGTCGGAATTGTGGGAGATTGCCGAAAATATGCAACCGGTGAAAGAATTGGAAACTGCGCTGCAAAAAGCAGTTGATCCGGCAACTTATGAAATACTCGACAACGCCAGCGCTGAATTGAAAAAAATTCGACGGGAAATTCAGGCAGCGCAACACCGTGTTCGGCGAAAACTGGAAAATATTCTGAAATCAACGAGCACGAAGGATATGTTGCGCGATCAACTGATTTCCATCCGCCAGGGGCGGCAGGTTTTATTGGTCAAAGATGAATATCGCCGTAAAATCAAAGGCATTGTGCACGATCAATCAGCCAGCGGGCAGACTTATTTTATCGAACCGGTTGAAATTGTCGAGCTCAATAATGCCGTACGCCAATACGAGGCCGGCGAACGTGCTGAAATTGAAAAGATCGTCGCCCGGCTTTGTGAAATCGTGCACACACATCTTGCAGAATTGCGCTGCAATTACGAAAATCTCATTCAGCTCGATGAAATTCGCGCCCGGGCGTTGTATTCACGCGAATATCTTTGCAACGCCTGCCGCGTCACCAATTCCGGTACGATCAAACTCGAATTTGCCCGCCATCCTTTGCTGCTGGAAAAATTAAAAAAACAGGAAGCTGTGGTTCCCCTGACCCTCAATCTCGGCAGCACATTTAATACGCTGGTTATTACCGGTCCTAATTCCGGCGGCAAAACAGTGGCCATGAAAACCGTTGGTCTCGCCGTGCTCATGACCCGTCTCGGCTTACATATTCCGGCAAGCGCCGATTCGGAAATCGGCGTCCTGGGACAACTTTTTGTCGACATCGGCGATGAGCAGTCGATTGAAGATGATCTGTCAACTTTTACCTCGCACATGCTACGCCTACGCGGCATGCTGGCCGAGGCCGGGAAAAATGATCTGATTCTCATCGATGAAATGGGTTCGGGCACTGACCCGGAAGAGGGCACAGCCCTGGCGTTGGCTGCTTTGCAGGAATTGACGCAGCGCGGGGCGCTTTCCATCGTCACCACCCATCACGGCGCGTTGAAAGAGTTTGCCCACAACACCGACGGCGTGGAAAACGGCAGCATGATTTTCGATATCGAAACATTGCGACCGACGTATCGATTCCGCCTCAGGGTGCCGGGTTCCAGTTATGCTTTTGAAATTGCTTCGCGTGTTGGATTGCATCCACAGGTGATCAGCCAGGCGCGCGCGCTGGTTGGGACAGAAAAGGGCCGTGTTGAAAAACTTATCGCCGATCTCGAGAATCGCCTGCAGGAGCAGGAAACGCTGCTGCGCCAAAATGCCCTCGATCAAACCCGGCTGCAGGGTTTGATCAAACTCTATAGCGAACGGGCTGAAGAATTGAAAAAAAACAAGCGTAAATTACAGCAGCAGGCCATCACCGAATCCGAGGCATTATTACAAAAAACCAATGCGACTATCGAAGCGACAATCCGCACAATTCGTGAGAATCAGGCTTCGAGCGAAGGCATCCGTAAAGCCAGAAATATACTGCAACAGCAGAAATCTGAATTAGCAAACAAAAAAGCCAAGCTCAGACAGAAAGCAACGCAACCCCCAATGGAAGAAATGAAAGCCGGGAAAATCGTTCCCGGGCAAACAGCGTTGTGGAAAACGCAGAACTTGCCGGTAACTATTCTTGAAAAAGTTGATGGTGATGAAAAAGTGACGATTATGGCCGGCAGTATGCGGGTAAAAGTTACGCTTGCGGAACTCGAGATTTCCAAGCGCCGGCAGAAAAAACAGCGCGCAACAGTGAAATATGAAAATCCCAAACCGGTGCAGCAGGAACTGGATTTGCGCGGTAAACGCGCCGATGAGGCCATCAACGAGGCCGATCGCTTTATCAGTGAAGCCATCGTACATGCTTGGGATGAGGTGCGGTTGGTGCATGGCAAGGGAACCGGTGCGCTGCGCAAGGCGTTAGCGGAATTCCTGCAGAACCATCCCAACGTTCGTGAATTTGGTCCGGCAGCGTTGGGCCAGGGCGATGTCGGCGTCACCTGTGTGCGTTTTCAATAAATCTTTTGTAAAGTGAAAATTGGTCAAAAATATTATGCCCGATAACATCATATCTCTAAACGAGTTGCTCGAGGTCGCAGTGAAAGCGGCACAGTTGGGTGGCGAAGTATTGCAGACCCATCTCTCACGGGTTAAGTATTACGAAATCAACAAAAAAGGCGAATCTGATTTCGCCACGCGCGTCGATCGTTCTGCTGAAAGGGTGATCATCGACTTTATTCTCGAGAAATTTCCCGGACACCGGATTTTGGCCGAGGAGGGTGGCGCATTGGGTAGCAGCGAACCCTATCAATGGATCATCGACCCGCTCGACGGCACCACCAATTATTTGCACGATGTGCGGGTGTTTGCCGTTTCCATCGCCGTGACGCTGAACAACGAGACTGTCGCCGGGGTGGTATATGATCCCATGCGGCCGGAATTATTCACCGCGAAAAAAGGCGATGGCGCGTTCCTCAACGGCGGGCGCATCAACGTTTCAAGCCATGAAAAACTTGAAGATTGCCTGCTGGCAACAGGATTTCCATTTCGTTGCAAAGGCCAGATCGATGCCTATCTTTTGAGCTTTAAACGTTTTTTCGAGCAAAGTCGCGGTATTCGCCGAATCGGCTCGGCGGCCCTCGATCTGGCCTATGTCGCTGCCGGGCGTTTCGATGGTTTCTGGGAACTGGATTTGAAAAAATGGGATATCGCCGCCGGTGTTTTGCTGGTCGCCGAAGCCGGGGGGCAAGCTTCCGGCTTTCGTGCCGATGAAAATTTCTGGGAGACCGGTAATATTCTCGTATCTAACCGATTTATCCATCCTGTGATGCTTTCCGAACTGCAGGAAATTTTCCCGGCACCCGGGGCCTGATTCCATGGCCTGGTGGCGCATCGTTTTCAGCGTTGGGGTTCTCGCTGTCCTGGCATGGTTTGCCGTCGAAAATCCACCGGCAAACTCGATTGCCGAACTCCACGCCAACCCACAGAAATATTTTGGTAAATCAGTCACGCTGTACGTAGAAACCTGCATCGACAGTATCGCAGCAGAGAAATTCCGTGTGCGCGAGGGGGAGCAAACGATCTGGGTGCACGGCGTGACAGACCCCGCTTGGTTGCACCACAACCTTAGCCTCGATGGTATTTTGACTTCTGATTTCACTGTTCAACTCAACAGAATACATATCTACCAGAACCGACGATGGATCATCGTATTTTCACTGCTGGCGCTTTTGCTGCTTTTCCTTTTTGGCCTCCCGGTTTTAATCTGGCGTCACGGTGCGTTCGAGGTTGATGAATATGCCTGATTTACTTTCCCACATGGCTGCCGGTTATCTGCTTTTGGCGAAAATAAAATCCCGCGCCTGGTTCATCGTTTTTCTCATCGGCACCTGTCTGCCCGATCTGGTGACGCGGCCCTTTTATATTATTTTTCCGAAATTATTCTGGATTGTTATGCCGGCTCACACACCGGCTGGTTTGTTTTTACTGTGCTTAGGCCTGTCAGGCTTTTTTGCCGCACGGCAGCGCAACCGGGTTTTTATCACGCTTTTCGCAGGCTGTATGTTACATCTATTTTTAGACCTGCTGCAAAAACACGCTCATGGGGGTTACGTCTTGCTATTCCCCTTTTCGTGGGATATATTTGAGTTCGGGCTTTTCTATTCTGAAAAGTCCACAGATTTCCTGCCGCTATGGTTGCTACTTGCGGGCATTATCATCTCGCGGATAAAAAGAAAGTATAAGCTAAATGAGAACTAAAATTTACCAACTTCGCGCCCAGTTTAAATCATTTTTGTTTATCACAGCCCTGATTCTCATCGTCGGTGCCTTATTTTATACACAGAAGCTCGTCGAAGATTTACGGCAGGAAGCGCGCGGCATTCTCGAATTTTACGTGCAGTTTTATGAGCAGGCGGTTTCTTCTCCAAACGATGAAAATCTCAATTTCATTTTTGAGGAAATTATCAAACGCACCAATTTCCCCATCATTTTAACCGACGGCAATGGCGTACCCAGTGGCTGGAAAGGCCTAACCATCTCCAGTGATGACCAGTCGCCCGAAGCTATTGCCAAAGTCAAAGAAATTGCCGATGCAATGAAAAAAGTGATCGATCCGCTGCCCTTAAAGTATGAAAATTACGTTCTTGGTTATCTCATTTATGGAGATTCAAAATCGGTACGGCAACTGCAGTGGTTACCCTATTTCCAGTTGGGGGCGTTCGCTCTGTTTATTTTGATTGGGTTTTATGGATTCAACAGCATCCGGCACAGCGAGCAGCAGTTTATCTGGGTGGGCATGGCAAAGGAGACTGCGCATCAGCTTGGCACGCCCATTTCATCACTCATGGGCTGGACAGCATTATTGCGAAACAAATGCGCAAATGCACCGGATCAGGTGAAAATTCTCGATGAAATCGGCCAGGATATCCAGCGGTTGGAAACGGCAGCACAACGCTTCTCACAAATCGGTTCAAAACCCGATATCAAACCGGAGAATATCGAAACTATTATCGATAGAGTCGTGCGATATTATGAACGCCGTTTGCCGCAGATGCAAAAAAAAATAAAGCTGCAAAGCGATTCCAACATCGTTGACCAGGTACCGGTCAACGCCAATCTGTTTCAATGGGTTTTGGAAAATCTGGTGAAAAATGCTCTTGATGCTATCGGCAATGAAAGCGGTACGGTAATAATCAGCACCAAACGAGGCAATGGGAAATTTCCGTTCATTATCGATGTCATCGATGACGGCAGGGGCATGAATTCGAAAACAAAAAAGAATGTCTTCCGGCCGGGGTTCAGTACGAAAAAACGCGGTTGGGGCCTGGGGTTGAACCTGGCGAAACGCATCGTAGAGGAATACCACGGCGGCAGATTGATTCTAAAAGAAACGCAGCCGGGCAAGGGCACCACGTTCCGCATTTTGCTTTGAATGGCAATTGAAAACAGCGGTGCGACAAAACCCGCTGCGGCGCGTTGTTTTTAACTGCGGTATAAATCAATCCACCTTCAGATTAATTTCCCCCAATTGCCCTTCCGTCGCGGCAACCGAGACGGCAACCGAAGAATCGCCGGTAATGTTGGTTACGGTTCGCAGCATATCGAGGATGCGGTCAACCCCGAGAATGAGCGCGATGCCGGCGCTGGGCACATCGATCGCTTCGAGAATGATCACCAGCATGATGATGCCGGCGCCGGGCACTGCCGCCGTACCGATTGAAGCGAGAACCGCGGTTAAAATGATGGTTAATTGATCGCCGAGATCGAGACTCAAACCCAGCGCTTGCGAAATAAATACCGCAGCAACCGCCTGATAAAGCGCCGTCCCATCCATGTTGATCGTCGCGCCGAGCGGCAGAACGAAGGATGAAACCTCCTCCGAGACACCTAGATTCTGTTCGCAGCGTTCCATCGTTACAGGCAATGTCGCACCACTGGAGCTTGTTGAAAATGCCAGCAATTGCGCCGGTGCGATGCCTTTAAAAAAATCACTAATCGACATTTTGGTAAAAATTTTCAGCAGCGTGGGATAGGTAACCACGGTTTGGATCAGCAGCCCGACAATGACTGTGATACAGTAAAACCCGAGAGCGCTGAGCAGCTCGACGACCTGGGCGAGGTTATCTTTGGCGATGATGTTGATGGTATCGGCGATGAGTGCAAAAACCCCGTATGGCGCCATAAACATGATATTGTCCACCATTTTGATGATCACCTCGTTGAGCCCTTCAAAAAAACCGAGAAAAACTTTCGTCTGTTTCGCCGGTAATTGCACGATGGCGACACCGAGAAAAATCGCGAAAAAGACCACCTGCAGCATATTGCGATTGCTGGCCGCCGAGCCGAAAAAGTTGCTCGGAACCATATCCACCATCGGTTGCAGGGGGCCTCGTTCTTTCACGGATTCTGCTGTTGATGCCCGCGCGGCGACATCCTGCTGATAGGTTTGTTGCAGTTTGGTGCGCATTTCTGCGGGAATATTATCGCCGGGCCGGGCAAAATTGACGACGATGAGACCGATGGTCACGGCAATCGCCGTGGTCGTGATGTAAATTGTGATGGTTTTTCCACCGATTCGGGAGAGTTTTTTCAAATCGGACAATGAGGCAACCCCGGTGACAAGCGAGCCGAGAACCAGGGGAATAGCGATCAGTTTTAATAAATTGATAAATATTTTCCCGAAGGGCGCAATCCAGTCGGAAGTAAAAACACCCCAGCCGTTCATTGCCGCGATGATGCCGTAAATCAGCCCTAAAACCATGCCGATAATAATTTTCCAGTGCAATTTTAATTTCATATTATTCTCCATAATCGCGGTGAAAAATGCCGCAAGCGTTAAATTACTCTCATGGAAACAAGGTCTGGTTTGAATCTAAGTTCGTTAAAATAATAACAATTGAGAGAATCGCAAATACTTTCGAACGAGCTGTTTACAGGTCGTTTAATCTAATGGCGGGAGAAAATACTGCATTAGAAATTTAACCTGATTTTCAAGGTGGGTTTTCCAGTATTCAGCGGTATGAGCGCCGGCATCTTCAGTGAAAGTTAGTTCGATGCCATGCACCCGTGCCGAATCACGGTAAGCACGGTTGACCGAGATGGCAAAATCTTCGCTGCCGCATTCAACGATGAGTCCCTTGTTTTTTCCACGTAATCGTGCCACTAAATTGACGCAGCTGTTTTTTCCCCAGCGTAAGGAGAATTTTGAAAATGGGCCGAGCCGCCTGGCGATATGCCAGCTATCGGGAAATTCACGCAAATCGAGGATGCCGCTCATGCTGCCCGCAGCGACAAAACTGTCGGGGTAGAGCGAGATAAATCGCAGAGCGCCGTGCCCGCCCATGCTCAACCCGGTGATGGCGCGGGCGCGGGCGCCCCAGGTGCGATAAACCGTATCGATGTGGGTGATAACCTCGCGCATAATGTGCCGTTCATAGTAAAAATTAGCCGTATCGCTGAAAGTATCGAAATACCAGGAATCGTAACCGGCATCCGGGCAGACGAAGATAATTTTTGTTTGATTGGCGAGTTTTTTAAGGTCGGTGATGCGCGACCACTGTGCGTGATCGCCGGCATAACCATGCAAAAGATAGATCACCGGATAGCGTTTTTCCGCAGCGCCATCTGATTTATAATATTGCTCCGGCAAAAATACCGAAGCAGGGATGAGCAAATTCATTTTATCGGCTCGAACATACTCAAGGCGCTGCTGCCCTTTTGCCAGGTTTTCGATTTTGCCGCATTGAATGATTAAAATGAGGAGTAAAAAAAGAAGAAAGAGGAGGTTAACCTTGCGATTCATGCTTGTACGCATTTTTATGTGGAGAATGATTTTTTAACCGCATCCGGTCGATGAATTGAAGATCGTTATCGACCGGATAAATGAAACTTCAGGATTCGATTGCCTCAGCCTCGGATTTATCGAAAGAATCGATGACTGTTTTGATGCATAACAGCATGATGCCCTTTGCCTCATCACTGATATAAACCGAATCGTCGTCATCCTCGATGATCGCTTCGACAACATAGCGCAGTACTTCCGATTGGTTGTAATTCTCAATGAGAATACCAACGGTATTGAGAAAATCATCCTCGGGTTCGCCTTCGAGATATTCCAGCATACGGATATTGCGGTCTTCGGCGTCTTCGAGAATGGTATTGGTGACCGGCGGCAGCGGGCCGTTAAGTCTGGTCATGACTTTCCACACAATCATACCGAGATAAATAAGCAGTTCGCGCTCATCACGCGTGAGCAATTCTTCTCCGGCAGTCATCAGGTAGGCGACGATGATCGGGTGTTCTTTGGTCATTTGATTAACCATCACCATACTCTCATCGAGTGTGAGGTAGTTCATCGATTCCCAGGTTCGTTCAATAATCTCATTATCAATGTGCTGCATTTATTCCTCGAAAAATAAGCGTCAATATCAGTTTGCGAAAAACAATTCAGCCCGGGAAAGCGCCGCACCGATTTGCTTTATTTATCGAACAATTTTTGGCTTAACCGTGGGCAGTTACACAATTTTTAAAGATGTTGACGTATTTTGTTGATTATCCCCGTACTTGGAGGCCAGTCTTTCGAGATGGGAATTGAACATGTTTCTCATCTGCACTGCAAGCGGTAATACAGAGCGCTGCCCTAATAACTGTAAAATGCGCATAAAGTTCAAGCAAAGAAGAACGAAAGGGGAAAAATGTTGTAATCTTGTTAGAGATTTGCCTCAAAATGAAAATGAGAGCGTCGGGCAGGTAGTATTTTCATATGGCAAAATAGAAAAATAAAAAAAGCCGCATGCCTTTCGTGACATGCGGCTCGAAAATATATATTCGAAAAGGAAGTTATTTCAATTCTTCGTGGGAATTGATAATTTTACCGACGATACCATATTCTTTAGCCTCTTCAGCAGACATCCAATAATTCCGGTCGGTATCTTTCCTGACTTTTTCTAAGGGTTGCCCGGTTTCGCGGGCGATGATTTCGTTTAAACGCTGCCGCATTTTAACGATCTCCCGCGCTTCGATATCGATATCCGTCGCCTGACCGCCAACGCCACCCATGGGCTGGTGGATGAGAAAACGCGTATTCGGTAAACTCAGCCGGTCCTCCAGCGGCACAGAGAGATAAATGTGCGTACCGGCGCTGGCAACCCAGCCCGTTCCAACGATGCGCACGCGCGGTTTGATGAAACGAATCATATCGTGAATCGTGTCACCCGATTCTACGTGGCCGCCCTGTGAATTGAGGTAAATAGCGATCGGGTCATCGGAATCAGCAGCTAGCGCAGTGAGCATCATCATCGTCTCTCTCGCAATTTTCTGATTGATTTCTCCACATAAAAATACCGCACGGGCTTCAAAGAGCTTTTCTGCGATCGATTTGTTTTTGTTGACGTCATCCTTTTCGTTGTTTTCTTTTTCCTCGGCATCGAAGAAATACATAGAAACTCCTCGTTTATTTATCCTGTTTTGACGCAATAACTATATTGACAAATTTCGACGTAAACTTGAAAAGATAAATCCTTAAATATACAATCGACGATTGTCGTGCGGAAGGCAATTTTTTGTAATAATCCCTGGTGATGAATCTTCACAAACCATCATTTTTCAACAACGTGATCAGGCGGCTGCATCGAACCCTCACCGAAAAAGTATTTTTCCATTTCCCGATCGAGAAATTGC
>JAJRYV010000074.1 GCA_024275575.1 bacterium
ATCCTCCCACGGCGATTATCAATTCACCGACTGACGGGCAAAATTTTCCCTCCGGTGCAACGGTGAATTTTTCCGGCGACGCCACAGATACCGATGGCACTGTTGCTGTCAGTTCCTACATCTGGACAGTCAACGGCCCCGGCGTACCACCGGACTATGTTTTTGCAACCGGAGTCGCCAATCCATCCGGCGTTCCCCCGGCTGACGGCAGCTATACGGTTACCCTCGAAGTCACGGATAATGACGGCGCAAAAGACACCGCTTCGGTGGCTTTCACTGTTGGCGGCGGCGGTACGAACATTCCACCGACAGCAACGATCACCTCGCCGGCTGACGGCGCAACTTATGCTGTTGGCGCCACCGTAAATTATTCGGGAACCGGAAGCGATACCGATGGCACCATCTCGAGCTATTCCTGGTCTTATAACCGCAATGGCGCCGGTGACGTGACATTCTCCTCGTCCGCCTCCGGATCGGCTGTTGCAACAGCGCCGGGAACTTATGTATTGAAATTCACCGTCACTGATAATGACGGCGCCCCCGATACCGATCAGGTCACCATCACCGTGGGCTCAGGTAAAGCCAGCGGCAAAGGCGGGCTCGTCGAAGGCGATCAGGCGGGAATTGCGAGCATGCTCAGTGGTTACGAACTCGGCGATGCCTATCCCAACCCGTTCAATCCGGAAACGAAATTCAATTTCTCTATCGGTGCGAACGAGCGGGTGACGCTGAAAATTTATAACGCATTGGGTCAGGAAGTTCGCACGCTGCTCAACGGTGTACAAATGAATGCAGGCACCCACAGCATGCGCTGGGATGCCACCAACAGCATGGGTGCAAGTGTGCCCAGCGGCATTTATTACGTGCGCATCAACGCCGGCCAATGGCATGCGATGAAAAAACTCAGCCTGCTGAAATAAATTTCATCTCCAATATCTAAAGGTGTATTAATTTCGAGCCCCGGTCTTTACTGCCGGGGCTCTTTTGTTTGATCCGCAATCCGGCCCTGAATAGTGCGTATACATACACGATAATTCTGGTTGCTGCGATCTAATGAACAACGATCATTTTACGAGTTGTGCTGTGCCCACCTGCGGAAATCTTGTAATAATAAGCTCCGGCGCTCAATTCCGAAGCGTCAAATTGAACACGATGTTCACCTGCCGGCTGTTGCTTGTTCACCAGAATTTTTATGATTTTGCCGGCGCTATTGTAAACGAGCAATTTAACCCGCCCTGCTTTGCGAAGTTCATATTGAATTGTCGTTTGCTGATGAAATGGATTGGGAAAATTCTGCTGCAAATCGACTGATTCTTGAATATCCACTACATCCGGAAAGGCATCCAGTTCAATAGTTGTTGGCGCCAGCGCAGGATCGACTGCGATCGTGACATTCCAGCTTGCCCAGGGAATAGCGATATTTTTCGCCGTGGTCGGCCAGTTATCGTGCACGATGGCAAATTTATCAGCATTGAGATTGATGCATGCTGGTGTCCAGTTCTCAATATAACCGACGCCGGTAACCGCATGCCCGATGCCGCGTTGCCCTTCTTCGAAATTCCATTCTTCGAAGGGTGTTCCCGCTGCAAAACCTCCGCTGTTTGCGGCATATTGCCCCCATTTGTAGACCTCTATTGTATCACCTCTTGCCGGATCGATATAAAAGATGCCGGTGGGTTCCACCGTCCAGAGATAGAAATCGATCTTTGCCGGTCGTCCGGCGTCGATTTCTGCTTTAAAAAAGGAAAATCCCTGCGTACTGTCGATCAAAACAGACCAATTATAACCTGATTTTCCTGTGGGCAGATTTGGTGAGGGAGTGAGGAAAACATGCTGCTGATCCCAGCGTACAAATTCAATAAAACCACGCCATTCATCGACAACATAAGTCCCGGTTGCCGAGGGAAAAACAGAGCCATTCGCCCGGTCGTTGGAGCCGGCGTCATTGGTGTCCATAAAATAGCCGAGGTATTCCGCAGTCTGCGACAGCGGTATTCCTGCAGCAGCACCTGTTGCATTAACATGGCGCAGGATTTTATCCCAGTAGCCGATGATATTGATCGCAGCAACCGGCGCGCAATAATTTACCGGATTAGTGCCCGGCAGTACTGTCGCCGGCGGTTGTTGTCTGTCCGGTACCTCGGTAATAAAGCGGGAAGTGCCCGGTGCCGGTTGCTGACAAAATCCTTTGAGCAGGAAGGCTTTTCCTCCTTCTGTCCGACCAGGCGGATCAGCGCCGATTGCGCCACAGAAAATATCAGCGAGGCCGTTATTATCGAAATCTGCGCTGGTCAGCGCTGCACCGAGATTATCACCGGCGTTGTCTCCCCAAATCATCATTAGTGGCTGGATGGAGCTCAGATCGATTTTGTGGTTTGGCGTGAAAGTCCGACTGCCGGCTATTGCATAAATCTTACCGGCATCAATCCCACCGGCAGCATCGCCCTGCAGGGCGCCGATGAGCAAATCAGCGATGCCATCGCGATCGACATCCGCGCTTGATAGCGAAGACCCCAGGCGATCGCCACGCCTTTCCGCCTCAATTGTGATGTCCGCAGCAGAGAGGCTGATAGTATGATGCGGCGGGAAATTGACGTTGCCTGCAACGATATACACCCGGCCTTTCTCTATCTGGCCGGTCGGGGAGGCATAACTTGCGCTGATGACAAGGTCGGCAATGCCGTCACCGGTGAAATCGGCAGCATTTAAAACATCACCGGTGAAAAAATTGGCTGCTTCACCGGTGATCAGCAAATCCGCTTGTATCGTCGCCAGCGGAATGGAGGCGCCGCTTTGCCAGCCGGCGGAACCGCGAAAAGCGAACACCGCCCCGGCATTATTCATATTGCCGATGTTGACGCCCCAACCGGAAAAAATGATTTCTGCGATGTTATCACCGGTGAGATCCGCGGCGAACACGCTCTGACCGATATTGTCCGTCGCATTTTTGCCGCTGAAAGTCAGGTCGGCAGCGGTGTTGCCCAAGTCGATTTGCTGATTGGGCTGAAAATTTGTTGAACCGAATATGACATAGACCTTGCCTGCTCTGTTGAGACCACCCGGGTCGGCCCAGGAAGCGCCGAGAATGATGTCGGCGTAGCTATCTCCGTTGATATCACCGGCAGCGAGGGCTGTGCCCATAAAATCATCCACAGTCTCACCGAAGATGGTCAGGTCGGCGCCGGTTTGCGTCAGGTCGACGATCTGCCCGGCCGGACGATTATTCGCCCCAAAAAAGACATAAACAACACCGGCATCGATGCGGCCGGGGGCATCGGCTGAACGGGCAACAGTGATCAAATCATCGATTCTATCGCCATTCACGTCTGCCACGGTGAGCGCAAAACCGAAGCGGTCATCGATGTTTTTTCCGATAAAGTGGATATCCGCTGCGTGTGCGTTCAAATCAAAAATAGCCTGCGGCAGCATTTGCGATGCCCCGTAAAAAACATAGATATCCCCACGGTGCCCTGTCTGGAATGCCCCCGGTGCACCGATGATCATGTCTGCAATGCCATCCCCGTTCAAATCGCCTGCAGCGATAGTATTGCCTAATTCATCTTGTGCTGCAGAAGAGAAGATCGTGAGATCAGCTACTCTTTGGTCGAGATCGATGAGGCGTTGCGCAAGAGCTGTGGAAGAGAATAAAATAGCAAGCGCAACCGATGACAGAAGTCTCGGTATGTTAAACATAACAACCTCCTTGTTGAAAAAGAAAATCCGTGATTTTTTTTCAAAATAAAGCAATGAAAGGGAAATCGGGTGAAAACTATTGAACTGAAATCAGCCTTCCAGGTTCAAGTTTAAAAGATGCAAAGAGAGAAAGAGTAGGTTGGGGATGTGTGCTCGGGGTAAAAAACGTGCCGACCCGGCGCTTAAATCGAGTAGTTTTCTTGAAAACTATAATAAAATAAACTCAATAATACAAGGTTTCTTGCGGCGAATAGGGGGGACTTCATCAATCGTTCCCGCTCAATTCGTGGTGGATAGCCAAACCGATTTTTTCGAAGGTATAGGGCTTGCGAATATATTTTCCGGCGCCGAGCTTCTGTGCCTCCCGCACACGATCCGTTTCTGAAAAACCGCTGGCGATAACGGCTTTCATGTCCGGTTTTATGTCGATTATTCGTTTATATGTTTCAAAACCATCGATGCCGGGGTCCATAACCATGTCGAGCAGGATTAGATCAACAGCATTGGATTGAACAAATTCGACAGCGTCTTCGCCGCTGCTGACGGCGACGACTTCATAGTTGAGGCGATGCAGAATTTCCCGACCGATTTGGCGCTGTTCTTTCACATCATCGACGATGAGGATTTTTTCGCCGTTGCCGAGATATGATTCAATGGGGATCGACTCATCCGGTGGTGCAATTTCTGCCTGAGTCATGGGGAAATAGAGTTCAAAAGTTGTGCCTTTGTGCAGTTCGCTGACTACATCGACGAACCCTTCGTGATCGTGAACGATGCCCCAGACGACCGGCATGCCCAGGCCGGTGCCGCTGCGTCCCATGACTTTTTTCGTATAAAACGGTTCAAATATCTGCCTCAGGTTTTCCGTTTCGATTCCAGTACCTATATCGGCAACCCGGCAAACGACATATGTGCCTTCGGGGATTTCTTCATAGGCTTTAACCGTTCTGTCCACATAGCGGTTTTCAGTGGAAATGGTGATTTCTCCACCTTTGGGTTGTGCTTCGAAAGCATTGGCAACAAGATTCATGATGACCGTGCGCAAGTGGGCGGCAGACCCCATGATATTGGATAATTCCCTGTTGAGCTCAGTTACCACACTCACGGCACTGTGGTTCATTTTGAGCTGGTAATATTCAGGCGAGAAAAGATATTCATTGATAACCAGATTTAAATTGACCGGTTCAAAATTGATCACGCCGCGGCGCGCCAACGTCAATAAATCCTGTACCACGGCAGCCGCTTTCAACCCTGACTTTTTTATCGTTTCCATCGCACTATATAATGTCGAGCCTTTTTTCAAATCTTTTAAAAGCAGGTCAGGGTAGGAGACGATGCCCGAAAGAATATTGTTGAGATCATGCGCCACACCACCCGCGAGCAAACCGATGGTCTCCAGCTTCTGCGCCCGCACCAGCTTTTCCTGCAGGCTCAGATTTTCTTCCTCCGCCCGTTTGCGCTCCTGTAGCTCATGACGGAAATTTTCATTGGCCTGTGTTAATTCGAGGCGCTGCCGATCCACGGTTTTAAACGCATTTGAAAAACGGTAAGCGATGAGAACCGTCAGGCTGCCGATGAATGCAAGCTGGCCAAAAGCGAGAATTTCTCTTGTGTGTAATACCCAGGTGTATTCCAGGATATCGTTTAAAATTGTGAGGAACAAGACGACAAAACCGCCGAGCAGGATTCGCGCCCCGTCGCGTTTATGTACAACACATTTGATCAGAAGATAAATCGCATAAAAACAGCCCAAAATGAGATAAACATGGAATACCGGTATGGTGTGGGAGAAAATGCGCACCGAGGTGAAAATCACAATCGCCGATAAAACTACAGAGCTGGTGATAACAACTCGCAAAACGATGATGTTGAATTCTGATTTATATAAAGAATAGAAAAACAACCCAAAAAACGGAACGGCCAGAAATATCGAGAGATATTCAACCCGGCACAACATCGCCCAGGGGATTGACGGGAAAAGCTCGTGAAAATAAATCTCACCGATGAGCAACCGGCGCATGGCGATAAGCAGGCAGCTAATGCCGAAATAGAGTGAGGGCTTGTCGCGATTGCGCAGCACATTGAGCAGAATATGATAAAGCCCGATGACAAAAATACATGAAAAAAGAAAGATGTCGGTGAAGACGCGTTTATCTCTTTTTGCCCGGATGTCTTTTGCCAAACCCAGTTCAATCTTTTCCCAGATACCGCCTTTTTTATGGTGGAAATTGCTCACCCAGATCGTTATATCAAGTTGATTCGTTTCAGGCGTATACTCGACGATATGGGGATTGTAGGCCGGCTCGGTATTTTCACGGCTGGTACCGGCATGTCCGGTACGCGTTAGCTCTTCGCCGTTGCAAAAAAAGGTAAAAGCGGTGCCCATATCGAGAAATTTTAATGCGAACGGTATTTTTCGGTTTAAATAAACGGTCAGTTTATAGGTCGCAAAACCTTCGCCGGGCAGCTTTTTACCGTCAATTAGTTTTCCGTTCCAAATGCCCGGGACGTTCATATAATGTGGTTTTTGGCTGCTGTCGGAGAAGACTTCGTGGATGGGCGAAATTTGCTGCTGCCAGTAAAATTCGTATTCACCGGACAGGTCGACGATGCCGTCACGCTCAAAATCCCAGTTAGACAGATCGAGGACACCACGAACAGCTTTATTTTTAACGGGGCTTTTCGGATGAGAAATTCCATGCTGGGTGAGACCGAAAAAAATGAATAAGCACAATCCTAATTGAAGAGTTCGTTTTGCATTCATAATTGGGGCATACCTGCTTCAATTCTGAAAAAATCCATATTTCAGCAATATCATACCTGTTATAAATCGAGGAAAAGCTGCCTGGTTTAAACTTCAGTTTAAAACTTGAAAATTATAAAAACAGATGTGTCATTCAGGATAAGTCTATTATACGTAATCGGTTCGTGAAAGGCTCGCAAATGCGTTTGGTAATATGCACATTGAAGAATAATAATTTTTTTTAATGTAAGCAATTGTTTTTTTTGGCAGTGAATTAATTGCTTCAAAGCGTTGAAAGATCATTAAATCTGTTAGCCCGGTTTTGAATGAGTGGCAAAAATGATGTTAGGATTCACACTTTTCATACAGCGGCAGAAAGCCGGACCCGGCTATCTGCCGCAAATCGTGGAGCTTCAGGATTAAAAATGTGAGCAATATGTGTAAGCAGTAGCAGTAAAGAAGACTGCTTGCTGCCACTGCTACTGCCACCTTCTGCCCCACAAAATCAAACTTGAAGCGCCATTAGTTTATGGTGTAAAAACAGAATAGTTTACCCCGAGTTTTAACCAGCGGCCGGGCTGGGGGATGAAAACGTACTCACGATAGTTTTCATCAAATAAATTGTTTACATCGAAAAAAACTTCGAGATGTTTCAACTTGTAACGCAATCGCAGGTCGACGACGAAATAATCTTCAAACTGAAGGCGATCGGCATATTTAAGATTCCAGCTTTGCTGCAGTTTGCCGCCGATTGCTGAAAAATCGATCCCCAGCACAGCCTGATGCCGCAGGTGATCGAAGACATATTTCGAACGGTAACCGGCACTTTCTTTATTTGAGCGCAGATATGCATAGCTGAAGCGTATTTGCTGCAAAAAGGGCCGGGGTTGTGCGATCTGTGTACTCATTTCAAATCCGCGCGTACGAATTTCGGTGATATTTTCCGCGCGCCACAGACTGTCGGAATCGGCCCAAACCCAGTCGATCAGGTTGCGGCTGTTGCGCTGAAAGATTGCTACGTCGAAGGTTGATTTTTTCCACTGCAAAGCATAACCGAGATCACCGCTCCAGGCTTCCTCTTCCCGCAAATCGGCGTTGCCGATATTGCTGCGGCTTTGGTAGTACAATTCCGTATAGGTCGGCACACGAAAAGCCTTGCCCAACGAAGCGGTTAACTTCTGATTATCTGCAATTTGTGCAGCCACATCGAGACCCGGCCATGAGGCCCAGCCCCATTCGGAATAATTGAACGCCGAAAATCCCGTGGTGACATGCAGCCTGTTTCTCACGGAAAACTGTTGTTCGAGATAGATGCCGTTTTTATCGCGCCGGTATTTTCCCAACCGGTTGCTGCTGATTTTTTCGTAGCTGCTTTCAACGCCGAGGGAAGTCGTTCCTATTGGCGTTTTAAGATGGCTCTGCAATTCGGCGCTGTAAACGCCGGTTTTATGAAAATTCTCATACCACTCCGGGTGTTCACGATTCCAGATATAATGATCGTTATTTGTGCGGAAATATACTTTCGGTGCAAGTGTCAGGTCGCCGCGATGGTAGGTCAGCCCCAATTGGCTGAAACGCGTTTCAGTTTCCTCCCACTGGCGTTCGGCGGCGATACCGTAAAATCCGTTTGCTCCGAATTGCCTTTTGCTATAACCGAAGTCGGCATCGAAACGGGAGTTGCCAATGTCGAGGTTGGCAGCATAGGCAAAATTGATATAATCGAAATCCGTATTTTCCCGGTATCCTTCCGAACGGTTTTTTTTGACGGAAACCTGCTGTTGCAAACGCTTCAGGGGCAAAGCCGCCGAGAGGCCGGCGTCGATAAATGCATAACTTCCGCCTGAGGCGGAAAAACGCAGTTGTTTTTTGTTGAAATTCCGCGTAATAATGCTGATTACACCACCGAAAGCATTGGGCCCGTAGAGCCGCGATCCCTGACCTTTGAGAATTTCGATGCGTTCGACATCATCGAGAGAAACCGGCAAATTCATATTGTGATGCCCGGTTTGGGGATCGCTCAATTTTACGCCATCGAGTAATATGAGTGTCTGTTCGAAAGTTGTACCACGAATGGAAACATCTGCCTGCATTCCCTGCACGGCCTGCTGACGCACGTCGACCCCGGCGATATATCCTAATAAATCCTGGATCGTTTGCGCCGGCATGGCAGCGATTTGCCGGCGATCCAAAATAATCAGATTGCGGGCAACCTGTCCAAAAGCCGTCGGTACACGGTTGGCGGTGACGATGATGTCGTCGAACATCTGATATACTTTAATATCAGATTGCGCGAATATGTTTTGGCAGGAACAGCCGTATAAAACAATAAAAAATATGAACAAAATCAGGCGGCAGGAAAAACAATTTTTGCAATTGCAGTTAAAATGTTTTAGTTTCATCGTATTCCTGAATAATTTTGCGTTAGCGGTTTACTGATTGTCACAAACGCGGATTATAACGAGAATATCACAAAAACACAACTGAATTTCATTCACCGGGGAAGTTTATTACACCACATCATTATTTACATTTTTACGATAAGGAGTGCTCTTATGGCTTATTATTTTTCAACAAAATTGACTTGTTCATTCGATGAAGCAATTGAACGAACCACCGCCGCATTGAAAGATCAGGGCTTTGGTATACTCACTGAAATCAACGTCAATGCGACGCTGAAAGAAAAGCTCGATGTCGATTTTTACCGCTACCAGATTCTCGGTGCCTGCAACCCGCCATTTGCTTACAAAGCACTACAAGCTGAGGACAAAATCGGTTTGATGTTGCCGTGTAACTTTATCGTACAGGAAAAAGCAGCTGGTGAAATCGAGGTGAGTGGTGTCGACCCCATCAGTTCCATGAGCGCTGTGCAAAACGAAGACCTTGCCGGAATCGCGAACGAGATACAAGCGAAAATCAAAACGGTAATCGATTCACTTTCCTGATCGGAATAAAAACACCAAGATTCTAATCCAGGAGAAAATAACTGCATGATTGAAATCAATTCGCTTTGCAAACGCTACAAGCTGAGCAAACAGCAAAAGCGGGAAATGGGCGATACGCAGGTACGGTTTATCGACGCAGTCAAAGATGTCAGTTTTAACTGCAAACCCGGCCGCGTTTTTACATTGCTGGGGCCCAACGGTGCCGGTAAAACCACCACGCTGCGCATGATCGCGACGATGTTGCGCCCGAGCAGTGGCAGTATCAAAGTCGCTGGTTACGACACCGTTGAAGATGGCGAAAAAGTACGCCGTCGGCTCGGTTTTCTCACTGGCAGTACCGGGCTTTACGACCGGCTGACACCCCACGAAATGGTGAAATATTACGCTGATCTCAACGGCATCGCCAACAGTGAATTCAAAACCAGCCGGGATGAACTTTTTGCCCGGCTGGGCATTGAAGAATTTGCTAACCGCCGTATCGCAAAACTCTCGACGGGCATGAAACAGAAAGTTTCCATCGCCCGCACGATCATTCATAACCCCGAGGTGCTGGTTTTTGATGAGCCGACTTCCGGTCTCGATGTCATCGCTTCAAAAGGCATCATCGAATTGATCCGTACGAAAAAGCAAGAAGGCAAAACGATCATCTATTCGACTCACATTATGAGTGAGGTCAGTATCGTCAGCGATGATCTGGCAATCATTCATCAGGGCGAACTGCTCTACAACGGTACCTACGATGATTTTGCTGCAAATATGAAAGAGAAATCTCTCGCCGATGAATTCATTCGTCTGGTGGAAGGAGGCCGCAATTGAAGACTATATTCACTATTTTTAAAAAAGAATTAATCGACACATTGCGTGACCGCCGAACGCTGATTGTGATGTTTGTTATTCCTTTTGCCCTGTTGCCGGTGATGTTAACCGTCATGTCGAAAATTGGCGCTTCGCAGGTTAAAAAAGCCGAAGACAAGGAACTCAAAGTCGCCTATTTTGCCAACGGCAATGAAAGCAATCTGAAAAATATGCTCGAGGCCGCAGATGGCATCACCCTGATTTTTAATGCCGACAAAGACAGCATCGAAGCACATATCCGCAATAAAAAACTCGATGCCGCAATCGTTTTTGATCCTGCATTCACGAAAAAATTCGAAGCACTCAAACCGGGAAAGATGAGCGTTTTCTATCAATCGACGAACGATGCGGAGATCACCTGGCGGCGCTTGAAAAAAGTCATCGATCAATTTGAAAAAGAACTGCTGGGAAATCGCTTTCTCAGCCTGAATCTCAAAAAAAATACCGCCAAAGTTCTGCGTCTCGAGCGCAACGATGTCGCGACGGCACAGGAAAAATACGGCAAAATGATCGGTGGATTTCTACCGTATATTTTTATCATTTTCTGTTTCATGGGTTCAATGTATCCGGCGATCGATCTCGCTGCCGGGGAGAAGGAACGCGGCACTATCGAAACGCTGTTGAGCTCGCCCGCCAACCGTTTTCAAATCATTGTCGGCAAGTTCCTCGTTGTGATGCTCAGCGGCTGTACCTCGGCTTTCGCGGTGATTCTCGGTATGCTGGTCGCTACCCGGATGGGTGATATGCCGGAGGAAATCACCAATGTGCTGGCCGGTCTGCTGGAACCGCAAAGCATCATTCTCGTGCTTTCGCTGCTCATCCCGCTCACCGTATTTTTAGCTGGCATTTTGTTGTCGATCTCTATTTTTGCCAAAAACTTTAAAGAAGCGCAAAGTCTGATCACACCGGGAAATATTCTCGTCATCCTGCCGGCGGCTATCGGCATGGTGCCGGGCATCACGCTTAACTACATGACGGCGCTCATTCCTATTCTTAACGTCTCGCTGGCGACGAAAGAAATTCTTGCCGGCACGCTGGATTACTCGGTTTTGGCGGTGGTTTATGCCTCGCAAATCGTGCTGGCTTTGCTCAGTCTGTGGGGGTGCTCAAAATGGTTTGAGCGTGAGGAAATTATTTTCCGGGAATGAATCTATTGGGATGGTGTGCAGCAGAGCACAGCGGTCTATCCTGATGGTTATGTGTCTATTAAAAATAGGTTACGATGTGTGTAGCGTATTTATTCAGCGCACCAGACAGACGCTGAGCTTGCCGAAGCGGGAGCATCTCTCTTGTTGTCCGAAACGCGCCTTCCTTCAAGCTCAGGCAACGCTTCTCACGCGCAGGCTGAACAAATACTGTGCAATATGGCTTTTAAGTCATTTCTCACTTGCTGGCATGCTGGATCGTGACTTATCAATTTTACAACGCAAAAAAGTGCAGCGCCTGCGATTGGAGGAAAATGAAAGATTGCATCAAATCTATCTCAATTGTTCTCGCGCTCGCTATTTTGCCGGTTATTTCTCCGGGGCAACAAAATTCGATAGGTGATTTTCATCATATTAAATTTGAATATCACAATATCGATTCCACCCGCACCAGCCCGCTCATTATCTGCGTCCCCGGCTTTACTCAACATAATCGTAGTGAAGAGTTTACCCTAATAAAAAACTACTTCACGGCCAATTCTTTCTCCTATCTGATCATGAATCCACCGCAACATGGGGAGATTTACACTAAAAGCCGCATATATACCTGGGGTGAGCGTGAAGTGGCAGACCTTTTATCGCTCACGCTTGACTCATTACGCGTTTTCGACAGACATTCCACAATCCATCTTCTGGGATTTTCCATTGGGGCAAAAATCGTTTTGAATTATTCGGCGAAACCGCGGGTAAGATCAAAAATCGCCTCGACCATCGCGGTTGCCGCACCCTTTCGCGTCGGCGCCATCAACGGTCAGGTTTTGGGAAAGGGAATCAATCCTCAGGAAAGCTTGCTGTCGAGTTTTGCCGCCAACAAACGCGCCGGTTTTTTGCGTTTGGGTTATATGGTTTTTCCAGGCATGTTTGTCGCACTTTTGAAAAACAGGGCGAGTCCTGCTGAAAATATCGCACAAATTCAATCGCCGCTGCTGCTATTGCACGGTTCCGACGACTGGTTGACAAAATCCTACCATTCAAAGCAGCTTTTTGAAAAAGCACGACTGCAACAGCGCATTGCTTTTATCGCCCTCGATACACCAATTCATGCTGAAGACATGCTGACGCGGGGCTCCGCCGATTTGAGAAAAGCCTTCTTCAAAATCCTGTCGTGCTGGTATGAATTCTCGCAACAGACACTTTCAGATACGGTGATGGAAGATTTTAATGCACAGTTTACAAAAGTGCTCAAAATGAACGAATCGACATCAGGGTTAAATTATCCGATCGAGCGTATTACGCGTATTAGCAGCCCGACATTAAATGACCGCCGTTCTAATATTTGGGCGACGCCGGCAAATCAGAACCCGGCGGCTTTTTCACTGCACAGCAGTTTTGCCGGTAACGACCAATCGCGGTATTTCCTCTCTTTTGCAGGCCCGCGGAAGTATCGTTTTCTCAGCCGTTTTCAGGGCGGGCTCGCATTCGAAAAAACTGCCGGAAATAACCTTGCAAACACTGAGGCTTACCTGTCGATTTATTACCCGTTCGGCTCGTTTATCTGGATGCGGAAACTCACTTATATTCAGACATTGAAGAAGGCAAATCAGCGTAAAATCCTTTCTGCGGATCTGGCATTATTACTGCTCGATTTTCAATTGAACTATGGTGATATCCGCTCACCGGTGAAAAAGGAATGGCAACTCAATTTTAATTTTCCCCTTATAAACCTGGCCGACGGACGATTTTTTTGCGGTTTTAATTACAGCCGTTTCTTGAACAGCATAATGCCGGAGAGCGATTTTGCAGCTTACTTTTTCATCGGGCCTCAGGTTAAAAAAAGCCGTTGGCATGTTTTTAGCAAGTATCATTTTCTTAATAAAAGCCGCTGGCGATTTGGGCTCGCGCTCTATTTATTCGACAGATAATGAACGACGAAATTCCGACTATCGAACAGATGAACCTACAAAACCGCACCATTGCAACAATATTGCAAAACTCGAAAAACTTCATTTTTGATTTTGACGGTGTATTGGCTGATTCGGAGTATTTTCAGTTCGATATCTGGCAGGAACTTATCGCTGAATATAAATTTACGACCGAAAATTTCCATATATCAGCAATCGCCGGAATCGATGACCGCATCGCTATCGAAAATTTAGCGCCGGGACTGGAAGAGGCGTTGTACAAGCAGCTCGTCCTTGAAAAGCAGAAACGGTGCCGGGAACGGCTCGATGAGATCAGGCCTGTTGCCGGTATGCAACAATTCCTTGCGAATGTGGCGATGAAGAAGAATCGTTTCATCTGTTCGAACAGCCCGGCAAAAGAAATCGGCCTTTTTATCGGGAAAAACTATCCCGACATCGCTTTCAGGCACATCATCGGAAAAGGGGATTTCGAGAAAGAAAAACCGGACCCTGCACCCTTCCTGAAACTGTTGCAGCTTTGTCGAATCAACCCTGCGGAGAGTGTCGTGTTTGAAGATTCAATCGTTGGTGTGCAGGCAGCGATTGCAGCCGGCTTGCCGGTCATCTATCTGAACCGCTATCAGACCGAACTTGCCGGCGTGCTCACCTGTTACGCAGTTTCCGATCTATTCTCGGCGTATGGCGCTTGATGATTTCCGGCAATAAATTCAGCGGATGTAAATTGGATTTGTGTAAATCCACGGTACCCACTTGGCATCAATGCGCAGGGCGACTTCGAGACGATAATTGCCGCTCTGTACCACGTCAGCGGAATTATAAGTATAAATATCGATTTTTTCATCGATGATTTTACCGTTACGCAACAGACGAAAGCGGCCGGGAAATGGCGAGACAGCAGCGAGGTTTCCGACATTCTGCACAGCAATTTCATCGCCCAGAATAGCGGCTAATCGTCCTGATTTATCATTGGCATAAAACAAAAATCCTTCGGCGTCTGCCAGGGAAGCGAACGAAATAAACAGATGACCTTGCAGAATATGTTTAGCGATATTTGACTGATCAAGAGAATCGGCAAGCACGTGATTGTTGACAAAATAGTACGAGTTATAAAACGTATCGAGATACATTTTAAACGCCCAGCCGTTTTCATCGGCTTCGCTTAGCAGCAATTTTTCCAGCAGCCCTGCTTCGGTGGTATCGATGGGATTGGCGTTGGGCCCGAGCCATTCTACCCTGCCATCGGCGAGATAGCGTGCACGGATGTTTTGATTTTCGTGCGCATCCACTGCCGAAAAGCCGACGATGCGGCGCTTGAGGTTCAGCGAATCCCAGCGCGCTAAAATCGTGCTTTGTTCATCGAACAGTTCACGATAGACCCAGTGCCGGTATTTTCCCTGGTTGATGATGGTATTAAAAAAAATATCAGCATAGGATTCGTCCTTGATATCGGTATGTATATTGTAGATTTCCATAGCCTGATAATCGGGATTGTGCCAGTCTCTTTTGTCCTCACAATGGGGATAAAAAACTAAACCGCCCGCTGCGATAACCTGTTTGATCAATTGTGGATTCGGTGTTTGCCAGTCGATCACCGATTCTTTTAAAGGCCAGACCAGCAAATCGTTATTTTCCGTTCCGGGAACCATGAGTATGCCGTTGTAAAAACCACTGTAGGCCCGCGGGAAAGTATCGAGTTTTGCGCGTTCATGATCGCTGAAAAAGATAAAATCGATGTTCGCTTTTTTTGCTGCCGGAATGATCTCCCCAAGCACACCACGGCTATCATGTGACCAGTAGCTGTGCGTATGCAGCAAACCGCGATATTGTTTGAGGGAAGATATCTGCAGTGGCTGTTTATACTTTTGCTGCAAGGCCGCAATTTCGCCTTCGAGTCGCGGGTAGGTGATGAAATAGTTCCACAGTCCGGGCAGAAAATGATAGAGAACAAGCAATAAAACCGCGGCGGAAAAGTATTTAAGGATTTGTGCAATTCGCATATTCATGAGTCATTCCTTTTCAGTTACTTTAAGATTAAGACCCGCAGTGGCGGGTGGGTTGTTGAACAGATACGAGATTTTTACAGTATCGAAAAATAATCATTTTATAAATAACATTTTTATCTTTTATTCTTGTCTCCCGGCAGCATTTTGGGAGAAGCGGAAAATATGAGTTCAATAATCGATAATTTGAATTTCAGTCAAAATCGAAATACAGGAGCAATTTTTTATGCGAATCGTCGTTGCACTGGGTGGAAACGCCTTATTAAAACGTGGAGAACCGATGACAGCCGAGGTTCAGCGGAAAAATGTCCGGGTAGCTGCACAAGCTCTGGCACAGATTGCCGACAAGAATCAGCTTGTGCTCTCCCACGGCAACGGCCCACAGGTCGGCCTTTTAGCCCTGCAGGGCGCTGCTTACAATGCTGTTGAAACCTATCCGCTGGATGTTCTCGGGGCGCAAACAGAAGGTATGATCGGTTACATGATCGAGCAGGAATTGGGAAACTTGCTGCCGTTTGAGGTGCCGTTTGCGACAATTTTGACGATGACGGAAGTTGATCCCGATGACCCTGCGTTTGAAAACCCGACAAAATTTGTCGGGCCGGTGTATGACGAGGACGCGGCAAAAAAACTGGCCGCAGAAAAAGGCTGGATAGTGAAGCCGGATGGTGATAAGTGGCGTCGTGTCGTGCCCTCGCCTTTGCCGATACATATGTTTGAAATTCGGCCGATCAAATGGTTGCTGGAAAAAGGCACCATCGTGATTTGTGCCGGCGGCGGCGGCATTCCCGTAATGTATCAAACCCGGACGAAAAGAATACTTCGCGGCGTTGAAGCCGTGATCGACAAAGACCGCGCCGGCGCTTTGCTGGCGCAGGAACTCGAAGCTGATATGTACATCATGGCGACTGATGTCGATGGACTTTATCTCGATTGGAGCACAGCTCAGGCAAAAAAAATCGGCGCTGCGACGCCGGTTGAGCTGGAAAATTTGAATTTTGCCGATGGGTCGATGGGCCCAAAGGTCGAAGCAGCCTGTGAATTTGTGCTGAAAACCGGCAAAACCGCAGCTATCGGCTCGTTGGCCGATATCCCGGAAATTGTCGAGGGCAAGGCCGGTACGATTATCAAAAATGTGCCAAACGTTTAAAATCTGCACAGCGCCGGTGGAGATCGTGGGTTCGATCATTTTACCCTTTGCAGGTCAGGCGTTCCTCTGAAGTTCTCAAACAACAGATATAATACCGGCACGACAATCAGAATCAATACCGTGGCGAACAGCAAGCCGAAAATGATAGCGATGGCCAACGGCTTGCGCAGCTCGGCGCCTTCGCCGAAACCGAGCGCCATGGGCAGGAGGCCGAGAACTGTGGTCACCGTCGTCATGATAATCGGGCGCAGGCGTTTTTGCCCGGCAAAAGAATAGCCTGCAGCACATCAGCGCCGCGCTGCCTTTCCTGGCGGATGAAATCGACTTTGACGATGGCGTCGTTCACCACAATACCCACCAATACCACGATGCCGATCAGGCTCATGACATTAAAACTCTGCCCGGTGAGCAGCAGTCCCGCAACCACGCCGATGAGCGCCAAAGGGATGGAAAAAATGATGATAAAAGGCAACAACAGGCTCTCGAATTGCGCGGCGAGAATCATAAAAACCAGCACAAAAGCAAAGAAAAACGCGAACAGCATTTCATGAAATGAACGCTGCATTTCCTGCTGCTGGCCGCCTAATACCACCTGCATATTGTCGGGGATTTTCATTTCTGCAATCAAAGCCAGTATTTCTTCACTCACCGCAAAATGGCTGCGGCCGCCGATGGTGACCGACAGCGTCTGCTGCCGCACCTGATTTTCGCGTTCGATGGCGGCGGGTATCAGCGCCTGCTCGAGGGAAACGAATTCGGAGACCGGTAAAAACATCTGATTGATTTTAATTTGTGAACGCAGTAAAGATTTGATACTCTCACGCGAATTCGTGTCGGCCCGCGCGAGAATGGGAATTTTGCGGTCGAAGGATTTGAAATCGGTGGGCAATGCGCCGTGAATAAAGCTGCGGATATGCCGGGCGATGGTGGCGATATCCGCACCGGCGAGCGCCACTTTGCGGCGGTCGATTTTCAAGTGCAACTCCGGTTGTTTTTCTTCAGTGTCGCTCACACATTGGCGCACACCTTCGATCTGCAAAATTTTCCGGCGCAGGTTATCTGCGACCTGCAAGGCGGCGTCTGTTTCATTGCTGCGCACATGCACGGTGAGATCGGCCTGCGCCGAGCCCAGCACCTCGCTGATGGCCGTGGCGGCTGCCCGCACGGTAATCGCCCCGGCGTCGATTTCCCGGAGTTTCTTTTGCAGTCGTGCCGCAACCTGCCGCCTTTTGTGGCCGGGGTGCAGGAAGACAGTGATCTCGGAAAAATTGGCGCCGCGGTGTTTTTGCATGCTACGCATTTCATCTTCGATATTTCCCACACGGCTGAAAACCGAGGAGACAGCGGTATCGGCCATCACAACATTTTCCACCTGCCGGTTGAGTTGCCGGGTTATTTCCAGGCGGCTTCCGGCGGGCAAAGTGATATCGATAACAAAGATACCCTGCTCCACTTTCGGCATCAACCTGCGGTCAATTTGCATGCTGCTGATGAGCGCAAGCAAAAAGAGAGTCAGGGTTATCAGAAGTGTACGGCGGGGATTTTCAAGCGCATTTAACAACCTGTTTTCATATCTTTTGCTCAGTGCGAGATAGATTTTTTCAAAACTGGAGAAAGCAGGCGTGAACAATTTCTCATAGCCTTTTTGCAAATTTTCCCGCCAGTAGCGCAGCAAACCTCGGAAAAAATAAATAACCAAACGGGGCAGTGCGTTGATGAGGCGCCAAAGCGATTTTAAACTCAATTTTTCAAATGAAAGACCGGCAGCAGGCTGGATTGTTTTTGTTTTCGTGCGCCATTGCACCGCGATCATCGGCAGGAGAGCCAGGGCGACGACCAGCGAGCACAAAAGGGAAAAGGATACGGTTAATGACTGATCGCGAAAAAGCTGCCCCGCGACGCCATCTATGTAGAGAATCGGGAAAAATACGGCGATGGTGGTGAGCGTCGAAGCGATGATGGGCATGGTGACTTCGCGGGCGCCCAACACTGCCGCTGTTTCCAGCGGTAGCTCGCCCTTCTGTCGGCGGAATATATTTTCCAGCACGACGATGGAATTATCCACCAGCATGCCGACGCCCAGGGCAAGGCCGCCCAGGGAAATCATGTTCAGACTGACATCGAAAAAATACATCAGTGCGAAAGTAGCGATGATGGAAATGGGCATGGAAATGGCGATATTGAGGGGATTTCGAATATCGTGCAAAAAGAAAAACAGGACGAGAAAAGCGAGAATACCGCTATAGAACAGCGCCTGGCGCACCTGGTTTATCGACTCGGAAATAAATTCAGCCTGGTTATCGACAACGGTGATTTTTACCCGCTGATACTGCCGGCGCAATTGTTCGATCGCCTGCTGCATCTTTGCCGCCACATCCACCGTGTTGGCGCCGGATTCTTTGGTGATGAGCAAACCGATGGCCGGCGCGCCGTTATAACGGGTCTCCCCTGTTTTTTCTTTAAAATTGTCGGAAATCACAGCGATATCGCGCAGCAGAACCGGGGTCTGTTTTTTGGAATCCGTGCCGGTGAAAATCACTGTCTCGCCGATATCTTTTAAAGTCCGGAACTCACCGACGGTGCGCAGAGCATAGCGGTAACGGCCTTTGCGGATGCTGCCGCCCGGCCGGCTGTCGTTGGCTCTTTTTAAAGCATTTTCGATTTGTTCGATGGAAATGCCCAGGGTCTGCGCTTTATCCATCTCGATTTCCACATGAATTTCCCGCTTGCGGCCGCCCGTAACCGTCGTCATGGCTACCCCGGCGATCTGCTCAAAGCGACGGCGAAAGACATCGCGGGATAAAGTGTAAAACTCGTATAAAGTTCCCTCCCCGGTAATCGCCAGGTTCATGATCGGTTTTGCCCCGGGGTCGGTGCGCAAAATGACGGGTTTTTCCACGCTTTCAGAGAAAGCGGCGTGTCGCAGGTTATCCAGTTTTTCCCGCAAAGCCAGAGTGGCGAAATCCATATCCGTGCCCCAGACCATTTCCACAAAAACCAGGCTGTTGCCGCTGCGCGAGGTCGAGCGAATGCGGCGGACGCCGGGCAGGGTGGCGACGACTTCCTCTATCCTTCGCGTGACAAATTCTTCCATTTCAGCGGGTCCGGCGTCGCGATAGGCTGTCGAGATAACAAGCCGGGGAAAACTGATATCAGGCAACAGGTCGACCAGCAGGCGAAGCACAGACACAATACCGATTAAAATAACAGCCAGGAATAACATCGAAGTCGCCACCGGCCGGTGGGTTGTTAGTTCTGAAATATGCATGAAAGATAAGATGTTGGGTTAATAGATTTTCAGTTCATTCTGTTCTTTCAGGTAAAATTGATTTATTCTCTCAGCTAATTCCAAACCAGTTCCCAGGCCAATGCCTATCGACAAACCTAACCCGGATAAACCGGAACCTGAAAAAGAAAATTAAAAGCGCACGCAAAGTCGCCGAGACGCAGAGAATACGCAAATGTTTTTTTGATTTTTTCTTTGCGATCCCTTTGCGACTTAGCGTCTTCGCGTGAAATTATTTCTTTTGAGGGCTTAGATCAATATTTCTTGCCAAAAAATGGCAGAAAAAAACTTGTCAGTTACTAACTTAACGGCTACGCTCCCTGCCCATTTATCCAACTATCCATTCGACCTCTTCACTTTCCTGATTTTTGCATCATGAATCATGGTGTAGTGATTGTCGATGACGACGGATTCTCCGGGTTTCAGGTCGAATTTTGAGGAAATGATTTCAACGAATTCTTCGTTTTGTTTGCCGGTTTCCACGTAACTCCAGACAGCGCGCAGTTCGCCGTTTTCATTTTCTCGGGCGATGAACACCACCGGCCGGTCATCACGCAGAACGATGGCTTCTTTGGGCACCAGCAAGCGGTCTTCGAGAATTTCAGCATCCAGCACCACCGTTGCAAACATACCGGCGATAAGCCTGTTGGCAGGATTATCGATGAGAACCGTCACCCGCCGGGTTTTCTTTTCGATATCGATGAGGGGATTGATCGATACGATGGAACCGGCAAAACTCTCGCCGGGAAAAGCGGTGAAACTGACTTTTGCATTGCTGCCGCTCTGCACAAGACCAATTTCATTTTCAAGAATATCCGCATCGACATACAGAGATCTCAAGTCAATCAATGTCATAAGCTCTGCACCTGCATCGACATATTGGTTTTTCTAGATTTTCAGATTTCCGACAGCAGCAGGGAATGGAGCCGTAATATGCGTATGCACAAGATTCTGCCGGGCAATCTCTGTTTTGATAAGCGCACTGCTTAAACCTGAACGTATAGCGATCAGTGTTTGCTTGTCGGTTTCGGTAAAAATTTTCGCTGCCTTGTATTTCTGCTCAGCTAATTGCAGCAGGTGTTTTGTAATCTTTCCCTTAGAATATGCCGCTTGAGCTGCACGCAGTTCATTTTTTGAAATTTCTGGATCCAGCAGTAATTGTCCTGTGCCGGATTCGCGTGCCGGCAGCAACCTGCTGCCCCTCACAGACATGAACAGCGGCAATCAGCCCACTTATTCGGCTTCGCAGAACGATTTGCTGTTTTGCCCGTGTTCTACCGGTTACTGAGATGTGCAAGACGAGGTCTTTTTTTTCTGCAAAGGCAGTATGAACAGGAACAGGCTTGTTGGCGCCGATTTCAGGAGCCGTGAACTCTTCGGCAATCGGCGCACTGTTTTCTTCATCAGAGATAAGCGCTCTGCCGATGAATAACAAAATAACAAACAAGAGAAAAAAGGAGATGTACTTGTAAACAGGTGAATTTTCCATGACCGCCCTTTAAATGAAATTAACAGGTACGGGATACACGTGCAGGTAAGATTTCACAACAGTGACAAAGATAATAAACAAATCTCTGATAAATTAAAAAATAATTATATTCTCCCTGAAATATTTATCGATAACAGTCTCAGACCAATATTAAAATCCCATCGATTATCCGAAAAGAACTGAAACATTGGTTGATGTTAAAACAGGCATGCATCCGCCCCATTATCTCGATGATTTCCCCTGAAAAAAGGATGAAACTTCGCCAGGATTCTTGTCTTTGTTTAAAGAAATAAAATTTTCAATAAAATACAAGGTCAAATTCAATCCTGTTTGCCGAAAAATATCAGGCAAATAGTGAAATTTGTTTTTATTCGCAACATAGCTTTACTCCGCAATTCAAGCCTCATCGATACGGTTTTTCTTACCTGTTTTCTCACGCAAAATAAAAAATACTTGACATTAAGAGAAAGGAATTGTATTAATAAAACGAAAGGAAAAGAAAATATGCATAAGAAAAGAAAGGATTTGTTTATGATTATACCTTATTTATCGTTTGAGGTGATGCTGTACATTATTTAATCTCAAGGAGAATTCATCGTGCCCAATGATACTGTTGACCGCAGGGATGAGATACTTGACGTTCTGAGCAGGAATGGGAAAGTCTATGTATCGGATTTATCGAAGAAGTTTAGTGTCTCCAAGGTGACGCTACGAAATGATCTTAAACGTTTGGAGCAAGATGGCTTTTTAAGAAGAATACATGGCGGCGCCCTGAAAACTCATCAGGTGGCTGTCGATCTTGCATTAGCTGAAAAAGAGAAAAAACATGCAGAAGAAAAAAGAATGATAAGCCGGGTCGCCGCTGAAATGATTGAAGATGGGGATACGATTATTTTGGATTCAGGGACGACGACAATGGAAATTGCGCGCAGCATTAAAAACCGGACAGGAATTACAGTCATTACGAATGCTTTGAACATTGCAATGGAATTAGCCAACCAGCAAGGAATTGAGGTTATCATTGCCGGTGGAAACCTGCGTGAAAAATCATTTGCACTCGTGGGGCCGCATGCCGAGCATCTGTTGAGTGAATACTATGCTGACAAGTTCTTTCTTGGCGTTGATGGCTTCAGCTCCAGATACGGCGTTACGACGCCAAACATCATGGAGGCCCGTTTAAACCGAATTATGGTGGAGCATGCCAGAGAAGTCATCGTGGTGACGGATTCGAGCAAATTTGGCAAAAGAAGTTTATCTCTTATCGTGACAATCGATAAGATCGACAGAGTTATTACTGATAAAGATATTCCTGAAGATGAATTAGCTGCCTTGCAAAAAGCGGGGAAAGAAGTGATTTCTGTCTGAAGTTCTGCTGGCGCCGGTGAATTAGTTGTTATGGTTTTTCGTTAATTTTTACGATTGGTAAAAGGATAATATGGGACGGATTACAAAGAAGGAAATAAAAGAACAATATCTCTCATGGGATGCAGTGACGAAAGATATGAAAAATCGTGATGTCGGAGATTTTAAATTTTTGGATAGTACTGAATTGGTGTTTGTTGGTTGTGGAACATCATACTATTTATCTTTATGCGGTGAAGCTGTTTATGCGGTTATTACGGGTGAGCCGGCAAAAGCAGTTACGGCCTCAGATGTTTTTCTATACCCAAACGCGCTTTTTTCTAAAAGACGAAACTATGTAAGCGTGCCGATTTCCCGCTCAGGTGAGACCAGCGAGACACTTTGGGCGGCTCGCTACCTCAGGGATGAAATGAAAATTCCCGGCATCGCTTTGAGTTGCAATCGGGGCAGCCAGTTGGTCAAATCGACTGTAAGAAGCCTCATCGCGGAAAATGCCAGCGAAGAAAGCGTTGTCATGACCAAGTCTTTTACCAGCATGTTGCTCATCATCCAGTGGTTAGCTGCGTTGAGAGCTGGGAATGAATCTTTTATGAGGGAGCTTGAGAGCCTGCCGCAGCACGGATTGAGGTTGATTGACAGTTTTGAAGCGGTAGCAAAAGAGATATCGAAAAATGAAGATTTGAAGCATTTTATTTTTTTGGGCCAGGGGCCTTATTACGGGCTGGCTTGTGAAGCGACGCTAAAGATGAAGGAGATGTCGCTTTCCAGTGCGGAAGCTTATCACTCCATGGAGTTCCGGCACGGACCAATCTCAATTCTCAATGAAAACTCACTCGTAGTCTTTCTGATGTCCGAGACGTCGAAAAAAGAGGAGATCAAGCTGTTAAAGGAAGTTAAGGAATTTGGCGCTAAAGCGCTGGTGATTTGTGACTATTGCACCCCGGATATTCGCGCTTTTGCGGAATACCATGTAGTGCTGCATTCAAATCTTTCTGATTTTGCCCGGCTCAATTTATATATGCCGATTCTGCAACTGTTGGGACTGCACAAAGCCCGGCAACTGGGAATTAATCCTGACAATCCCAGGTATTTAAGTCAGGTTGTGGTGCTGGAATGACATCGAATTAAATCATCTTGAATTGCCAACTCTTCCGGGAACCGATAGCAGGAGACAATTATGCTGAATAAAATCATATTTTTTTTCATGTTATTATGCGCTACGGCACATTGGAGTTTTGCCGCGACCGCCGGTAAAATCGTCGGGATTGTGTCGGACGCGCAAACCAGCGAACCCTTGCCTGGCGCAAATGTTTATATCGAGGGAACAACCTTAGGTTCCGCGACTGGTTTTATGGGTGACTATCGAATATGGAATGTACCACCGGGCAGCTACACCCTGATCGTGCGTTTTATCGGTTTCAAAGAGGTCAGAGTGCCTGTTCGGGTCAATGCCGGGGAAGAGCTTGTCCAGGACATAGAACTCGCTTATGAAGGTTTGACGGGTGAAGAGGTTACGGTCATCGCACAGGCCAAGGGACAGATGGCGGCAATCAACCAGCAGATTTCTGACCGCACGATAAAAAATATAGTTTCGGAAGCCCGGATTCGCCAGTTGCCCGATGCAAATGCAGCCGAATCACTCGGGCGCTTGCCGGGTGTCTCCATCCAGCGTTCCGGCGGTGAAGCCGCCTCGGTGCGCGTCCGCGGCCTGGCGGGAGGAGCGAACACCGTAACTGTAGAAGGCATGAGAATCCCTGGCGGCGATCTTGGCGGCAACAGTCGCGCTGTTGGTCTGGCCGGCATTCCGTCACAAATGATCGGCGGCATTGAATTACAGAAAGCATTTACGCCGGATCATGACGCCGATGTGACCGGTGGAGGGATCACCTTTAAACTTAAAGAAGCTGAAAGCGGGTTTCAGACCGATCTCTTTCTCAGGCAGGGTTACAATGGATTTACCAAATCCGCGAAGATGCAGGATTTCTCCCTCACCATGAGCAACCGCTACTTTGATGACCGTTTCGGCATTTTGTTCAATGGTTCAGTCGATCAGAAAGACCGGGGTACGGATTTTTTTACTGCCAACTACGATGTTGAAAGAACACCGCAGGACGCCAATGAAGTTGTGCCGGTTCGTGCGACCAGCGCGCAGCTTCGAAATCGTCTGGAGCTGAGGAAGCGGCTTGGCCTGACCGTAAATATGGACTATCAATTGCCAGGCGGCAAACTGACGGGGCAGGTATTTTACAGCAATTTGAGCCGTACGGTTGAACAGAGCACAAACAGCTTTAACGGTGATGATCGCAGTATCGGATATACGGCTGAACTCTATGATCAGATAGATCGCAGCTTATTGCTTGGCCTTGCCGGTAATCATACTCTGTTTAACGGTAAACTGGATTGGCGGCTCTATCATTCCGAATCGTTAGCGGATCGTCCTGATGCCCAGGAGGCTTTTGCAGCGTTGCCCGGGGCTATTTCCCACACCGTCGACCAGACCCGGGGGCCTGAAAACTTGCTGCTCAATAGCGTTCATGACGCAGAAAAGGCGAAACTTTCCCTGACGCGCTTTCGCAGCCTGCAAAACAAAGCGAATGATCAATCGGCAATCATCGACTATGAGCTGCCTTTTGCTATAAATGACAATATCTCCGGTTACTTTAAATTTGGCGGTAAATACCGGGCAACCTCGCGTAAATTCACGGAACGCGGTTCGATTCTGGAATATGGAATCGGAAGTTTTGTCGACGGCACCAGTGTGGTAAAAAGAGCTTTCCCCGAGTGGAACTGGCAATATAACAACAGCGGCGCTTTGAACTATGCCAACTTTGTGCGCAATTTTGAACCACAGAGTTTTGGCGATGGCAAACTCAATTTCTACTATCCGGTTGATTTTGACAAATTGAACCAGGTCATCAGTGCGACGCGGGATGATTATATTCGCGATTTGAGGCGAGAAGTCAATAATTACGACAATCGTGAGACTTTTTCCGCGGCCTATTTTATGCTTGGGCTTGATCTGGGGCCTTATATTACTTTCACGCCTGGTTTTCGTTATGAATACAACAGGAACATCACCGACGCTTTGAAATTTGAGGAATATCAGGGGCCGGGTCATGGGGCGGATCAGGGCGCTTTTACAAATGTTACCGCCGAAAGTATCAACGACTTTTGGTTGCCGATGATCAACCTTAAAATTCAGGCAACCGAATGGTTCGATATTCGCACGGCGGTGACCAAAACGCTGACACGGCCGGGTTTTCAAAGCTACAGCCCCCGATTCTACATCACCCAGAACAAAGATGTGCGAATGGGAAACCCTGCCCTGAAACCGCAGACAAGCCAAAACTATGATCTCTATCTGTCGGTTTATAATAATACCATTGGTTTGTTTACAGCCGGCGGTTTTTATAAAAAATTTGAAGACCAGATATTTTCCTACAGCGTCGTTATGGTTGACCCCGGGGAGTTCGGTTTTGGCAATGAGTTCAAAAACAGAGAACTCACACAGCAGATCAATAACAAATGGTCAGGTGATATCCGCGGAGTTGAGTTCGATTGGCAAACACACTTCTGGTACTTGCCCTCACCCCTCAACGGTATTGTGCTCAACGTCAATTACACCCACATGAACTCGACGACCACCTATCCATTTTTTCACTTCGAAAACATTTTTTTACCTGAACCCCCGTGGGTGACGACCGTTTCGGCGGATTCATTCCGGGTAAACAAGATCACCGGCATGCCGGATGATATCCTTAACGTCTCGCTGGGTTATGAACGTGAGGGATTTTCTGGTCGTGTTTCCATGTATTACCAGGGATTTACGATCACAAACGCTGAAAACAGAATTAAATCAATCGACCGGAATCAGGACACAGTTTTTCGGTGGGATGTGCAGTTGTCACAAAAAGTCTTTTCCGGGTTCCAGGTCTATTTAAATCTGAATAATCTAACTGATTGGCCGGACAGAGCCTATCTGACGTTCTTTGATGATTTCAGAACACGACAGGAGAATTACGGCTGGACAGGCGATTTGGGCTTTCGCTATAATTTTTAGCCGGCGTACTTCTTTGGCCGCTAAATCGGAGAAAGGAGGAAGACCAATTAACAGTTATAGGTTTAAGTGGCACCTCAATTACCTTTATCTAATCACTTAAAGAAGGATGATTATCGTGAAACTTTTTATTGGAAAGAAAAGCATCATAGCACTCGGATTAATGCTTTGTTGTGTTATCAGCGCTCAGGCGCAGAATACGGTTGTTGTTGAGCCTGGTTTAGGTACACTGAGCGCTGCTGTGAGCGACGCCGGCAACAACGGCAAAGTGTTCGTGCTCAAACGCGGCGGGGTTTATATTCTTGATGCTATCCTCGAACCGCCGGCAGATATAGCATTTGTGTTGCAAGGGGAAGCGACGCCGGAAGATCAGCCGCCTGCCGTATTGCAGCGACTGATTGCTCCGGGCAGCGCGACATGGCAGCGCGCTATCGTTGCCGCCTCTGACGTGACTCTGGAAAATATTGCCTTTGTCGGTTTTACACCGATCGATGAGCAATACCGTTTTCCCGTTCGCATGACCAAATCGAAGTCCCATCTTAAAATCAACGGGTGTTTCTTCCAGGGCTTTTGGGGCATGATTTTCCACCTGGCCGCAGACTCTGTTCAAGTCGATTTTACCAACAATTGGGCGCATGGAATTAGTCGGGCTTCCAACTGGCAAAACGGCTGGCTGTTTAACGGCGGCGGAAACATACCGGGTACAATTCGAGTCACCAACAATACCTTTTCATTTTATGGCAGTGTGATCGGTTACAATGGCGGCACCAAAATCGATAGCCTGATTTTTGATCACAATACGATTGCCTTCTCAAATAGAGAATGGTTCTATGTTGACCCGTACGTAAATATGCAGGCAACCAATAACATTTTCTACAACTGCGCCATGCGTGGCTTCAAGGGAGCTGATACGCTTGCCGGCGGTAATTATGAAGGCGATTTTAGCGATGACGCCGACGGTGATTCTCTTGTCGGTCTTCTCAATATCGACACCCTCGGCACCTGGATCGAAGGCATTGACGACAATGAAAGAACCGTCATTTACAGCAACAACCTTCGCTTCACAGCCCAGGATGTGCAAGATTTTCAAACAGAGGTCGGCGCCGCATATCAACCCACAATGAATACAAAGACTGCCGGCATGTTTGCCGGGTTTGCTAAAATGACAGCAGAAAACAACATCGAAGAGACCCTTGATCCTGAATTTCAGACGCTGCCTCCCGGCTCGGCGCTGGAACCCTACTTTGCCATGGTGCGCGGCCGCCGCGATACGCTGCAACGAGGCGCTGAGTGGCCGCAGGACTGGGCCTGGGATTGGGATGAAGACCGCACACAAATTCTGAAC
>JAJRYV010000075.1 GCA_024275575.1 bacterium
ATTTCCATCGCGCAGCTCATCCAGCCATTGGCCAACGGCGCCCTGACCCTTTCCCTTGAAACGGATTTTGACGGCTGCATGGCGCTGGTGAAAAAACTGACCGAACACAAAGATATTTATCTCGCCAATTCGATGAATTCTCTGCGTGTGGAAGGACAAAAAAGCATTTCCGTCGAAATCGTTCAGCAACTGCAATGGCAGGTTCCGGATTGGGTCATCGTGCCGGGCGGCAATTTGGGGAATATTTCCGCCATCGGCGCCGGCTTTCAGATGGCACACGAACTTGGCATTATTGAAAAATTACCGCGACTGGTTTGTGCCCAGGCGCAAAATGCTAACCCGCTTTATCGCAGTTTCAAAAATAATTTTACTGATTTTCAAGCGCAGCAGGCCGGGCAAACTCTCGCCAGCGCTATTCAAATCGGCAATCCGGTCAGTGTGCATAAAGCCATAAAAACACTACAAAAATTCGATGGCCTGGTTGAACAGGCAAGTGAAGAAGAACTGGCGAATGCGGCGGCATTGGGTGATCTGGCCGGCCTGTTCACCTGTCCGCATACGGGTGTTGCTCTTGCCGCGCTACGGAAATTGCGGGATCGTGGTGATATTAAGAAGAGCGAGACAGTCGTCGTTATCTCCACGGCGCACGGTCTGAAGTTTACCGGGTTCAAACAAAAATATCACCAAAACGCTTTGGCTGATTTTTCTGCGAAATTTGCCAATTTTCCCGTTTCACTACCGGCGACAATCGATGCAGTACTTGAGGCTGTGGAGCAAAAATTTTAGTCTTTACTTCGATCATTGTAGTTGAAATTTTCGCCGCAGCTTTTCCCGTTCAACTCCGGCATTATTGTTCCGGTTTGTTTTCTTCTTGGAAATAGTTAAAAATTTAATATTTTTTATTAGCATTATTTGTTGCATGTTGGGCAATCACCCCGGTTTCGTTCAATTCAAATCAAAACTGCCTGGCCATATCCGCCCAGCAGGATTTTCTTCCTGCTTTTCAATCGTAGAATCCCGCCATTCATACAAACAGTGAGAGTTTCGCTTAGGGGGATTTGAAAAAATTAATCCGGAAAGGATGGAGATTTATGGCTGGAAAAACCAATACCATCGAGATTATATCCAAATTATTGCTACCGTTGGTGATCGCTGTACTCGGCATCGTTTACAATATCGTTCAGGAACGACATAATCAGGAACAGCTTGCAGCAAACCGCGCCACCAGCCTGATGAAACATCTCGTGAGTAAAAACCCTGAAGAACGCAAACTGGCGATCGTTGTTATCACACACCTTGCAGCGAAAAAACAGGTGTCGCCGGAGCTTGCAGCATCCCTTATCACGATGGTAACGGATTCTGATACGACGGTCGCAAAGCTGGCATCCGGAGCGCTGAACAAGGTAACCGATGCTGACACTTCACTAAGAAGGTCGATTTCAGAGACGGTGAATGCTGTCAAGGCCGCTTTTATTAAATCGGATTCAAATTTTGTGACATGCCGGGATGTCGACAAACATGAACCTGTCGACAAAGCTACATATTTTGATCAGGGAAAAGTTTGGGTGTGGGCAAAGGTAAACGCCCCGCGCGATGAAGTCATTAAGTTGCAATGGGTTGATAAAGAAAATGAGCAAATTTTGGCGGAAAGAAGTATCCGCATAAAGAAAAACCCCACAGGGTACCGGACTTATTGGTGGAAAAACTTCACCAAACCGGGGACCTACGAAGTGCAATTGTACAACAGCTTTAACCAGTCGATCGGACGGCAGGAGTTTGCGGTGAAATGACAGAAATAAAAATGCCCTTGGAAAACCGGCTGAATTTTGCGCAACATCAGTTGGTGGAAACCGGTTTGATATTTGTCGGTGACGATTAAAATTTTGTATTCATCTTTCTTAAATATTGCCGGATTCTGCAGAATTCCGGTTTATTTCGGACGATATGATCATAAAAACAGGATTGCCAGAAAAAACCGGCATCGATTTTCCGGGCGTTCACGGTTACAATACGTTTATATTGATTGACGATAATCCCCAATGTGCCGGTTTTCCATTTAACGTTTTTACCGCCTGTTTGTAGCCGGAAATTCGGTCTGTCATCGCCGTTGTTTCGGTTTCGTTATCCGTAGAGGCGCCCAAATTGAGCGTCTCTACCGGTTCTTCCCCCTGATTTTTTTCATATTTTTGATCGCCCGATGTAAGATTTTGTCCTGCCTTTTGGCCTCCAGCCGGCTTTGAAGTTGCTGTTTTTCTTTAAGTTGCTGTAATTCATCCTGCATTTTCTGAAAATTTTTATAGCGCGCCATCTGTATTTCGCCGCTTTTTACGGCCTGTCGCACCGCACAGCCCGGTTCCTGCCGGTGTCGACAATCGCGAAAGTGGCAATTTTCTGCCGTGGTGGTAATTTCCTCAAAAGCCTCGGCTATACCGCGATCGGCATCCCAGAGCTGAATTTCACGCATGCCGGGCGTATCGATGAGCAGGCCGCCGCCGGGCAAAATGATCAGCTCCCGCTGGGTTGTGGTGTGCCGCCCTTTTTCTACTGAAGAACGTAGCGTATCCACCCGTTGGCGCTCCTCACCGATGATTTTGTTGATAATCGTGGACTTACCAACGCCGGAGGAGCCGATCATCGCACAGGTTTTATTGTTTTTAAAATAAGGTTGCAATTGCTCGAGTCCATCCCGGTTCGATGCACTTAAAAAATGTACCGGTACGCCAAAAGCAATTTCTGCTGTTTGTTCAACAAAGTATTCCGGGTTGTCACACAAGTCAGCTTTGTTGAGTAAAATCACCGGGCCGGCGCCACTGTCCCAGGCGAGTGTCAGGTAGCGTTCGAGGCGACGCACATTAAAATCAAAATTAAGTGAAGTGACGATAAAAAGAAAATCGACATTCGCAGCGATGATCTGTTCCTGGGTGTGTTGCCCTGCTACTTTTCGTGAAATTTTGCTTTTTCGTGGTAAAATCGCCTGTACGATACCTTTGTTTTCATCCGCAAGGCGGCGAAAGACGATCCAGTCCCCCACGGTTGGGAACTCACCTTGCGAACGTGCTTCGTGGCGGAATTTGCCTGAAATTTCGCAAGTGATCTGGCCGAATTCACTGTACAGCCGGAGATATTGTTTGTGTTCGACCGCGACTTTTCCAACAGCGAAACCTTGCTCTGCATAAGACTTGAAGTGGGCTGAAAAAAAATCATTCCATCCGAGGGATTGTAAATTCATTCTAGCCACAGTTCTGCTATTTTAAAAGTATGATTTGAGACAAAATCTTGCATTTATCGCCTCAATTGGTCAAAAGTTTTTGCATGCCGGTTTTACCATGTGTGAGAGCTTTTTGCACTAATATCTTGTAATCTTCGAGAATATAATAAAGTGTGGGCACCAGTACCATGGTGATAAAAGTACCGAACATAACGCCGAATCCCAGTGAAACGGCCATGGGAATCAGGAATTGCGCTTGCACTGATTTTTCCAGCAAAAGCGGCGTCAAACCGAGGAATGTGGTTAAAGATGTCAGTAAAATCGGTCGGAAACGGCTGACGCCCGCATCGCGAATAGCTTGTGCCAGCGGCACACCTGTCTGCCGTGCCTGATTGATAAAATCGACCATGATCAGGCTGTCATTGACGACGACGCCGGTTAACGCGACGATGCCGAAGGCCGAAAGGATGGTCAATTCCATTCCCATCAGCACATGCCCCCACACAGCGCCGACGATGCCGAAGGGGATGGCGCTCATGACGATCAGTGGTTGCAGGTAGGAGCGGAAGGGAATCGCCAGCAGGCCGTAAATCATGATCATGGCGATGAAGAAACCACGTTTCAGGCCGGCGATTGTCCGTCGCTGTTCCCGTTGTTCTCCTTCGAATGTGTAAGCGATGCTGGGGTGGTCGGCCACCAGTTGCGGCAAATAATTTTGCCGCAGGTCGGCGAGAATTTCGTTGGGAACGGCGATTTTCAAATCGACATCGGCGGTGACGGAAATTGTGCGTTGACGGTCGGTACGGTTGATTGTGGCATAACCGCGGCCAAGTCGGGCATTTGCCGCCGTTGAAAACGGCACTTCTCCGCCGCCGGTTACGCGTATGCGCATGTTTTCGAGATCACCGAGGCTGCGCCTTTCTGCTGCAGGATAACGAACCATCACCCGGATATCGTCACGGCCGCGCTGAATGCGCTGGGCTTCGGCGCCGTAAAAAGCCTGGCGTACCTGGTTGCCGAGGTCGAATAATGAAAGCCCGAGGTTTTCCGCTTCCGGGGTGATGCTGAGCTCAATTTCCTGTTTACCCGCCCGATATGAATCTGAAATATCATAGACGCCGTTATACTGCCGCAATTTCGCCTTCAGTTTCTCTGCAGCCGCGGTCAGCTCCTGATAATTGACGCCGGACAACTGCACGTTGATCGGTTCACCCGAGCTCATCAGGGAAGCTGTGAAAGTCAGTTCAACGGCATCGGGAATTGGGCCGTTGAGCTTGCGCCAGCGCCGGGCAATTTCCGGACTGGAATATTGGCGGATTTCCGAGGGCGCCAGTTCGATATTGACTTCGCCAAGGTGCGCTTCGGAGAATGTGGCGTCTACCGCACCGTTGTGACGGCTGCTGCGCACCCGAAACGGCTGCTGGCCGACGGAGGCGAGGATGTGATTAAAAATCGGTGCCTCATCTGTACCATTTCCCTGCTCAATTTCTTTGCGGAGCTGCAACGCCGATTGCTCTAATTGCTTCACTGCTGCTGCGGTGGCTTCAGCGGGCGTGCCCCGGGGCATGGTCAACAAGGCTACGACATTGTCGGCGTCAACAGCCGGGAAAAAGATAAACTTGATCCAGCCTCCCGCGATCAGCCCGAATGTTAAAAGAAGTGTGCCCACACCGACGGCAACGCTGGTGTAGCGAAAATCTAACGCCCATTCAAGCGTCGGTTTGTATAGTTTGTGAATAAAATCCTGCAAACGATCTGAAAAATAGCGCTGAAACCGCGCCCATAAGCCCGGGTTTTTTTTCTCCGTCATAAAGCTGGAATGACCGAGGTGGGCCGGCAAGATAAACAAGGCTTCGATCAGTGAAAAAGTCAAGGTGGAGATCACCACGATGGGAATCACTTTCATCACTTTTCCCATGGTGCCCTCGACGTTCAGCAGTGGCCAGAATGCGGCAATCGTTGTCAGTATTGCGAAAACAACCGGCACGGCAACCTGTTTTGTCCCTTCGATGGCAGCATCGAGAGGTTTTGCCCCTTTTTCGAGAAATGAATAGACATTTTCCCCGACGACGATGGCATCATCAACGACGATGCCCAGCACGACGATAAAGGCAAAAAGGGAAATCAGGTTAATGGAGACATCGTAAATGGGCATCAGCCAGAAAGCGCCGAAAAAGGAAATGACCAGCCCCACGGAAACCCATATCGCCAGGCGCAAGCGTAGGAAAAGCGCCAATGAAATAAAGACCAGAATTAGCCCCATGCGACCATTGCGCAGGAGTAAATCGAGACGGCTTTTGAGGATTTTAGTATCATCCTGCCAGGTCGTCAGGCTGATGCCCCCGGGCACGCGCAAGCGCGCCTCGACAAGGTATTCCTGCACCGCGGCTGCGACTTCGAGGGCGCTTTCCTCGCCGACGCGAAATACTTTTAATATCGCCGTGGGTTTGCCGTCGAATCGTGCTGATTGATCGGTATCGGCAAAACCATCACGAACAGCCGCCACATTACCGAGATAAAGGCGTGTGCCGTCGGGTGCTGTGCGCAGTAAAATTTTGTCAAATTCAGTGCCATGATAGGCCTGCCCCTTTGTGCGGATGAGAATTTCTCCACCTCCCGTTTTGACCGAGCCGCCGGGCAAATCGAGAGATGAACGCCGTACGGCACGCACAACTTCATCAAAGGTTAGGCCGTAGCGCCGCAAATCAGCCTCGGAAACTTCGATGGATATTTCATAAGGGCGAACGTTGGTGAGTTCAACCTGGGTGATATTGGGGTAAACCAGCAGCTCATTGCGCATGCGCTCACCGATGGCCTTTAGCGAGCGTTCATCCGTATCACCCGAGATCGCGATATTGATGACCTGATTGCGCATGATAAATTCTTTAATCACCGGTTTTTCCGTTTCCAGGGGAAAAGTCTCGATTCCATCGACGCGCATTTTGATTTCATCGAGAACGTCCTGCACCGCGTATCCGTGCTCCACCTCGGCGGTGACGGTGCCGAGATTTTCCGCCGCTGTCGAACGAATGCGCTCGATGCCTTCGATATCCTGAATGGCTTCTTCAATTTTAACACAAACCCCTTCTTCCACCTCAGTCGGAGCAGCGCCGCGATAAGCGACGCTGATGGTGATACTATCGGTGTTTAATTCCGGAAAAACTTCTTTCTTGATGCCACTGATTGAAATGAGGCCTGCCGTGATGATGCCGAACATCAGCAAATTGGCGGTGACGGAATTGCGGGCAAACCAATCTATCGCACGGTACATTTTATCTCCTGCATGGATTTAAAAATATCGGTGAAACTTTTAATTATACACACGCACCTGCATGCCGTTGACAAACGCTTCCAGTGGCGAAATACAAATTTCGTCACCGTCCGACAGACCTCGGGTAACAATCGCAGTTTCATCGTAAATCCGGGCGATCTCAACAGGACGATAGTGCAAGGTTTGATCTTTATTGACGATTAAAACCTGGTCACCGTCGCGCAGGGCGATGCGGGGAATGGCCGCAATATTTTTAAAAATTTTACCATGAATCTGCGCTTTTACAAAAAAACCTACAGCGAGAGGCGGGCTGTTGGGGTTCGTTTTATGGCCGTAGGGGTCTACAATTCGTGCAACAGCATGCAGCATGCGGCTGCGCGCGTCGATTTCGCCTTCCATGCGCACGATGCGCGCCGGCCAGCTATGTGTTTTCCCGGCAAAATTTGCCGTCAGGGTGACTTTCGGACCGGCGATTTTTCCGCTTTCGCCGCGATAGTTTAACGGCAAATCGAGATAGGCGAGCTGCTTGTCCGGAATCGGCAGGCGAATTTCCGCATAGTCAACAGCATAGATGACCGCCAGGGCTATGCCCGGATTGACATACTGACCGACATCGACGTTTTTTTTACGCACACGTCCGCTGAAAGGGGCACGGATTTTTGTCCGCTGCCTATTGAGCTCGGCCTGCTGCAAGCGGGCTTTCCCAGCATTGAGCGAGGCCAGCGCTTCTTTCAGTTGCGGTTCGCGCAGCACCAGCTTTGAAGGTTCACCTTTGCCCAGCCGCTGCCATTCATCTTTGGCAATGCGCGCCTCTTCCTGTTCACGGCGATAACGTAATTCAGCCTGGGCAACCTGTGCTTCAGCCTGGATTTTTGCCAGTTTATAATCACGGTCATCGATCCTGACGAGGATTTCATTTTTCTCAAAAAAGCCGCCGGCCGCGAACGCTCGGGCAACGAAAGTCACCTGCCCGGAAACCTGGGCGATGAGGGCGCTTTCCGTACGCGGTGCAACCGTCCCCTGAGAGCGCACGATCATTTGCATGTCTTTCTTTTCAACTTTAAATGTACGAATCAATGGTCGTGTAAGCTCCGCCGGCCTGTATGCAACTTTGGGTCGTGTGAAAAATAAAATTGCGGAAATGGCAACAGCGCCAAAGATGATCAGAATCGGCAGAATTATTTTTAATGTATATGTTCGCATCGATTACTCCGGTAATTTGAATCAGCCGCCGGCAAGTGCAATGCTGATCTGCGTCGTTAAGTTAATATCAGTTTATTGCCTCGCCGCTAAACCCGCCGCCCAATGCTAAATATAAGCTAACCCGGGCTTCAAGGCGCATGCGTTGTACGTTGAGCAACTGGCTCTCGGCATCAAATGCCCGGCGCTGCGCTTCGAGCACGGTGATCAGATCGCTGACCCCGGAATAATAACGGGATTCGGCCAGGCTGCGGGAAGCGAGCGCCTGGTTGGTCGCCAGCCGTAAAGTTTCTTCCTGCCGGCTGAGATATTTTTCGGCCGCCAGGGCGTTTTCTACCTCGGCAAAAGCCGTGAGCACTTTATCGGCATAAGCGGCGAGGGCTTGCTGATTTTGCGCTTTCGCAAGTTTGACCGCTGCCCATAATCGACCTCCCTGAAAAATCGGCTGAACGATATTTCCGGCGATATTCCAGACGAGAAAATCCTGGTTGAGCAATTCGTTGTATTCGATGGGGCTGGTACCACGGCTGCCGCTGATCGCAAGGCGTGGCAAAAAAGCCAATTTCGCCTGTTTAATGCTGATTTTGCTGGCGGCGAGCATGCGCTCCGCTGTGTATAAATCAGGGCGTCGGAATAATAATTCAGCCGGTAAACCGACCGGAACTGCTGCCGAAATCTCCGGCAGTTCCGGTGAAATCTCGAGGGTCGCTGCAGGATAATTGCCCATCAACACCTCTAACTGCCGCAGCGCTTGCTCGGCAAGCATTTGTCGCTGCACGAGAAAGGATTCAGCCGTGGAAACGTTGGTCTCCGCGAGCATGAGATCGATCGACGGACGTAGTCCTTTTTTATAACGTTGTTTAATTTGATCGCGTGTGGCGGTAAAGTTCTTCAGCGTCGAGGCAGCCAGTTGCACTTGTTTTTTCCCCTCTACCGCCGCCAGCCAGGTTTTTACCGCCAGGCCGCTGATGGACAAGCGAGCGGCATGATAGTCAGCCCCCGTGGCCTGGATTTGCGCATTGGCCGCTGATTTTGCCGCGCGAACACGGCCCCACAAATCGATTTCCCAACTGACATCGGCCGAGAGACCGTAAACGATCGATTTTGATTCTAAAATGGCATTGGGCGGCGCGTTGGGTATTGGCAGACCAACATATATCTGTTTTCGTTTGGCGCCGAAATTATTTGCTGAAACAGAGGGATAAAGCGGCGCGCCGGCAATTGTCGCCTGCGCTCTGGCGGCGTCGATATTGGCTGCGGCAATTTTCAGATTGTAGTTGTTTTTTAATGTCGTCTTTAAAATTTTTGTCAGGCTGGAATCGGCAAAATTTGTCCACCACTGCGATTCGACTTCTCCGGTGAATTGATTTTCATTTTCCCATTTTTCACGAGTTATATTTTCGATTTTCGGATGATCAATTTTTGGAGGATGGGCGCAGGAAAAAAGGATGAGCAGGTATCCGCAATAGAAACTCGGTTTAAACATTGGTTATTAGCTTTTCTGATTCTGATGTTAACAATATTTTTGAACTCAAAACAACGCCCTATTTACAAAAATTATTTCTGATTTCCTATACAATTTTAGGTTAGAAGTCGCCGGCAGGCCTCGCGGACAAAGTTTGTGTGCCGATGAATATCGCGCTGTAAATCTTTCAGCGAGTCATAACCCATGCGCCGGGCGAGAAATGCAAATTGCTCAGTACCGGCTACAGGCACAGTAAGGTCTCTCGCATTGCCGCGCACCATACGCAGTGCTTCGATGATTTTGCGCATGAAAACATGTGCCGCGCTGAGCTGTTCAAAATCTGTTTTTGTGAGAATTTTATGCTCAAAAAGCGCTTGCATCGCATCTCGCGTATTAGCGACGCGCAAGGCAGCATTCTGTGCGCCATGGGTGATCTGTAATCCTTGCACTAAAAATTCAATATCGACAAGGGCGCCTGAACTGAATTTTGCATTCATCGTGCCGCCGGCAACAAGCTGGCGGATCTGCCTTTCTCGCATAGCCCGCATCGATTGGCTGTCGAAAGGCTTGCCGCTATAAAGACAGTGGTCACGAACCTGCAAAACTTGCCGGCCAAACTGTGTATCGCCGGCGATATGGCGCATTTTAACCAGCGCCTGGCGTTCATAATTCCACGCGGCACCCTCGGCGGTGAAATATTTCTCAAAAGCAGCGAGGGGTACGGCATAGCTGCCGGCTTTGCCGTATGGGCGCAGCCGTAAATCGATCTCAAAAATTCCCTTACGTTTAGCGATGATCGATTGCGAAACGGCGATGACGAGCTTGTTATAAAACTCAGCATTTGAGATGATTCGTTCGCCATTGGTTTTGCCTTCACCGGAATAAATAAATATCAGCTCGATATCCGACCCAAATCCGATTTCGCGACCGCCGAATTTTCCCAGCGCGCAAATAGATAATTTACACGGGGTGCCCTCTGCCAGCAAGGGCAGGCCGTGTTTGGCAAAGAGCTCGTCAAAAGTTATTGAATAGGCCGCAGTGAGCACAACCTCGCCCAAATCCGACAATTCACTGGAAAACCGGTGGAAATTTGGGGTGATATTCTGGATATAGCGCATATCGATGCGGAACATTTCGCGGTCTTTAAATTCGTTGAGCACTTTGCGCTTGTCTGCCGGGTTCTGTCTCGTCATCAGAGCGAAGCGCAGGTCTTTTTCCAATTTTTCCCGCGGCACCGGTTGTTCCAGTTCCCCGACATTCGTGAGCACCGGAAAGATATTTTGATGCTGCATGCGCAGAAAATCCTGCCATAAAAATTCGCTCACCCCGAGCAGATTTGCCAGAGCCTGCAAAACTTCAGGGCGCTCGAGGCTGGCGAGTTCGAAAGGCCAGTCTTCCAGGGTGAACAGTTGGGCAAGAAATTCACGAAAATGCAGCATCGCCGATTCAGGATTGGGTGATTGTGGTAACAAATGGGTAAAATGCTTCACCAGCACCGCAGCAGCACGCAACTGGTTTTGTTTGCGCTCATCGGTAATTTTGTTGCCTTCGGTATCGCACATGAAAATGGTATCATGCACCCGGCCGTCGAGGGAACTGACATTGACGCGTGAAATATACACGCCATTCAGCGCCAAAGCGTTGGTGAATTCATATAAAAAACCCACAGTGTCCGGCGCATCGAGGCGCATCACGGTGTAATTTTCCGACGAACTGTTATCGATGGCAATTTCAATGGGCAGCAACGTTGCCGTTGGCATTTCGATTTTTTTCAGCGCCAGTGCGACTTTTTTCGCCAGCTCACCCTGTGATTTGCCCTGCATTCCGGCTTGTAACTCGGTCAATAAAGCATTGAGTTCCTGATGGTACTGCGGCCAAACGGCGGCCTTGAGTGGCGCTACCAGGCAGCGCACGGTGAAAACATCGATAATTTTCCGCCGGCCATTTTTAACAGCGATATTCTGCGGGCGAAAACGCCTGTTTCGTGAAACAGGTCGGCGTTTTTGCTGCGGTTTGTTTTCCTGTCCGGGTTCATAAGTGAAGATTTCACCATTCTCAATATCCAGTCCGAAAACAAAAAGCAAACCGCAAATCAGCGAAAGCTCGCCGGGGAAATCGAAAGCAGCGACAGTGAGCCGCCAGCGATGCTCATCGAGTGCATAAGCGGAAATTTCAACGAGATTATCGCTTTTTACACGAGCTAAAAGAGCGGCGTGCCCGGCTATCTCTTCCCTTGAAAATGTTTGCAGGTAGGTGGTATCCAGCCGGTTGAGGTGTTCATGCAACGGCGTATCGCCGGAGAATTTGTTTTGCCTTCGAATTATCCGGCCCGCTGTTTCAGCGGTGGAACAAATATAATGGTCATAGAGGCTGCGAATTGCCTGACTGTGTTGATGATAACGGTCGACAAAATTTTTACCGGCTTTTTTACCGGCGAAACCCAGTCGCAGTGCGAGAAAATGCAGTTCCCGCTCATCTTCGGGAAGTTTGTGAACCTGCTGATTATGCATAATTTGCAGATAATGTTCAGCTGTGCGCAAAAAGCGATAGCCCTCGGAAAGCGTATTAAAATCCTGTGCCGGCAAAAAATTACTTACCGCCAGGCGCGCCAGGCCATCGAGCGTATTGCGGCTGCGGATTTCGGGGTGCATTCTGCCGTGTGCTATTTGCAAAAATTGTGTGATGAATTCCACATCACGAATCGAACCTTTGCCTCCTTTAACCTCACCCCATTTTTGCCCTTTGTTTTTCAGGTTGGCTTCGATTTCCTGTTTCATCTGCTGGATTTCCCGGCGCACGTCCTGCTGCGGCAGCTTGAAGATTTCAGGCCTGATTTTATCAAAAACAGCCGCGCTCACTGTTTCGTCTCCGGCGATACGCCGGCTTTTTAACCAGGCCTGCTTTTCCCAGATGCGCGCATGCCTGGCAAAGTATTGCAGCATTTCCCCGATGCCGGGAACCAGTACACCCGAGCGGCCCCAGGGACGCAGCCGCATATCCACGCGAAAGAGAAAACCCTCGGCAGTTGTTTTGCTTAAAATTTCGATCAGTTTTTGTCCAAGCCGCTGAAATTGCGGTTGATTTTCACTCGCGAGGAAAATCAGATCGATATCGGAGCTGTAATTGAGCTCGCGGCCGCCGAGTTTTCCCAGGGCGATAACACAAAAGTTTTCCGCTGGAATTTGCAGCTCATTTGAGGCTAAATATAGCGAGGCGCTGACGATTCTGCGGGCCAGCAGCGAAAGCTGGGAAATGATAAATTCCAGATCGAGCAGACCAAACAAATCACAGGCGCCAATGCGCAGCAACTCGCGTTTCTGATAAATCCGCAGGGCATTCAGCGATTCGCTGTAATTTGTGCAGCGCTGCAGTTTTTCACGAATTTCTGCATCGATATGCGCCCGGCTTTTTGGTTGTGCCAGTGTTTTGGGATTTTTTAACTTTTCAAAAAACCGCGGCCGGCTAAGCAAAACTTCGCTGAGAAACTGGCTGCCGGCGAACAGCTGGATGAGCATTTCGAGGCTGCGTGGCTCCTCAGCTAGCGCTTTGTAGAGCTGCACGGCTTCGCTATAACGCTCGGTAAAATGTTCAAAATTGAGCATCGCCTGATCGGGATTAGCCGAGTTTTGCAGGTTGAAAAGCATGACGGGAAGAATTTCCAGCAGGGCGATTTGTCTATCGGCGCTGCTGCCAAGCCGTTGCAAACAGCTCCGCGCTTTTTGCCAATCGGTAAAACCAGTAGCCTGCAGAAGGGCTTTACTTTCGGATAGATATTCATCCCTGCCAGAAAACAGGATATGGGCATTTTTGTAAATCGATGTCGGCATGTTTTTATGTGCCCCAATTGAGCTATTTTCTATTGGTCGCCGGTTTTTAACCTTGGTTTAAATGAAATCATGTTCGCTTAAAAATCGTTGGACCAACTCAGCAAGATTTTTGCGGCTGCCATCATTTTTGATGACGATATCCGCCCGCTCGACTTTTTCTTCGTCTGAAAGCTGGTGCAGCAGCCGAGCTTTAATCTGTTCAATTGCTAATCCACTGCGTTTTTGAACACGCGCGATGCGAATTTTTTCCGGCGCGCTGACCGTGACCATCATGTCGACCCTGGTATCCCAGCCGGTTTCAAAAAAAAGCGCTGCCTCGATAAACACGACCTCATGTCCCCTGGCTTTAAATCCGGCGATAAGTTCATCGACCTGTTCGAAAACCCGCGGATGCACAATGCGGTTCAGAACTTCAACTTTTTTGATCTCGCCGAAAACCAGCTGCGCCAAAACAGCAGGGATGAGCCGGCTGTCTGCATCATACACCTCCTTGCCGAAAGTCGAAGAAATGCGTTCGATGGTCAACGGATCATTATTGATTATTTCCTTTGCCAGCGTGTCTGCATCGATGGTTGCCAAACCGTGATCTGACAACAGTTTACGCACGGTCGATTTGCCACTGCCCATACTGCCTGTAAGTCCTATTTTCAGCAAATTGATATCCCGTTGCTAAATTTTTCACTTGCCTTCTGTCCTTTAAAAACCATATTCCTGCCTTTTGCCCGGAAAAATACACAGAATATTGGCAGATGCAATGTATTTTTACAGTGATTTTAAACGCGATAAAATACACATTTTCCGGCATTGATAAAATAGAATTTTAAGCAAGAAATACAGGAGGATTTCAATGATTAAAAACAGCGGTGAGAACAAGGCGTCATTTATTTGTGATATTCTCCGGTTCCGGGCGGATTTGTGAATCGACGAAAACGAACAGATTGTCAAAACGGACCTCGCCGGCTGAGGCGATACCGGCGATAAAATAAGCGCGTATGGCGTCATCTGGAAAAGTGAGCCGCTTGCTTAGAAAATGATAATCACTTCGATCAGCCGACCATTCGAGTTTTTCGTTAAAAATCGTCTGCCCGCTGTGCGCTACGGCGGTTTCATATTCGATAGCGATACGCACCCTAGTGCCGGGGCTAGCGGCTGCCCAGCCTCCGAAAATGACGGTTTTGCCCCCCGGAACGTGTTGCATCTGTTGTGTAAATGCATGAATGACCAGTTCGCCTTTTTTTCCGGGCAATCGCTGCAAACGTATCAATCCACAGCGGCGGCCGGACCGGCAGAAGGTTTCGTCCGTTTTGATTTGCCCGTAATAGTTATAATTAGGCGGCGCTGAAATCGACCAGCTTCCTTGCTGTTCAAATCCACTGTTTTGAATCAGCAAATGTACTATTGGCCGACGATTAACCTGAGCTGTTTTTTCGCTACAGGCCAAAAGAAGAAAAAGCACGCATAGAGTTTTAAGAATGTTGTTTCTCTTTTTCATTTTATCAAATTAGTTTAGCACTGCCGGGGAGATATCTGTTCACACAGCGCCGGAGAAACGCGCCTTGAGCTTGTCAAAGCGCTGTCCCGAGTTTACAAAAAGGGTACATTTCGGAGAGCTCGAGAGGATGCTCCCGCTTCAAACCATCGACAGATTCAATACAGACACGCTCAGTATCCACTCGGCGGACTGAACACGATACAATATAAGCATAAAATATTGCAAGAGAAAAAGATATCGTCTTCTTTTCATGCAGGCAATACAGAGATAATATGATATTGTGAATGGCAGATTTTCTACTTATGTTATACTTTTTTTAATTCGGGAATTTTGAAGAAGAAACTTTACATAAATGGCTGTCAAACCGCCCCAAAATATGCCACTGGTCTACTGTATCGTACTCAATTTAAATGGCCGTAAGGTGATCATCGAAGCGCTGGTGTCGATTTTGAAAATGAACTACGACAATTTTCGCGTACTCGTCGTCGATAATGGTTCCGGCGATGGCTCACTGGCGCTTGTTAAAGAAAATTTCCCGGAAATCGAAACTATCGAAAACAGCGAGAATCTCGGTTTTGGCGGCGGCAACAATATCGGCATGCGCCATGCACTCGCCAAAGGCGCGGAATGGATTTTCCTGCTCAACAACGATATCGTCGTCGATGAAAACCTGCTCACCGAACTTATGTACGAGGCCGTGAAAGATGTACATGCCGGCGCGCTTGGAGGAAAAATTTATTATCATGACGAACCCAACAAAATATGGTTCGCCGGCGGTGGTATTAATTTTTTTACCGGGTTGACCTATCACCGCCATCTGCGAAAGATAGATACCAGGCAGGCGGAAAGGGTTACGACTTCGGATTACCTCACCGGCTGCGCCTTTCTCGTTCGTGCTTCGGCGCTAAACAAAGTCGGACTTTTTGATGTGGCATTTTTTCCGAGTTATGTCGAAGATGCGGATTTATCACTGCGCCTGCGCACAGCGGGTTATAAGCTGTTGTATGTACCGGCGGGCAAACTCTGGCACAAGGTTTCATCCTTTAGTGGCGGCGGCCTCACGCCGTTGAAAACACGGCTGAAAACAGCGCACAGTCTGATATTTTTCAGCCGGTACGCGCGTTGGTATCACTGGCTGACGATGCCGTTTTTTATTCTGCTCGGCAGTGTGGTTTTCATCCTGCAGCAACTGGCAAAAGGGAATTGGGATTTGGTAAAAGCCCTACTGACGGGTTTTGTTGAAGGGATAAAAAAACTGAATCGACAACACAGGCAGGCACGATGAGCCGGCAAATCATTCTCGCTTCAGGCTCACAATTTCGCGCCGACCTGCTATCCCGGTTTTCCTTACCTTTTTCCTGTGTTGCGCCGGAAATTGAGGAGAGAGAAAGGGCCGGAGAACCGCCGGAAAAAATGGCTGGGCGGCTGGCCGGAGAAAAAGCTGAAGCGGTCACGGTGCGATTCCCACACGCCGTGGTCATCGGTTCCGATCAGGTTGCCGTGTGTGGTGATGAAATTCTACGAAAACCGGGAACAGCCGAACGCGCTTGCCGGCAACTTTCTAAACTGCGGGGGCGGGAACATCGATTATGCACCGCTGTGCACATCATCGCAGGCGGTGAAAGACAAACGTACACTTTTTTAAACATAGCGCGTCTGCTTGTTCGTGCAGACCTGACAGAGGCGCAAATTGCAAAATACGTGCAGCAAGAAAACCCGATTGCCTGCGCCGGCGCCTACAAAATTGAAGGCAGCGGTATTGCTCTTTTCGATGAAATTACTTGTGATGACTGGACCGCAATTGTCGGATTACCGCTTATCCGGCTGGCAAAAATATTGCGAAAACTGGATATTGAACTCTTTGGATAGTGATGAATTTTGAGAATTATTTAACACCAGAAAATTTGTATATTTCAATATTTGTTCTTTGTTTTATCAGCGGTTTTGTGCCTCTTGTTAACGCTGAAGCTGTTGTCATCGGCGCAGCGGCGCTTTCAGGGGAAGACGTGATCTGGCAAATCGCTGTCGTTTCCGCGTTCGGGCAAATGGCGGCCAAAGGCATGCTCTATTTTGCCGGTCGCGGCGCATTGAACATTCCCATGGGCAAATACGAACAAAAACTGGCCGATGTGGAAAGAAAGTTTGAGAAGTGGCGCGGCAAGTCTGATCTGTTTATTTTTCTCAGCGCCTCTGTCGGTTTTCCCCCTTTTTATGTTGTCAGTATTCTCGCTGGTGTTGTGAAACATAATTTTTACAGATTTTTTTTATCCGGTATGATCGGGCGCACTATTCGCTTTGGTCTGCTGGCCTTGTTTCCGCATCTTTTGCGCAGCAGCTTCTTCTGATTTTTTTCTCCGGAAGACGCTATCAATGTGGAGTACTTTGGGCTGTGTATTCTTTGCTTTTTAAAAAAAGTCGTAAAACCAAACTCAATTAAAAAGTTAATCGCTTATGTTTGATATCAGAAAATTTCACAAATATGACCACCTGATCTGGGATTGGAACGGCACGCTCATCGATGATGTAAAAATGAATTTGGGCATCATGAACGAGCAGCTTGCCGGCCATGGTTTAGCGGAACTATCCGATGAACGGCACCGGGAAATATTCGGATTTCCGCTGCGCAAATTTTACAAGCAATTGGGGTTTGATGCCAGCGATCATAGTTTTGAACAGGTCAGCCGGGAATTTATGGAAATTTATGAGCAGCGTAAAAACCGCTGCCGCTTGCACCCGCAGTGTTTTGCATTGTTAAAATCGTGGCGGCGCAGCGGGAAAAAACAATCTATTTTATCAGCCTATCCACAAGTAAATTTATTGGCTTCATTGCAGTTTTTCCAGATTGAAGATTATTTTCAGTTCATCGTCGGGGCAGCAAACCACCACGGTGAGAGCAAAATTGAAGTGGGAAAACAATTATTGCACGATATCAGACTACCGCAAAAATCAATCGCGCTGATCGGTGATACGGTGCATGATTATGAGGTTGCAGCGGCCATGGGGGTGGATTGTTTTCTGGTGACCAGCGGCAATCAGTCGATGTGCCGCCTGCGCGCGACCGGGGCGACGATTCTCAAACTTGAAAACGTGGAAATGGAAGAATGAAAAAAAGCGCATTTAATCTTTATTATTCTAGCCAAGATCGCAGTGGTGCAGAAAAAAAGTATCTGTTCAGCGCACCAGACGGACGCTGAGCTTGCGGAAGGGGGAGCATCCGTCTCATCTTGTCCGAAACGCGCTTTCCTTTAAGCTCAGAGAACGCTTCTCGCGCGCACGCTGAATGAGATACATATCGTTAAAACCTTTAGTTAAAAAAAATATCTCACGCAAAGCCGCAGAGAGCGCAAAGTTTTCTTTATTTAAATTTTTATGTTGCGCGCTTTGTGACTGCATGAGAATTATTCATGAAAAAACAGCACTTTGCGACTCAATGAGATGATTTTTTCTGCAAACCGGCCGGAGTATTTTCCGGGTTTTTATTTCTGGGCAAAAATGATTCGTGCAAATTCGATGCTCATCGCAGATGATTTGCAATTCACTTCCAAATCCGGACTGAACCGCTGCGCCATCAAAACCGGTGCTGGGGAAAAATGGCTGACGATTCCGTTGCTGAGCAAAGGAAAGGCGCAGCAAAAAATCTGCGAAGTCCGCATCAATAATGCCCAGAACTGGCGCCAAAAACACTGGAAATCGCTGCTGGTCAATTATAAAAATGCCGCATATTTTGAAAAGTATGATTTGGCACTGGAGCGTCTGTTCACCAAAAACTGGACCTTTCTCATCGATTTCAACCTCGAAATCATACAGCTCCTGCAAAAAGAGCTGGCAATTTCCTGCGTACTCAAATTGAGTTCAGAGCTGGCTTGCGCAGAAAAAGGCGCTGCACTGAATCGGGCATGGGCAAAAGAACTCGGGGCCGGGGTCTATTTGGCCGAAGAAAAGATGCGGATGTACTTAGAGAAAAACAGCGGGAAATTACAAGGGGTTGATTTGCAGTTTTTAAAGTTGCAGCAAAAAATATATTATCAGCAATTTCAGGGGTTTATTCCATCACTTTCGGTGATTGATCTGCTTTTTAACGAGGGCGATAACGCACGTACGATCATTGAAAAAATGATCATTATTGCCTAAGCACGATCGATCTTGCGTAAGTAGCGCTGTGCAGTTGCCAGAACCGATTGCCGTTCCTTTGTCTCGAGTACGCGCATAAATTCATCACCGGCCAAAACGTTTTTGCCCGCCCGGAAAAGTGCGATGCCAACCATCAACCTGGCTTCACCCGCTTTTGGTGTTCGCGGAAACATGGCAACTTTTTCATATTCGACAACAGCCTGCCAATAGGCGCCCATGGCGAAATACGCATCCCCGATCCAGTGCTGTGCCTGGCCGGCCAGCGGATGTCGTTGATTGAACTGTAAAAGTGACCGTAATATTTTAATCGCTTCACTGTAATGCTGCCGGTAATATAATGCGACGGCTTTTTTATAAAGTGGATCAAATTGCAAAACCGGCGGGCGTTTGGCGCGGCGAAACGTTTTTTTTACACGCAGCTTTCGTGATGCCCGATTTTCATTATTTTTCAATTTTGCCTGTTTGCGGGCAGCCGGTTTAAACTTGTTTGCGGGATTGATTCGCCTCAGTGTGCCGTTATTTACAGATAAATAATCAACGCTTGCCAGTGAGCGATCCCCTGCGAGCTGGGCTGTTTGCAACATTTCTTTCTGCATTATTTTGCTCAGGCGTGCTATATTTGACAGGTTATCAGCAGTATCCTCATCGTGTGCTACCATTTCGGAAAATTGATAAAAATCCTGACTATCAACGCTTTTCTTTGCCATGTCTTCGCTAAAGTAGGCTTTTCTCGTCAGATGCATGCTACAACGCGGGAATATGGTTAATGCCATCAAACTCAGGCTCATGAGTAAGCCGGTAATCTTTTTTTGTGATGCAGTCATTTTATCGATCCATGATTAACATACTCTAAAAGTTGCGCAGGGAAGCGTTATTATTTTCAAAATTGAACAGGCAATTAAAATGCCAAATAAATTAGGTGTTATGGCACATGAAAAAAAGCTGAAATAATTCCGGATCGTTGCTCAAACCGGATGGTGATTTTACTATTTTCAGAATGTTATAAATCGACTGGGGAATCTCGGTAGTTGCTATTTCGAAATTCAGAGACAAACTGGTTACAGTCTCGTATTTTCCTGTCTGATCTTTATTTTAATAAAAACCTAAAAATAATCGGGGCGAGGAAATAGACCAGGGCAGTTACGAGAAAGATAAAAAGGATATTCAGCGAGATGCCGGCACGCATCATCTGGTTGATGGAAAATTTACCCCCGGCGTAAACGATGGCATTGGGAGGTGTTGCTACCGGCAACATGAAAGCGCAACTGGCCGAAATAGCGGCAGGTATGGCAAGGAGTAGTGGGTTTTGCTGCAGGCCAATGGCGACTGAGGCCATGATCGGTAAAAATGCAGCGGTTGTTGCCGTGTTGCTGGTGAGTTCCGTTAAAAAAATGATCACCGTTGTGACGAGAAGAATAAACAGAATGATGGGTAAAAAATGGAGAAATTGCAACTGATTGCCAATCCAGTCGGCAAGCCCGGTTTCTTTGATAGCGCCGGCGAGAGACAAACCACCGCCGAAAAGAATCAGAACACCCCAGGGCAGATCGCGCATGCTCGACCATTGCAGTAAAAATCTGTTTTGTTTCAGGTTTACCGGAATGACAAAGAGCACGATTGCGCCCGCCATTGCGATGCCGGTATCGGAAACAAGCGGCAAAACATGATTAATCGCCGGACGGCTGATCCAGGCCAGGGCGACAAGCGAAAACACAAGGGCAATAATTTTTTCTTCCCGTGCGATCGGGCCAAGTTTTTCCAGCTCCTCGTCGATAACGGTCTGGCCGACTCCGAGATCGGTGATTTCAATTTTGAAAACAAATTTTGTTAACAAGACAAAAACCAGCGGCAGACCGAGGAGAACCACCGGCACGCCGATCAGCATCCATTGACCAAAGCCGATTTGCATGTTGTATGATTCGTTCATGAAGCCGGCGAGCAATGCGTTCGGTGGTGTGCCGATCAGCGTGCCGATACCACCGATGCTGCAGGCATAAGCAATGCCGAGTAACAAAGCAACGGCAAAATTATCGAAATTCTTGCTGCTCTGAGAATTACTACGACTTGCCGTGAGTTCGATTACCGGCAATGCGATCGGTAACATCATCATCGCTGTGGCTGTATTGCTCACCCACATGCTCAAAAAGCCAGCAGCAATCATAAATCCCGCAATAATCTGTCGCGGACTTGTACCGATTTTACGGATGATGAACAAAGCGATACGTTTATGCAGATTCCATTCCCGCATGGCCAGGGCCAGAATAAATCCGCCAAGAAACAGGTAAATCAACGGGTGGGCATAGGGTTGCGTGGCGGCTTTAATCGATCGCACACCGAAAAGCGGCAGCAAAACGATGGGTAAAATAGCGGTAACCGGAATGGGGATGGGTTCTGTCATCCACCAGATTGCCATAAATATGGCGATTGCCGCAGTGCGCCACGCTTCCGGGCTCATGCCTTGTGGTGTCGGCAAAATCAGCAGGATGATGAATACGAGAGGGCCGGCTGCCAGGCCGGCTGTTTTACGATTGCCGAATATCGTTTTACTTTTTCCCATTTTATCCTTCTTCCAGTTGTTGCTGCAAAAAGCTTCTGCGCGTATTGCTGCGCGGGCACATAACTCGATTTAAATAATAATTGTAAATACTGAAGATTGCAAGATGGAAATGATAAACCTGTTAATTGTCAGTTCACCCCACAAGTCGTTGCCAGCAACGTATGATTTTCCGGCACTGCATTTGCCAGAAACACTGTTCTTTTTACTGTGATGGGTCGATATCCAGCATTAAATCCATCAAACCGGCATATCGATTACACATCCGAAAGTAAAAATTGTAAGCAAGCATCTCATTTTTAAAAAGGCGGGGAAAGATGATTCCCAAAAAGATACAAAAGGCATTGATTATTTTTTTATGGCTTTGCACGGGCAGCATCAATGGCGGCACGACGATAACAATGTTCAAAGCTGATTTGCAACGCACGGGATACACTGACGCATGGATACCAACGAGCAACGTGCATGAAAAATGGCAGGTGAAAATCGTTGAGCCGGGCGAGGAAAATCATGGTGAAACTTTGGGCACCTCACAGGTTATCGTCGCCAATAATGTGGTTTATGTACGCTGGATCGATCGCGTTTATGCTTTTAATAAGAGCGACGGCAGCGCCTATTGGCCTGCACACTATCAGAACACAGCTCTCGCCGCCGGAGATTTGGGATTAACCTATGCGGACGGCATGCTCTTTTTGCCCGGCGCCAACGGCAAATTGATCGCCATCAGCGCTGTTGACAAATCGGAAATCTGGCAATACTCAGGTTCCGGTGGTGGTAAATCGTGGAGCGCCATCGTCGAGGGTGAAAACCTTTTTTATGTTGCGGGCAAAAGCCTGTTCTGTTTGGATAAATCTACCGGGCAAAAAAAATGGGTCTACTCAAACGATCAAACCGGCGTGTTGGCACATGTGGCAAAACAGGGCAATACGCTGGTCTATCCAACCGCTGCTTCCTATGTCGAATCCAATCCCGTCGCCACAACGCTGGTTGCTGTCGATGCAAATAGCGGCAAGCTCCTGTGGCAAAAAAATGCTGTTGATATTCGCATGACCATCGCTCTTGCCGGCAACTACGTGCTCACCGGCACCCTCGGGCAGACACATGCTTACAACCTTGCCGACGGCAGTCCGGCGTGGTCCAGCTTCGGCTCGCGCAAAATTGAACCCAATCAGGGGGGGGGCGGCATTGCTGTTTCAGCGCAGGATCAGATTTACGTTGCCTTGAGCGACGGTGTGAAAGAAGAGCGTGGCGGCGCTTACGGTTTTTCGACAAATAATGAAATCTGGTGGGCGACATTCAGCCGGGAATTTATGACGAAATACGGCAACCGCACCGACCCCTGGGCCTGTGCACCGGTGATCGGCAAAACCGCTGATAAAAAACTGGTCTGCGGCATCGATAAATACGGCGCGCTGATTTTCAATAACCTGGAAACCGGCAATACCGTCCTCGAATATCATTTTTACCGTGGCGATCAGGAAAGGATTTCACGTTATGGTTATAAAACCTATTGCTCCCCCGCCCTCGTCGATGGTGAAATTTTCATCGCTCTTGGTGACGGAAAAGTATACTGTCTTGCCGGTGATATCCAAAAATCCAGCTTGTCGGGCTCAGGAACCTGGACAAAGCAGCCCATACCGCAAGGCATGGAAACCCTCTTCGATGTGAGTTTTACAAACGTTAAAAATGGTTTGGCCTCGGCAAAAGGCAGGGTTTTGCGCACAACTGACGGCGGTGTTTCGTGGAGCGAAGTGAAAACCAGCGGCATGAAGAACTGGATTTACGGCCTGACTCACAAACCCGGTGGGAGCGCCGTAGCCGTTGGACAATACGGCGCATTTCTCAACAGCAGCAGCGGGATTTCGTGGAATGCCGGGGCGACTAACGCAGAAAAACATGCAGGCCGTGCTATCTTTTTCCTCGATGACGATTTCGGCTGGTTTGTCGGCCATAATGGCTATATTTTCAAATCGGAAAATGGCGGTGCGAGCTGGCAAAAAATCCAGGGTACCGGTGATGATAATGACCTGGTATTTGCGATGGATTACGAAGACATCGCTTTTGCCGGTAGCCAAACCGGTCTTGCAGTCGGTATGCGCGGCTTAATTTCCCGCTCGGAAAACGGTGGCAATACGTGGAAGACTATTGATGCCGGTTGGGCTGTCAGTGAAACAAATGACGATTTTTTCGCTGTCGATTTCGCCGATCAGAATACGGCTGTGGCCGTCGGTGCGCTAGGCCTTATTCGCAAAAGCACGGACACAGGAAAAACATGGCGCACGATCAATTCTCCGGTTTCATTTACTTTGTATGATATTGAATTTATCGATACTAAACAGGCTTATATCGCCGGGACGTTCGGTACAATTTTGTTCACTACTGATGGCGGAGAAACCTGGAATATCCAGCCAACCGGCACGGTAGACCCGTTTTTTCGTCTCGCTTTTACCGACGCTTCCCATGGCTGGGCGGTGGGCGCCGTAGGCGCTGAAGGTTTTATCATGCGGACCTCCCAATCCGGACAAACAGCGGTGGGTGAGCTGCTGCTGCCGGATAAACAGGAATACCATCTTTCAAATGCTTACCCAAACCCATTTTCACTACGGACGCCGGGCAATGCTGTAAAACAAATTCAGATCGAATTTGAATTACCGCAGCCGACAGAAGTCAGGATTGCGGTTTTTAATATTTTAGGGCAACGAATCAGGACACTTTTACATGGGCAGAGAACAAATGGCTCACATAAGATTTTCTGGGATGGCCGCGATGATCAACTGCAATTGGTGAGTCCGGGGATTTATTTTTTTCAAATGGCTGTGGGCAATGCAACACGGGTACAACGTGTTTTACTGCTCGATTAAAAAGCATTTTATCTGTTGAAGCGCAGAGCGGGATGGACGTTAGATTTTTGTTCATCTCGCTCTTTTTTTTGGGGGAAACAATATCGCAGAATTAAATTCAGCGAAAGAGGTGTCTTGCCAGTTCATAAGCGGCGATGCCAAAAGCCACACTCACGTTGAGGCTCACTTTTTCACCACGCATCGGCAAATCCCGGACTTCATCGCAGGAGTCTAAAATTTCATCATCGAGACCGTAAAACTCATTACCGATGACCAACGCCGTTTTCTTCCCCGGCATAAAATCCGCCAGTGGTTCGCTGCTTTCGTTGCATTCGAGGGCAATAATTCGATAGCCGTGCCGGCGCAATTCCGCAATGACCTGCAGCGTATTTTCTTCATATTTCCAGGGTACGGATTCTTCGGCGCCGAGCGCGGATTTACGAATTTCCGCCCGTGGTGGCCGCGCGGTGATACCGCACAAAATCAGCCCCCCAAATCCGGCACCATCAGCCGCGCGAAAAATAGCACCAACATTATGCAGGCTGCGAATATTATCAACGACACCGACGAGCGGCGGGTTTTTTGTCGGCCAGGATTTCACTTTTTATCTCGAAATGACAATGTGAAAGTTGGGGTGTAGGAGATAATTGATTTGTCTTTCTGTTTTCTACCATCAACTATTTAATAATTCAGATTTCACTTGTTTGTTTTGGGATAGTTTTATTTATATCGTGTCCCTTCTTATCTGCACCGTCGTCAGTGCTATTCGAAGGATTCAGAGCACAGTCACAACAAAATGATTTATCCTGTTTGTTGAAAAGAGGATAGATCATTTTAATGAAAAAATAATAAACAGCCCATGCAAAAATCAGAAATGTGATAATTGTCTGTATCATAAAAACCTCTACGTAAAACCAAGAAGCGTTCCGAGTTGAAAGACGATAAATGACCCGCTATACGCCAGGATGAGCATGTAAAAGAAAAGCGCGACCGGCCACCGCCAGGTATTTGTCTCGCGTCGAATGATGGCCAGAGTGGAGACGCACTGGCAGGCGAGCACAAAAAAGACCATCAGTGAAATTGCCGTCAGTGGCGTAAATACCGGTTTTCCGGTCTCGGGATTAATGTCCTGCTGCATCGCCTGTCGCAGACCGATCGAGGTCCCATCGGCATCCTGAATATTATAAAGGGTGCCGAGCGTGCTCACCATCACCTCCCTTGCCGCAAACGAGGTGACCAGGCCGACACCGATTTTCCAGTCAAATCCCAATGGTTTTATAACCGGTTCAATAAAATGTCCGATCTGCCCGGCATAGGATTGATCTATCCTGTGTGAGTTCGGGTGTTTTTCATCACGCGGATAAGTTGCAAGAAACCATAAAATAACGGTGATGGAAAGAATGATTTTACCGGCATTTTTTACAAAAGTGCGGCCGGCTTCATAAACACGTAAAAAAATAAAACGCCATACCGGTATTCGGTAAGGCGGCAATTCCATGATGAAATTCGAGATCTGTCCTTTTACAACAAATTTCCCCAAAATCATGGCAGAGAAAATGCTGATGACCACACCGAGCATGTACAGGCATAAAAGTGTAAAGGCCGGCAGGTAAAAAATTCCGCCAAACCAGATCGGTGGAATAAACGCGCCGATCATCAGGGTGTAAACCGGCAACCGGGCACTACAGCTCATAAACGGCGCCACGAGTATGGTGATCAGGCGGTCGCGGGTATTGTGAATAGTTCTCGCCGCCATAATTCCCGGAATAGCACAGGCGAACGAACTCAGCAAAGGAATCACCGACTGACCGCTCAGCCCGATGCGTGCCATTGCCCGATCTAAAATAAAAGCCACTCGCGACAGGTAACCACTGTCTTCAAGCACGGAAACAAACAGAAAGAGTAGCATGATCTGAGGCAGAAAAACCAGCACTGCTCCCACGCCGGCGATAACGCCGTCAACCAGTAAATCTCGTAACATACCCACTGCCATGTTTTGCCGCACCAGTTCACCCAATCCTGTGATCATATTTTCAATCCAGATCATCGGGAGCTCTGACCATGAGTAAACCGTCTGAAATATTGCACTCAAAACCACAAACATGATGACCGGACCGAGAAATCTATGGGTCAGAAACCGGTCGATCTTGTCGTTGAGAGAACTTTTCGTCGAAGCAGGATAGCTGATAATCAGGTTGACGATTTTATCGATGGCTGCGTAACGAGCCTGAATTGCGAGTTGTTCCTGTGGTTTATCACTCTCCGAATTATTTTCGTTTATCGACCGGGCGAGAGGGGTGAGTACGTCATTTGCCGTTGTTTCATGGATAGGAATAAGGGGACGGCCGGGTTTAATTTCCTTTTTCGCCAGTTGAACCAGAGCATCGCGCAATTCAGCAATTCCGATATCATTTTTGGCAACCGCCGGAATGACGGGAATATTCAGCGTTTCCACCAGCAAATCGATGTCGATTTTTATCCCTTCTTTGTGGGCGACATCCATCATATTGAGCACTAAAATTGTCGGAAGGCCTGTTTCGATAACCTGACTGCATAAATAAAGACCGCGCCCCAGATTGGTCGCATCAGCAGCAACGATGATAACATCGAGCGCCGGTTCGTGCTCAGATTTGCCCAGGATGATATCGGCTGCTATTTTTTCATCGAGGGAACGGGAGGTGAGGCTATATAAACCCGGGAGGTCCATTAACCGATAAACAGTGCCGGCGGTATCGATCAATTTCCCGGATTTGCGTTCCACGGTCACACCGGGATAGTTGGCGACTTTCTGATGTAGTCCGGTAAGCGCATTAAAAAGCGTGGTTTTCCCGCAGTTGGGATTTCCCACAAGAGCGGCGTTCAGTATTTTTTTTTCAGTATTGGCATGCTGTCTTTTATCAAATACTACGGCCATAAAATCTAACTCGTGGAAACAGGTTCGGAAAGCAAAATTCGCCTGGCGAGGTTGCGGCGAAGCGAGAGATCGTAGCCGCGCAAACGAATTTGAATCGGGTCACCAAAAGGTGCGTTTTTGATAAATTTTATTCTGCTGCCGACGATTAATCCCATTTCAAGAAGGCGAATTTCATCTTCTATTTCATTTGCATAGCCACAGATCACGGCTTCGTCTCCGGGGTTGAGATCATCCAGTGTCATCTTGTTTCCTCATTTTCAATGATCGGTTCAGAATACATTGAGGTGCGATCCGGTTTATATTTTCATTTAAAAATATTGCCAATTAGTTTCTTATCGGCTAAAAGGCAGTCGATTTCACAAATTTCACAGCTTTCAGTTTCATCACACCGCATGCGAAAGCCGGCAAATTCTTCGAGCAAATTTTTCGATTTTTTTGGATCATTCAGAAGAAAATTCATGAACGAGAGCAATTTTTCTCCGGTTTTCGTGCTGATGAGATGTTCAATTTTGCAGGCATCGATGTTCGCTGTTTCTTCCGGCACGTTTAAAATATCTTTGAAAAACTTGGTCAAGACCCGCCGCTTCAGGTGAATCACCTGAGTGATCGACAATCCTGTTTCGGAAAGTTTGAGAAATTTATTCTCATCTTCCATCACCAGACCACGCTCCTTCAGTGTTTTCAAGGTAATCGAAGCGCTGCCGCGGGTAATTTTGAGTTTTCGGGCGACATCGGTAACGCGGGCATAACCATTTTGCACCAAAAGGTCACTGATGGCTGTTAAATGGTGGGCAGCGGAATGCGTGATAATGTTTTGCTCAAATTCTTTCCAAACGTCTTGCATGATTATTCCGGTTTTGTTATGGCACGCATATATTAACCTGATTAACTTTTGTTTAGGTTGCCAAACACATGGATTGTACGCAATATTTTACTGTTTGTCAATATTAAGTTTTTAATTCAGCGCTTTGCTCCGCAATACCAGTGAAATACCCTTTGAAAAATGGTATTTAGCCTGAATAACTCTCACCCGCAGTCGCAAAACACGAAAAAAATTTCAACACTAAGAAAGCAAAACTTTGCGCACTCTGCGGCTTTGCTTGATTAAAAAAAAATCAAACCACGAATTCAACAAATTGATTGTATTTAATTTGTGAAATTCGTGTAATTTCGCGATTTTGGCTTTCTGCCTGAAAACGGCAGAAAATAATTTGTTTAATATTCGTTTCTTTAACCCGCTGTGCTCAAACAGAAGAAAGTCAATATATTATTACCTCATTTTTCCTCAGATAGCCAATCAAGATGTGGGACCAGGGGCTAATCAATTAAAAATAGCCTGAAATGATTCAGATATGGGATAACTTCTCTCAAAATGAAAACATGAGCTCAGATAATTTCCAAAGCTTTTGCAGCGATATTTTCCGCCGTGAAACCATATTCTTTAAACAGGATGCCGGCCGGGCTCGAAGTGCCAAAGCGATTATCGATCGTTACCGTAGTGCCATGTTCACCGATATATTTATGCCAGCCCTGTGCGATACCCGCCTCGATAGCAATTCTGTTTTTAACCGAAACCGGCAAAACGGACTCTCGATAGTCTGCTGATTGCTGTTCAAAGATTTCCATACATGGCATGCTAACGACGCGGGTAGCAATGTTTTTCTCTTCCAGAATTTCAGCTGCCAACAAGGTTGGATGAATTTCACTGCCCGATGAAATGAGGACAAATTCCGGTTTGCCGCCGGCTGCTTCTTTTAGGATATAACCACCGTTTTTCACGCCGGAAGCCGGCGTGTATTTGGACCGGTCAAGTGTTGGCAGGTTTTGCCGTGTTAAAGCCAGTGCAACCGGATTGTTTTTCAAATTCAGGATGATTTTCCAGGCTTCTGCGACTTCGTTTGCATCGCAAGGACGCATGAAGATAAGGTTGGGAATGGCGCGTAAAGCAGCAAAATGTTCCACCGGCTGGTGCGTCGGGCCATCCTCTCCCACGCCGATACTGTCATGAGTTAAAATATAAATGACCGGCTGGCGCATTAATGCGGAAAGGCGCAGCGAAGGGCGCAGGTAGTCTGAAAAAATGAGAAAAGTGCTGCAGTATGGCCGTACCATTTTTGTCAATGCCATGCCGTTGCAAATGCCGGCCATGGCACTTTCCCGCACGCCGAAATGCATGTTGCGGTTTTCATACGCACCCGGGAAAAAATGACCGCTGCAATTCAGAATTGTTTTTGTGCTCGGTGCTAAATCAGCTGAGCCGCCCATGAGTTCGGGCATTTTTTCAGCAATGCTGTTCAGCACTTTTGCACCTGATGCACGCGTGGCCATGCCTTTCTCATCGGCAGGAAAAATCGGGATGCTATTTTCGATATTTTTCGGTAAAATACCGACGTTACGGCGTTCAAACTCCTCAGCTAATGCCGGATGGGCTTTTTTGTATTCAGTGAAAAGCATATCCCATTGTTGCTGCATTTCGGCGCCGCGTTGCAGGGCTTTGCGAAAGTGAGAACGCACATCATCAGCGACATGAAAATCTCTATCCGCGCTCACACCGAGTGCTTTTTTCGTTGCGATGATTTCCTCCGTGCCCAGCGGCTCGCCGTGGGCTGAGGCGGTGCCCGCTTTGTTGGGAGAACCAAAACCGATCATCGTGCGCGCTGCGATAATTGAAGGTTTGTCTGTTATCTTTTTCGCATTGATTATGGCTTCAATATATGCTGCCGCATTATTACCGTCTTCGATTGCTTGCGTGTGCCAGCCATACGATTCGAAACGCGCCAGTCGATCTTCACGAAAAGTGATGTCGGTATCTCCCTCAATACTGATGTGGTTATCATCGTAAAGGCAGATGAGTTTTCCGAGTTCGAGCGTGCCGGCGAGGGAAGCGGCTTCCGCAGTTAAACCTTCCATCAAATCACCGTCGCCCACGATAGCGTAAGTGTGAAAATTGACGATTTCGAATCCTGGTCGGTTAAAAACCGCCGCGAGATGGGCCGCGGCAATAGCCATACCGACACTATTGGCAAATCCCTGGCCCAGCGGCCCTGTCGTCGTTTCAACGCCGGGTGTATGGTTAACCTCGGGATGTCCCGGGGTTTTGCTGCCCCATTGACGGAAATTTTTAATGTCTTCAAGGGAGAGTTCATAACCATAGAGATGCAGCAGACTATAAAGCAGCATCGAACCATGTCCGCCGGAAAGAACAAAGCGGTCGCGGTTTTGCCAGTTGGGATTGGCCGGATTATGCCGTAGAAAACGATCCCACAGCACATAAGCCATCGGTGCGGCGCCGAGAGGCAAACCCGGATGACCTGAGTTGGCTTTTTCAATGGCATCGATGGACAGGCTACGGATGGTGTTGATGCACTGTATATCAAGAACTGTTATTTCTTTCATTTTTGCAGACCTTTCGAATTCAGAAAACCAGATGCTAAGCGTGGCAATCAAAATGAGCGGCCTCAGTTCAGCCGGCAGGAAGCAAGGCCGGACTGTGGCCGTGGATGAAATGAGTTTGAAGCATTACAAGGATCGATTATACGATATGTCGAAATAAGTATCAAGTGAAATGAATACTCCAATTTACAACCTTGGAGAATGGTCGGTGAAAAATAATGTGCGAGCAGGAGAATCATTGCATTTACAGAGCAAATTTAATATACTCAGCGATCTTTTGTTGAAATTGAAAAGGACAACTATGAAAATTGAGATACTCATCGATTCGCCGCTTTTCTGGGCTGATTTGAAAAAAGAAATCTTGGCGGCAAAACACTGTGTTTACGGACAAACGATGTCTTTTGAGGGAGATACAGTGGGAAAAATGTTTTCCAAAATCCTTCGTCAATCGCAGGCGAAAGACAAACGGCTGCTGCTCGATTCCTACATTCGCGCCATCATTAACGACAAGTTTTTATACACGCTTAAAAACCGCCGCGACAAAGAGCTCATGCACGAAGTTCGCGAGACGGCAAAACTTATCGAAGAAAACAGAGAAGCCGGCATTCGCAGCAAATTTACCAACCCGTTGGGGTTTCTTTTTCACAAAATTTCCATGCGCAATCATAAAAAGCTGGTGATCATCGATGAGCGTATCGCGTATATCGGTGGCATCAATTTTTGCGATCATAATTTTTACTGGCATGATATGATGCTGCGCATCGAAGAACCGCAAATCGTCGAATATTTGAAAGCGGATTTTCTCGCAACTTGGCGAGGCAAAAATATTGGCACAGTAAAAGAAATCGGTGACTTTACGCTGATCACCCTCGACAAGCGCAATAATGAAAAACTCTTCCTGCCGGTATTTGAGCTTATCGATACAGCAAAGACTTCAATTTTTGTTGAGAGTCCCTATCTCACCTTCCCTTTTTGCGATCATCTGCGGCAGGCTGTGGCGCGCGGTGTCGAAGTGACGATCTGTAGCCCGGACGCCAATAACTGGGGCCTGATGCGCGATTACATGCTCTGGGAAGCAGGGCGTTCCGGCTTCAATTTGCAGCTCTATCAAGGAAAAATGTCGCATTTGAAAGGCATGCTCATCGATAGTGAGAACCTGATCGTCGGTTCGAGCAATTATGATTTTCTCAGCTATCGGGCGCATATCGAAAACATCGCAATTATTCGGGATGCCGGTGTCGTGCGCCAGTTCGTTGAACGAGTCATCGAAGCAGACTTGAAAAATTCGCGGCCGGCAACAGCCGAAGAGCTCGCAACCGATGGCCGGAAGGCAAAACGAAGCATGCAAATTCTGGAGAATATCTGCCGAATTTTAAAATATGTGCCGTAATATTTTCGCCGATTTGTATTCTCACAAGATCGTGGAGGCGTTGAGCATGGAAAGGCTAAGAGCCGGTCAATCTTATAAAATACGACTGGGGTAAATTTAAAAAAGCGGTGAGAAAAATTTGTTTGAATCATCCTGCATTATGTATGAATAAATAATTTGTCAACGCCGGAGTGCAGCTCTTTTATGAGCTGCAACTCACATTGCATAAAGGCGATGCACTCCCAAAGCAAACAATAAAGTTTATGAATGGAACAGGTTAAAAAAAATTTAATGCGCATTTCAAATTTATGCTCGTACTCTTTCAACGACAAAAAAATCGGCAAGCATTGCACTGCATCTTTGTTTTTATTCACTCGCTTGCCAATTTGTAAATGGAGAAACTCCGCCCTGTATTGAATTTCAACATGCACGACACCGCAGGGTGGTGGACTCCTGCTACAGCTTACACGCGAATCTGCCCGTTTCCCCGCACAACATATTTCCAACTCGTTAAAGCTTGCAGGCCCATGGGGCCGCGTGCATGTAATTTCTGTGTCGAAATACCGATTTCGGCACCATAACCAAACTCAAAACCATCCGTAAACCGCGTGCTTGCGTTCACATACACCGCCGCCGCATCGGTTTCAGCGAGAAACTTTTCAGCCGCTGCGATGTTTTGCGTGACGATCGCTTCGCTATGTTTTGAGCTGAACCGACGAATATGTTCGATCGCCGCCTCCAGCGAGGGCACGATTTTTACCGATAGAATCAGGCTGAGAAACTCTTCTTGCCAATCGTTTTGCTGCGCTTTTTTTGCCGGCAGAAAAACAGCACAGGTTTGTTCACAGCCGCGTATTTCAACTCCTTTTTCACTCATCGTTTGGAGAATTTGCGGTAATAAACCCTGTGCATGAGCCTGATGAACCAGCAAAGTTTCCATGGCATTGCAAACACCGGGGCGTTGGGTTTTCGCATTTACGGCAATATCATGTGCCATCTGCGCTTGTGCGCTTTCATCGATATAAACATGGCAATTTCCCACACCCGTTTCGATCACCGGCACCGTGGCATTTTTTACTACAGATTGAATCAACGAGGCGCCGCCACGGGGTATCAAAACGTCGATCAGGCCGTTGGCCTGCATCATATCCTGCGCTTGCGCCCGATCGGTACTTTCAATGAGTTGAATACAATCACGCGGCAGACCGGCCTCTTCAACCGCTGAAGCGATCACCGAAACGAGTTCCATATTGGAATGGAAAGCAGCCTTGCCGCCGCGCAAAATCACCGCATTGCCGGCTTTTAAACAAAGCGCTGCGGCATCGACGGTAACGTTGGGGCGGGCTTCATAAATAATGCCGATGACACCCAGCGGTACCTGTATTTTTGCAACGTGCAGTCCGTTCGGACGAATATCACCACCGAGCACAATACCGACAGGATCGGGCAAGGCGATAATCTGCTCCACCGCCGCCGCGATTGAATCGATGCGCGGCCCGGTCAGCAGCAAACGGTCGAACAGCGATTCTTTCAGCCCATCGCGTTTACCGGTTTGCATATCCACCTCGTTCGCGGCCATTATTTTTTTACTGTTCCGGCGCAAAGCATCGGCAATTTTTTGCAAAGCTCTATTTTTAGCCGCTGTGGAGGCGGTTGCGAGTCCGTTTGCCGCAGACTGTGCTTTCACCCCTTTAATTTGGATTTCATTTGAACTCATGTACGCCCTCCTTTCGATGGCGAAAAATAAAAAGATTATCGCGGTGAACGATTTCTGGATTACCCTGGTAGCCTAAAATTTGCAGAAAAAGCCGGCTGTGAATGCCTTTGAGTTTTTCGATTTCAACAGCGTTGTAATTCACCAGTCCGCGGGCAATTTCCTCACCCTTTAAATTGGTCACAGCCACGATATCGCCGGCCTGAAATTGCCCCAACGCCCTGACGATGCCTGCCGCGAGCAAACTTTTTTTCCGCCCCATCAGGGCATTAAACGCCCCGTCATCAACGATGATATTGCCGTTGACCGCGCTGCTCATGCCGATCCAGCGTTTGCGGCTATCACGCCAATCAGCTTGCGGCAGGAAATGCGTGCCGACATCATCGTTTGCCAGCAATCGGGCAAGGATGTTTTCCTCCCGACCGTTGGCAATAAAAACATGCGCTCCTCCCTCGGTGGCGATGCGCGCACCATCAATTTTTGTGGTCATGCCGCCGCGGCTGTGCGCCGAAATAGATTTGCCGGCCAGCTCACCAATTTCCGGGGTGATCATTTTGATTTCGCTAATGCGTTCGCCCAGTTCGTGGCCCTCTCTCTTGTGCAGGCCAGCGACATCGGAGAGGAATATAAGTGTGCCGGCGTTCACCAGCCCGGTCACTTGCGCGGCGAGATTATCATTATCCCCAAATTTAATTTCCTCGGCGGAAATCGTATCATTTTCATTGATGATGGGGATGACTTTTTTTTCGAACAAAGTGAAAAGCGTATTGCGGGCATTGAGGTAGCGGCTGCGAACACGAAAATCATCGGCCACCAGCAAAATCTGCGCAATGGTGATTTTTTCTTGCTGAAAAAGATGATTATAAATATCGATCAGCAAACCCTGACCCACCGCAGCCGCTGCCTGGGATTCACGCAGGCTGCGAACTTTTTTCAAACCCAGGCGTGCCATGCCGACACGCACTGCACCCGAACTCACAAGCACGACTTCATGTCCCGAATGAGCGAGCGCTGCCAACTGCTTGGTAAATTCACGCAGGTATTGCTTGTCCAGCAGGCCGGATTTATCAGTGAGTGTATTGGTGCCGACTTTTACGACGAGCCGTTTCGTGCTCCCCATTTTCATTGAAATTCTCCTAAGGATTCAAATTAAAATGATGGAAAATACAGGTTTTTGCATAAACATGCAAAACTTATGTCCGGCACAATAAATTTCACAAACAATCGATATGCAATTGAGCGAAAGTGAGATAAACCGGAACGGCCGGGGTATCAAAGAAATCGACCGTTACAGCGATTCTTAAGAGAAGAAAATACAAACTTTATTTATCGGTAGTTTATTGCTCCGGTGTTGTTTATTTTGGAATTTTTCAGCCCTATGGCAGAAGACATTTTTCTTTCCGAAAATACGGTTTTTCATCGCCAGATGCTTTCATCTCTGTAACTCGTCAGCGCACCAGGCGGACGCTGAACGAGATACTAATCCCTGGTTGAATAGCGCTGCTTGGTCATGTAAATGTTTGTGCCCCTTTACTAAAAATCTGGTCGGAACCTCCTGTATTCATTAGAATCTTGCACTCTCCGGAAAATCTGAGTATATTTAGAACAATCAAATATTTTGTCATACCGGTCATACACAAGCGATCTTGAGACGAATGCAAAAGACAGAACATCTTGTTGAGCATAATGATTGCCGGTTCATCCATTTCAAAAAAAGTGAGTAGGGGAAATGTCTGCAAAAAAAACATCATCAAAAAGTATCTACCAGATCAAAGTAACCCTGCAATACAGCAATCCGCCAATCTGGAGAAGGCTGTTGGTTGCCGGCAATGCTACGTTATTAGATTTACATAAAATCATTCAGGTTGCGATGGGATGGACCAATAGCCATCTGCACCAGTTTATTATAGACGGTGAGTATTACAGTATACCGAGTGAAGATTATTGGGAACCAGTCATCGATGAGCGCAAGTATCAAATTGCGAATATTGCACCAGGGGAAGGCAGTAAATTTATTTATGAATATGACTTTGGTGATAGCTGGGAACATGTGATCATTGTCGAGAAAATCCAGCCTATAGATCCCGAAAAAAAATATCCATTCTGCATGGCAGGGGAAAGAGTTTGTCCGCCGGAGGATGTTGGTGGAATAGGAGGTTTTACAGTGTTTTTAGATGCAATGAAAAACCCCAAACATGAAGAACACGAATCATATATGGAGTGGCATGGTGGACCATATGACCCAGAAGCGATAGACCTGGATAAGATAAATAAAACGTTGCAGGCGATTGATCAAATCGATTGGTGGATTGAAGATGAATGAATCCCCTCATCAGAAGTATTGTTTATTGCCGCATTTCTCAACCCTTTCACGCTTGGCATGGTGTTGCTCATTTTTGCGGTATTGAAATATGGATGGTACATCGAGGAAATAATTGCAAGTCGCTGCATGGTTCAGTATTATGGATGTCAGGAGTATCACCGGCCATTTAATCGAAACGGGAGGAAAAGTGGGGAAAAATCTGTTTGTCATCTTGCTCGGTTCATTCCTTTTTCTCATCGTTATCGATTTTTTTACGGCATGGTATCGTAAATATCTGGCGAGAAACAATCTGCCGCACCATGTGGTGCGCACGATTATTCAACTCAAATGGGTAGTGCTCGCTTTTCTTTTCTGGAATGCGCTCTATCGTTATTTTTTGCCTGAAGAATTCACCTATTCCTACTTGTTGTTCGCCCTTTTCGTCTATTCGCTGCGCGGCCTGGCGGCGGAAATTTTTCGCCGCGATAAATGAAGCGGTCGATCTTTCAGAAAATCATTGATTTTCTGTGCCGCAACACGATCACCATCAGTAACCAATTGCTGGTCGGGCCAGGGGGTCTCGTGCAAAACCTCAAATGCATGTCGCCAGTTTCCCCCATAAAAATCTTTTTGTTCGAGAAAATAACTGTTGGAAAAAGCCTGCAAACCGGCGATTAAAACATCGCATTCGCGAAAATCTGTACGATCGGTGTAGAGCAGCGGCGTGGTGTTGGCGATGCAATCGGAGACGACGCCGTAACCGGGTTTCGAAACGACGAAATCGACAGCGTTGATCAGGTCTTCAAAAGACAGGCTGTCGCCATCGATCGAATGAAAATTCGGCTGTCTTTCAATCGCACCTGAAAAAATAAAATGCTTATCTCTGATTTGTGCGATGTGCTGCAAATCGAGCTGTTTACGGTCTTCTTCGCGCAGCGCGATCAAAACGAGCTGATCATCCGGATGGCAGCTCAGCATGCGGCGGATATCATTGCGTTTTCTGCGCGCCTTACGACAAACGAGCGGAATTTCAACGAAATTCTCAAAAGCCGGCATGTTGCCGTGAAACGGTAATTTGAGTAGCAAATCAGCATAATGGTAATAGCGCTTGATTTTGCGAATGTATTTTTCAAAAGCTGGATATTCGCGGCAATAGGGTGTATAAATCCAGTCCCAGGAAAAATTGCCGATGGCAATCGCCGGAATTTTGGCGCGATGGGCGGCCGCGAAGGCCACAGGAGGGATATCACCGATGACCAGCTGAATCTGGTTTTTTTGTAGAAAGGCAACCTCTTGGCTGATGAGTTGTTTTTCTGTAGCGAAAAACAAATCCAAAGCGTTAAGTGTTGCCGGAATATCGACGTTTGCAAAAGTCGGGTTCACGGTGCCGACGTCATTCTGCACCGCATAATAGAAAAAATTGCTGTGCAACGATAATTTAAACAGCCATTCCGGAGCGGTTGTCCGGAGATGAAAAAACAAAAAAGGATTGAGGCGTGCGCACGCCCCGATAATCGCGCCCGAACGCACCGCGTGGCCGTAACCATGTCCTGAAATATAAAATGCAATGTGTTGCATGAAAAATCTTTCGTTTCCTTGAGTTCAATTTGTGTTAAAAAATAGTAAAAAAAATATGTTTTTCAAACGGCGCTTTTTTATTTTTTTCTTCAAATAAAATTATCATTTTCAAACTGCGATCTCGTGCAAATCTTGCATTTGCTCAAGTTGATTTATATATTGGAAAAGCACACTAACAACAAACGGACATCCAGACAAAATATGAGCAAAACAATCATCGCTTTTCAGGGTGAAGTTGGCGCCTACAGCGAACAGGCTGCCCATGCATTTTTTCAACAGGATATCGATTTATCACCGCAACCGTCTTTTAAGGCATTATTTCAATCCCTTGCCAAAGGCCAGGCCAATTTCGCCGTTGTGCCCATTGAGAATTCACTTGCAGGAAGCGTCCATGAAAATTACGACTATCTACTCGAGCATGAATTACCTATTATCGGCGAAATAATTTTACACATTTCCCATCATCTCATGGTTTATCCGGGCGTAAAAAAAGAGGATATTCGCCGGGTCATTTCTCACCCACAGGCTCTGGGGCAATGCCGCCATTTCCTTGAAGAGTGGGATGACTTACTCATCGAATCGGGATACGACACCGCCGGCAGCGCAAAAATGGTGCGTGAAAAAGAGCTGCGCGATACAGCAGCTATCGCCAGCAGGCAGGCCGCCGGTGATTACGGCCTGGAAATCATCGCCAGTACCATCGAAAGCAATCGGCAAAATTATACGCGCTTTCTGGTTTTATCGCGCACGGCCCAAACGCCGGAAAGCGGTGGCAAAACCTCAATCGTTTTTGCCACCAAAGATATTCCCGGTGCGTTGTTCAAATCGCTCGCTGTTTTCGCCCTGCGCGATATTAACCTGCTGAAAATCGAATCACGACCTTTGCACGGCAAACCGTTTCGCTATTATTTCTATCTCGATTTTGAGGGCAGCGTCAAAGATGAAGCACAAGCCAATGCTATCAATCATCTGCAAGAAATCACTGCTTTTTTACACATTCTCGGTTCCTTTAAAAGTGGAAAAACTATTGAGTAAACAAATGAATATTATAAAACTTACCCGGGTTCTGGTTTTATTTTTCATCGCATTAAACCCGCTTTACAGTCAATCGAAGGTGGTATGGGCAACAGCCGATAAATGCGGCTTCGACCCTATGCATGCTGCACGCACCTTTGATGCGCTGGGCCATGCCTGGGGTTACGGTTACGATACTTTGCAAATCGATCTGCAAAAATGGACGCAAAGCCCTTTTGCACAAATCGACTCCATCGGCGCTTCGACGCTGAACCGCGCTTTGTGGATGCTGACGATCACCGATTCGACGGCGGCCATCGTGCCACGGATTCGAATTTCAATTCATGCCCGGACACATCCGGGAGAAGTGCAGTCGACCTGGGTGACGAATGAATTGATCAATCAGCTTCTTGGCGATAGTGGGCTCGCTCGTCTTTTGCGAAGAAATTGTATTTTCAACATCCTGCCGATGTATAATCCGGACGGTGTCGAGCTGGGTTTTGCCCGGGGAAATGCCAATGGTATCGATATCGAAAGTAACTGGTACGCTGCGCAATCGGAGCAGGAGGTGCTGATGCTGCGGCAATTTTTTAAAGGCAAAATGAACACGGCAAACCCTATTGAAATTGCGCTCAACATGCACTCGGCTTATGCCTGCAAACGCTATTTTGTTTTTCACGATGCCGCCGGAACCTCGACTGAATATGAAGAATTGGAACGCGATTTTGTTGACAAAATCCACAATCAATGGCCGGAAGAAATCGAACCCTGGTCTTACATGATCACCTGGACCAACGGTACACCGTTGCGCTATCCCGAAAGCTGGTTTTGGCTCAACCACGGCGCAGCAGTGATGGCCTTAACTTATGAAGATAAAAACTGTGATACCGCAGCCGATTTCGACCGTGTTGCCAATGCCCTGCTCACAGGTATTGGTGAATATCTCGGCTTGCAATCAGAACCCACATCTGTCACTGAAAACCGCAGTATATCTGCAGCAAATACAGTTGTGCGCCTCTATCCCAACCCCGTTGCGGCCGGCGGCATTTTTCAGGTCGCCATAAGCAGTAACAAAGAAATGGATGCGATGTATTTATTTGACATTCTCGGTCGCCGGGTCGGTTCATTCATGAGACCAGGCCGGGAAGCAGCCTTCCGTTTGCCCAATCTGCCGGCAGGCAAATATTTTTTAACTACCATATTTAAAAACTCCCGGGTGGTCACCCCGATAACTATTTTACAAAACTAAAACGGTATCAGGATTTCCCGTCACTAAACCTGAATTATGCAAAGGTCACAGGAACACAGAAAACATCAGAGTCGCGGTTTGACTAACCAATGGGTTCAACACTCAATCTCCGGGTTCATGCATCGAACTTGATCTCACTCGATACCCCAATCTGAAGCAGGAATGCACACAGCAAATGCACCCGGAGTAACCGGCTTTCAATGAATTAACCGTACAAGATGATGGTATATTTCGGTTTAAAAAGATCACTACAGCAAAACTCGTCTTACATGTCCTGGCGCTTGCGTTTCAGACGGGCGTTGTTTCTTTCCCTTGCAGCGCATGGGGTCATTCTCTCTGTGTTTACCGGGATTGTTGCGTTATATTTTAATACAGAAACCGGAAGCGATCCCCAATGCCTTAACTTTGTTTTCATGCCGGCTGAGGAAGCTGAATTACAATCGATCAATTATGCTGAGGATGAAATACCGAATCAAAACACAAAGCCTGTCGGACATGCTGTGACAATACCACAACAAACGGCCTGCGCCCCCAATGCAGTTCCGCCTGCAGAACGTGCATCCTTAAATATGCAGCCGGCAGCGCTACCGGCCGGTGAATTAACCAACCAGCCCATGCCCCCGGTTTCGCCCTTTGCCGATGAAATACCGATAGCGCCGGAAGAATCTGATCTGCAAAGCGCTGTCGATTTTGCACCGGTCTTCCGCGACTGCAGCCCACAACCGGAAATATTTGACCCGAACTATTGTCTGTCGGCGGCAACCCTGGCCATAGCCAGACAGGAAAAAGAAAAAATCGACGATAAAGTGGAGAAAATCATTGAGGATTTGAGCTACGTCGACAATAAAGACACGACGATCGTCTGGCAATGGCAGGAAAATAAATACACCATCAAAATCAGATATCAGCCGGCGGACAGCGCCATGAGTTTTGATGAAATCATCGTGAATATTTTACGGGAGCGCGATGGATTGACGATGTCGACAGAGAAACGCATGCGCCGCACAGCTTTTTCGGATTATGCAAAATTTATCGACTACTGGAATCCCCACATCGCGCTGCACGATGATGAGTTTGACGGGCGTTTTCATTCCAATTCGGTGTTCAATATTATGAACATTGGCAAGCGCCCGAAATTCCGCGGTAAAGTGACGACGGCTGCGCATAAAATTAAAACCGCAGGCATGCCTTATTTTTCCTTTATTGCGCAAAAAGATAGCGTCTTCACCAAAGGCCTGGAAACCGGCACCGCGAAAATCAAACTCCCCGGGCAAACAGGGATTAAACCGGCTGCAAAAAATGATTCATTGGCGATATCATTTTGGCAAGAAACCTGGCTGACTTTTACGGCAGATGGTTATTTTTCCTGCTATTCAAAAGAAGAAAGAACACCATGCCGGGTAAAAATACCGCAACAGCCGTTTATCATCAGTGGATTTAAAAAAGGACGGCTGCATATTCGCGGTGTCATCCATGGGAAAATCCTGGTTTTTTCACAGAATGATATCATCATCGACGGTTCAATCACTTGCAAGGTAAATCCGCGCCTGCTTACGAATTCACAGGATTACCTCGGTGTCGTTTCGGAAAAAGATATCATCATTGCCGAACCGAAAGTTACTGGTCGCGGTGACCTTCATCTCTACGGTGCATATTTTGCTAAAAAACGATTCCGCATACGCAAGTTCTGGTATAAAAATGATGGTGCCAAGCTCTATATTTTCGGATCTCTTACAGCCGGTTCAGCCGGCGCCACAGAACCCCGCTACGGCACGCGGATAAAATTTGACCCGCGTCTTAGGAGAAAACGGCCACCGTTTTTTCCGATGACCGATCAATATGAGGTAACGCATTGGGACAAGAAATGGCATACTCAATCAGGCAATTGATTTACAGAAGAATGATCAACGTGCACATTTCTGAGAATTCTATCCCTGGCTGAGCAAATCTCGTAAATCGATTATCCCGGAGTTGGCGCGGGAAATATAGGAGGACATAACGAGAGAATAATTGGCGAAAAATCCAAAATCCGAGCCGTTGAGCACCATCGGGCTCCAGACGTTGCGTTGAGTCGCTTCGAGTTCGCGAATGATTTGCTGAACACTGCGAGTTGCGTTTTTCTTTTTCAATACGTCGGCAAAATCAACCTCGATCGCCCGCAGCAGATGAATCAGCGCCCAGCACGTACCGCGTGCTTCGTAAAAGACATCGTCGATTTCCACCCAGGGCGTTTTGATATCGAGAATTGCCGGCTCATAAGTCGATTGCTGCGCCTCAGCATCACCGGCCAAATTGGTATTGATGCGTCTCTGGCCGACACTAGCGCTGAGGCGCTGCGAAAGACTGCCGAGGCGGTTTGCAGCAGTGCGCAGCCAATCCCGAAGATTATCGGCCCGGGCAAAGAACTGGGTATTCGCGTCAGCGTCGTCAGTGAGCTGCATCAGATATTTTTCCAATGCTTCGATGCCCTCTTCATATTCATTTTCAGCCGCTGGAAAAATCCAGGAACCGTTGTCGACATTGAACTGCGGCTCGGCTTTTGCAAGAAATTGATTTTCTACGGATTGCGTCTGTGCCCGGCTGATATCGTTGCGTAAAGTTTTGGAAAAATCCCTGACCTGCACCAATACGCCAAATTCCCAACGGGGGATGTTATCCATAAAAACGCCCGGAGGCAGAATGTCATTGCTGATGTATCCGCCTCGCTTGTCGAGCAATGTGCGGCAAATTTCTATGAGTGTATTGGTGGTGACGTAGCCAGTGACAAGATGAGTATTCCGGCGGTCGGCTTTTATTTTTGCGGTCTCATAAACATCGAACAAACCAGGTTCCGTACTCCAGTAAATATTCAAGATGAGCATAAAGACGAGCAACGAACATATGATGACAATTATCAGCCATTTCAGGCTGCCTTTTGAACGGGTTGTTTGGATATCGTCAGACATCGAACAAGCTCCTTCCGTTGACTTTATTTTAAAAAGACTTGAGATTTTTTTCTGATTGAACGACACCCTTCGGCCTTTGTTTCGTGTACCCGGGTTTAATTATTTTTTCATTCTCGTACATTTTTTTTGCACATAAGGCAAAATCAGTTTACATTGCAGCAATCACAATAATTATTTTAATGGAGAACTTCGCAATGCCCGCAACCGCAGAAAAAATCGCAGCCGCCCACGGGTACTGTGAAACGATCATTAAAAGTGTATCCCGTACTTTTGCCCTCAATATTGCTTTCTTGCGCGGGGATCTGTCCAGAAGCGTTCTGTATGCCTATCTTTTTTGCCGCATTGCCGACACCATCGAAGATACGGTATTTCACAATTATTACGATCAAAAAAAGCTTCTTGAAAATTTTCGTGCATTGTTCAGCAGACCGATAATCGACTGGGTTGCGCTGCAAAACTGGATATCCGATTTCCGGACAAGTCCTAAAACAGCATCCGAATCATCGGCAGATATCCAGCTTGTTTTTAATACTAACCGCGTCGTTACGGCATATTCACAATTACCGGAAAAATATCAGGCTGCCATTCGGGATTGCATCACTGAAATGTCCGGCGGCATGGTGGAGGTTCTTGCAAGAAAATCAGCCGTCAAACAGCGGCTTTATTTTTCAAAATCGATCGAGGATTTAAACAAATATTGCTATTATGTCGCCGGTACGGTCGGCATTTTGCTGACGCGACTCTTCGTGGAATCATCGAAAGTCATCCACACATCGATCCAGCAGATTTTGAAAACGCATTCCGTTTCCTTCGGTCTGGGCTTGCAGATTACAAATATTATCAAAGATTGTTGGGGAGATTATCGCCGGGGCTGGTGTTACATTCCGCAGGAAATGATGCGAAAAAATGGTTTCGAACCAGAGGGATTGTTTCTACCGCAGAACAGGGAAAATGCTCAGAAAACACTGAATGCCCTGATTTTAAAAGCCGCCAACCATCTCGACGATGCACTTTCATACAGCCTTGCTATTCCCCGACGGCTGTTTCGCATTCGTATTTTCTGCCTGTTGACACTGTTTCTGGCGATTGCAACTTTAACCGAAGCCAAAGATAATCCGGGGATTCTGCACGGGAAAGGCGTAAAAATTTCGCGACAGATGGTGCAGCAAATCGTGAAAAAAATCATGTTCCTCAGTTTCAGCAATCGTGCTTTAAAAAATTACTACTCACAGTTTCGCCTCAACATTGGAGATGCGGGATGACCGGCAAGAATTTGACTCGAATTATTCGTAATAAAAACTGAAATCTATTCTGCTGACGAAGCCGTTTTTGATATGGCAAATCAATGCTGCAGGCGCATCAGTAGCAGAATCCTCCCAGGTTAACATGCCGTTTTCCACAAATACGGGCTCCCCTAAGATCATCCGCAATTCCTTTTCAGAAATCCCCGGTTTTATGCCCCACAAAGCCTCCCGCTGGTTCGTTAATAACGAAAAATGCGTCACAAACTCATTTTTCGATTGCTCCACCCGGTACAAACGAAAGACATAGTGCTGATAAAATAGCACGGTGATATAATCTCTATTTTGCGAATCGTACCTGTTTTCGTGCACGGTAGAATGGATGCGCAATGGTTGTCCAAATTGATTTTCAATTTCAGCAAGAGATAAATTTGCGGTAAATGCCTGCCCCTGCTCAATCACATTCGAGAAGCGCTTGCGCTGTTCCACAGTATAATTTGAATTGGAATCCCCGGCAGGATCGGCAGCGAAAATCACTCCATTGCCGCAGAGTGAAATCAAAACGGCAGGTAATATGAGAATCATCTTCTTCATTTTCCATTCCTTTTCAACTTTTGATAATCCGAAAATTTTTACGCAATTTAAATGCCAAATATTTGAGGTGTAAAATTTCGACTATTTGAACGCAGGTTGGGGCAATAACAGGAGCTCGTCGAAAAGGTATGGATGAAAATTATTCAAATCGTTGAACAAGTTGTGTATTTATTACACATTTAGGGATGAGTTGTTGACACAATTCCGTCGATTGCAGCAACTTTTCGAATATGTGAAATTAAAATTCAGGCAGCGAGATTTGTAAAACTTTATTTTAAAAATTGGAAGACGGGATCAGTGCATGCAAGAGGCGGTCGTGCCGGTCACGGGTCAATCGGTACATAATGATCGAAATTGGCTTACAATTCGATGACTGTCAGGTTAAATTCACTCGTCGTATCAAAAATAATATTTTTGTTCAATGGTTCAATGCTGACCGTATGCGACCCGGGGTTGAATCGACTGGTGATAGTCATGTTGGCAAAAAATGCTTTCGCCTGTCCGGCCGACCACGTAAGCGCCCGGGAAAGGTAGCGCCCATCGATGCGCAAGATAATCCCTGTCGGCATGAGATTGTAATACTCACAGGGGCAAATCCCTGAAAAATACACCGCCAGGTCACGCGCTTCAGTAAAAAAATTTCGTTCAAGTACTAAAGGGCCGCGCCGCCGGTTGAAAATTTGATGAATTTGTGTGCCCGGTTCCGCGATGAGAGATTGCACAGAGCGTAGGTTGGCAGCATCAGCGACGCAATAATCCGCTGTCTGCGCTGAAAGTTTTAAGAGTTGTGAATACCATGATTTCGGTGAGTGTGGCATGTTCAAATTGCTCCAAAATTCGATTCCGGCTCTGTGATATGCAATAGCGTAAAAAGCCCGCGAAAGCAGAAAACAAAAGCAAAAATTTATCGTGCTGTACCCAAGTCCAAAGTGCTAAAATCAAGTTATTCATCGAAAGCTTTACCCGATGATTCAATGTATGTGAAAAAAATAAAAGAATTTTACATAAAACTTGATAATTAAGTGGATATATTGTTATTTCTCACGATTAAAAACCAATGTTTTAATTCATATTTAAGGAGTAGAAATGGCCAGGAAAACAAAAAAAACAAGCCAGGAGTTTGAGTACAAAGCAGAGATGAAGCAAATGCTGCATCTGATCATCCACTCCTTGTATACGAACAAAGAAATTTTTTTACGTGAACTCATTTCTAACGCATCGGATGCATTGAACAGAATCCGCTTTCGCATGCTGACCGATAAAGACGTACTCGATGCGGATGCCGAACTGTGCATCAGGATCAAAGTTGACAAGGACAAACACATCCTTTCAATCAGTGACAGTGGTGCGGGTATGACACGGGAAGATTTGATCGAGAGAATCGGTACGGTGGCAAGCTCGGGGACACTTGAATTTGTCAAGCAACTGCAGGACCAGGGCAGTCAAATCAATGCGGAAATGATCGGCCAGTTCGGTGTCGGGTTTTACTCGGTTTTTATGGTGACGGATGAGGTGGTTTTGGAAACCCGCGCTGCTGATAAAGATTCACAGGCATACCGCTGGAAATCTGACGGCGGTGGTAAATTTACCATCGAAGAAATCGAAAAGGCTGAGCGCGGCACCACGATTTCGTTCAAATTGAAAAAAGAGGCCTGGGAATTCGCAGAAGATTACCGCGTTAAACACATCATCAACAAATACTCCAATTTTGTTGATTTCCCGGTTTATATCGGCGAAGAAAAGGCGAACACCGTCGAGGCGCTGTGGCATAAACCGAAAGATGATATCAAAGAAGAAGACCTGAATGAGTTCTATAAATTTATTTCTAACGATTATCAGGAACCATTAGCGCACCTGCAATTAAATCTCGAAGGGGCGGTTAATTTTAAAGCGCTGCTGTTCATTCCGGGAACAGCGCCGCTCACTTTTTACCGCAACCCGGATGACTTTGATTCTGTGCATTTGTATTCAAACAAAATTTTTATTCAGGATAATTGCAAAGAACTGCTTCCTGAATACCTACGCTTTTTTAAAGGCGTTGTGGACACCGAGGATTTGCCGCTGAACGTATCCCGGGAGGTGACGCAATCCAGCCCGGTGATGGCAAAAATCAAAAATACACTCACCAGCAAAATACTGGCTTTCCTCAAAGACCTGGGGAAAAAAGAGCCGGAAAAGTTCGAAAAATTCAGCAAGAATTTTGGCCCCCTGTTTAAGTCCGGCGTGAACAGCGATTTCAACAACCGGGATAAAATTATCGAACTGCTGCGTTTTGAATCGACCAAAACCGAGCCCGGCAAATCGATTTCACTGAAAGAATACGTCAGACGTATGGGCGAAGAGCAGAAGGAAATTTATTTTATTTCCGGCGATCACCGCGAGGCATTGGAAAAAAATCCGAAGCTCGAATATTTTAAGAAAAATGATATCGAAGTATTGCTGCTCTCGGAACCCATCGACGTTTTCATCGTGCCCTCTATCAATGAATATGATAAAAAAGCGCTAAAATCCATCGATAAAGCCGATCTCGATTTAAGCGCCGACAACAGCAAAGACAGCGGCGAGGAACTCAACGAAGATCTGGCAAAATCGCTGATCGAAGTTTTTAAAGAAACGCTGGGTGATAAAGTCGAAGATGTCGTGGCCTCAAAAAGACTGGTGGGTTCGGCGGTGACGCTGGTTTCCGGTAAGGACGGTATGGATTCGCAGATGGAAAAAATGATGAAAATGATGAATCAGGGTTTTTCCGGTTCGAAACGCATTCTCGAAGTCAACCTCAGGCATGGCGTCATCAAAAATTTGTCGCGCCTGAACCTGGCCGGCAGCACCGATCCGCTGCTGCGTAAAACCATTCTGCAACTTTACGAAAGCGCCGAACTGCTCGAGGGCAATCTCCAATCACCCAACGATTTCGTTGCCCGCATGACCGAATTGCTGCAGGAGGCCACGAAAGCATAATTTCTTCTCATGCAGAGTCGCAAAGTACGCAAAGAAAAGTATCTCATCCAGCGTGTGCGCGAGAAGCGCTTCCTGAGCCTGAAGGAGGGTGCGTTTCGGACAAGATGAGAGGAGGCTCCCGCTTTCGGCAGGCTCAGCGTCCGCCTCGTACGCTGAACAGAAAGACAGGCATTTCCTGGCGTGCTCTGTGGCTTTGCGTGAAATAAATGATTTTAAATCGATAATAAACTAAAAAATGTGGGACATTCAGTGCAAGAAAAATCGTCCTTGCATCAGGAGCAGCTTTTCGATATATTTTACGGCGATTATTCCCCGGGGACGACATGGTTTCGACGGGGGAATGAAAATCGTGGATTGCATGTCGAGGTTGCCTGGCCCCTCGTTAAATAGCCTGCACTAAATCTTTAAATGCAGATGATTATTCATATGCTATGGCTGCCTAGTAAGTAGCCACGGTCTCACTGGGTGCTGCCACCGCAGCCTTTGAGAACGACGATAAGGGTGGCTGGTCTCTCCCATTGCCTGCATGGGAGAGATGAGACTTTGCAGGCTGGCTGAGAAGCGGATTTGTCTGCTGAACCGCGATCAGCGAGATTGATCAACAGACTAAACATGTAGATGTCTGCGGCGTTTGTCCTTCGGACGCGGGTTCGATTCCCGCCGTCTCCATTTTAAAGCCTGGATTCATTTCAGGCTTTTTTTTAAACTGAATGTGTAAATTATTACAAACCACGCCGACCAACCCACATGCCAGGCGATAAAATGAAACGTAATATCCTGGTTTTATTGATACTTATCCTATTTTTTTCCTGCCACCGGAAGATGATAAAACCACCGATGCAGCCGGCATTCAGCTATAAGTCGCTCGGTTTTTTTATGATTAAAAACATGCCGCCCGAGAATGTGAGTGCCGGCCAAAAAAATAATTTCACTAATCTGGGGATCGAAAAGATTGCTTTTCGCACCCTGGCGGTCAACCCGCAGAAGATTCTTCCCGGAACCGTACTTTTTATCCCTGCAACTTACGGTCGCATCCTGCCCTCCGGAGAAGTTCACGATGGTTTTTTCCTCGCTGATGAAATAAACACCTCACAAAGTAAAAATGAACTCTTGCTCTTTGCAGATTTAAAACCGACGAAAAAGGCAAAACTTTTTCCGGCAGCAGGAAAACGCGTCGAAGTATTTTACGTGTCCGAACCCATTCGCGCCTCGGTTCAGCAGCGTTATAAATTCCGCAAGGTGAAAAAACAGCGAAAATCGCTTGCTGATTTGACGGCTACTGAATTCGATACACTTTTGCGACGGCAGCATAAATCACCTTTATCCCCGCAACAGAGAATTCAGTTTTATTCGCAAAAAGGCAAGGGTATCCCCTATGAAATATTCTTGTTGGGCGAAGGGCCGCTGGCAAAATATGATCAGGACCCGTTGATGGATTTCGCCCGTTTTGATTGCATGACGTTTTGTGAACATATCCTGGCAGCCACTATTTCAGATTCTTACACATCCCTTTTTAAAAACTTGCAGCACATCCGCTATAAAAACGGAAAGATTGAATTTCTCAGCAGAAATCACTACACCATCGCCGACTGGCTGCCCAACAACGACTGGTTGTTGCACGATGTGACAACTAAGGTGGGTGGAGAACAATGCAAATCGATGACGAAAATTATCGACCGCAGAGCTTTTTTTTCCCGAAACGGTGTTGCCGAAAACGAACTTTAAAAAATCGCAGCACCTGAAACACTGACGGTTAACTACATTCCCGCAACTGCGCTCCCGGCGATAAAAAAGAATCTGCATGGCGGCGAAATCGTCAGCATCGTCACTTCATTTCCCGGAATTATATCCGCACACATGGGCATTATCGTGCGCGATGAATATGGCAATCTGCTCTTCCGGCATGCCTCAAGCTCACGCGAAAATCGTGCTGTTGTCGATGAGTACTTTGATGAATATGCAGCTAAACTGGAACATTCAAAAAGTCGGCTGGGCATGGTTTTCATGCGAATTCATGAAAATGTACGGGTTCCGCGAACGCCATTGCACACGGCTCAAAAGGAGTAAGTCAATGTGGCGGAAAACAGTTTTTTTAAATATTTCAGCCATCATTCTCTTCACACATCTATTCGCAAACCCACCTCAGCAGTACGGCATAGACATCGATCATTACGCCATTCAAATCGTTTTATCAGATTCCAGCGATGACATTGCCGCAAAAACGATCATCGACTTTTTCCGCTCGCCGGAAGTACGGACACTGCGGCTCGATTTTGCCGAATTTGCCATCGATAGTGTTTTGCTTAACGGTAAAATCGCCGATAGCAAGTTTGAAAATAGCAAACTCGATATCACTTTGCCTGTAGTTCGAGACACAACGATAAGCCAGGTTGAAATAACCTACCACGGCAAGCCAGCCGATGGTCTAATTGGCAAAAACAATAAATTTGGCCGGCGTACATTTTTTGTCGACAACTGGCCCAACCGGGCGCATTTCTGGTTTCCCTGCATCGACCACCCGCGCGACAAGGCGAGTGTGAGCATGCGCATCACCGCGCCGGAACGCTTTAAAATCGTAGCAAATGGACCGCTGACCACGAAACAAAACAACAGGGATGGCAACAGTACCTGGTTTTTTTCATCCAAGCAAACGATGCCGGTGTATTGCATGGTTTTCGGGGCTGCAGAATTTTCCACCATGCAGCAAACAGCGGCCGGGCAACTGCTGTTGAGTTACTGGTTTTTCCCCAAAGATTCTGCTGCTGTCCGCAACTTCAGAAATACCCCGCAAATGCTTGCCTATTACAGCAACAGATTTGGTGTATTTCCATTTGAAAAACTGGCGCTGGTGCAGGCTAATACGCGATTTGGCGGCATGGAAAACGCCGGCGCGATATTTTTTAATGAGAAAAATTTTGGCGGCAGGTTATCTTTTGAAGTCACCGTGGCACATGAAATCGTACACCAGTGGTTTGGCAACTGGATCACGCCTGCGGCATGGAATCATCTGTGGTTAAGTGAGGGATTCGCTTCTTATTTTGGCATTCAATTTTTTGAGAAATACGATAAATCCAGATTTTGGAAATTGTTGGAAAACAGCCGCGACCGCTATCTCCGGCAACAAAAATGGCACGAACAGGCGCTTACACAAACTGAACCGGCTAATTTGTTCGATATGCTCAATGCCAACAATTACACCAAAGGGCTATGGGTTGTACACATGCTGCGCAATGAACTTGGCGACAGCTTTTTCTGGCAATCAATGCAGGCGGTCGGAGAAAAATTCGGCGGGAAAAACTGGACTACTGAAGATTTACAAATGATTTGTGAAGCACAATCCGGACGCCAGCTGGGCTGGTTTTTCGACCAGTGGGTGCACCGTGGTAGCATCCCGCGAATTGTGGTGCGTTATTTTCAGGACGACTCTGCCGGCCTACAGGTACAAATCGAGCAAAAACAATCACCGGCAACCATGCGCTTGCCAGTCGATATCACAATAATCGAGGATGGAGAACAGCATGATTACCGCGTTGTTTGCCGGCGCCGGGTTGAGTTTTTTTCCTGGCCCCTGCGCAGCAGCAATATCAAAATTGTGGTCGACAGAAATATTCAACTCTTAGCTGGAATAAAGCTGGTGCGCCAAAAGTTTACCAGCAAAAACAATTAACCAAAATTTAAACCGTGAATAGCCGTCAGACGGAAATATTTATGTTTAGTTTATTCTCAAACCCCCTGTCATTTCACGATGAAACGCGCACTATCGATGGACTGAAAATTTATGCTTTACAAGAGTTATTGGACAACAGTAGCGCGACAGAAACTTTCAAAGATACGCTACGTGATTTTTTTTCCAGGCCGCAACCCAATAACCGCATCTGTTATCCCTCTGGCACACCGGCTTTAAAAATCGTGCGAACGATTATGAAGTTATTGCAGGAATTCCCGCAAATCCCTTTTGATTCGGTACACATCAACGCCCGATCCGGTTGCGCTACCTTTAAAGGAGAAATTGCGATCGAACCACAGAACAGGAAATTCAAATTTTTATGGGATTGCCAATGGCGGGCACAGGAAAGTGGTCTGACCAATGCCTGGGGTATGCCGGATCAGGTCAAAGCCGCGCAGGATTTTGGTTATCAGTGTTTCCAATATTTTGAGGAAAATTTATGACCATGGCGGTAATTGATCACCTTGCTGAAGAAGATTATATCGCGTTTTTATGCGGAGAAATGCAACTTGCTGTGCAAAATGATGTTCAGCAGCACCTCAACTCATGCCAAACATGCACTGGAGATTTCCAAATTTACCGGCATATTCTCGGGGGCTTACAGGCCATTTTTCAAAAACAGGGTAAACGCGTTTTACCGGCACAACTGCACGTGCTTTTATTGGCGGAAGCCGAAAAAGAGAAAATTTATTTTAGCCGCTGCCTTTTCCCGGGTTTTTTCTCTATCGCCGCCGCACGGACACACAGGGGCATTGTTAAAATCTTTCTCGGTGAAATCGATTTATTCAAGCTCGATGAAAAACTGGGACAGCTCTTTCCCGGTAAATGGCTCATTCATTCGGATGAAAAACTCGATGAATTATTCGACCAGCTTAAAGAATATTTTAGCGGTAAACGAACGACATTTGATATCGCTATCGACAAATCGCTGATCAAAGGCGATTTCCAACAAAAAGTACTTGCCGAGCTGATGCACATAAAGTTTGGTGAATTCACGACTTATGGTGAGCTTTCCCGACGGATTCATCAACCGCGGGCGAGCCGGGCTGTGGGCAACGCACTCGGTCGCAACCCGTTGCCGATCATCATTCCCTGCCATCGGATTCTCGCCGGTAATCGCCAGTTGGGTGGATTCACCGGCGGTATCGAAATCAAAAAAGAGCTGCTTCACCTCGAAAACATCGATCATGCTTCCCTCGATAGGCAAATGTCATTATTCTGAAATTTTATTTCAAACAGAATTGCACCCGCCTGTTTCCTGCCCGACAAAGAAACGAGTGACATCATTTTAAAATGAATCTTTTGTATAATTGCAGAAATTATTGCTTGTCTGCCGATACACAGTTTGAACTTCAGAATGCATCGTAATGATGGCGATAAACCCTTTTAAACAATTGTTCAAAAAGCTTTAAAATGCCAATATTTAAGTTGACGCGGAGAAAAGAATGAATTGGGAAAATTTAATAGTTAATTTAGAATGCGTTGATACACTACCAACATTACCCACTGTTTTTACAAAAGTTAGTGAATTAATCGCAAAGCCGAATGTGACTGCGAAACAGCTCGCAGAGGTCATTCAGACTGATCAGGCGATATCCATGAAACTATTAAAAATCGTTAACTCCCCGTTTTTTGGATTCAGTCGAAAAATTATGACGGTGCAGGATGCCGTCGTGCTGCTGGGATTTAACGCCACACGTAATACGGTGATGAGTATTTCAATTTTCCGGGCGTTGAATAATGGCAGTACCGCGAGTGGTTTTAATATGAAAGATTTCTGGAAACATTCCATCGCAACCGGTATGATTGCCCGCTACCTGGCGCGCAAGCTGCACGTCGATGCTGAAAAAGCTTTTTCCGCCGGCATTGTCCACGATATTGGCAAGATAATTTTACAACAATATTTCCAGGAAGAACTGGAAAAAGTGCTCGAAGTGATCAATGATAAAAATATTTCTTTTTATGAATCTGAACTGCAGGTTTATCGTGGTACGCACTGCGATCTCGGCAGCTATCTCGCCGATAAATGGAACCTGCCGATTCCGTTAATCGAGGTTATCGATTTGCACCACACCCCGGGAGAAGCGACGGAAGACCCGCGCCTTGTTTCAATCGTTCACATCGCCAACTTACTCTGCAAAGGTATGGGCATAGATTTCGTTGCTTCATCGAAAAAACAGGATGTTGATCCCTATGCGTTCGCCCGGCTCGATCTCTCAGCCGCTGATATCGAACAATGGCTCGAGGAAATCCAGGCGGAGGTTGATCAGGCTGAGGAAATGTTTAACAATATTCAGTGATCATAAAATATTTTGATAAAGCATGTGGGCCGCAAAACCACATGCTTTTTTTTTGTAGAAAAATTATAACCAGGAATAAAAAAAATAGCTGGATTATTAACAGATTCCTGTTAACTTTTGAAAGTTAATTTGATTAAAAAACTTACGTTTTATTAAACTTATGCCCATCGACCTGCATTCTGTTTCGCAAATCTTCAACCCGTTGGCGAAGTATCAGACCCTGGAAAACAATGAAATCGAAATCGCACAAGATATTTTTTGGCGGCGTGTCCGCATGCGATTGCACGAGAAAAAAACCGCCGTCGGGCTGGCATTCAACCTCATTTCCTTTGAAGCGCAAAATTTCGATGTGCTCGCCATGCACAGCAACGATGAAAACGCGCCTGATGAAACAATTCAGGCCGCCATTGCCAACGCTTACTGGCAAACGGTCTGGGCTGGTGATGCTGTTCGTCGATCGCAGGGCGAGGTGTATCCTGTGGCATTTTTCCCATGCCGCCGCTGTGTGCCGGATGAAGATGAAACTGCCGCCTGTGAAATAAAAGCACTCAATGATAATCAGTATTTGATTGGCGGGGAAAGTATTTTAACCAGAGAAATTCTGCAGGCGGTTGCCGATGAACGCGTGACATTTTCGCAAGCCGGTTTTTCTATCGACGGCAATGAGAGATTAAGCAACTGGCTCAACCGCTATGCTTTTGCTGACCGGTTTGTCGGGGCGAACAGGACAAACCAGGGCAGCGGTTTGATTCAAAAATTTATCACTGTGGCCAACAGTCATCTCATCTCGAAAACAGTCACAGAAATGATTTCCCGCAATTTCCGCGGAAATCCCCTATCCGTTGCTGCATTGTGCAATGCCGGTTATTTCCTTAATTTCCCGGAAGAATATATGAACCCCTTTGCAGCGATGAACGATCCCATCGGATTAATCATTCAAAACGGTCGAATATTGCAACTACCGCTGCTCAGCCGCGGTACGATTCTGGTTGACGAACAAAACCGGTGTAAAATCACCGACGTTTCCATGTCTGATATCAGCATAAAAATCCCCTGGCAGAATCGTTGGCTTTCCCGCACCGAAGAAGAATTCTTTATTAACGATCCGACCCGCAGTGGTGAGGATATTGTCATTTATACACCGAGCTTTCTCGCGGAGAAACCACCGCAGCAACAGCACACACCCAGGGGTGATGTCATCGATCTCACCATCGTATTTGGACGATGTGTGGAAATGACAATCGAAGGTCGGAGTGAGATTCCGGAAAGCGGTTTTATCTTATCCATTCCCAAAAGTGAAAATGCAGCACGAATTCTGCGCCATTTTAAAGATGCGGGCAATATTTTTTTATTTAGACTTTTAAACGAAAAATTTGGTTTAAAGCCGATTCGAACCGGACTATCTGCCGGACCGATTTTACTGCACAGTGAACGACAGATTGCTGATTCATTTTTCGAATCAGGCTATGCTAACGAAGAGTTTATGGCAATGATGCAAAATGGTGCTATCCGGCAAAAGGGCATTGCACCCACCCGTTTTCCTTTCGATACTTCCATCACCCGGGCGCCGCGCAGTTTTCTCGCCATCGATAAAAACGATCGCCTCGTTTGCGGTATTATCGATGGCCGGGCTGTAGACCACAGTGCCGGCGCCTGCCTCAGAGAAGTTGCCGGATTTTGTCATGTTTTGGGATACAAATCGGTTTTGAACCTCGATGGTGGCGGATCGAGCGTATTGACACTCACAGATTTCTCGAAAGCAGGTGCCGGGCTGGCAGATCATTTAGCACGTGGTATCGTAAATTTACCTTCGGATGAAGGCAACAGCGACCGTCTGATGCCGGTATCTATCATTATTAAAAAATAAAATTTTATACCGCTTTTTACGGACGATAATTTCTTGCGTATCAACCCTTTGAGGACAGGACCGTGACAGATTTTAGTTTTATCATCCCATATTATGAAACCGGGCAGAAAATTACAGCACAAATTGAATCAATTCAATCACTTGCCGTAGATTCAGAAATCATCATTTTTGACGAACGCAGCGCAGCGATCAACTCATCGCTTGCATTTGAAAACTTGCCAGTAAAATTTGTACAACGCAGCCACCGCAACCGGGCAGCACTTTTTAATGATGGTTGCGATCTGGCCAAAGGTAAATTCGTGGTTGTGTTACCACCCGATATCGAAATTATCCCTGCTCACTGGGAATTTGTCACACAAACCTTTGCTGCTGCAAATACGGCAATCGTTTACAGCGATTATCGCACTATTTCTCAGGGGGGAAATGAAGAAGAGGAAAAGCTTTGGCCATTCCAGAATAATATCGATGAACGCTTTTCTCTTGGATTTTTCAGGATTTACAGCAAGGAGATACTGCAGCGGTTTAACGGTTTTGACGAGCATTTGTTTTATGCGGAAGAATATGATTTGCGCTTGCGAATTCAGGATCAATTCTCTGTCAAGCATATCGATAAACCACTGTATAAAGTCATCTTGCGGGAAGCCGGGGAAGCCGATCCCGTGCTCAGTAAATTGCATGCTCCCGGGCAGGGAGCAAAGGGCGGCTTTAGTTATCTTTTTTATACTCCGGAAATGGAACGAGAATTTGAGCATGTTTTCACCGACTATTTGAAACGCATCGGAGCCTACCTGGACCATCGTAATAGTGAGGTCACCTATTCCGGCAGCGAGAATTTTGCCTGCGCCGTTTCTATCGTTATCCCGATTTTGAACCGCAAAACTTTTATCCAAAATACGATTCAACGGGTTATCGACGGCACTTTTGATGATTTTGAAATTCTGGTTGTTGATAACGGCTCAACAGACGGCACGCAAGAGGAAGTTCGCTCGATCAGTGATCCGCGGGTACGCCTTATTGAAAACGATGGTACCTGTATCGCAGAGGCGCTAAACAGAGGGATAAAAGAAGCTCGGGGAAAATATATTGCTCAACTGGATTCAGACGATGAGTACACCGCGAGTACGCTGGAAGCGATGGTAAATTATATGGAGTCGCATCCAAAATGTGGGCTGGCGATCAGCTATTACGACCTCATCGATATCGACAGCAACCCCATTCCGGGGATGGGCATAATCAAACATCTCGAATATAACAGGAATAATATTCTGCGCGTCGACGGCGCCGGAGCGCTGCGTTTTTTTCACAAAAAAGTGCTGATGGAATTCGGTTTGTATAACGAAAAGGACTACGGAAATTTCGGTGAAGATTATGATATGGTGCTGAAAATTTCCGAAAAATATGATGTCGATCGACTGCATCAGGTGCTCTATCGCTATCGGCGTCATGCGGATAATACGGATGTGCAACGGCCTGCAGCAATGAAAGTCTATAACAAAAACAATGCTCGTCAGGACGCACTAAAACGACGTATTGCCTTGAATAAAAACGTATGATTTAATTCTTGCATACAGTTTTGCAGATTGCCACCGCGCAATCGATATCACAAACCTGTCAAAAACAGTATCGTGCCATTTTTGCATCGGTGAGCTAAAAAAAAAAGCCCCTTTTAAAGGGGCTTTTTTTATTTGGAACAAAGATACTCGTTACTTACCGCTTTTCAATGCTTCTGCTTTTTCAAACGCTTTGGTGCCTTTTTCAACAAGACCGGCGTTGATATAAGCGACGCCGAGATTGTGCCAAATTGAAGGAACTTCGCCTTTGATTTCCACAGCTTTTTCAAGGTATTGGATCGCTTTTGTGTATGAATCTTTGGCATGGGCACGTAATTCATCGATTTTCTTCGTACTGGCGCCGTCGGCATCCAGTTTATTGGCGTCATTTTTGAAGTTTTCCCCGATGCGCAAATAGGAATCACCAACACTCAGGAGTGATTCATAGTCATCCGGCTTATCGGCAACAACTTTTTCGAGAATGGAGATCGCTTTGTTGTATTCCCCTTTTTGATAGAAAAGACGGGCATAATTGAATAACAAATCGGCATTTTCCGGGTCGTTTCCCAGGGCTGTTTCATAGGCTGCGATAGCTTTATCGGCCTGTCCCAGGCGATCATAAGCGAATGCCAGCGTCGAAATGGCTTTTTCATTTGCCGGATCGATGGCGATGACTTTCTTGAAGGTATCAACGGCTTCTTCATATTTGTTCATTTGAAAATAAGTCATGCCCATATTATTCAAAGTTTCAATATGCTTGTCATCGATAGAGAGAGCTTTTTTGTAAGCTTCGATGGCCTCATCCATTTTATCCTGACGAACATATGCAACAGCGAGATTGCGGTAGGCTTCCGGCCGTGTGTGGTCGATCATTTCAGCCTGTTTCAGCATTTTAATTGCTGCGTCCATGTCGTTTTTGTTAAACTTTGATACGCCTTTATTGAAGCTTTCGACCCAGTATTTATCCCGATAGTATTTGATGTCTTTCTCAAAAGCCGGATCCAGTTTCAAACTTTCATCAAACGCTTTGCTCATATCGGCCCAGCGCTGCTTTTCACCATAAGCTTCACCCAACAGAAAAAAAGCTTCCGCATTTGTCGGATAAGCGACAATTGCTTTTTCAAGCTGAACAATCGCATTATCCCAGTCTTTTTGTTGTCTGTAAACTTTCGCGGAAGTGATTTCTTTTGGCTGACAGCCCACAAGCAAGGCTGCGATGAGAATGAAACTACCCAAAAGTGTATAGATGTTTTTAACCATCCCTCTCTCCTTTAAAATAGTATAAGTGCATAAATTGGATAAATTTCTGCCTGACTGGTCATAAAAAATCGCAAGAAATATATCCGAATTCGGTCTAACAATCAAGGTTTTTTTAGCTGAAGTCGTATCGCAACGGCAAATGGCGGTCTGATCACCCCTTTCTCTGTGATGATAGCGGTGATTAGCTCAGCAGGTGTGATGTCAAATGCCGGAGAAAAAACTTTGCTGCCCTCAGGGGTTGTTCTGCGGCCAAAGCCATTGGTGATTTCTTCTGCCCCACGGTTTTCGATAGGAATTTTATCACCTTGGGATAACGTCAAATCAAAAGTGTTCGTCGGCGCGGCGATGTAAAATGGAATTTGGTGGAATTTTGCCAGCACGGCCAGGGAATAGGTGCCGATTTTATTGGCTGTATCGCCGTTGGCAACAATACGGTCTGCCCCAACGATACATAAATCAATTTTGTGCTGCGCCATCACAAAAGCCGCCATGTTATCGCAAATCAGTGTGCAGTCGATTCCTTCATTTTGTAATTCCCACATGTTCAGGCGCGCACCCTGCAGCAAAGGGCGGGTTTCATCGACCCAGAGATGCAGCTTCTTTCCAGCGGCATGGGCTGAAAAAACCGTACCGAGAGCTGTTCCGTAATCAACGGTTGCCAGCGCCCCGGTATTACAATGGGTGATGATCTGTGCATCATCCGGAATAAGGCTGCTGCCGATTTTGGCGAGTTTTCTGTTCGCGTTTTGGTCGTCTTGATAAATCTGCTGCGCTTGCTGCAGCATTTTTTCTTTGATTATCGTAATCGATTCCTGTTGATACCTCTGCGCAATTTTGTTCATACAGTTCAACGCCCATGTGAGATTGATTGCTGTTGGCCGCGTATTTTTAATCCGCCGGATTAACGATTCCAATTCGGTGAAAAACACGGTTCTGCTGGTCGAGTCATCAAATTGTCGCAACCCGAGAAGTACACCGAAAGCCGCAGCTACGCCAATTGCCGGCGCCCCGCGCACACGCAACTTGACAATGGCTTCCAGCAGGGTTTCGACCTCATCTATTTCCAGATAGAAGAGTTCGGTGGGTAATCGAGTCTGATCGATAAGGCGAATTTTGTTATCGTGCCATGCAATAGTGGTAACAGGCATGCAACCTCCAGATTAAATTCCGCACAAAATAGCACGGAAATGCAAGCAATGCAAGTACCATTACAGTCTTTGCTATTGATTGTACACTGGCAGAAATATAATTATCAGCATTATGACAGGAAATGAGCAAAAGATCGATTTACCGCAGGGGAGCAGCCAGGAACTGCGGTTCCTGACTTTCAACATGCCATGCTTTAGTGGTAGGTAATACGCAGATCGCCGATGCCGGGTTTGACTTTGAGAATAACTGATTTATCATCCTGGCGATAGTTATCGCTCACATAGTATTTGCCACGTTTGCGCAGGCTGCTCGGAATATCAACCTGGGATAAAAACAGGAATTTATGCACGCTTAGTTTGACGCCAACGTCTTCGGGAATAAAAATATCGGTAGCGCCAATATCGAGATCAATATCAGCCGTGGCGTCGTTTTGCAAGCCGGAAAAATCGATTTCGAGCTGGCCGATGCCGTTATTAATTTCTGCATGATGAAAACGAGCATTGCCCAGTTTGCGCAGGCGCGTTTCGCCAACTTTCGTGTTGAGAACAAGGGAACGCATGGAAATTCTGTTGGGCTCATCGAAGCTTATCCGCACATCACCGGCCCAGGTTTTCAGCGCAAATCGTGTCAGCGACAAACCACCGAGTTGCATGTCAACATCACCAGCTTTAATACGGCAATCAAAGTCAAGCCTGACGAATGCAGGTAACAACACTTCAATTTCCGCTCGCAGGCGGCCGTCGTGTTCTTCCATCCAGCGTTCTTTATCAAAAATCAGTGAAATTCTGCTGTCCTGCTGGTCATAGTCAATGCGATAATCGAAAGATTCATCAGTGAATTTCAAAAAAACAGATAATTCATCCTCATGTGGATTAGGCTCTATTTTTACCTCGGCGGCATCAATTTCTAATTCAAATACCAATCGATCGTCAGGCGAAAATTCATAATTATGCCTTTTGCGAACGATATCGCTCTGTGCCGGCAGTGCACTGCCCATGCAAAGAAGAACTATCGTCAACAATATTTTATGTTTCATCACAGCTTGAAATCCTTATGCAAATTGATGCGATGGCAAAACTCATCTCTTCAATCATTTTTAAAAAGCCCGGTTTATCCGAAACGTCACGATCATGTCCGATGGACCGGGATCTACACTTTTTGCAAAATTCAGGCGTATCCGCCCTTCATCATCGGTCAGGGCCACACCGACATTGGAATGTAATTTATTCCATGTCAATTGGCCGAATCCCTCATTATAATATTCATTTTCATCAGCAAACCACGCCAGTCCGGAATCAAAAAAAAAGATCAAATTCATTGAGTTGAAAAGCCAGTTATTTCTGAAACGCGGTGAATTATCACCAACGCGGTATTCAATATTGGCCAGCACCATACGATTGCCGCTAAAATCTTTGAATTCAAATCCGCGCAAAGTGGAAAGCCCACCGAGATAGAAGAAATCCTGTCGGGGCATCGAGCCACGTCCGGAACCTGCACGCAAGCGAATATCGAAATTTTCCCCATGGCGCAGAGGAATATAACGCCTGATATCGAGGATAAAGCGGTCGTAATTAAAATCGCCGGTCAAACCGGTGCGGCTCCACATTCCGCTTCCACGGATCAGCCAGCCGGAAAAGGGGCTGTCCCGATCATCACGGGAATCGAGGGTAAACTGTGCTTTATATGATTTCAGCCGTCCGGCATCAATTTCAGGGTTCGGGCGGAAGTGCTTATCGCCGCCAAAAACAGACCAGTTTGTATTCTTTGCCAGGCTGGCATATTTATCTTCGAAATAGCCGAAACTTGTTTCAAAATAAGAAGTTATGCGCTCGCGTAAATAGAAACCAAAACCTTCACGTTTAAAATAATCCTGAAAATCTTCACGGATGAAAAATGCCGCCAGCGAGTTTTCTTCCGTGGGAATGATCCATTCATCCTGCGAGTCCGTGAGGTTGTAAACCGTGGTTCCCAATGCCGGCCCGCTTTTGTCGAAAAGCCATAACTCGGCGTTGCCTTTAAAGCGCCATTCTTTGGTAGCAAAGCCATAGCCAAAATAGCCGTTTAAGTCAAGATCGACCAGATTTGAATTGAAATTATCAGCCGGTGGAACATTTGCTCCCAGGAATAATCCTTCAACCCGGTTGTAGCGATAGAGAAAATGGTCATCATTTGTTAAACTGTTTTGTTTCGTATTGAGGTTATATGATCTTTTCCATTTTCTACGCTCCCGTTTTTCAGGCCACTGGTAGCTGCGTGTTCGCACCTCGGTTTCATTTTCATAGATTTCGTCGTCATTAAATTTTTGAATCACAGCAGGTTTTGCCGAAGACAAATTCGCTGGAATCGTAAAAAGTGATCGCGTTTTGATAACCGTTTCGATCATCTCTCCACGGATTTTTGCCCCTGCCTCACGGTAGATTTTCCCATTGATGCTAATGACATCCTGCCGCAGAGAAGCAGTTGCGAGAATGTGAATATTACCATTGATGGCAATAGCTTTACCTTCGACATGCCCGACGATCGTCAAATCTCCATTATTGACCAGAATACTTTCATCGACTGATTGGTCTTTTTTGATCGTTTGGTACCCTTCTAAAAAACGGATACTCTCCTTTTTGCTGAGATAGCGGTTTTTGACATGCTGCACCAATGGATTCTGCATTAGCAATTTACTTTGATTGGTTTCATTGTCGGCATCAGCAGTTGTACTGTCCGGTTGTTGTTTTTGTGCTACTACCGGGGGTAGCAGGACTAATGCAAAAATTACAGTCAAAAATATTTTTGCCGATTTCATAGCCTTCCCTGTGAATTAGATTTTCAAATTTGAGCTTACACCGCAATTACGGCAAGCAGCGAAAGAATGTTTCACAGCATTTATCCTTTATTATTCTCGCCGCGATACGCAAAGATAAGAGTGGTCTTTTTTTGCGTGCTTTGCGTGAAATAAATGATTTTATACCGGTGATCAGCTCAAAAAACGGGGAACATTCTATTTTTTGGGGGGATGAATTTTAATTGCATTTATGGCATGTTTATATCTATTCTTAATTCTTTCATACAAGTGAAATGAAATGTTCATCATTCCGCAATTTAGTGAAAGGTTAATCATGGAAGAAATCAACGATACTTTTCAGAAACTGCAACAAAACTCGCGAGGTATTGCACGCAGCACTGCTGATGAGCGGGTCACAAAACTGCGCATGCTGGAACAGGAAATTTTACGTCAAAGCGATAATATTCGAAAAGCGCTCGCGGCCGATCTGCAAAAACCAGAGCTGGAGGCGAATTTTACGGAAATTTTTATCACACTGCATGAGTTGCGCCATACAGTTAAAAATCTGGCAAAATGGATGCGGCCGATAAAAATCGGCAGAACATTGCTGACTGCCACAGCTAGAGCTCAAATTCGTATCCAGCCGAAAGGTGTTGTGCTCATCGTCGCGCCGTGGAATTTTCCCATCAATCTTACGCTGACGCCATTCATTTCCGCCATTGCTGCCGGCAACTGTGTCGTCGTCAAACCTTCGGAATTTGCCCGGCATTCGGCGCAGATTATCGAAGAAATCATCTCTGCTGTTTTTCCTGCAAACGAAGCTGTAGTCATTCAGGGCGATAAAACGATCGCAGAGCGTCTTTTGCAACAACCTTTTGATCACATTTTTTTCACCGGCAGCCCGGCAATCGGCAAACTCGTGATGAAAGCCGCAGCCGAACAACACGCCTCCGTCACCCTCGAATTAGGCGGCAAATCTCCGGTCATCGTCGATGTGACGGCTGATATCGAAGATACGGCTAAAAAACTCAGCTTCGGCAAATTTCTCAATTGCGGCCAGACCTGCATCGCACCGGATTACGTGCTGGTGCACAGCGCTGTGCATGACCGGCTGGTCGACGCACTTAAAAAAACAGCCCGATCTGCTTTCGGTGACGATAAAAAAATTCAAAACAGCCAAAGTTATGCACGCCTGATCAATCCGGCGCATTTCGAACGTATCAAATCGTTGCTCGATGATGCTCGTGAAAAAGGGGCGCAGGTGGAATTTGGCGGGCAGGCCGATGCGGAAGACTGCTTCATCGCACCGACGCTGTTGTCACATGTGGGAAAAAACAGCGATGTCTTGCAGCAGGAGATTTTCGGCCCGCTGCTGCCTGTTATCTCCTTCGACACGCTCGACCAGGCCATCGATTTCATCAACGCGCGACCAAAACCGCTGGCGATGTATATTTTCAGCAAAAACCGGAAAAATGTCGATAGGATTCTTTCTGAAACCAGCGCCGGCGGCACAACCGTGAATGATTTCGGCGTCCATTATTTACAGTTTAATTTACCCTTCGGCGGTGTTGGAGCAAGTGGCTTCGGCAGCGCCCACGGTCATAACGGATTTCGCGCCTTTTCACACGAACGCGCCGTCGCTTATCACCACCGCTGGAGTGCTTTAAAACTCTTTGCCCCCCCGTATACAAAATTTAAAGTCGGGCTAACAAAACTGCTGATCAAATATTTATAGCATGACCATTATCTTAAAAAGAACTCAACAAAAATGACCCTCGACTGGATTCAAATTTTTGGCTATTTCGGTTCCGTGCTGATCGCTGTTTCGTTGACGATGCGCTCTATTGTTCGCCTGCGCTGGATCAATTTTTTCGGCGCGCTGACTTTTTCAATTTACGGTCTGCTGGTCGCTGCCATACCTGTTTTTATGCTCAACGGATTTATCGTGTTCATCGATGTTTATTATCTTTTTCAGATGCACCGGCAACAAAACTACTTTGAAATTTTGGAAAAAAGCCGTATCAACGCCCGCTATTTATTACGCTTTTTCAGTTTTTATCAGGAAGACATCAAAAAGTTTTTTCCGGAGTTTCATCCCGAAAAGATCACAAAACCACTGGTCTTTATCATTCTGCGCAATATGATGCCCGTCGGTGTATTCATCGGCGAAGCCGCGGGAAAGGGAGTGCTGGAAATTAAACTGGATTATGTGATCCCTGATTACCGCGATTTGAAGAGCGCGCATTTTCTTTACAGCAAGAGGCAAAAGTTTTTTCGGGATAAAAATATTTCCCGACTGGAAATAAAATCAGACGTGCAAAAACATGTTCGGTTTTTGGAAAAAATGGGGTTTAAGCAAGACCGGTTACGATGGGGAAATTATTACTATAAAGATTTAGGTTAAATAATTCTTATGAGCTGCAAAACACGCAAAAAACAAAATTCATCTGATTATTAAGAATTATTTTAAGCAAAGGGCCGGGAGAAAAGATTCACGGCCATATGTAAACTCATTGCTTTTGAGCGTGTGGTTTTGCGCCGGTATCGGCGCTGGGTTGTGATTTATAGCGTTGAATTTGCGTTCGCGTGCGCGGCCAATAATTGTTGCTCATATCCACATCCGCCATCTGAAAATCGGGATCGAGGGTAATCGAGGTAACTTTGCGGGGCAGGACGAACACTTTGGTCACCGATCGATGGTCACGACGCCAAATTTCCGCCGGGATATTGATCGTTTGCGAACCACCATCGACAAAAGCAAAGCGGATCACCAGCGGCATAACCAGCCCGCCCTCATTTGCAAATGTCAATTCATAATAAAAATTATTTTCCCGCCAGTGTTTTTGCCCCTGCAGATTGAGATGCTCAATTTTACCGGTGAAGCGAGAGCCATCGAGCAAGGTCAGGGGAAAAGCAGGCTCTGCGTTTTGTCCATCATTCGTTTGTTTTGCCACCCAGCGCTGTGCTGCCGATTGTGCCGTGCCCGTAATTGCTGCATCCGAACCCGGGAAATGAATTTTATACAATCGTGCTCCGGTGATCGCCAGGTCGACATAATCCGTGGTAAAAAACCAGCCGCGCCAGAACCAGTCCAAATCCATCCCCGAGGCATCTTCCATTGTGCGGAAAAAGTCGGCCGGAGTTGGGTGTTTGAATTTCCAGCGTCGGGTATATTCGCGTAGGGCAAAATCAAATTGTTGCGGCCCTATGATGTTTTCGCGCAAAATTTTGAAAGCAGCAGCCGGTTTGGCGTAGGCATTCATGCCAAAATCAAACAACGATTCAGCATTCGTCATCACCGGCGTGAGAATGGATTTATCCGATTTCATGTATTCAAGAATTGAGTATGCCGGTCCGCGTCGTGAAGGATAATTCTTTTGCCAGGCCTGCTCGCTCCGGTATTGCAGAAATGAATTGATGCCTTCATCCATCCATGCCCATTGACGCTCGTCGGAATTGACGATCATGGGGAAATAATTATGGCCGATTTCATGGATGATCACCGAAATCATCGTCTGCATTGTTTTTGCCGATAAATGTTCTCGTGCAGGGCGACCACCGGCAAAACAAATCATCGGATACTCCATGCCGATATTTTGTGAATGCACGACCTGAGCAATCGGGTAGGGATAATCAAAGGTGTATTGGGAGTAGGTTTTCAGGGTGTGTGCCACAACCTTTGTTGCATTTTTCCCCCAAATGGGATTACCTTCCTTTGGATAAAAAGACATCGCCAGCACGGAACGGTCGCCGAATTGGACGCCCATCGCATCCCAGATAAATTTGCGCGAAGAAGCGAAAGCAAAATCACGCACATTTTTAGCCGTAAAAATCCACGTTTTTTTCTCTGTTGCATGGTTTTTCTCAGCCATGCGCGCCTCTTTTTCGGTGATGATCAGAACCGGTTTATCGCTTTTTCGTGCCTGCTGCAAACGTTTTTGCCAGCGTTGGGAAAGCACCTGAGCCGGGTTTTGCAACGCACCGGTCGCGGCCACAATATGATCGGCGGGCACCGTGATTTCCACATAATAATCGCCGAAATTCAGCGCGAATTCACCTTCACCCAAAAACTGTTTCGTTTGCCAGCCTTCAATTTCATTATAAACAGCCATACGCGGGAAAAACTGCGCAATGGTATAAATCGCATTATCTTCTTCTGGAAAATATTCGAAACCGGAACGCCCCGGTAGCAGCACGCGATCGTTGAGATTGTACCACCAAGCGATACGCAGCGTCATTTTTTCTCCGGCAGGCAGCGCCGCTGGCAAATCGATACGCATCATCGTTTTGTTGATGCTGAAATGCAGATTTCGATTTTCCCCATCGCGAACAAACTCTATTTTAAAACCGCCATCGAAAGTTTGGTGCAGTTTGTTTAGTTTTTTAAAATTGAGCCGTCCGCGCATGCTGACGGTGGCCGTCATCTGCGCATCGGAAGCCTGCGCACGAATATTCTGCTCCAGTTGCAGCCAGAGATATTGCAGGGTTTCAGCAGAATTGTTGTGATAGGTGATTTCTTCACTGCCGACAATATGTTTTTTTTGCTCATCCAGCTCAACGATAATGCGATAGTCTGCCCGCTGTTGAAAATAGTCTTTTCCCGGTGCACCGGAAGCGGTGCGGAAAGTATTGGGCGTTGGTAATTCCTGAATGAGCCGGCGAAATTTATTGTGATTGCCGTTATCCTCGTGAGCGGATAAATGAAGCGAAAATAGCGGTAAAATCATCAGGATGGAAACCAGGGCACAGCGTACGATAATCATAAACCGACGACCTTTATTAGGCTGGATTTGGACATGCTTTTTAAACAAAGCTCGATTTTGCTTGAGAATTTTTTTCAAGTCCTGATAAAAACACAAAGAGCATGCCAGATAAAATTTCTCATTATCCCAGCCTGCATAGACGAAATGATGAGTTGATTTTAAAAAAGTTAAGAAAGGGTTTATGGTGTTTCAACGGTGGGGAATTATTTTTCTAAAATAAAAGCGCGGGCCAGCCAATCGTCTCGAAAATGAAAAACGTTTTACGAGCGTACAGTTTATCAACAACGGCGCCGGCAGCGCCCCTGCAGACTTCGCAGATGATTAAAACATTGCGTTCCAGATATCAATTTTTAAAAATCACTCTTTAGAAATACTTTTATCTGTGTATAAATTTTCTTACCTTTGTCGTCGGCCATATTTTACCGTCTAAATTCAAATGGCTGAACAAATTTTACCTGATCCAAAATGAATCTATCAATCGTAATTCCCGTTCACAATGAATCCGCCAACATCGGCCGTCTTATCGAGGAAATTGCAGCACTGCCGCTGGAATCCATCTGCGAAATCGTCATTGTCAATGATGCCAGCACTGATGATACCTGTTCTGTTTTAACATCCATTCAGGCAAAAGTTGCCGGTTTGCAGGTTCTACAGCACCGGGAAACCTACGGCCAAAGCGCAGCAATTATAACCGGTATTCGTCATGCTCGTGGTGAAATCATCGTCACCCTCGATGGTGACGGACAAAATGACCCCGCCGATATTCCTGTCCTGCTCGATATTTTGCAGAAAAACAAAAACATAACGATGGTAACCGGCCATCGCCAAAACCGGCAGGACCGATTTTACCGCATCATTTCTTCAAAAATTGCCAACCGTGTGCGCCAGGTTTTTCTTAAAGATGATACGCCTGATACCGGTTGCGGGCTGAAAATATTCTACAAAGAAGCGTTTATGGCCCTGCCTTTTTTCGACCACATGCACCGCTTTTTACCGGCACTGATCAAAATGCAAAACGGGGAAGTCGTTTCCATCAAAGTCAACCACCGCAGTCGGCAATACGGCCGCTCAAACTACGGCATGTTGCAACGACTTGCAGCCGGGATCGTCGATTTACTGGGCGTTTTCTGGCTGCGCTGTCGTACACCGCACATTTCATTAGTGGAAAAAAACAATGAGTAATACTTATACAATCTGGATCGCCATCGGCTTTATCGGCCAGGTCTGCTTTTCCATGCGATTTATCGTACAATGGATCGCCACCGAACGTCAAAAACAAAGCGTCATCCCGGTGCTTTTCTGGTATTTCAGCATCGCCGGCTCTGCCTTGTTGTTATCCTATGCGATCTACAAAAAAGACCCGGTATTCATTCTGGGACAATCCTTTGGTTTTATCGTCTATCTGAGAAATCTCTATTTCGTTAATAAAGGTAGAAATGAAAAACTTACCTGATTTTGTAGTTATCGCTATCGTCTTGCTCATGGCCGGCGTCGCTTTTTCTCTTTTCCTGCCGTTCGTGCCTATCGATGAAACGCGATATGTCTCCGTGGCGTGGGAGATGAAACTCGGTAATTCATTTATCGTGCCCATATTACACGGTTTGCCCTATTCCCATAAACCACCGTTTCTTTTCTGGCTCATCAACCTTGACTGGTTGCTCTTCGGTGTCAATGAAATCACTTTGCGATTCATCCCATTGATTTTCAGTGTATTCAATTTGCTGCTGCTGCATAAGATCGCACTGCTTTTGTGGGATGATAAAAAAATCGCCCGTTACGCAACACTCATTTTAAGCGCAACGCTGGTCTATCTCATCTGGTCGGCACTGATCATGTTTGATTTGCTGCTCACATTCTGGACGCTGGTGGGGATTTTGGCACTGCTTTCTGCAGAAAAAAATGGCAAAATCAGCAGTGGGTTATTATTTAGCCTTGCAGTGGGCGGCGGCCTGTTGACTAAAGGCCCGGTGATTTTCGTTCATATTCTGCCTGTGGGGCTGGGTGTTTTCTGGTGGTCGCAAAATGAAAATTTGCAACACAACGCCTGGTATTTGAAATTATTTGGCGCGATCATTTTCGGCATTGCCCTGGCGCTGCTCTGGGTTGTTCCTGCGGCAATAATGGGTGGGGAGAGCTATCGGCAAGCCATTTTATGGGGACAATCGGCCAACCGCATGGTTTCATCTTTTGCGCACAGTCGGCCTTTCTGGTTCTATCTTCCGCTGCTGCCTGTTTTATTCTTACCCTGGGTTTTGATGAAACCGGCATGGTGCAGGTTCCAGGCAATCCGCGATGATAGCGGCGGGCGTTTTCTGTTGAGCTGGATACTGCCAACGCTGGTTATTTTCTCGCTGATCAGCGGGAAACAGATTCACTATCTGGTGCCGATGATTCCTGCCGTCATCCTGCTCATTGCCAAAAATCTGGCCGGCAAAAGTGAGGCGATCGGCAATGAAACACGTTGGCATGCACCGGTTGCGCTGTTCTATATTCTACTGGGTGCAGTGATGCTTTTTGTGCCTTTTATCAAGCTTGGCAGCGATGTGGGCAAAATCTCGGCAGGCATGCTCATCCCCGTGGCTATCGGTATCGTCGTGCTGGGTGGTTTCATGCTTTTTGTGAAGATAAAATCCATGGACAGCTTGATTAAAACCGTCGCAGTCTCCTCCGCGTTGGTGCTGGTTACGCTGGTATTTTTCAGTGCAAATACCATTTTGCAACGTTATGATATGTCCGGAATTGCACATGTTTTAAAAGAAAAACAGGATGAAAATTACACCCTCGTGCATTACGGCAAATATCACGGCCAATACCAGTTTCCCGGCCGTTTGTTAAAACCACTTATCATTGTGCGCAGCAAAGACGCACTGCAGGGTGCATTGCAGCAGCATGAAAAAGTATTGTTGGTCAGCTACAAAAAACAGGCAGACGCTTATCCTGCTGATGAAGTGATCTTTCAGCAGTCTTTTAAAAATAAAACCGTCTATTTGCTGAACGAGGCCGGAATAGTACACTTTCTGAAATGATATCGAACCCAGGTTCGTCTTCGGAATTAATTCCCTTGCTTCTGTGTTGTATTTTCACCGCCTTCAACGGGTTTTTTAATTTCTTCAGTCTCAGTCGTTTTTTTGCCAGGTTCAAAATTTCCGTGCAGTAGCTCGCGCAGTTCGGATAAACGTTCTTGCATTTTTTCTCGGTTAAAACGGATTCGTTCCAGTTCTTCCTCGACCATTTCCGTTTTCCGCCGTTCCTGGACGAGACGATCCTGTAACGTTTCCGGTGTTTCTTTGGAAAAATCAAAACGGCGTTCCACGGGCTCGGTAGCGATGTAGTGCTTGCGAATATTGCGGGATTCCTGTTTCGTGAGATAAAACTTGAACCCGGCTCGCAAACGCCAGCCCGGATAGTTAGGCAAAGCCTGAGGCAGCGGAACGATGACCGTGTTGGTATAATCGGTGCGGTCTTCGTCTTTCGAGAGACGAATGTCCATGCCGATTTTAAATGAGAGCCGACGCGTGAAACGGTAGTTTAGAAAAGGTGTGAGATAAAGATAATCTTCCCTGCTGTAAGCGGTTACCGGTGGTCTGCTTGCAAAGCCTCTGCCGAAAACCTCGAGGCCCAAATCAAGCCTGTTCGTCGGCAGAACGATTGCTGCACCATAGACGAGTTCGCGGCTCGCTGAATTCACCAAAAACGTATCGGCGGCAGCGTTGCTCAGTTTTTTTCCACTGTCATTATGTTGGATAAATCCGGCGTTTAAATGAATATTCAATCCGGATTCCGGGATCAGTAGTTCCGTCGAATAGGACAACAGGCCGGTCAGACCAAACTGTACAGCGCCGCTGGAATAGGGCTCGAAAGGAATGTTGGGTGAATCACCGAAAGAAAATAGAGTATTCACCACAAATCCCAGACGAAAATGATTACGCAAGCCGCCAAAATTTCCGACTTTAAGCCGCAGGTCGAGAACGGAAGAAGAAACGTGGCCTTTGGCAATTTGTGTATCCTGATACAGATTGTGACTGATGGCCCATTCCACGTGTTTGCCCGGCGCATAATTAAGCCCGAGAACCGCATTTTTCTGCCAGAAGGTAGCCCCCACCGGCCCGTTTGCTTTCGAGGTGTCGATGACCGTGTTGTAGTAGGTTGAGGTGTTCGATTGAAGGGTGAGCGAGCCCTTGTCAAGTACCCAGGCGGAATTCAGATGCAGTATACTACGGCCGCCCGGATTATAAAAATTCTGTGCAGCCAATTGAATGGAAAACAGGAACACGAGAGTTGCGATATGAGGAAATTTTTTCATTGGTTTTGGACCCGGTTAAAATTAAGCATGCAGAATAGCGCCCCTCAAGCAAGGATAATGCCAAGTGTTGATTCTAGTGTGTTATCTGTTTTTATTGAGATTAAGTAGTGGAGAATATAAATCAGTATTCTTCGAACAACAGAGTTGTTCGATGGTGAAACACTGAGAAAAACAGGATGACAAAAAAATAACAGAATCCGGCCTTATCATATCTTTTAAATCAGGTGAATTTTATAAGATTATCCTGCGATTTAACCTCGAACAAACTCTTTTATCTAAAGTAATGCATGTGATAATTTTATCATTATATTATTCTTGTGTAAGTTGACAAAAGTTTGTATCGTTAGCCCATGAAAAATTATTTGACGATCCACGGCCATTTTTACCAACCCCCTCGCGAAAATCCCTGGATAGAGACGATTGAAGAACAGCCGAGTGCGCATCCGGCACATGACTGGAATGATCGTATTAACAGCGAATGCTATTACCCCAACGGCAACTCCAGAATCCTTGACGCCTCTGATCGCATCGTCGATATCGTGAATAATTATCGCAATATAAGTTTTAACTTCGGCCCGACTTTGCTGAGCTGGATGGAAGTTTATGCCCCTGAGACTTATGAACTTATCATCAAAGCAGACCGGGAGAGTTTAGCCCAGCACAACAATCATGGTGCGGCAATAGCCCAATGCTACAATCACACGATCATGCCGCTGGCAAACGAGCAGGATCAGCGCACTCAGATCAAGTGGGGCGTTGCTGATTTTATTCACCGCTTCGGCCGTGAACCGGAATCGATCTGGCTGCCGGAAACGGCTATCAACCAGACAACACTTAATATTCTGACTGAATTCAACTTTAAGTTCATTATTCTTTCACCCTATCAGGCGGAACGTGTGCGCCCGTTAACCGGCGGAAACGATGACTGGGCCGGGGTGCAGGATGGTAATATCGATATTCGCCGGCCTTATCGCTGTTTTGCCCGGGGTGCCGGGGGCAACAAACTGCAAGACCGCTACATCGACATCTTTTTTTACCATGGACCGCTCTCGCGGGCGATCAGTTTTGAACATATTTTACGCAATGCTGCGAAGTTTTCCGATAATATTGAAGCGGCTTTCGGTACGAAAATCGGCACGAAAATCGTCTCGGTCGCAACTGACGGCGAGACTTATGGTCATCACGAACAATTTGGAGATTTGGGGCTGTCATACCTGCTTTCCATGGAAGCCCCGGTGCGTGATATCATTCCGACGAATTTTGGTGAATATCTCGAACATAACCCGCCGGAATGGGAAGTTGAGCTGAAAAAAGGCCCAGGCGGCGAAGGCACAGCCTGGAGTTGTGCGCATGGTATTGGCCGCTGGTATCGGAACTGCGGTTGCAGCACCGGCGGAGAAGACGACTGGAATCAGGAATGGCGACAACCCTTGCGCCAGGCATTAGATAAACTTAATGAATCATTGCTGCAGATTTGTGAAAAAGAAAGTAAAGAAATTTTTCATGATTTTGCTGCTGCCCGCGATGAATATATTTCAGTGATTTTGGACCGTTCGCGGGAGAATGTCGATGCTTATTTAAACAAACATCTGCAAAATCCTGCCGGGCAAAACATACGGTGCAAAGCATTATGTTTGATGGAAATTCAGCGAAACGCGCAATTAATGTTCACCAGTTGTGGCTGGTTTTTCACCGAATTATCCGGCCTGGAAACTGTACAGATTCTTAAATATGCCGCTCGCGCCATCGAACTGGCGGATGAGTTTTCCGACGGCTTTCTCGAAGAAACATTTATCAATAATTTGAGCAAAGCCAGGTCGAATATTACGCAATACAAAAACGGTGCGTGGATTTACCGCAATTTCGTCCTGCCTGCAAAAGTCTCCTTCAGCCATATCGTCAATCACTACGCCATCTCCGCAATGTTTGATGCGTTGCAGAACTCAAATAAAGTCTTCGTTTATGAAATCGAAGATCAACTGTGTGAAAACATGAAACTGGAAAACCGGGAAGTTTTGTTCGGCAAACTCTGTGTGACCTCGCAAATAACTCGCCTTTCGGCAGAATATGCCTATGTTCTGATCAATCAGGACAGTGGTGAACAACTGGATTGCATCGTTCACAGGCTGAGAAATAATGACTGGGATTTTGCTGCAGCACGTGAAGCTGTCGTACAAATAATGCAGGGAAATTCACCGGTGATCATCAGTGAAATCACTAAAAAAATATGGCGCGGGAAAGCCTACACGCTGGCCGATATGTTGCCGGAAGAAAAACAGAAAATCGTCGATAAAATTCTCGCCATGCAACTGCAGGATACATACTCAATTTATAAAAAGATCTATCAGGATAACTACGGCCTGATGCGTATGATCGCCCGTTCCGGCCTGAAATTGCCGGATGAATTAATCCTACCGACGAAAATTACTTTCAGTCGGATTATTTATAATGAAATCAGCGCTTTTAATATCGATGAGCCGGCGACGAATTTCCAGGATTCGATTACTGCCGCCGGCCTTGCTGAAAATTTGGATTTGCAACTGGAATTGCAGGAAGCGACAAATATTTTACAGAAATTGTTTGTGAGTATAATCGAACGGCTGTTAACCAAATTTTCGTTACCTCTGGTTGAAAAACTGGAAGCGCTTATTCAGGTTTCAGAAAAATTACGCCTGAAGCTGCATAAAACACCGATTCAGAATGCTTTGTTTAAATTATTAAAACGCAAGGTCTTGCCGGAGATTGAGAAAATTATCGCAGGGCACAGCGATAAAAAAAAATACGACGTCATCGCCGGCATTTTACGCGTTGCCTATAGTTATAAATTCAATATTAAAATTTACAAGGACCGGTTGAAATCCTTTGAAAATCAGTTTAATCAGGATCCGGAATATTGGCCATAGCGCTTTTTCCCCAGAAGTTATCTATTTTCAAAATTTTCCCGCACACCTTAAATTGAACCTTTCGCCCTGCCTGGTATACCAATATGATAAATTTACAGAAACGCCGCACGAAAATAGTCTGTACAATCGGCCCCGCAACAGAATCCCGGGAAATGATCAGCAAATTGATCGATGCGGGTATGAATGTTGCGCGGATCAATTTTTCCCATGGCACACATGAAGGACATGAACAAAAAATCCGCAAAATCCGAGCGCTTGCCAAAGAAAAAGGCATGCCGGTCGCTATTTTGCAAGACTTGTCCGGGCCTAAAATCCGCATCGGCGAAATGAAAAAAGATGTCAAATTGCACACCGGCCAGGAGTTTACCCTGTTTGCTGATAAAAAAACCGGTGATGAAAAAGGCGCCGGCGTTTCCTATCCGGAGTTGATTCATGCGATCCAGATTGGACACACGATTCTGCTCGCTGATGGTGCTTTGCGCCTGCGGGCACACAAGATTCTCGATGACGGTGTGCTTTGCAAAGTAGAATTCGGCGGCCCCCTTTCTTCTTTTAAGGGGGTCAATCTTCCTGAGAGCTCGCTCGATATCTCCGGGATGACCAAAAAAGATGAGCGTGATCTTGATTTCGGTGTCAAAGTCGGTGTCGATATCGTTGCCCTCAGTTTTGTGCGCCGTCCGCAGGATGTCTTTAAATTACGTAATCTCCTCTATCAGCGCGGTGTCGATATCCCGGTTTTTGCAAAAATCGAAAAACACGAAGCTGTCGATAACATCGATGAAATACTCAATATATCCGATGGTATCATGGTCGCGCGTGGTGATCTTGCTGTTGAAATTCCTCTTGAAAAAGTTCCGATCATTCAAAAAGAACTTATCACCCGCTGCA
>JAJRYV010000076.1 GCA_024275575.1 bacterium
AATTGCGTATGTTTGTAAAGAATATTGAGAATAACAAGCGGTTTTGCATCCCGTTTTAGTTCAAGAACGATACGCATGCCGTCGCGGTCGGATTCATCACGAATATCTGCAATGCCGTCAACTTTCTTTTCGCGGACGAGATCAGCAATTTTTTCGATAAGATTCTTTTTATTGACCTGATACGGTAATTCACTGATGATCATGCGCTGACGATCGTTGGGTGCATCTTCGACATCAGAAATCGCCCGTACCCGAATTGTGCCCCGTCCGGATCGATAAGCCTCATCGATGCCTTCTTCCCCATAAATCTGACCACCTGTGGGAAAATCCGGGCCGCTGATAAATTGCATTAAATCGTCGATCGATGCTTCTGGTAATTTGATCAAATGCTGCAGCGCATCGATGACTTCCGTCAGGTTATGGGGTGGGATATTCGTCGCCATGCCCACAGCAATGCCGGAGGAGCCATTGACGAGAAGATTCGGCAATACTGCGGGAAGGATCGTCGGTTCTTCCAGCGATTCATCAAAATTTGGTATGAAATCAACTGTTTCTTTTTCGATATCGCGCAAGATTTCTTCTGCGATTTTCGCCATGCGCGCCTCTGTATATCGCATGGCTGCCGGCGGGTCCCCATCAACTGAACCGAAGTTTCCCTGACCATCGACGAGGGGATAGCGCAGACTAAAATCCTGCACCATACGCACCATGGTATCATAAACTGCCGAATCACCATGCGGGTGATACTTACCGAGCACTTCACCCACAATTCGTGCAGATTTTTTATATGGAGTTCCAGGGCGCAGATTGAGGTCGCGCATCCCGTATAAAACACGCCGATGTACCGGTTTGAGCCCGTCACGCACATCCGGCAATGCTCGGGATACGATCACTGACATCGCATAATTAATATACGATTCTTTCATTTCCTTTTCGATAAGAACGGGAATGATTCTGCTTTTCTTTGTTTCCATATTTTTAACTCAATTGAAAATTGATGTTTGACTGAATTCAGGTATCAACATTTGTTGCGTATACTGCATTTTCTTCAATAAACTGTCGCCGTGGTGGAACCTGGTCACCCATCAGGCAGGAGAAAATATGATCCGCTTCTATCACCTCTTCGATAGTGACCTGCAAAATAGTTCTCTCATCCGGGTCCATCGTCGTCGACCATAACTGTTCGGCGTTCATTTCGCCCAGCCCTTTATAGCGCTGCACATTTGGTTTCTTATTCTTAAACCGGCTCATAAATTCATCCCGCTGTTCATCATCGTAGGCGTAATATTCCTGCTTGCCGGCATAAACCCGGTACAACGGCGGTTGGGCGATATAAATATGGCCCAATTCAACCAGGGGGCGCATATGTCGAAAAAAGAAAGTAAGCAGCAAGGTGCGGATATGTGCTCCGTCGACGTCTGCATCAGTCATCACAATTATTTTATCATAGCGTAATTTCGATACATCAAATTCGTCGCTGCCGATGCCGGTTCCAAGAGCGGAAATCATCGTACGAATTTCTTCATTGGCAAGAATTTTATCGAGGCGTGCTTTTTCGACATTTAGTATTTTTCCCCGCAGGGGCAGAATCGCCTGAAAATATCGATCCCGCCCCTGTTTTGCCGTACCGCCGGCGGAATCACCTTCTACAAGATAGACTTCACATTCTGCCGGGTTGCGAGAAGAACAATCCGCGAGTTTCCCCGGCAAATGTCCGCTTTCCAAAGCGCTTTTGCGGCGCGTCAATTCTCGTGCTCTCTTCGCTGCCTCACGGGATCTGGCGGCAGTCAAACATTTTTCAATGATGGTTTTCCCTGTGGCTGGATTTTGCTCGAGATATTCTGATAATCCCTCGGATACCAACGACTCCACCACACCACGAACTTCGCTGTTGCCCAATTTGGTCTTGGTCTGGCCTTCAAATTGTGGTTCCGATACTTTGACGCTTAAAATTACCGAAATTCCTTCGCGGACATCTTCCCCGGTGAAGTTAGTTTCACCATTTTTCAATAGATTATTTTTAAGTGCATAGCTGTTCAGGGTTTTGGTCAATGCCGCTTTAAATCCCACAAGATGCGAACCGCCTTCAATCGTATTGATATTGTTGACAAAGGTAAAAATATTTTCAGAGTAAGAATCCGTATATTCCATCGCCAGTTCAACAGGAACGCCTTCACGTTCGCCTGAAAAATAAAGTACTTCAGGGTGCAGTGCGCTTCGTGCAGTATCCATGTATTTTACAAATTCAATTATTCCTCCGGAGTACTGAAACGTATCACTTTGCCCGGTACGGACTTCAGATATTTTTATTTTCAGATTGCGGTTGAGAAAAGCCAATTCCCGCAGGCGGTCTTGCAGGATGTCATATTTGAACTGCATCGTTTGAAAGATTGTATCATCAGGTAAAAAAGTAATTTGAGTACCGGTTAATTCGGTTTTTTCCCCGGCTTTGACAGGTCCCAGTGGAATCCCTCGTAGATATTCCTGCCGGTAAATCTTGCCGTCACGGTAAACTTCAGCTTTCAACCACTGGGAAAGGGCGTTGACGACACTGATTCCCACGCCATGCAATCCACCGGATACCTTGTACGTGTCTTTATCAAATTTACCACCGGCATGTAACACAGTCATCACCAGTTCCAGCGCTGTTTTATTTTCCTCATGGTGAACATCAACAGGAATACCGCGACCGTTATCGATAACTGTGACACTGCCGTCTTCATTGATGGTGACTTCTATTTCCGTGCAATAACCTGCCAACGCCTCATCGACACTATTGTCGACAACCTCATAGACCAAATGATGCAATCCCCGCGATGTCACATCACCGATATACATTGCCGGACGCAGTCTCACCGCCTCGAGGCCTTTTAAAACCTGAATATTACTGGCATCATAATGTTGTTCGTTCATATCGTTTTAATTCTCAGTTTTTAAGTGCAATTTCCTGTAAGTATTCTATCGGAAAACAATTTTATTAACAAGTGTTTCTCGCAAATCACGGTTGAGTGAATCCCTAATTTGCAGAGACATCATATTGAGTTCGTTGCGCCATGCAGCAGAAGAAACCTTAACGATGAGCACACCCTGATAAAATGATTTTGCCTGAGATATCCGGGCAATTTTTTCTCCCACCGTAAGCGGATATACTGTTAAAACTTTAGCTTCAACATAATGGGATCGCAGTACGGGATCCGAGAAAATTTTATCTAAAATACTGGATAAAGCATTCATTTTATCTGTCGTAATTTTCTGCAAAATACCCGTTTAATATCCGAAAAACCTGCCCGGCTTCGGTAGGTTGTGCCGCGGGGTAAAATGTTGATGTTATGAAAGTTTGACCCATTTGAGAAAGATGGGCAATAATTTGTGCTTGCCTTTTGCTGTCCAATTCTGAATATATATCATCCAAAAGTAGTATGGGTTTCGTCGCTGTTGTCTTATGCAGAAAATTATATTCGACGAGTTTCAACGCCAGGAGAATACTTTTATGTTCTCCCCGCGAAGCATGCCGTCGAACATCTTTTTCGTCGAGTGCTAAATCGAGATCATCTCTGTGCGGTCCATATAACGCTGATTTTGCTCCAATCTCTTTATCTCTTGCTCTGTTGAGTAAATTTTCAAACTCCAATTGCTCCTTATTTTCCATACCACCTGAAAATTGATAGAAAATGTCAAGTTGTGTAGCCGAAGCAGAGATCGTTTTGTAAAACTGCTGAATTTCATTTCTGATCGCTTCGATCAACTGCACTCTTCTGAAAATAATTTTGACCGCAACTTGCGCAAAAATCTGATTCCAGTAGAGTAATTGATCCAGATTCGCCTCCTTGCGGCTGATGCAATCAAGAAGGTGATTTTTTTGCTTAAGCGTCCTTTTAAAAATTTGCAGATTTTTTAAATATTGATGATCGGACTGGCTTAAAACGACATCCAGCCATTTTCTGCGTTCAGCAGGAGGACCGGAGGTAATCTTGTGATCTTCCGGGTTAAATAAAACGACAGGAATTTTTCCGATAAGCTCTGAATGTTTCTGTATTCGTTTTCGGTCGATACTGATCGCTTTGTGCGATTTTGTCGCTGTAATTCCTACCTTATGTTTGACTTTATGATCCGAAAGAAACTCACCGTATATTTGAAATTCTTCGTTTCCTTTGCGAATCAGATCGCTGTCTTTATTGGTTCGAAAACTTTTAGCCAGGCCGAGACAATAAATACTTTCCAGCAAATTTGTTTTACCCTGCCCATTATCTCCAACAAGATGATTTATACCGGAATGAAACTCGACATCTTGTGACTCATAATTGCGAAAGTTATGCAAATAGAGTTTCTGCAGGATCATTCTCTCACACTGAATCGCTGATGCGAATGGGCATGATCAACATCATTAAATCTTCATCTTTCTGTTGCTCGCTGGGTCGAATGATCGCAGCACTGCCGGAATCCTTTAAATGAAAAATGATATCTTCGCTATCGAGGTGACGAAGAATGTCGTGAATATAGGCACCGTTATAGCCGATTTGTAAAGGTTCACCACTGTAATCAATCGGAATCGATTCCTGTGCTTCACCACCCATTTCAGCATCCTCAGCTTGAATGATCAAAGAAGATGGACTTAGTGCTAATTTTACCTGGTGTGTATAAACGCTTGAAAAAATTGAGATGCGTTTAACAGTTGACATCATCAATTCTCTATTTACATACATTTTCAAATCATTGTCAATAGGAATAACACGGTTATAATTTGGAAATTTACCTTCGATCACCTTACTGAAAATTTTGGTATTTCCCGAGGAAAATGTCACATGATTTTCGCCGACGCCAATTTGAAGATTACCAGTATCATCCATATTTTTAGTTACCAGTTGCAGTGCTTTTGTTGGCAAAATAACCGAAGTAGAATCTTCATTACCCCTGTATGAGAGATCACATATCTTTGCCAGCCGGTGCCCATCCGTCGCAGCCATGCGAAGTTCGTTCGGCGTCAATTGCATAAGCACGCCCATCAGCGTCGTTCGCAGTTCATCACTGCTCACTGCAAAACTGGTCTTTTCGACCATCCGGGAAAATTTTGCCAATGACATTGTAAAACTAATATCCGCCTCTTCAACACCGATTTGCGGATATTCATCTTCTATTTCTCCGACGAGTTTGTATGTTCCCTTATCTGTGGAGAGTGTAAGTACGTTATTTTCATCGGCAATGATTGTAATGGGCACTTCAGGCAGTTCACGAACAATATCAAAAAAACGTTTCCCCTGAACAGTTATACCGCCATCTTCCGCATCAAATACACTGCATTTTGTCGTGATCGATATTTCCAGATCAGTGCCTGAGATAGAGAGTGTATCATTTTCAAGTTTTAGTAAGACATTACTTAAAATGGGCATGGTCGTCTTCTGTGGAATAACACCAATTACTTTCTGCAAGCTCTGAAAAAAATCGGCTTTGTTTACCGAAAATTTCATAGGATCCTCCAAATGGTCAATCCTTTATTATAATAAAAAGATTAGATATAGAAAAGAAATATTTATAGTAGTAGGCTGTGTTAATTTGTTAATAAATGTCGTTCAAATTAAGGTAATTCTTTAAAATTATTGATATTCATGGCTGAGCGGTTTATGAACAATTCAGCAACATCTCATTGAAAAAATGTTAAATAAATGTGTATGACTTTGTTTCGTATTTTAAAAGGAACCAAAACATACGAAGAATTCTTGATAACATCGACTTTATTTACAGCTTATCCACTGTTATCAAGATATCCAGTGTTGATAGCTTTTTTTATCAAATTGATGACAAGTTTATTTTTTTACCGATTTCAGATATATCATCTGCCAGGACTTTGTCTTGTTTCATATTATCTTCGATGGCGTTAATTGCATGGATAACCGTGCTGTGATCCCGTCCGCCGAAATGCAATCCTATCGTTTTGAGTGAGTGTTTTGTGTGTTGCTTGCTCATGTACATTGCAATTTGGCGTGCCAGGGCCACTTCTTTTTTTCGCGTTTTTGCCCGAAGAAAATCCTCAGGAATATGGTAATAATCTGCAACAATTTTTTGAATATCTTCTATTGTAATATGTTTTTGTTTTTGTGAAATGACATCTTTTAAAACTTCCTTGGCCAGCAAAATATTAATATCACGGCCGCGAAGCGATGCATGTGCCAACAATTTTACCAGTGCTCCCTCTAGTTCGCGAATATTTGAAGTCACATTATAAGCCAAAAGCTGAATGACTTCGCTATCGAGTTCGGTTTCACTTTGCTCCGCTTTTTTCTGTAAAATAGCAATTCGGGTTTCAAGGTCGGGAGGTTGAATATCTGCGACAAGTCCCCATTGGAAACGCGAAAGCAGTCGTTCTTCAATACCGGTGATATCTTTTGGGGGGCGGTCTGAAGAGAGCACGATTTGTTTTCCATTTTGATGCAATGTATTAAATGTGTGGAAAAATTCTTCTTGAGTTCTTTCTTTATTACTGAAAAACTGAATATCATCGACGAGCAACAAATCAGCATTACGATATAATTGACTGAATTCTGTCGTTTTATTATTTTGAATTGAATTTATAAAATTGATGGTGAACTTTTCACTCGAAACATACATCACTTTTTTTGCGATACCGTTTTGCAATGAAAAATTACCAATTGCTTGGATCAGGTGTGTTTTGCCCAACCCAACACCGCCATAAATGACCAACGGATTGAAAGATGTTTTTCCCGGTGCTTCGGCGACAGCGAATGCAGCTGCTTTTGCAAATTGATTGCTACTGCCTTCAACAAAATTAGAAAAAGTATAACGTTCATTAATTGGATGCTGATCTTCTTCTGAATCAATAACTTTGGTTGATTTTAGCATGCCGGTTCTTTGCGGGCCGTCATGAACCGTAGACTCAATCACAGTTGGAATATCCAGTGCATCGATTTCTTCCAAAGGTGTAATTTCATAATTGTAGTTCGCAGCAGCACCGAGAATACTACGCAGGGCATTGATGAGAATTGTTCTGTAATTGTCCTGTATCCATTTTTTTACGAAATCACTTGGCACTTGAATTGTCAACGTCGCACCATGCAGGCCAACCGCTTTAATTGGCTGAATCCAGGTATGAAAGCTTTGTTCATTTAAATGCGGTTGGATTTTTTGCAAACAGTTTTGCCAGACTTCCCGTGCCGCATCTTGCATTAAAGGCCCGTTACTTTCTTTCAAATTAACAAAACTTCCTTTCTTTGCTCAATTAAATGAATGCACTTAATTTTAGGATGGTAGAAAAATGCTCTAATTTAAAAAGGAAACACTTACTTTCAAATGATAATTAATTCTTTTCAACAGACGCCAGTCATTTATGATGATACATTTCATTATTGGACAATAGATTTGACTTGACTTTTAAGGCTCGAATCTTTAAAATGATAGACTTGTTTTGAATCTAAATATTATCACAAGGAGCTGTAATGAAAAGAACTTTTCAACCCCATAACAGAAAACGTGTTAATAAACACGGATTTCGTGCCCGAATGAGTAGCAAAGCCGGTCGTCTGGTTTTAAAACGCAGAAGAGCCAAAGGGCGCAAGCGTCTCACTGTGAGTGATTCTTTGTAGAATTATGAAGAAAAATGGACTGCCCAAGTATTTGATTAATTCAAATATAAATGAAATACGCATATTATTCCAACGGGGAAAATGTATAAATTCGCAGTCCTTCGATCTTCTTTATTTGCAAAACCGCCCTAAATTAACGGTTTTATTTGCCGCTTCAAAACAATTTAATTCTCACGTTCATAAGAACCGAGCAAAACGTTTATTGCGCGAATTGTTTCGATTGAATCACAGTCTGTTACCGAGCGATAAAAGTATCGCACTCATTGCAAAAAAAAGTATTTTAAAACAAAAATTCATTCATCTGGAAAATGAGTACAAAAAAGTTCTTGGATCAGCTTTTAAGTGAGCAAAGGATTACGTTAAACCACCTCCCTTTTTTACCTCAAATTCCCGTTTTTCAAAACTGGTGAAAATGAATGATTTTAACAAGAAGGTTTGATCGTTTTCAATGGATAAAGATAAAAATACAGTAATCGGTTTAGTTTTAATCGGATTCATCATTCTTCTGACCTACTCTGATTTTTATAAAAAATGGGTCTTGGGAGATAACTACGAGAGTGACATTTCTCAAAATGCGTTGCCAAATGAAAAACCTTTGGGTGAAACTTCACCCAAAGTATTGCCGAATCCTGAAGAGAAAAGGCCCGAGCCTGTAGTTCCGACGGCCCCTTTTTCGGAAAAAAAACGTCTCAAACCGCTCTTCGTTAATAGTGAATTCAATCAGGATGACGAGCGAATTATTACCATTGAAAATGAATTACTGATCGCTAAGATTTCCACAAAAGGACCAAGCCTGCAATATTTTGCATTAAAAAAATATCAAAGCAATAACCCTGCATCACCGGGGAATGTCAATTTGATTTACGATCCTCATGGTAATATTTCCCTGAACATTCCTGTTAATAATGATACATTGCGACTTGCTGATAAAAACTTTACCTTTTTGGGAAACAAGGAAAAATATACACTGACGGCCGGGCAAAAGAATATCAAGTTACCTTTTCGCTATTATTTGGGTGAAAATAAATATATTGATCAGATATTCACCTTTTCTCCTGAAGATTACAGTTTTCATGTGAAAGTGAGATTTGTCAACTTAACCAATTTCATCGATGGTTATAAATATGGTTTACAATGGGCTGGCGGTATCTCTTCTCCGGAAAAATTATTAAGTGAGGATATGCAATACACCAAAGTCTGGGCACTGACTGCTGATGAAGTTATTGAACGCGACGTTTCCGAAGATGAAATCCTTCATGAATTTAACGATGACTGGACGATTCGATGGGGAGCGATTCGCAATAAATACTTTACCACTGCAATTATACCACAAAGTCAAAAGGGATCAGGTATAAAATTGCATGGAAGAACAATAGAACTTTCCCAGGATCATTTTTTTAAAACTTATGGTTATGAAATAATGATGCCGGTGTTGAAAGTTAACCACGAAGATGATTTTCTGGTTTATATCGGACCACTTGAGTATTCGACGCTGATGTCATATCAAGCTGATCTTGATCGGATGATGAATTTCGGGTGGCCAATAATCCGGCCAATTTCAAAAGGAGTTTTGTGGACCCTGAAAAAATTACACCTGGTCATCCCGAATTATGGTTTTGTCATCATTCTATTTTCAATTCTTATTAAATTAGTCCTTTATCCTTTGACCAAGAAAAGCTTTCAATCGATGAAGGAAATGCAGGTAATTCAACCCGAAGTAGCTGTTCTGCGTGAAAAATATAAAGATAATCCGCAGAAAATGAATTCCGAAATGATGGCTTTATACAAAGAACATGGTGTCAATCCACTGGGTGGCTGTATACCGATGCTCTTTCAGATGCCAGTCCTTTACTCTTTGTTTATTATTTTTCGCACCACCATTGAACTGAGAGGCGCTCATTTTATCTGGTGGATTACGGATTTATCTGCACCGGATACTGTATACACGCTTCCGGTTACATTACCATTATATGGTGATGGAGTCAATATTTTGCCCCTTTTGATGGGATTGACGATGTTCTTTCAGCAAAAAGCCTCGATTCAAGATCCGAAACAGAAAGCAATGGTTTATTTTATGCCGTTCCTGTTTACTTTTATGTTCAATTCATTTCCCTCCGGATTAACTTTGTATTACACACTGTTCAATCTTTTTTCGATGCTACAGCAGAAATATGCCCCGGCCACGGTGAAAAAAAAGCCGGACAAAAAAAGCGGAAAAAAAACCAGGAAGCCTAAAAGCAGGCTTGATTTTTATCGGCAGCAAGCAGAAGCCCGAAAACGAAAATAACTTTACAGACCCTGATTTTCAGGGTTTTTTTTATTATGGAACAAAAAGACTCTATCGTTGCTCTGGCAACACCTCCGGGACGCAGCGCAATTGCCGTAATTCGATTATCCGGCCCAGATTCTTTCGATATTTTCGCCCGGATAATTCCTCCTGCTGCACAAAAAAAAATTACTCATAATAAACTATTATTAATAAAGTTATGTCAATTAAAACATAACCGCTTATTACCCATAGATGAATGCATGGTTGCCCCCTATTTTGCGCCACAGTCTTACACGGGTGAAAATGTGATTGAAATATTTTGCCATGGTAATATCGTCATCGCAAATCTTATTATACAAAGTTTAATTGAAAATGGTGCTCGCATTGCACGACCAGGAGAATTCACTGAGCGAGCTTTCTTAAATGGGAAAGTTGATCTTGCACAAGCCGAAGCAATCGATGCACTTATCAATGCATCGACACAAACCGAAATTTTACTTATTCACAATCAATATTCCGGTCAATTTTCCCGAGCAATTCTAAATCTGCGTCAACAGTTGCTGGATCTCCTGAGCCTTCTTGAATTGGAGTTGGATTTTTCTGAAGAAGATGTGGAATTCGCCAGTCGAACTAAACTCTCAGAATTACTTAACGCAACGGAAAAATCACTCATGGATTTATTAAACACTTTCCAGCGTTCGCATATCATTCGCGATGGATTTAAAGTATCAATCGTTGGGCAGCCAAACGTCGGCAAATCGAGCCTCCTGAATTTGATTCTTAAAAAAGAACGGGCTATCGTTACTGATATTGCTGGAACGACGCGTGATATAATATCAGAGCAAGTGGATATTAACGGCTATAAATTTGTCTTTAACGATACAGCTGGTATTCACCAAACAGATGATATTATAGAAAAAGAAGGTATACGCCGAAGTTGGAAAATTCTGAAGAGTGCTGAACTTGTTTTTTTTATGGTAGATAGCAGTAAAGCACCAGGCAAAAATGATTGGGATTTACGGGATAAATTATTAGCGCTGCAAGAAAAAAAGCAAATTAAAATCATCTTATTACTAAATAAAATTGATCTTGCTGTTTCCGGAATTAAAGATAAGTTTGCGAATTTTATCTCAAAATTTAAGGTTATTCAAATTTCTTGTATTGATAATACGGGGTTTGATAAGTTAGAATCAGTACTTTTGGATGCTGTGAAAAACATTACAGAACAACCGCGGACGCCTGCTGCTGCGATTATTAATGAACGACAAAAAACGATAGTTGCTGATGTTTTGATCTGTATCGGAAATGCAAAGAAAAGCTTGGCAACGGATTTAACGCAGGAATTTATTGCCGCGGATATTCGGCATGCGGTGACGACTCTTGGGGAACTCACCGGGGAAATAACAATTGAGGACGTTTTGTCTCAAATATTTTCGAAATTCTGTATTGGGAAATAAATCCATGTTTCACGTGAAACTTTTGAAGAGTTGATCGAATGATAAACAAATATGAGGTCATCGTTATTGGTGGAGGACATGCAGGCAGTGAAGCTGCACTTGTCTCTGCCCGCATGGGCGCTAAAACGTTGCTGATGACGATGAATATTTTTACAATCGGCCAGATGTCCTGCAACCCGGCGATTGGCGGGCTTGCAAAAGGACAGTTGGTGCGTGAACTTGATGCGCTTGGCGGTGAGATGGGTATCGCCATCGATCGTACTGGAATCCAGTTTCGTATGCTTAACAAGTCAAAAGGCCCGGCTGTTTGGTCGCCGCGAGCACAAGCGGATCGTTACAGATACGCGAATCATATTCGTTTTGCCTGCGAATTTCAGGACAACCTCTCAATTGTTCAAGATATGGCAACCGGACTTTTGTTTGACAGGAATAAAATTATCGGTGTAAATGGGCAATTTAACGCAGAGTATTTTTCAGATGCTGTTATTTTAACTGCGGGTACTTTTCTTGGCGGAAAAATATTTGTTGGCCTCGATGAGACCAGCGGTGGCCGGTCTGGAGAACATGCCGCTTTTGGGTTGACAGAGTCTTTACAAAAAAAAGGATTCCTGACTGCAAGATTGAAAACCGGAACACCGCCACGCCTCGATCGCCGAACAATCGATTTTGAAAAAACAGAAATTCAAGTTGGTGATGAGCCACCTCCGTTTTTTTCATTTCGGAGCAAGCCAGCAAAAATAAAACAAATTCCGTGCTTCATCACTTACACAAACAATAAAACACATGAAATATTACGTTCCGGCCTGGACCGTTCTCCGATTTACACCGGCGCCATCAAAAGTGTCGGACCGAGATATTGCCCTTCCATCGAAGATAAAATTGTCCGTTTCGCAGAAAAGGATCGCCACCAGATATTTCTTGAGCCGGAGGGTGAAAAAAACACTGAAATTTATGTTAATGGCTTTTCCACAAGCCTGCCGATCGAAATTCAGTATGCGGCAATCAGAACCGTGCCTGGCCTGGAAAAAGCCCAAATTATGCGTCCGGGTTATGCGGTTGAATATGATTATTTTGATCCAGCACAGCTTTCGCATACTCTTGAAACGAAACGCATTGCCGGCCTTTATTTTGCTGGTCAAATTAACGGCACAACCGGCTATGAAGAAGCAGCCGTGCAAGGATTGATGGCCGGAATAAATGCCGTTCAAAAAATCCGCGGCAACGCACCGTTTATTCTTGATCGCGGTTCTGCATATATCGGAGTGCTTATCGACGATCTCGTCACCAAAGGAACGATTGAACCGTATCGCATGTTTACTTCCCGGGCAGAACATCGACTGATTTTACGTCAGGACAATGCCGATTTGCGATTGATGACTCATGGCTACGATTTTGGATTGATTGATCAGGATGTTTATCATTCTTTTCTGTTTAAGAAGAGAATGATAAAAGATCTGCTGAGTGCTTTGCAATCAAAATCGGTAAAACCAGGTCAAATCAACCATCTGCTTGCAGCGTCAGGAAGTTCAGAGATTAGTGAAAGCGATAAATTGTGGTCATTGCTTAAAAGGCCGGAAATATCAATAAAAGCGATGATTTGCGAATTTCCTGAATTACAGCCTGCCAGACAACAGAGGAAAGATGAAAATTTCTGGAAAGAGGTTGATGCCCAGGTTGAAATTGAAGCAAAGTATGGTGGTTTTATTGTGCGTGAACAAAAAATGGTTGATCGCTTGCAAAAACTCGAATCAAAAAAATTGAATCCGGCCATTGATTATTTAAGAATTGAAAGCCTTTCCATTGAATCCCGACAAAAATTGAACAAAGTCAAACCAGTAACTCTAGCGCAGGCGTCGAGGATATCGGGAGTTTCACCGGCGGATATTACTGCACTGATGTCTTTTCTTGTAAAATCAAACCGCAATGTTTCACGTGAAACAACAGATGGAGGGGAAGCATAGAACCCGACAAGTTAGATCGGTTGAGCAGTATTCTACTCGAAAAATACGAATTCGATGCATCTGTTTTTCACCAACGGCTGATTCTTTTTCAGCAGTTATTATTCGAGCAGAACAAAATTACTCAGCTTATTTCGAGAAAAGATGAACCGTTTTTTTTTGAACGCCACGTTTTGGAATGTTTTGCTCCAACGCTTGCGATCGATTTTTCACGGGTTAAAACCGTGATTGATCTCGGAACCGGGGCGGGTTTGCCCGGAATTCTTTTTGCAATTCTATTCCCGGAGTTGCCTGTTATTCTTGTAGATTCAAAATTTCGCCGGGTTGATTTTTTGAAGGAATCTGTGCAGGTATGTGGATTAGATAATGTGAAAATATTTTGGAGCCGAATTGAACATCTATCCTTACCGAAGTTTTCTCAAGGTGTTATCGTGATTGCGCGCGCGGTTTCATCTCTATTGAATTTATGGTTGTGGAGTGCCCCGTTGTTTCGAAAAAATGCATGCGTTTTACTGGCGATGAAAGGTGGAAGTTTAGACGAAGAAATTGCGGTGTTGCAACGAAAATTCCCCACTATTCATGTTGAAAAAATAAGCTATGACCCGCGCCTTGTAGAAGCATTCACTCAACGAGTTTTAGTCAAAATAAAAGCAAAAGGATGATTTTGATGAGCCAGGCCGTTTATGATGAAATAAAAAATCTCGTCACAGAGTCTCAAAATGAAAATACAAAAAATATCGATACTGCTACTGTTGAAGAAATTTTAAACCTGATCAACCGGGAAGACCATCGAATTCCGGCAATCGTCGCACGAGAGATTCCTTATATTGCCAAAGCTGTAAATATCTGTGTGGAAATTTTTAAAAATGGCGGCCATTTGTTCTACGTCGGCGCCGGAACAAGTGGCCGGCTGGGCGTTTTGGATGCCTCGGAATGCCCGCCGACTTTTGGTAGCGATCCTGAAATGGTGCAGGGTGTCATCGCCGGGGGATATAAAGCATTGAGTGCCGCCATGGAAGGTGCTGAAGATAAGTACGAGCAAGGAGCCATCGATTTACGAAATGCTGGATTTTGCAAAAAAGACGTGGTTTGCGGAATAGCAGCAAGCAAACGAACGCCTTACGTTCTCGGTGCCGTAGATTATGGCATCTCTGTCGGTGCGAAATCGTTATATGTCACCTGCAATCCACGGGAAAAGTTTGATATTCCCGTAGATGTGGCAATTTGTACCGTGGTCGGCCCGGAGGTTGTGATGGGCAGCATGCGTATGAAGGCCGGCACTGCAACAAAATTAGTGCTGAATATGCTTACAACGGCTTCAATGATTCGCCTCGGAAAAACCTATGGGAATATGATGGTTGATCTGATGATGACTTCAAAAAAGCTCGAAGAACGGTCAAAAAGAACGGTAATGTTAGTCGCAGGTTTAGACTATGAGGCGTCTGCCGAACTTTTGCATGCTGCTAATGGCCATGTGAAAACAGCGCTTGTAATGACTCTTGCAGGTGTTAATATGCAGGAAGCGCAAAAAAGACTGAAATTAGCAGATGGATTCGTGAGAAAGGCACTTGAACTTTAACCATGACCAGTCATCTTCTGCCTCTCGTTGATGAAATAGAAAAACTTGATATTTTTTCCCGAGCAATAAATCAGTTCAAACCAGGGGACGATCTGGAAATTGTCGCCGCGGTAGGCGCATTGCGCCCATTGCTTGTTTCCACTCTTTATAAAAAAAACGATCTCACCTTTTTATATTTGTTTGATTCGATCGCTGTTGCACAGCGTATCATGATTGATCTAGCCCTGTTAACAAGCGAATCAGATGTTATGTTGTTTCCTGAAAAGCGGAAGAGCCGCTGGGGAAAAGACGACATGCACATCATTTCCCAACAAGCCGGTGTGCTCCAGGCACTTTCGCAGCAACAAAAAAAAATTATTATTTCCACTGTGAATGCATTGAAAACACCGGTGCGCAGCCCGAAAGAACTCGACATCGATATTATTAATCTGAAAGCCCAGGAAGAATCAGATTTCGAAATTTTACTGGAATGTTTAACACAGGCAGATTATAATCGTTGTGACATTGTCGAAAAACCAGGCGATTTTGCTGTGCGCGGTGGCATTGTCGACGCCTTCCCTTATACCGCATCCAGCCCTGTGCGTGTAGAGTTCTGGGGAAATCTGGTAGAATCCATTCGTGAGTTTGAAATTCAGACACAACGTTCAATCCGCAACATTGAAAAAGTGAGTTTGCTGCCAAACCCGAGTTTAGAAGCGGAAAAAGCAGCAACATTGTTGGAACATTTACACTTACAAGTAGTTGTTTCTTATGATAATACACCAGAAATACTCAAGCAGCTTGATCAATTAGATGTTCTTGATAAGTTTTTGAATCTAAAGAAGTTAGTTGGTTTTTTACGACAACGGCAAAGTCTATATTTTTCACCGATAAAAGGTTGCTTCGCTAAACAAAATATTAATTTCGCTGCAAAGCATCACCGGCCGTACAAAGGGAATATTAAACTGTTGGCAGACGACCTGATCGGAGAATTTTCAACAGCAATAGCTCAAAAAAATTATTTCCTTTGTGATTCGCCGCAACATGCCGTGCAAATGAGAGAGCTCTTTTCCGAATATGGTGTTCTGCCACAACAGGTGCAGGTGCTCGATAACGGACTTGATGAAGGCTTTAGTCTCGATTCTGCGGAATTGAAGGTTTTCACGGATCATGAGTTTTTTGGGCGTATTCGCCATCGCCCGGCAGCCCAACGATTCAAAACAGGCCTTTCACCCAAACAATTAAAAACGCTCAATATCGGTGATTTTGTCGTGCATACGGACCACGGAATAGGACGATTCTCAGGATTAAAGAAAATCAAAGTTGCCGGTCATGAACGTGAATGTCTGGTTTTGGATTATACTGACGGTGATAAACTCTATGTCCGCCTTGATCACATGGACCGTGTGCGAAAATATTCTGCCAAAGAAGGTATCGCTCCTAAAATTCACAAGTTGGGAGCGCAGGAATGGAATCGTTTAAAAAAACGCACCAAAGCAAAAATTCAAAATATGGCCAAAGAACTGGTGCAGCTTTACGCCATGCGTTTGCGACAAAAAGGCCATTCATTTTCTCCCGACACTACTTGGCAAAAGGATTTGGAAGCTTCTTTTCAGTTTGAAGATACAGAAGACCAGCGTCGATCGACAGCAGAGATTAAAAAAGACATGGAAAAAAGCAACCCTATGGATCGATTGCTTTGCGGTGATGTGGGTTATGGAAAAACCGAGGTCGCCATTCGAGCTGCGTTCAAAACCGTTCTCGATGGTAAACAGGTGGCGGTGCTCGTGCCCACGACGATTCTTGCAGAACAACATAATTTGACATTTTGTGATCGTTTTCGCCGCTATCCTGTCCGGGTGGAAGCCATCTCTCGTTTTCGCAAGCCTGCGGAACAGCGGAGAATTCTTCAGGCGCTCAAGGAAGGTAAGGTCGATATTCTGGTCGGTACGCACCGCTTGTTGTCGAAAGATGTGGAATTTGCTGATCTCGGACTACTCATTATCGATGAGGAACAACGCTTTGGCGTGCGACATAAAGAAAAACTGAAACGCATGCGTATCAATGTCGATGTGTTATCTTTGAGCGCGACACCGATTCCACGGACATTGCATATGTCGTTGCTCGGCGTTCGTGACATGTCTCAAATCAACACACCACCGATGGACCGGTTACCGGTGACAACTGAAACCATCGAATTCGATGAGAAATTGCTACGCCGTGCAATTCAATATGAAATTCAGCGCGGTGGCCAGATATTCTTCGTTCACAATCGGGTTGAATCCATTTATAATGTGGCTGATAAAATTGCTGCATTGGTGCCGGCGGCCAGCATAACCGTGGGACACGGACAAATGCGCGAAACGGAGCTGGAACGGGTGATGAAAGCATTCATGGCAAAAGAATATGATATTCTCGTTGCCACGATGATCATCGAATCCGGGCTGGATATGCCGAATGTCAATACGATTATCATCAACCGCGCTGATAAATTTGGCTTGGCGCAATTATATCAGTTGCGTGGCCGGGTCGGCCGGGCGGATAAGCAAGCCTATTGTTATCTCATCGTGCCGCCGTTGAAATCGTTGACCCCGGAAGCCATTCGTCGTCTCGAAACGATTGAAGAATTTACCGACCTCGGCAGTGGATTTCAAATTGCGATGCGGGATCTCGAAATTCGTGGCGCCGGCAGTATCTTGGGCGGAGAACAAAGCGGTTTTATCGAATCTCTCGGCTTTGATACTTATATGCAAATTCTTGAGGAAGCCATTCTTGAATTTAAAAATGAAGAAAAACGAAATGGCCTGTCACAGAAAAATCTTCCCGGCGAATGTAAAATAGATGCGGATGTTGATGCTTATCTGCCGGAAAAATATGTTGCGCAGGCATCCGAAAGAGTTGATATTTACCGAAGGCTGGCGCACGCAGGAAAAGCCGGGCCCATAGACGAATTGATCGATGAACTGCGTGATAAATTCGGTCGTTTGCCGGATGAAGCCGAAAATCTTTTGCGAATTTCGCTGTTGCGCATTCTTGGCCGGTTAAACGGTTTCATGACGATTCAACTGCGTGAAAACCATGCTCGGTTAATTGTCGCACCGCAATTTATTGGAAAAGATGAAGAAGAGTTTAAACCGTGGCTCGGCAAAATCGTTTCTGTTGCACCGGGTGAAGTTGAATTTGCCCCCGGAGGGAATTTTGAAATCAAACTTTTTTTTAACACTGGAAATCCGGCTCCATTGCAATCGCTGGTGGCTTTTTTAAGGGAACTACTCAACGAGGAAGACAGAAATGGTTGATTTATGGAACCGTGCTAAAATAATGCGTCATACTGTTTTACTTGTTGCACTTCTTGCGATCTTTTTTGCGTGTGAAAAACAATCACACGAAATTCTGGTGGCAAAAGTAGATAATAAAAACATTTTTGACACTGCAATCGTCGAAAGTTTTAAAAAGTTGATACCACAGCCGGATGCGAGAAACTTTAATCGTGTTGCCGCACTGGAATTGTTACAGCATATTATCGAAAAAAAAATCATTTTGAACGATGCAGCCGCTCATGGTTTTATCGATGATGTGCGCATTAAAAAGAGTTTGGCAAAAATAAGAAACCTTGTATATTACCTGGCGGCCAGACAACAGTTTCTTCTCCGCAACAAAACTAAAACAAAAGCACAGCAAGAAGCCGTTCTTCGGGTGGAATCTCAAAAATTGCTTCAAAAATACGGATTCGTTTTAAATGAAGAAGAAATAGAGAAATCTTTTCCCGAGATTAAAAAACAAAATGGGCCTGTTGATGAATTGCTGACGTCTCGGGTTTTGGCTGAATTTAATGGGGGAAAAGTTTTTCTTTCTGACTTGAGAATCGCCGATGAGACCACCAATAGTATAAAAGAATTTCGGCGCCATGTTTTTGCAATCGCCAGGAAAAAAGTGTTTGCAGTCTGGGCGGTTAAAAATAAATTGCATGAGAAGAGAAGTATCATCGCACAAGTCGAGGACGAGCAGAAAAACTTCATCCTGGAAAAATATGAACTGGTGCAATTCAATAGATTTCTGAAATCGATAAATAGAAAACGTCTGAATATTTCAAACTCATCATTATCGAGTTTTACTAAAAAGATGAATCCACGGCAAATTGAAAGGTGGAACAATTACCGCAGCTCATGGATTGAAAATATCAAAAAAAGACATAAAATAATGCTGTCGGAAAAAGGCCTGCAAATCGCGATTGCAAAAATTCAGCGATTGAGGGCGAAATGAGGAATGCAGTGCGACGTACAAGGTTTAAGTTTTTTATTGTTCTGATTTTGTTTTCTGGTTGTGCTGAGAAAAAAGAAAAAAGCCCGATCATCGTGCGAATAGGTAACCAGACGCTGACAGTGGCCGATCTGCAATCGAGTTTGCCAAAAGAAACCAAAGCAACGATGAGCAGAGACGATATCCGTGAATATGTTCGTTCCTGGATGAACAACCAAATTCTTTATCAGGAAGGCATGCGCAAGGGATACGGCAATGATCCCGATATCCTCAGACGGGTAGAGAATTACCGCATGCTGCTCATCGGTTCAGCTTATATCGATAAGCATCTCGGGGAGGAAATCACATTTGCTGATACCGTTGTTCAAAATTATTATGAAGCAAATGGGGATGATTTCACCCGCAAAGACGATGAGGTCTATTTATATCACATCCTTATGCCAACTAAAAAACAGGCAGACTCAGTTTATAATTTAATCCGCTACAGCAGGCAGCCATTCGATTCGATGGCGCAAAAAATCGCCTCGCTGCAGCAGCTAAAAAAAGAAGAGTGGGATCTGGGTTATGTCTCGCAAGGCATGCTGCTGGATAAACTTTACAGAGCTGTGCGCAAGCGGCGTGTCGGATTACCCACACGGGCGATTGAAACCGATTTCGGTTTTCATCTTTTACAAGTCCGAGATCGCAAACGCAAAGGAACACAGCGGGAATTGGACGATGTTTATGATGAAATCCTTTCACGCTTGCGTCATATCAACCGAAATGAGCGCTACAGGCAGCATCTGAGTTTGTTGAAAAATGGCGCTACAATTGAGACGAATTTCCAATTGATCGATTCGATGCCCCTGGATTCGCTATTATACAAAACGAATTTTACAACCCAAAGTGAGTGAGAGATGCGCAAATTTATAATTTTATGTTTATTCTATGTCATGTCCATACCGCTGCGATCACAGGATTTGCTCGACCGTATTGTTGCGATCGTCGATGATAATATCATTCTACAATCGGAATTGATGCAGTACACACGGCAATATGCGATGCAGGCGCGAATCGATTTGCGGAGCAACCCCGAGCGTTTGACAGCATTGCAAGATCAGGTTTTGAAAGAATTGATTACTTCAAAAATCCTTCTTGTAAAAGCCCGTGAAGACAGTGTTGAAATCGATGAAAAACAGGTCAGCTCGGCCCTCGATGACCAGATAAACAACATGATTCAGCAGGTGGGATCGCAAGAAAAACTGGAAAAGGAATTTGGCTTTCCCATGCGAATTATCCGCAAGCGTTTTCGTGAACAGATTGAAGAAAATGCCCTGGTGACCGCATTAAAACAAAAGAAACTCTCAGAAATCCGAATGTCCCGGAGAGAAGTCAATCAATTTTACGAGACGATGAAAGACTCTCTGCCAGACGTACCGCCAACAGCTAATTTGAGCCACATTCTCATCTCCGTCAAAGCCGGGGGCGCTGCCCGGCAGATTGCACTTGAAAAAATCAAAAAGATTCAAAAGCAATTGCAGGAGGGCGCTGATTTTGCAGAATTGGCACGCCAGTATTCCGAAGATCCGGGATCAAAAAGCCGCGGTGGCGATCTGGGATTTACCTCCCGCGGAGAATTTGTTAAACCCTATGAAGAAGCTGCTTTTACCATGAAAACCGGCGAAGTCTCCGATATCGTGGAAAGTCAGTTTGGATTTCATCTCATCGAGGTACTCGACCGTCGCGGTGAAAAAGTGCATACACGGCATTGTTTGATTCAATTGCCCATCTCCCCCGAGGATGAAAAAAGAACGATTGCCAAACTCGACTCGATTCGTGCTGATATCATCAGCGGCAGAATAAATTTTACCTAAGCCGCCAAAAAATATTCTGAGGATCCCCAATCGCGGGAAACCGGCGGTAATCTCGGCTGGTTCGAAATCGATCAAATTTCAATTCCGGAATTTCGCCAATTGGCTAATACGCTAAAAGCGGGCGAAATTTCAGCGCCGTTCAAAGGGCCGACAGGCTTTCACATCGTGCGATTAAACGAGCGCAAGGAAGCGCGGAAAATTTCACCTGTGGAAGATTTTGATACCCTGCATATGTGGGCGCTCAACCGAAAACAGACACAACTTTTTAAAGATTGGATCGAGAAGTTGCGCGGTGAGTTATTTATCAAAATCAACAGATGAACCCATCGTTATGCCCGGCCGGTTCCAGCCTTACACGAAACCTGGAACGAGCAGTGAAATCAGAAAGTTGGGAATAAGGCTTCTTCCGCGTGAAGAAGCTTTATCATTTCAGGCTTAAGTCAGGCGAGATTGAACAAAGTGTCGATGTTTAATGTCGAACAACAAAAAGATAGCGAAAGATGATAGAGACCATTGGTATCCTTGGTGGGCAGATTTTTTTCTGGCTGGTCATACTCATAAGTATAATTCTTGTACCACTGGGTCTGCCAGGTACGTTTTTGATTGTGGTTGCCGTGCTGCTGCATGGCTATTTTACCGGTTTTGTACCATTCACGGTCTCATTAATTTTGTGGCTGTTTCTGATTGCGGTCGTTGGCGAATTGATCGAGTTTTTCTTCGGCGCAGCTTCAGCAAAAAAATTCGGTGGCTCGCGAAATGCAATGTGGGGCGCTGTTCTTGGTGGTTTTGCCGGCGCTGTTTTCGGTTCTGGAATAACCCCCGTTGTGGGTACCGTGATCGGTGCTTTTCTCGGCGCTTTTTGCGGCGCCGCATTATTTGAATATGTAACAAACCGTGATTCCGGTGCGGCAATTCGTGTCGGTTTTGGTGCTTTTCTCGGCGCTTTGGGTGGCCGTTTTACTAAATTGATACTGGCGATCATCATGGTACTGATCACAGCGATCAATTTTTTCTGAGGACGGAAATGACGGCAAAAAAAGTGGCTCTCATCTGTTTAGTGTTTTTCAGCAGCGCGACCGGTGCACGGGCGCAGGACGCCTGGGACCGCTCGGAATTCACGATCACGCGGATCAAATATCGTGGTGGTGGCGACTGGTATAACGACCGCTCAATCATTCCCAACATGCTGCGATTTTTATCACAGAACACCAACATCCGCTGTGCGGAGGAAGAACGCTATGTCGAATTGAACGATGTCGCTCTTTTCAGTTATCCCTTTCTTTTTATCACCGGACACGGCAATATCGAATTTTCTGCGGAAGAGGCCGAAGCTCTGCGAATTTATTTAAGTGCTGGCGGCTTTTTATATGCGGATGATGATTACGGCATGGATGCAACTTTCCGCAAACAAATGGAAAAAGTCTTCCCGCTTGAAAAATGGGTAGAACTGCCTTTTGATTTTGAGATTTTTCACAATGTTTTCAAATTTAAAAACGGCGTTCCAAAAATTCATGAACACGATGGCGGCCCCGGTAAAACATTTGGCTTGTTTCATCTATCGCGTTTGGTCGCCATTTATACATACAATACGAATATTTCAGACGGGTGGGCCGATAGCGAGGTGCACAATGATCCTGAAAATATTCGCGAAAAAGCCTTTCAATTTGGTACCAATATCATCGTCTATGCCCTCTCACATTAGCAGTCTGATATGAATGCTTTTAACACTCTGATTAAGCGGATCGCCAGATATCGCAGGCGCAAAAAAATACTGTGTTTTATCGAACAAAGCCTGCAATTTTTTTGCTTTGCCGGTGTGATTTTTATTGCGCTGCCGTTGCTGTATAAAATAGGTAAAAGCGATCTCATTTTCCGCTGGCTGATGTCGCTGAGCACCGGAGGATTGTTCTTCTTTTTTGCGATCCGGAAAATTCTCCAGCCTCTCATTTCACTGTTCGTATTTCGTAAAACTCCGGCTATCGACCAGAGCGCACTGGAAATCGGAGAGAAATTCTCCGCGATTAAAGATGATTTGAGCAACGCCGTTCAACTTTTGCAGGATCAACAAAATCGAGAGAATCCTTTAGTTCTTGCCGCGTTCGAAAAAATCGTCAGGCGAACAGCGGCAATCGATTTTTGCAGTCGCTTCTCGTTGAAAAAAATTCGCCGGATGTCCCTGGCGATGATTGCCGTGCTCTTCACCGCAGTGATAAATCTTACATTTTGGTACGCTTCCTATGAAGAATCGGTCGCGATGTTGTTAAAACCGGGAAATTTTCCAGCTTCACAGGCGCTTGGTTTTTCCGTTCGTCCGGGCAATCTCCGCATTCCCCGGGGCGAGTCTCTTGAAATATTTACAGAGATCTATGGTGAGATCTCCGCACCGCCCGTTTTAAAAACAATTCACCCCGAAGGCGCGCAAAATGAGGAGGTGATGATCCCATCAAATTCACCGGCTATTTTTTCTCATAAGATGGAAAATATCAATACTTCATTTGAATATTATATCCGCTCCGGGAGAAAAACCAGCGACAAATATTTTATCGAAGTCATCGATTTGCCGGAAGTTTTAACGCTGCAACTTTTTGTTAGGGCTCCTGCTTATGCGAATTTAAAAACAGACACTCTGGAGCGAAATATTGGAGATGCTGCAGTGCTGCCGGGCTCTGATATCGACATCGCAATCGTTGCGAATAAAAGGATAACCGCTGCAAAAATAGTTTTCCCGGACAGCACGAAAAAAGATATGCCGGGTAGCGGAACAGAATTTACAGCACAGATTAAAATTTCAACACCGTTAAAATACAACATCATTTTGCAGGATGAGCTTGGATTAAAAAATAAATCACCAATCGATTACAGCATTTCTCTCAAAGAAGATCAATATCCATTGGTTAAAATAGAGGTGCCCGGTAAAGATGTGGACCTCGATGAGAGCATGGAAATTCCCTTACAGGTTTTAGGAGAAGATGATTTCGGGTTTTCAAAACTGGACCTGTTCTTTCGCATTCTGAAAAACACATCCGGCGATTCGCTCGGATTTCAAAAAAAGAATTTATCCTTCAAAGTACATGAGGGCATCTTGCTCGCCAGTATGTTTTGGGATTTGATGCCGCTGGAGATTTATCCGGAAGATATCGTTGAATATTTTGTACAACTTTATGACAACGATATGATCTCCGGGCCTAAAAAAGCAAGCAGCAAAGTCTACCGGTTGCGATTGCCTTCGATCAAGGAATTGTTCGCAGAATCGGATGCGACGCAGGATGAAGCCACTTCTTCCATCGAGGAGTTATACGAGGAATCCCGGGAGCTTGAAAAGCAGGTTGAAAATGTATTGCAGAATATCCGGCGAAATCAGCAGTTGAAATGGCAGGATGAGCAGGCCATAAAAGAGACGCTGGCACGGCAAAAGGAGATGCTGGAAACGCTTGATGAAGTAAAGCAAAATCTCGCGGAAATGGTTGACAAGCTCGATAAAAATGATCTGCTTGCCCTTGAGACGCTGGAAAAATATCAGGAGTTGCAAGACCTGATGGAAAAAATTGCTTCCCCCGAGTTGCGGGAAATGATGGAAAAACTGCGACAGGCGCTGGAGAAAATGGACCCGAAACAAATGCAAAATTCGTTGGAAAATTTCCAGGCGATGCAGGAAGAATTTATTCAGAATATGGAGAAAACCATCAATTTGCTCAAGCAGCTTGAAGCGGAGCAAAAACTCGATGAGACCATGAAGCTGGCGGAATTGCTGGTGAAAAAGCAGCGGGAAATAAATGAGAATTTGCAGAAGACGAAGCAACCGCAAGATTTACAGCAAAGCGCCGGTGAACAGCAGCAACAGGCAGAGCAGTTAGAAACCGTAAAGAAAAATTTACAATCTTTGCAGCAAAGCGCCGAAGCGTTGCCGCAGATGCAGATGCCCGGGGAGATGTTATCGGATATTCAGGAACAAGCTGGTCAGATCGGACGGGAAATACAAAATGCCGTAGAGCAAATGCAATCAGCAAATCAAAAAGGTGCGAAAAAATCCGGTCGGCAGCTTTCGCAACAGTTGCAGCAAATGCAATCATCACTTTCCAAAATGCAGCAGCAAATGCAGCAAAATCAGAAATCGGAAGTTCTGAGTGCTTTGAAGCAAAGTCGCCGTAATATTCTTCGGTTATCCAAACGGCAGGAAAAACTGGCAGGTCAGTCTGCTAAACATGATCCGACACAATATCGTGATATTGCGAAAAACCAGCAGGATTTGCTTTCAGCGATGCAACGGACCGGAGAACAAATGTACCGTCTTTCCGAAAAGTCATTTTTTGTGCCTCCGGAGATCAGTCGCAAGTTTGGCGAGGCTCAGCAGAAAATGCAATCGTCTATCGATGCATTGGAAAAAAATCGTGGCGGCAAAGCAGGGCAGGAACAACAAAATGCGATGCAGGCATTGAATGGCGCTTTGAGCGAATTACAACAGGCGATGCAAAGCTTGCAGGGCCAGTCCGGCGGCGGGTCGATGCTCGACCAGTTCCTGCAACAGATGCAGTCGATGTCACAACAGCAACAGGGCATCAATCAGGGCACACAACAATTGGGCATGCAGGGACAATTGACGCCCTCGCAACAGGGGCGTTTGATGCGCCTTGCTGCACAGCAGGAAGCATTGCGCCGGGCACTCGAAAGACTGCAGGCGCAAAAAGAAGGTGGTGAGATGCTGGGAAGCTTGGCAAAAATTGCCGAGGAAATGCGTCAGGCGGCAAAAGAAATGCGGACGCAAAAAGTGAATCGCAAAACCATAGAAAGACAGGAGCGAATTCTTAGCCGTTTGCTCGATGCACAAAAATCAGTGCGAAAACAGCAATACAGCAAAAAGCGCCATTCCCGCAGCGGCAAAGAATATTTCGCCATCGATCCAGGCACATTACCTGATTTAAGTGCGACAAAAAAGGAATTGCTGAAAAGAGATTTGCTGCGTGCCATGCGGGCAAATTATTCCAAAGACTATAAGCTTTTAATTCAGAAATATTTTGAAGCACTGACGAAAGAGCTCGAAAGCAAATAATATGAAAAAGACGATTATTATTTTTTGTTTAATGCTGGCTGGCGTCGCGTTTTCCGTTGCTCAGGACAAAAACGAACTCAAGCGCCTGTACAGTGTGGCGCTGCAAAAAGAAAGAAGCCGTTCATACGAACAGGCAGCGATTAACTTTGAGCGACTTTTTCATTTGTATCCCGCAAACAATGCCTATTATCAGGGATTAAAAAGAAACCTCGTTCGTCTGGAAAGATACCAGCTTTTATTGACCGTTATTGAAAAAAGATTATCGGTTTTAAATGATGTCGCCGCCCATGCAGACCTCGGGCTGGTTCTTTATAAACAGGGGCAAATCAGAGAGGCGCAGCGGCAGTGGCAAAATACATTAGACCGGTTTTCCACCAACGCTATGGCATATATTCAGGTTGCCGCCGCCCAGTTGGGTGAGGGGCTCGTAGCGCAGGCGATAAAAACATACAAGCGCGGGCGAAAGAAGTTGGGAGATAATGCTATTTTTGCTGTCGAGTTGGCAAATATTTATGCCGGTAGCGATGAAAAAGCCAAAGCAGCAGCAGAATATTTAAAATATTACCGTAAAAATACACGCCAGGTTCGCTGGGTGGAAGCGCAGATACTCTCCTATCTCAATTCTTCCGACAGCCTGCAAATCCTGATGACCATTCGCCGGGAAATTGAGGCGACCGACCCGCCGGATTTAAATTTGTTGAAAATTTATGCCAACAGCTTAAAAAGTATGAACAGAAGACGCTCTGCAATGCAGACTTTGATAAAAATTGAGGAAGTCGCATCAAAAATCGTACGCAATTACCGACCGGGTGAATATTTGAGTCGGTTTGCGCAGGAGTCGTATCAACAGGAAAAATATGAAATTGCGCTTTCGGCCTATACGACACTGCAAGAGCAATGGCCGGACAGTCCTTTTAACCGGGAGGCCTTTTATAAAGCAGCACAGATTTATGAAAAAAAAGGTGATTATTCTGCTGCATTAAACCAACTGCAGGCATTTCTCGCAAACAACAGGCAGCATTTTAACGGCAATTATTTGCAGGGCATGATTTATTTGAGTGATTTGCACCAACCGGAAAGAGCAATTCCCGTATTTGAATTGCTCTTTAAAAGCAGTCGCACGCGCCGGCAGAAAAGGCAGGCAGCGCTGGCTCTCGGAGATGCATTTTTACAGCATGGAGATTTAATAACCTCCGCCCGTTGGTACCGCGAAGCATTGGGCAAATCAGAAACTTTTGACGTCGCCCGGAAAAATGAGGTTTACTATAAACTTGCAGGGGTCCAGTTTGTTGGCAAGAAGTTTTTGCAGGCCGGACAGACGCTCGCCAAAATAAAATCGGCTCGCGGCTCAAACAATCATGATGATTTGATGAATGATGCTTTGGAATTCTCCTTTTTGATTGCAGACAATCTGGCTGATAGTGCGGCTGCACTTTCCCGCTTCGCTGATTATAAACTATTTCTTGCGCGTAACGATTTTAAGGCGGCAGAAAGCGCGCTTGAAGATGTAGCGCAAAAGTATCCCGCCTCAGCATTAGCGCCGGAAGCATTGATTGGGCTTGCAACGCTTTATGCTCAGCAAAATGATGAGCATAAACAGGAGCTCACCTTACGCCGTTTCACGGAAAAGTTCGCAGAATCCGACTTGATGGATGAGGCCTGTTTTTCGCTGGCAAAAATTCTGGCGCAAACTGGACATTCCCGGGAAGCGGCCGAATATCTCAACAAAATATTAGTAGAATACCCCTATAGCACATTTTTGGAAGAATCCCGAACGCTGTTGCGACAACTGTCACTGGTAACGCAGTGAAGAAAAACTGGTGAAATGGCTAATTTTATGAAAATTAAAAATATCGTTTGCTGTTGTCTGTTTTGTATCTGCCTGTCTAACCAGGCAATATACGGCCAGAAAATTCTCATCAATATGGATTTGAAGCAGACTGACCATCTGAAAGCCTATGGCGCCGCTTACTGGATTCTGGAACAGGGCGTCAATGTCGAATGGCTGCTCAATTATCGTGGTGGTTCTTTTCTGGTCGATCAATACCCGGAAATTGAGCAAATATTACGCATGCGCGGAGTGCGTTTTGAGGTTGTCGCAGCGGGCATGATCACCCAAATTTATGCTAAAATTGAATCCGGCAATATGGATGTTGTACTGCTGGAAAAAGCACCCAAAATCGTCGTTTATACGCCGGAGACCAAGCAGGTTTGGGATGACGCGGTGACCATGGCGCTGAACTATGCCGAGGTGCCATACGAAAGAGTTTGGGATGAGGAGGTTTTGCGCGGTGATCTCGATAAATATGATTGGCTGCATTTGCATCATGAGGATTTCACCGGGCAATACGGCAAATTTTATGCATCATACCACAATGCCCCCTGGTACCGCGAACAGGAAACGGTCAATGAAGCGCTTGCAGTAAAGCTCGGCTTTGCCAAAGTCAGTCAATTGAAACTTGCGGTGGTAAAAACAATAAAAAACTTTGCTGCAGCCGGCGGTTTTGTTTTTGCCATGTGTTCGGCGACGGATTCTTTCGATATCGCGTTGGCGGCAGAAGGCGTTGATATCGCGGCTGCAATTTATGACGGCGATCCTGCACAGCCAAACGCAAGCGCTGCTCTCGATTTCAGAAAAACGGTTGCTTTTGAAAAATTTAAACTGGTGGAAAACCCTCTGATTTATGAATTCTCCGATATCGATATTCCCTCGACTAATAATCCGCGCCCGCGCAATCCCAATGCGGATTTTTTTGATCTCTTCGTCTTTTCTGCAAAATATGATCCTGTCCCGACGATGCTGACACAGAATCATGTCTCTGTTGTCAAAGGGTTTATGGGACAGACGACGGCATTTAAAAAAAACTGTATCAAACGCTCTGTAACGATTCTCGCCGAAAAAACCGGCAGCGATGAAGTTAAATATATCCACGGCAATATCGGCAAAGGCACTTTTACTTTTTATGCCGGTCACGACCCGGAGGATTATCAACACCTGGTCAATGATCCGCCAACCCAGCTTGCATTGCATAAAAACTCTCCCGGCTATCGCCTGATTTTGAATAATATTTTATTCCCTGCAGCAAAAAAGAAGAAACGCAAAACCTGATCCGTTCTTTTTTTTTTCAACACATCTATTTTATTGGAAGTTAAGCGGATAATTCTTAAATAGTAGAATTGAATTTAGATCGATGCTAATTTGATGTGATTGAAACAGAAAATGCGTGAGAAAATATATAAAATCGGTATTACTATTGGCGACATCAACGGTATCGGCCCGGAAGTTATCATCAGAGCACTGTCATCCTTGCCTGTCGCTGCGGATGAGCAGATATGTTTAATCGGCCCGCAAGCGGCTTTTTATTTCTGGGGCGAGAGGGTTGGCGATAATTTATGGCGCGAAGTGTTGCGAAACCGGGGTGCGGCGCTTTCAATTGTCGAGCCCGACGAGATACCGTCTCCTCAATTCACCATCGGGCAACCGACAGAGGTGAGTGGAAAAATCGCCGCCCGTTCGATCATCTCCGCTACTGAACTCGCCCTCAGTGGAAAAATCGATGCTATTGTCACCGCCCCTATTTCAAAAAATGCCCTGCAGAGGGCCGGTTATAATTTCCCCGGCCATACAGAGTTTTTCGCCTCTCTCGCCGATGTTTGCACACCCGTCATGTTGATGATGACAGAAAAAATCCGTATTGCTGTTGCAACAACCCATGTGCCGCTAAAGTCGGTTGCAGCGCTTGTTACCGTTAAAATGCTTGTTGAAAAAATAGAAATTTTGCACCGGGAACTGCAGGATCGTTTCGGTATTCGTCATCCCGGCATTGCTGTTACGGCGTTGAACCCACATGCCGGTGAGGGAGGAAAAATCGGCAGCGAGGAAACAGAAGTCATAGAAGTTGCCCTAAGGGCCGTGCAAAAAAAGGGCATCGATGCCACCGGGCCGTATCCCGCAGATTCCTTGTTTTCATACAATGCCGGGCCGTATGTCGATGCTTATTTGGCCATGTATCACGATCAGGGTCTCATTCCTTTCAAAATGCTGGCTGCGGGCAAGGGCGTCAATTACACTTGTGGGTTACCGTTTATCCGCACCTCCCCGGATCATGGGACGGCGTTTGATATTGCCGGCCGAAACAGGGCCAACTTTTCAAGCATGCTGGAGGCGATTCGCCGTGCAAAATCACAGGGATCAATCAATCGAAGAGGTTGATAAATATCACATTGTCGCGACATTTTACGATTATCTTATGCGACATGTCAATTATCAACGCTGGTTCAAGTTTGTCTCGGTCATTCTGAGAAAACACCGGATCAAACCCGGCCGGTTGCTGGAAGTCGCCTGTGGCACGGGTACCATGCTGACCCAGTTCGCCGCTGACGGGTGGGATATTGTGGGAATCGACAAATCAGCGGCCATGCTGCAACGGGCGCGGCGCAAGCTTCCTGCTGAAATCACCGACAAGGCTTTGGTTGTTGCAGATATGCGCACGCTAAAAATTTATGGGCAGTTTGACGCTGTAATTTGCCTCTACGACAGTATCAACTATTGTATGAATGAAAAGGAATTGACCGCTGCACTCAAAAACATGCTCGCAAATTTACGTTCAGGTGGTTTGCTGATTTTTGATATTTGCACGATTTATAATTGTCGTCATAATTTTCGTGATTATTACGAAAGAGAGTTTTATCTGAATCTCGATTATACGCGGGAGGCTTTTTTTAACCCGGCGAACAACCGGCAGACAAATGAATTCTGGATCAGTCGGGACGGGCAAGATAAAATCATTTATCATGAGAAACACGTTCAGCAGATGTACAGAATCACCACGGTAGAGAAAGTTTTGCTCAACGAAATTGGCGGATGCCGTATCAAAGGCATATTCGAAAACTATACCCACCGTCCCGGGTCTGAAAAATCAGAACGGGTTCATTTTGTTATTCGAAAAGAATGAAGAAAATACAGTTTAACGCAGTCACGGCCACGTATAAAAATGGCGAGGGTATCCGGAGAGCGGATTTCGTTCTCAATCCGCATGAATTTCTTTTTCTCACCGGTCCCAGTGGTGCTGGCAAGACCACTATTTTGAAGTTGATTCTTATGTCTATGCTGCCGGACAGCGGCGATGTGCAGGTCGGCAAATATAACTCACAGCATATCAGCAAAAAAGAAATACCGCTTGTGCGCCGGCAAATCGGGTGTGTTTTTCAGGATTTCCGTTTGCTTGAAGACCGCAATATTTATGAAAATATAGCCTTTGTCCTGCGAATAACCGGGCACCGGGAAAAATCGATCAAACGCAAAACCTTCAAGATGCTCGCCGAGGTTGGGCTGAGCCATAAACGCAATCAGAGGCCGCAACAGCTTTCCGGCGGCGAACAGCAACGTATCGCCATTGCACGCGCGCTGGCAAACGATCCATTCGTCATTCTTGCTGATGAACCAACCGGCAATCTCGACCCGGAAACAGCGAAGGATATACTTTCACTTTTCAAAACGATTAATGAGCGAGGCACAGCCGTGCTGATGGCGACGCATAATCAAAATCTGGTGGCGCAATATGCCTATCGCAAACTTGAGTTGAAAAACGGAAGAGTGTTCGGGTGAGTTTATTTCTATTTATAATAAAGGATGGCTTTGCCGGCTTGGTCAGGTCTAAATTTACTTCCTTTCTGACGATGATTACACTTTCACTGGCCGTGCTGCTTTTACTCTTTTATTTTCTGATCAGCCAAAATATTTTATTGAAAATATCTGAATTAAAATCCCGCGTAACAATCGAGATATTTCTCGATCCCGATCTCGACAGCAGTGATATCGAAAATTTTAACCGACGTCTTCAAAAAATTACCGGAGTCGATTCCGTCAGATTTGTCAGCAAAGAAGCGGCCCTGGAAAAATTTAAGGAATTGTTCTCCGGCGATTATGTTCAACTGATCGATGAAAACCCGCTACCGGCCAGTTTTCAGGTCAAATTGACTGCAGAGATGAATCAGGCGTACGTACAAAAGATCATTGCTGAAATAAAAAGCCTCGGAGCTGTAGACGAGGTCGTTTACCACCGTAAATTGCTCAGCGCGCTAAATCAATACTATGACTCTTTGCGCCGGATTTTCGTTGGTGTCGGGCTCGGGCTGGCGTTGTTGAGTTTTTTTCTGCTCTGGATCAATATCAAGCTGACGTTAAAAATCAAAGAGCGGGCTATCGAAACGATGAAATTGGTGGGAGCAAAACCCGGACTTATTCTCGGCCCGTTTTATGTTCAGGCGGCAATTGAAGGCGCAACAGCCGGTTTGATATCACTGCTCGCTGTTCGATTGATCTTTCGGTTTTTTCGCTTTGATGAATTATTTCCTGCGGGGGTGAATTTTTCAACTTTAAACTGGGCGGTTGGAGTTTCTCTTTTATTTTCAATTTTTACTTGTTATTGGGCAACGCGCAGGCTGGTCTGAGCAAGAGTTTTTGCTTGACAAGCCATTTGAAAATTATTATCTTGCCCGAATCTATTTTCAGGAACAACGAGCGCGAAATATACAGATTAAATATAAATTATGGAAGAGCTTGAGCTCAATCAGCGCGAAAAATTCGTGCTAACATCGATAGTTGAGAAATTTGTTGTTAACGCCGCACCGGTCGGCTCGAAGCTCATTGAAAAGGGTTGTGACGGTGCGATCAGTTCAGCGACCATCCGAAATGTTATGGCTGATCTCGAGGTTCGGGGATATGTCAGGCAGCCGCATACTTCCGCCGGGCGTACGCCGACAGATAAAGGCTATCGCTTTTATGTCGATTCTCTTATGCCGGCGGCAAAGTTGGCACTGAATGAGAAAAAAAATATTTTTGAAACCCTTGTACGGGTCTCAAAAGATGTGGAAAGCGTTCTGGAAGCAGCTTCGCAAACACTGGCAAGTATTTCAAACCAGCTTGGATTAGCTCTGGCACCGCGTTTTTATGAGGGTATTTTTGAAAAAATCGAACTGATTCCCATCGCCTATAAAAAAGTTCTTGTCGTTATCAGTATCAAGTCCGGGTTAGTGCGTACGATCACGCTGGAGATTGAAAAAGATATATCACGTGATCATCTGAATGAATCGGCGCGTATCATCAATGAACGATTGCACGGATTAACGCTTAAGGAAATTAAAAATACGATCGATTTGCGGTTGCATGGCGTAACGATTGGCGAGAGTAATTTTATCGATTTCGTGATTAATTCTTCCAGCCGTCTGTTTTCCGAGTTGTCTCCGTATGATCTCCACCTGGGTGGTACGGCAAACATCATGAGTTTGCCTGAATTTACCGACCAGGCAAGCATAATAAAAATCATGGAGCTCATCGACGATAAAGAAATTCTTATTCATCTGATCAATGAGGAAAACACATCAGACATAATTCCGGAAAATAATATTCGAATAACGATCGGTGATGAAAACAAGAAGGAGCTTGTTTCTCACTGTTCGTTGATCACGACGACATACCAGGTCGGCCAGATTTCCGGAACGATTGGAATAATGGGGCCGACACGCATGCATTATTCAAAACTTGTCGCCATCATCGATTATATGGCAAAAGTTTTAGCAGATATTTTTAAGACAAATACGGATTAAGTTATAGAATTTTGAGGCTTTAATGAAAGATATAGCAAAATCAAAAGAGGAAGAGATCAAGGTTTCCAACAACGGTAATAAAAAAATCAATAAAAACAGCAGTAAAAAAGAAGATAAATCGACCTCAAAAGTGAAAAAATTAGAAAAAGAGATCGCAGCTTTGAGAGCCGAGGTCGAAAGATTAAATGATGCGAATTTGCGGCGTGCCGCCGAGTTCGAAAATTATAAAAAGCGCAAAGAGCGTGAAACAGAAGAATTCTGGAAACTGGCCAATGCCGGCCTGATCAAGAAACTTTTGCCGATCGCCGATGATTTTGAGCGAACGCTGCAGGCGGCTGGAAAAGATGAAAATTGCGAATCGTTGCTTCAGGGTGTCGAATTGGTCTACAAAGCGTTGCGATCGGTTTTTGCCGAAGAAGGCGTGGTCGAGATTGACGCGCTTAACCAGCCATTTGACCCGGAAATTCATGAAGCATTGCTGCAAGTTGAAAAAGAGGGTGTCGATTCGAATATCGTTCTCGATCAGCACCAAAAAGGTTATATGATGGGTGATAGCCTTATTCGTCCCGCACAAGTGGTCGTCAGCAAATAACCCCCTGAGAGATAAATAAATTTATGGGTAAACGAGATTATTATGATATCTTGGGGATTTCAAAAAATGCCTCAGATGATGAGATAAAAAAAGCCTATCGCAAGCTGGCGATGGAATATCATCCGGATAAAAATCCCGGAGATAAAACGGCAGAGGAGAATTTTAAAGAAGCCTCTGAAGCTTATGAAGTGCTGCGCGATTCACAAAAACGCCAACGTTATGATGCTTATGGCCATGCTGGTGTTAAGGGGCAGCCGAATCCGTTTGAAGGGATGGAGTTTGATCTTACCGATGCCCTGCGGACTTTTATGGCCGGTGGATTTGGTGGTTTTGGCGATATTTTCGGCATGGGCGGCGGCAACCGGCGTGAGCAGAAAATGCGCGGTGCCGACCTGCAATTGAAAATGCGCCTGACACTTGAAGAAATCGCGACCGGCGTGACGAAGAAAATCCGCATTAAGAAACAGGTGAAATGCGGCGATTGTAGTGGCAGCGGTGCCCATGCCGGCAGCAGCTCAACAACCTGCCCTGGTTGTAATGGTGCTGGAGAAGTTCGCCAGGTATCCCGTTCCATTTTAGGACAATTTGTCAACATAGCGACGTGCTCCCAGTGCCGTGGAAGTGGACAAATCATCGAGCATCTGTGCACAACCTGCCACGGCGAAGGGCGAGCACAAGCTTCCGAAGAGCTGGAAATCGATATTCCTGCCGGTGTGGCGACCGGCAATTACCTGACCATTCAGGGGCAGGGCAATATCGGGCCCAAAGGCGGTCCGCCGGGTGATGTGATCATTATTATCGAAGAACAGGAGCACGAATACTTTGAACGCAACGGTGATGACATTATTTATGAACTGCCGATAAGTTTTGTGCAGGCAGCATTAGGCGACAAAGTCAACGTGCCAACGCTGACCGGTGTGGCTGAAATCGATATTTCTGCCGGTATACAGTCTGGAAAAATCCTGCGGATGCGCAGCAAGGGTTTGCCCCATCTGCGCCAGCATCACCGTGGAGATCAACTTTTGCGTGTGCGTGTTTGGACGCCAACCAAGCTTAACAAGGAAGAGCGGCGTATTTTAGAGAAATTGCGAACGAGTGAAAATATAAAACCACCCAAGTCAATCAAATCGGTTTTTGAAAAAATAAAAGGCGTGTTTAATTGATCGGAGGAAAACGTGGGGGGATTTTCGCGGCTGCAACTTTCTGCTTTGTTTATTCTGGTGGCGTTCTATCTTTTGGGAGTCGGTTTTCGGGAATGGCGAACACAGCGCCCGCTTCCGGCTATCGATCAGAGAACCATGGCGCGATTTAAATTCGTTGCTGACAGCCTTAACGAGATAAAGCATAAAACCATAAAAAGCAAAAAGCGGGTCAAGAAGCACAGGAAAAAGTTGGCCCGTAAAATAAATATCAATTCAGCACCTGTTCAGGATTTAATTCTGCTTCCCGGAATCGGACAAACGCTGGCCAAACGAATCGTGAAATATCGATCGGATCACGGCCCTTTTCATACTGACAAGGACATTAAAAAAGTAAAGGGTATCGGGGAGAAAAAGTTTCTTTTAATAAAAGAAAATATTATCTTACACTAATTCAATGAATTAAATTAATTGGATATCAAAACTGTTTTGCTATCCTCAAGAGTCCTTAGTTTTTCCGGAGAGAGGGAGGAAATATGGCTGATAATTATGGAAAAGGCCGCCTGATCTACAAAGTTCTCATTCTGGTTTTGTTTGCAGCACTAATCGGATCGATTTACTATCCCAAAACGCTTTGGGACAAAGAAGCAAAAAACGTCGAATTGAGCCACTATCGAATGTCGAACATCTATAATGCGGAGCTGCAGTATCATTATTTTCACGAATCATATACCGATAGCCTGCCGGCCCTGATAGAGTTTGTCAAGACGGATACAGCTTACCATAATTATGTTGATAGTCTTTTCACAAGTGCCATTGCTAATGTAATCACTGAATTTGATTCGATGAAAGCGCTTCAATATGAACTCGATGAGTTTGTAAAATCCGTTTCACCCACCGATACGGCAATGACTGATTCGTTGAGCAATCGGGTTGATGATCTGACCTGGGGTGTCCGCCATTTACGTGATAAACTGATCATCATCAGCGACCGAATGAAAAACCACCCCTGCTCTCCGATAGACATCCTCGATTCTGCCCGGGAAATTGTTGAGCGAAAAGATTTTTTTATGCGTTTTAACATGGTCAAAAATCTGGTCGTGCAGAATAAACACGCCTCTGCTCTAGCTGCCAGTGATAAAATAAAAGCAAGCTATGATTTGATTATACAAAGGTTACAAAAAACAATTGATAACCTTGATAAAATATTTACAGAGATAGATTCATTATATTATTGCCCTACATCCCGCAAAGCTTTCAAATTGTCGGTAATTGATACCTCAGTGATAAAACGCGTCGTGATAGAATCTCCAATCGATTCTGCCTTTATTGCTGGAGTTGAGTCTGATTTTATGAAATCCGTCATCGGCGCATTGAAAATTAAAAATCATGGCAATATCAATAACGGCGAAAAAAGTTGGTCGAGCGGCCCCGGGAAATAATTAAATTTTTCTCAGAATGAATTAGGAGATGTTAATGAATGAAGTGCCAGCCGAGGAAGGCCTGGTCGGCATTAGCATTTGCGGCAATCAGTTAAGGATGGCTGAAGTTGTTGTCAGATCCGACAAGAAAAATATTTCCAGAGTTGCGACCTGTAAAATAGGTGTGCCGTTTGAATTTGGCGCTATTCGTAATCGGGAAAATATTACTTCTATTGCCCGGGAGATAAACAATCTCTATGAATCAGGTGGTTTTGGACCCAGCCGAGCTTCATTTTCTCTTGATTCATCTAAAGTGTTAATCCGGAAAATCCCGGTAGATTTCCCAATTGACGCGACGGATATGCGAGAACATGCGCTTTGGGAAGCCAGCCAGGTCATGATCAATCCTCTGGAAGACTATATCGTTGATTTTCATCTGCAAAACGGAAGCACGGGAAGTGATCACGAACGCATGATCATTCTCGTCATCGTCCGTAAAGCCATAATCGACTATCTGAAAGAGGTGTTTGCTTCAACAAATCTGCATCTGCATGGCGTCGATGTCGACATCTTTGCGGCGCAGCGCGTTGTTGAAAATACGTATGATTTCTCAGATGATGCGAAAGTGACCCTGATTGACATTCGTGAAAAAACGATTCAATTTTCTGTATTACATCATGGATTTTTTCTCGAACAGGCAGTCGAACTCAATGATAAAAGACCTGCTGACAAAGGAGAAAAAAACAATTTTCTCTCACGGTTAATCTCCAAAGAAATGCGGCGAATAATCCTGGATAACAAGCTCGGAAAGAGCGTTGATGATATGCAGGAGATATTCGTTTACGGAGAGGCCGTCGATGAAGATGTAATCGAATCTCTGGTAAACGAACATGACGTCAATTTGCACAGAGTGAACCCGTTCGAAAAAATTACGCTCGAAACGACACCGGTTGACCCCGACGTCACAAAACATCCTGAAGCATATGTCGCTTCAGTTGGTACAGCAATAAAGGGACTTTAGCATGATTATTCATCAGCTCACGGAGGTAGAGCATGGTTGACATCAACTTGTTAGGTAATGAGGAATCCAGCGAGAAAAAATTCGAGTCCGACAAGTTTTCTCAAACGATAAATCTCGACAATGAACTCGGGGCAACTTCAGGATTTCAATCCGATTTTTCAGAAATTCCACAGAAAAGCAACAATTCACGCTTGCTCATTTTACTGGCAGTACTGGCAATCGTTGTCGTTGCGGTGATCTGGCAGTTGCTTCCAGGAGATGAAAGCCTTGACGCCGAACTGATGCCGATGACTTCTTTGAGCGATCCCGATGTGACAGCGACATCCCCGGCAGCTAACCCACAAATGACCGACGCTGGCAATCTCAACCCGGCTGCAGGTTCGGGAGGTATCGAGCCGCTGAAAACTGTTGAACCACAAATTACATTTGAATCCCTTTCACCATTGCAACAACAGATGTTGTCTTCAACTCGCTTGGGTTGTTTCGCTCTCTCAGCGATCTCGGAGTCTGCGACTGGTTCCACTGTTTTTACATTGATCCGGTATGCAGGCAAATCATTCCTGGCTCAGTTTATCACCGGGTCTGCCGGAGAAACCTCTGATTTGGTGGCGAATATGCAGCGTCAACTCGCTGCGGGAAATTTGAAAAAGGAATCGGAAGAGACGGTTACCTCCCTTAGCCGTGGCGGCAAAAGGGTAATAATTTCAGGATTGCTGTCTATCGATTCTGCTCCCGTCGACTTGAATTCAAATGTTCAGGATATGAGTTTAAGCGAGTTTGAGAATTGGATAAATCAAACCGCATCCACAAACGGCCTTGAAAAAAATGATTATACCAAAGGACGGCCGACTTCGGAAGACGGATATAATGTAACACGAATTCAGCTAAACTTGAAAGGCAGCCTTAATGGCGCCCTTGCTTTTCTGGAAGAATTAAATCAATCGGCTCCGAGCATCATCATCGATAAATTTCTCTTGATTAATGAGGATGCTAGCGCACAAACAGCAAATACTGTTAACTTGGTGCTCGTTTTAAAGCATTATAGCTATTAATCATGCGGGTCATTGCAGGATCAGCAAAGGGAACCAGACTGTTTGCCCCTGCAGGTGAAAAAACACGGCCGACAACCGATCGGGCCAAACAAAAACTTTTTGACACGCTCTATTCTCTGGGTGCCAGGCCGGAAATTATACTCGATCTGTTCGCCGGTTCGGGCGCGTTGGGTATTGAAGCTTTGAGCCGGGGTGCGACCCACGCGGTATTTGTTGAAAAAAACCGGTCGACTGTGGACGTCATTCGCAGAAACCTGGAAAAGACGTATCTGTCACAAAAAAGCAAAACAGTTGTGAAGGATGCGTTTCTTTATTTAAAAAAGGAAAAATCTGTAAAATTCGATGTGATTTTTGCAGACCCGCCTTATCAATCGGGTTGTATACAGAAATTGATCAGCTTGATTACTTCCAGTGAAATACTCAATGTCAATGGCTTGTTAATTCTTGAGGAAAACTCTGCTGCGGAACTGAAAATAACGGGAAACCTGACCCTGGTCCAAACCAAGATTTCGGGCTGTACAGCACATTTTATTTTACAAAAGAATGAGTAGTCAAATGGAGCGAATTGCTGTCTATCCGGGTACGTTTGATCCGATTACAAATGGCCATATCGATGTGATTTTCAGGGCGAGCAATATCTTTGACAAGGTCATCGTTGCTGTCTCGACTCATCCCAAAAAGTCACCGCTTTTTACATTGAAAGAGCGTGTAACGCTGATTGAAGAGGTGACGAAGAATCATGCCAATGTGCTGGTCGAATCGTTTTCCGGTTTGTTGGTCGATTACGCAGAGTCCAGAAATGCATGCGCCATCATTCGCGGTTTGCGTGCGGTTTCTGATTTTGAATATGAAACGCAAATGGCGTTGGTCAACCGAAAAATTTCATCAGGCATCGTGACTATTTTTATGGTGCCGAATGAACGTTATACTTATTTAAATTCGACGATCGTTAAAGAGGTTGCCGGCCTTGGAGGAGATGTCAGTAGTTTTCTCCCGCATGCTGTTTTGGGAGAATTGAAAAAAAAATTTAAATCAGGGAAATGATAAAGGTCTCAGGAAATGAAAACATCTGTATTTGCAAATAAAATTGAAGGCTCCAAAACCCTTGCGGTAACAGCCCGGGTTGCCGAGCTTCGCCGTGAGGGAAAACCGATAATCGGCCTCGGAGCGGGGGAGCCCGACTTCGCTACGCCGGAAATGATTTGCGAGGCAGCTAAAAAAGCAATCGACGCCGGTTACACAAAGTATACTGCTAATGCGGGTATTCTGGAATTGCGCGAAAAAATCGCAGTCTACCTGCAAAAATTCGGCAGCCGATTCACCTCTGCCGAAATTGTCGTCAGCAGTGGAGCAAAACAGGCGGTGCTCAATGCATTATTCGCCACATGTAACCCGGGTGATGAGGTCATTTTGCCGGCGCCATTTTGGACCAGCTATCCGGAGCAAATCAAAATGGCCGGTGCAGAGGCGGTGATTTTACCGGCATCAGAAGAAACGGAGTTTAAAATCACACCAGCACAACTCCGCGATGCCATTACAGACAGGACGAAGGTATTGATCTTTAATTCGCCATCCAACCCGACCGGCGCCGTTTATTCACGTTCTGAAATTGATGAAATCGTCAAAGTTATTGCTGAGTCGGGTATTTATGTCATCAGCGATGAAATCTATATTGAGCTGGTTTGGGATAATGTGGAGACCGCCTCCTTGTGCGCTTATCCGGAAATTGCCGGCCAGCTATTGCTCGTCAACGGCTTGTCGAAAGCCTATTCGATGACCGGGTGGCGGATTGGCTACCTGGCGGCACAACAACCAGCGATCGGAGCTGTCAATAAAATTCAGAGCCACTATACTTCAAACGCTTGCAGTATTTCGCAATACGCTTCGCTCGCAGCATTTGATCTCGACAGCGCTGTTCTCGATCATATGAAAGAGGAATTTACTCACCGCCGGGATTATGTTTATGAACGATTTTCAAAGATAGCGGGTATTTCTGTTCCCAAACCACGAGGCGCATTTTATATCTTTCCCAACGTGGCGGCGTTTTTCGGCAAATCGTTCAATGGAACGACTCTTCATTCTGCTCTGGCGCTTTCCGGCTTTTTACTCGAGCAGGCGAACGCTGCGGTCGTTCCCGGGGAAGCATTCGGTGCGCCTGAAAATATTCGTGTATCTTATGCAACTTCGATGGAAAATTTACAATCAGCCATCGATCAAATAGAAAATGCTTTAGGGCTTTTGTGATGATCACTTTATTGAAGTAAGAGTTTAATGGGAGAATTTTATGCCGACATATGAATATAAATGCAATGATTGCGGCTTTTTCTTTGAAGAATTTCAAAGCATCGTTTCAGCGCCGTTGGAAATCTGTCCCCAGTGTCACGGGCGGATCAAACGTATGATCGCCGGAGGAGTGGGGCTTATATTTAAAGGAAATGGTTTTTACCTGACAGATTATAAAAACAAAAAAAACGGCGGTGACGCTGTAAAACCGGCAGAGAAAAAAGATACAGTGTCCAAACCGAAGAAAACAGAAAAATAATTCGCCATTGGACAATAACAGGCACCTTGGGAGAACACCATGCAGAACTTGGGTTTGAATAGTGATATCAATCTGGGAAATCAACGCCTTCATGTTCAGACCAGCTTTTCTGATGCAGGATCATCGATTACGGCAAATGTGTTTGACAGCGGGCGCGTTGTCGAGTCGCACGAAATAAAAATCACCTCCGGTTCAGATGTCGATGTCATCGAAACCCGGATAAAAAAATTGCATCAGAAGGTCGTCGCAGATATTGAATTGCTGTTTTACATCGGCGAAAAGGTGCAGCAAGTGAAACATCCGGTTTCCTGCAACAAGATAGGCCTGGTTTTGCTGCATAAAGGATTTGTGGAGCATGCTATTAAATACTTTGAACTGGCAACATCTGTCGATTCGAAGTTTGGCGAAGCCTATAATAACCTCGGCGTCTGTTATCTCGAGCTGCTTGATTTGCGCAAGGCGGAGGAAATATTTCGCCACGGTCTGGAAATGGCACAGGGTTTTGCCGATTTGCATTTGAACCTCGGCCGTGTTCACCTTGAAAAAAATGCCTGGGCCGAAGCTGTGCGTACAATCGATGCCGCACTGGAACTCAACGAGTCCTATTTTGAGGCGAATTATTATATGGCGCTGGCCTTGCTCAAATCACTTGCCGGGAAAAGCGATACGACGCAACTACCGCCTGCGAGCATCCGTGTCAAAAGAGTGTTCGAATATATGAGCCGGGCAGCCGATATCTTTAAACCTTTCGCAACCGATAAATATCATACGGCGACTGCATTGGTTGACGAAGCAAAATTTGATGAGGCTATCTCTGCTTTTGAAGCCTGTTTTGCCGAAACTAATAAACGCATGGACTTAACTTTTGAACATGAGTTCTTTTTGAAGTTCATGTACGGTGGAAAAGGAAAGGATAACCAGTTTATCGGTGGTTATGTCGAACGGTTAAAATCCTCGATTGAAGATTATCCAAAGTATGCCGACCTGCACAACAGCCTGGGCATCGCCTATTTAATTATGTGCCGGAATTTGTTTTTAAAAGCATTGGATGAATTTCGCAAGGCGCTGGCTATCAACCCCAGATTTAAGCGGGCTGAAAAAAACCTGAAATTAGCAGAAAATGATGGAAAGGGATTTTTGATTTTATTACGGGCGATTCTCAAATAACACAGGTTCTGTTTGATATTAAAACAGGGTGTTCCAGGTTTGATACAATTATCGCCCGCTTCCTGCATTTTAAGTCCGATCAAAAGTTGTCATAAACCTCAGACTTACCTTAAAAAGACCGATTTGGTCTCTTCTTTTATTATTAGTTTATTTCCGAAAACTGGTATGCTTCTTGCTGATAGTTGCAAGTTGAAACAAAAACTTAAATAGCCAATTTGGCAACTTAAGCGTAAATTTAAACGAAAAACCGCTAAATTTTAAGCGGATTACGAATACGTAATCTGGTTGATAGAGAAAATTCAACGACATGTTTTTTTGATTTATAAAGCGTTAATTATTATTTATCTAAAATTGATTTTTGTACGATAATTAAAACAATGATCTGCAAATGATCGTTTGAGGGAAAATGCAAATCTCGAGTGTGTTGAGTTGAATTCTTCACGATAGATTTTCCTCAGGTTCCGTCCCAAAAACTTTAAACCGCATGGAAAGCAACTCGGTTAAAATGAAAATCACAACAGGAATGAAAATTGTAGCATGGATTGCTATATTCACTTCAACTGCTTTTGCCAATCCTGCCCCGCGATTTACGGCATTCTCCGCGACGTCATCAACGCTGGTCGCCGGTAAAACAGCAAACTATACGATCACTTTTACACCAAGTACAGTCGTTACAAAAAATGCGCAATTCACCGTCAATTTTCCGGCGAGATTTGACCTGACGGGAGTGAATAGCGGCGCAATTCTGAATGGCGGCATTGATGGTACTATTTCAGTTACCAATCACCCTGGTGCCGATAGTGCGAATTATGTCATCATTACTCGAAATAATGATGGCACATCTCCCTTGCTCGGTACGGAACTTCAACTGCGGTTTGATGGCGTCGTCAACACTGATTCAACCGGAGACTTTACTCTGACGATCAGGTACTCCGGTTCTGGTGAAACACCGAGCAATACAACCGTCACAATCACACCGGATGTGCTCGATCATTTTATCGTGACCAATACTGCGGACGGCAATGTTGCGACGCAAACTGCCGGCACCGATTTTTCTATTAAAATCACGGCAAAAGATCAGTACGAAAACACCGTGACGAGCGCTACCAACAGCTTGACGCTCTCCGATAATACCGCAACATTGACACCGACATCAGCCACGCTGGCAAGTGGAACGGTTACGGTGAACAATGCCAATATCACCAAAACCGGCGCTGCAGTCAACATCACCGCGACCAGCGGTGCGATTACCGGCACTTCGAACAATTTTACCATCGATCCCGGTGCTCTCAATTATTTTACAATTACCGACACTTTTGATGCCGGCATCGGCAACCAGACAGCGGCCTCCGCATTTACGATTAAACTCACGGCTTTCGATCAATTTGACAACACAAAAACAGATTACACCGGTTCACCGGCGCTTACGGTCAACAAGGGGGATATATCCCCTGCTTCAGCGGTATTTTCGGCAAATGGCACAGTAAATGTTAGCACAACGATTAATACAGCCAACACCGGCGTGACGATCATCGCCACGGATGGTGCTGTTGCCGATACTTCAAATGCGTTTGATGTCGTTGTTGGTGCTATTGTATCGATCAAAATTCTATCGGATGCTTCAGGAAATACCGCGGTTTTATCCGGGAAATCCGTAACGACCGACTCTCTGATCATAGCGCATACAGCAGGTTTTGATGCCGGCGGTAATTATGTTCAGGATGAAATCGCCAGTTGGACTTTGAGTGACACCTCTGTTGGTGATCTTTCGGTGACCACGGGTGTGTCAACAACTTTTGACCCGCGTAAACCGGGAACGAGTGAATTGCAGGCCAGCCATTCAGCTACAGGAAGCAGTGCCGGTTCTGGAGATTATACTGTTGCTGTGGGTGCCGTTCAACACGTGAAAATCTTGACAGGCGCTTCCGGTAATACGGCCGAGCAAGGTGATGCAACAGTCGTTTCGGGAGCGACGTTGACCGTGCATGCAGGTGGTTATGATTCTGATTTTAACTATGTGCAGGATGAAACGGTGAGCTGGAGTGTCACCGGCGGCATTGGCTCAATTGATACCGGACCGAGCGTGAGTGCTGTTTTTACAGGTTTAACCGTCGGCACGGGGCTCATCAAAGCTGATCATGCTTCTGTCAATGTACTCGATACGTATTCCGGTACGATAACGGTTAGTCTCGGCAGTATCGATCATGTTTTATTACGCACTGCAATCAACGGCGGTGGTCAGGTTTTTACAACATATACCATGACGGCAGATGAATCGGTAACGATTTACGCCGCCGGCTACGATGCGCAGGATAATTACATTGGTAACGAGAGTGTGACCTGGTCAGCAGCAAGTGGATCTTTTTCACCAACAACCGGCGCCACAACGGTGTTTTCTCCGACTGTAACGGGAAATGTGACCGTTGTAGGTACACCAACAACCGGCACAGCCGGTTCGGCGATAATAACAGTTAATCCGGGTGTGCCGGCGGGAACCCTTACCCTCACACCGGCGGCCACAACTCTGCCGGCGGATGGTTCATCGGAAACCACCGTGACCTCGAGTATTATTCAGGACGCCAGCGGAAACAATGTCGGTGCGGGAAAAGAGTTTACCATTTCTTTGAGCAATTCCTCTCTTGGAACGATTTTAAATGATGCCAATACGAATCTTGTCGGTGTGCAAATCGCTACTGATGCGAGCAGCAAGCTGGTTTTTATTTTTCGTGCCGGCACAATCGGCGGCACAACGAGTATATTTGCCAGCAGTGTCGATGGGTCGGCGAACGGCAATACGGAAATATCGCTGAGCAGCATGAACATCGTATCGCTTTCCACGGCTTCCTCCACTGTTTCCCGTGGCCAGCAGGATGCACAAATTACTTTAACGGTTGAAAATAACGGCGCACAGGATATTACAATAAGCTCGGCAAACCCGACATTCACCAGCGCTTCGGATGGGGTGACACCTTGGACCGGTTTCGAAAATATTACCAGGACCAATCCGGAGATTACCAGCATTCCGGCAAATGGCGGATCAGTAGCCTTGACTTTTAACGTCGATATTACCAACAGCGCCGCAGTCGACTCGGTCATCGTCGATGGCATCGTAAACGGCACAGCTTCCGGTACTGCTGTTAGTGATTCTGCGGCAGAGAACCGCGCACCGCGCTGGAATATTCAAAAAAATCCAACTGTTGACGTCGTTTCGGTTGTGGCGGCTGATGCGATCGTTGACCAGGGAACCGCCGGACATATTGTAAGTGTGACGGTGAACGTTTCCGGTGCTGATGCGGAAACCGCTGACGCTGTTATCGATAATATTAATTTGGTGTTTAAAGACGGCAATACCGATGTCTCAACCGGATACATCGTCTCTCCGGTTGCCGGAAACCCGATTGTGATTCCTGGCTCCGGTGGTAATGTGATCCTTGATTATAAAGTGGATATTCTCTCGCAAGCCCAAATTGGTGTTATCACTATTGATGCCAAACTCTACGCGCATGATGCCAATTCCGGTTTGCAGGTTTCTGACACCACTGGAGCCGGAGCTGCGGGCACATGGACGGTTGAGAGCTCGGAATCGGTAACGATTGTTTCTGTGACACCGAGCCAGTCAACTGTTTCTGCAGATATGACAAAACAGTGGACGCTCAGTGTTGTGGTCGATAACAGCAGTTCGAGTACGGTTAATGTAATCAGTCTGGATTTGCGGTTTTTTATCGGTGCTGTAGAGAAGACGAGTGAATATACGATCGTTCAGCCGACTTTGACGGCCATAGCGCCGCACACCCAGGGTACTTATATTTTTGCCATCGATACAACAGGCTCGAGTACCGGGCTGGTTTCGGTGGATGCTCATTTTGTCGGCTCGGATGGCAGTCTGATCGATCTGACTGATGCGAACAGCACGTTTACAGTGCAATCTCCTGCTGTTGTTTCTATTAAAGAAATGATCGTTCCGGCTTCTGCAACGACGGGTCAAACCCGGCCGTGGCAGGCAAAAGCTGTTTTGCAAAATACAGGTCAGGCAAGCGCTGAAATCCATTTTAATGTCGATTCAACTTTTTATCTGTTCAGTGATACCAATGGGTATGCGATTGCCAATCCAACCCAACTTGCGGGTGGAAACATGTTTCTTGCAGGAAATTCTGTTGATACACTGACTTTTGTTGTCAATACAACTGGCAGCGTCGTCGGACAACTTGATGTCGGCGCTGTTGTGCGAGGTTATGATAAAAACTCGAATGTGGTTTTCAAAGATTCTACAACGGCTCTCGAGTTGCAATCGGTGATAATTCAAACACCGGCCACGCTGACGATCGATTCAACTTATATTTCCAGTTTGAATGCACCGTTAGTAAACCGCTTGCAGAGTTTTCAAATTCGTGTGCGGATTAAAAACGAGGGACAGGAATCATTGGACAGCGTCGTTGTGGCGCTGGCGAGCGATGAACTTGCCTCGCCATCGGGTTTTGCATCGCAAACGGCAGCGTATACGGTCCCGGGACTGAGTTCGGTTGAAATTCCGGTCGATATTACCGCAGCCGACCGCTCCGGTTTTGAGACTTTCACAGCTTCGATATACTCGGCAAAAGGATACAATACCGGCACTGCGATTATGTCTTCCGCTGCAATCGATTCCAGCGAACAAGCGACCTTGCAGACGGCGGCGGCATTGCAGATCGTGCAGGTTGTTTCCTCGAATGCTTCTGTTTTTGCCAACCAGCTCGTACCCTGGACGGTGACGGCAACGGTTAAAAACAATGGCGAAGCAACAGCACAACTGCGCCCACAGGCGGATGATTTGACTTTCGTCGTCAATTCACTCAACGATACACAAAATTATACAGTGACCGTCGGCGGAACGGTTGATTTGCCTGGAAACGGTCAGGAAACGGACCTCGTTTATACGATCAATCGCACCGGTATTCAAAGTGGCACGGCCGATATATCGGTTGATCTCGGCGCTATTGATGTTAATACCGGTGCGTCGATCGGTGCTGCCGGCAATGTCTCCAAATTGATTGAAGAAAATTCATCGGTACTGATTATAAAAGCAGAAATTTTGGCGCCTAATGTGGTAAACTGCGAGGGTATTGTAAATACCGGGCAAACATTCACTATTCGGGTTTCAGTTAAAAACAACGGCATTGACGCCGTGCGTGACGCCGGCGTTCGTTTGCAGAATATGTTTGCCGGTGGTGCATTCACCGAAGTGTCAGCCGTCATCGATACGATTCAACCGAATCAAATTAAAACAGTCGATTTTGCTATTGTTGCGGGGATAAACCAAAACGATATTGGCGAGACAGTCGTGGCGCATTTGGATACGGCGACGGTCATTTCCAGCAATAACGGCGCAAATATTGGTGAGCCGGTGAAAAATGAAGTCAAATTTTATACTCAGGTTCCTGCTGAGCTTGAGGTTACGGCTTCATCGGATTTTATCCATTACCAGTTGCAAAAATCTCAGGAATTTCGCGTGATGGCAACGGTTGCCAATCGCGGTCAGGCCGCTTTGTCGGGCACAGGGCAGTTGCGCATCGAATTTCCTGCCGGTTATCAATTTTCACAGGACTCGGTGCAGACAAATAATGTGAATTTTGATATGATTTCACCGGTATTAACATGGCGTCTCATTTCACCCGCAACGAACAGTAGTTTACCCGGCGGTGATCCGGTGAGTATCAGCTTTCTCGGGACGCCGACCGACGTCAATAGCGGGGTTGCTGCAGCACAGTTTAAGGCCGGTGATACTTTGTTTTATTAGGTTGGTGATCTGGAGTTGGCCATTGATTCTATCCGTGTTATTTCGCCGCCGGGCTCTGCTGAAAGCAATAAAATTTCTTCCAGCTCAACATTTGTATTGAAAGCGTATATTTATGGTTGGCGCCGGTTGATGAACACAACAGCGACATTATTCTTGCCGGCCGGGTTTGTTTTTGCCGCTGGTGGAGGTGGTGCATTGCCGATCTCACCTGTACAGGGTGACGAAAACCTGGGCGTTGTTGAATGGACTGTTGTCGCTCCATCTGATGCTTCGGTGACAGAAGCAAAATCTTTTGGTGTGACGTTGCTGGGTTTTGATGGTGCAGGAAATCCTGTCACCCGCCAGCGCAACATCAGTCTTGATCTTGTACCCAGAGCTTTGCTGCAACTGGTGATGGGTGATGGTGAATCAACAAATTTGAGCCTGGCGATGGGGCAAGCCTATGATTTACGGGTCATTTTACAAAATACAGGATCTGCAGATGTTTCAAATGCAGCCACGATCGTGATTGATACAACAAGTTCGAAAATAACTTTTATACCGGCGCCGGTGCAGAGTGATACACTTGAAGGCGTAACTGTTGGTGATATCAATACCTGGCGTTTGCAGATGCCCAACCAGGCGGTGCAAACATCGCTTAAGGTGAGACTGATCGATCCGCGCCCGCTGGATATCTATACCGGCCAGCAAGCGGCGGTTGTACCCGGCGGCGATGAATTGCACATCAATATTTCCGTGCGTGAAACCGGGTCTATCGTCGTTAATGAATTTGCAATTTTTGAACCGGTGGGTGCAATCGATAATACGATCAGTACTGATCAGCAGTTCAAAATAAAGGTCAACTTAACCGGCCTGGAAGTCAAGGATGTTAACATCACCCTGCGCCAGGAATCCGGTAGTGGTTTTATCATTGCCGATGCCGACCGGACGCCAACATCTATCGATAATTTTAACTCATTGGGCGAGACTTTTGAATGGACGGTAACCGCGCCGGCCAATGCGCTTAGCGAGTCATTCGTTGTTGGCTGGAATTATAAAGATGCAACCAGCGGTGATGGTGTCTTAACCGGCGAATCCAGTAAGTTGTCGGTGATAACGGTTCGCAAAGCCGCTTATTCTTTCTCGGCCAATATTGTTGCACCGGCCTCGGCAACAGATAAAATCGTTTCTCCAAATCAGGAGTTCACGATTCAGGCGACGTTGAATAAACTTGGGACGGCCAATTTGCAGGCCGGCTCGTTGATCAATGTTCGACTGAAACCGTTGCCGCCGGGTTATGAAACGGTATCACCGGAGAATCAATCCGTCGGCAGCCTGGGTGGCGCGATGAACTGGATAATTACTGCACCTGAGAATAAAACAGAGACAGAAACGATTGAATTTGAATTATTCAGCCTGCCGCTGGATGAAAACAGCGGTACCACGGCTGAATTTTCACAAACCAATATTCCAATCCCGATACGCACGAAAAGCGGACAACTGGAAATGCGCGAAATGTATATTTCGGCCAGCAGCGTTGTTGCTGAAGGGCAGCAAGAAGTCGAATTGTTGCGTCTTGGATTTACCAATAAAAGCGATGAAAATGTGAGCTTGATCGATTTACTGTCGATCAGGTTGGATGTCCTCGATCAATTGGGCGAACTTCTGCCGGCAAGTGAGGTTTTGTCCAGTCTGACGGCAAAACAAATAATCGCTGATACGCAAACCGTTGCATTGAACACCAGCATTAATCCAGCAGATTTTACTGAAACCTGGGTTGAGACAGTTTTTCCAGATACATTGAAATTTGAACCCGACTCCTTGTTTGTTCTCTCGCTTTACGGTAAAATTAAATCGGGCACGAAAGATAAAAAATTCTCATTGCGGATTTCTGAAAAAAGTTATATCAACGCGCAGGATCATGACAGCCAGGCTCAGGTTGGTCTGGAACTGGTGGATAAAAACGGTAACGGCCGCGATAATTTGCAAATTTCCTCAAATATGATGGTTGTCGTCGGCAGTGATTTTTTAGAAAACTTCTTCAACTACCCCAACCCGTTTAATCCAAATAGCGGGTCGACACGATTCTCGTACACATTGCAAGAGGCTTCAGAAGTCGTTTTCGAGGTTTACACATTGTTTGGTGAGTTGGTTTATCATCAGGAATTTAGCGCCACAGATCCCCAAGGAATGGGTGGCGGCGCCGCACGGACAATAGAATGGAACGGGCGCAATGGAGCACATCAAATCGTTTTAAGCGGTATTTATGTGGCTTATATTAAAGCAGGTTCTAAAATCGCAAAGACTACAGTTGCGGTTATTCGCTGAGAGTTAAAATATATGGTTCAGGAAATGAAGATCACATCAAGGATGAAAAAATCGTTTGGTGAAAGAAAAAAAGGAAAAATGCTTTTCCTTTTACACTCGGGATTATTGCTGTTTTTAAGCTTCACTTTTTGCGATCAGCTCTTTTCCCAGAATGGCGGTTTAAAACCGGTTTTTCAACAGGCTTTCGGGGCGCGCGGCATAGGGCTGGGCGGCGCCTACACCGCTTCGCCTGATGACGCAACAGCGATTTTTTGGAACCCTGGAGGGCTTGATATTCTCGAGCGAAAATCATTTTCGCTCTATGTTTCCAATCTGCTTGTGGGGCAGTCACAATTCCTTGCCTATGCCCACCCGACGGTCAATATCGGTACTTTTGGTGCTGCAATGATCCGTGTTGGTATTTCCTCCAACGATCTTGTTGGGCGAGATGGAAACGCGAATATTACGACGAATTTCGGATATTCGCATTCACTTTATATATTATCATATGGAAAGAAAATAAAGTATAACCTATCGTTTGGTATCAATACAAAAATCGAGCAGCAGGATTTTGAAAGCCAGAGTGCTTCCGGCTTTGCTATGGATGTTGGTCTGGTTTACCGCCCGGATTGGATGCCTGAGGTTCTGCAGAACTCTTCCATAGGTTTTATTATACAAGATATGGTGACGCCGGGATTGAAATTTACCGGTACACCGGCAAAAACACCACGAAACGCAAAGCTGGGATTAGCTTTTCCTTTTGACATTTCCAGCGGCGCCGATCGATTTACCTTGTTCATGGATATTGAAACCTCATCATATAGCGATATTTCGACCTCGTTTCATTTGGGTGGCGAATATAATTACCATGATACCGGCATGTTGCGATTTGGCCTCGATGATAGCTCCGTTGTTTTTGGCGGTGGTGTTGCATTTAATAACAAAGGCATCAACTACCGGCTTGATTACACCGTTTCAAATTATGCAATTCTCGGCGGACCCGAAAAAGCGCATAATTTCTCGTTAACAATCAATTTCGGCAAAACCAAAATACAAATTATCGAAGCAGCGAGAGAGCGGCGCGACCGGGAGATCGAAGCACAAGTTCTGCAGCGCGAACGCATCAATAAAGGCATCGACATTAAACGTCATGTCAACGCGGGTAAATCAAAATATCGTGCGGAAAACTTCCTCGGCGCTAAAATTCAGTTTGATGAAGCGCTTCTTCTCGATCCGGATAATGCGACAATCAAGCAGTGGAGTGAGCGCTCTTTTGTGCAATATAAGAAATTGCAAAAGGCCCGGATTGAAGCGGCTGCTGCCGAGAATCTGGCACGCCAGGACATCATTCGCAAAAGGGAACAAGTGCAGAATTTGCTTGAAAGTGGGAAAACTTACTTTGAGGCTGGAAAATGGAAAGATGCGCTTGCTGAATGGCACCGGGGCCTGGAACTTGACCCGTCGAATGCCGAAATTAAAGACTGGATTGCACAAACTCGTATTCAGATCGATCTAAAAATTGACGAATTGATAAAAGAAGGCGATCGTCTTGCGCGGCAGGGGAGTTATCCTGATGCAGTCACTAAACTCAGGGAAGCCTTGCAAGTCGGTATCGAAGATAGTGCAACACGCAAATTGATCAACAGGAAAATCGGCCAGTGGAACAGCCGGCTCAATTTTGATGCCGCGTACCAGCAGGGTCTGGTGCAGTATGAACGTCGAAACTGGAAGGAAGCGATTCGCTATTTTAACCAGGCGCTCAAAGCAGAACCTGATAATAGAGCGGTCAAACACAAAAGAAAGTTGGCCAATTCCTGGCTCAATGCTAATCAGGACAAGTGGTTAAATAAAAAAATCAGGAAGGACTGGCAGCTTGCCAAGCGTTATAACAGTCAGGGACGGTATCGTGAGGCTTTGGAAATATTAAAAAGAATATATGAGCTGCAACCCTTTAAAACGCCCATTCTGGTTGAGCTTGAAAAAGCAGAAAAAGCATTGAATGAATAATTGAGAGTTTTCCAATTTGTTTAAAGATGTCATAAAAGAGCAGCTAAAAGTCCCCGCTCACATCGATTATCTCGGCGAATTACGTGATTTTGTCATGCGTGTTGGCAAGAGATATGGCCTCTCCGGAAAAATCATCAACGCCTATAAACTGGCGATTGATGAAGCGGGTACGAATATTATCCGCCATGCCTATCGCGGGCAAGAGGAACCGGGATTCATTCTGCTGCGCGTTATCATCCGGAAAAACAGCGCCACTGTCAGCCTTATTGATACGGGTAAATACTTTGACCCGAGAACGGTAAAAGCACCGGATCTCGACCGCTATGTCGAAATCGGTAAAAAAGGCGGTCTCGGCATCTTTATCATCCGTAAGTTGATGGATGAAATCGACTACCGCAAGACAGAAGAAGGCAATGAGTTGCGGATGACCAAATACCGGGACAAGCGCGAGAAAAGCACCAGCGCTCGCCCCGATGTTTTAAAATCGACAGCAGGCATTCCGTTTACGCTCAAGGGACAATATTTCTGGCGAATTTCGCTGGCTTTTACAGTCGCCGTTATGGGCAGTTATGGCTACTTGTTTTATAAGGCCGGCACAGACAAAACCCGCGAAGCTTTCAACCGTTTTAACAGTATCGGGCAGACGGCAAAATTCAACCTCGAATCGGTTGCAAAAAGGAATCTTGAGCTGAAAGATGAAGCAAAGCGAAAAGATATTCTACGCAACGAATACTATGATGAAATTTCATTGGCTATTACGCCTCTTGTTGAAGAGAATAAGGAGCAAATCGTCGATTTATTTGTTGTCGATGGCCACCAGAATTTGATTTCGGGGCATGTCAACATCAACTGGCAGGGAGCGGAATATAGTACTGAATATCCGCAAATCCCGCCAGATGCCGAGCAGTTATCCGATAGTGTAAAGCTCTATGTCTATGAGCTCACTCTCGAAAACGAAAAAGTACAGCAGACGGAAATCTATGATTTCAGGATTCCGGTTTTCTATCCGGATACGGGTGCAAAATATGGTGATATTCATGTTTTAGTGTTGAAAGAACATATCGCCGCTGAAATTTCAACTCTGCGCTGGGCCTATTTCAAGCTGACACTGTCAATTCTTATTTTGGCCTACGTCGGTGTATTTGTTCTCGTTTATATTTTACTCAATCCGTTCAAGAAATTGGCAAGCTGGATCCGCGCAATCGACCATGGGGAGGTGGGGGATGAGATGGATATCGATGCCTCAACGGAAATCGGTGAAATTGCGCAAGCCTTTAGCGAGATGACGACCAAGTTTCGCGAATCGCAAAAAAATCTGGCAGAACAGGAACGCTTGCAAAAAGAAATGCAGGTCGCTCAGGAAATTCAACAAACCCTGCTGCCCTCGGAATTTCCAAAGCTGGAAGGCTGTGAAATCGCCTCATACTATCAGGCGGCAAAAGAGGTCGGTGGTGATTACTATGATTTTGTCCAGGTGGATAAAGATACCCTGGGCATTGTTGTCGCAGACGTTTCCGGTAAAGGTGTTCCCGGCTCGCTTGTGATGACGATGATTCGCACTGCCCTGCGCACTGAAGCCCGCAGTGTGCATGATGCCGCAGAGGTGTTGGCACGCGTCAACGATTTTGTGGCTACGGATATGAAAAAAGGGATGTTTGTTACGGTTTTTTATGTAATTATCGATACAAAGAGACGACGTCTGAATTTTGCGAGCGCCGGGCATAATCCGATGATACTCTACCGCCCATCAACCCAAAAAACCTACTATTTAAACCCCAAAGGTTTCCCTATCGGCATCCAGTTGGCCGAAAAGGATTTATTTCGTCAGTCGATTGAATCGGATACGATTCAAATGACCGAAGATGATATTCTTCTGCTTTATACCGACGGGATAACCGAAGCGATGAATGGACGGCGGCAATTATTTGGCGAAGAACGCCTGCTGAAGATAATTCGGGAGCAGGGCGGCCTCGCTGCATCAGAGTTTGTCGACAAGCTGCGCCTCGAAATCGAGAACTTTATCGAAGGCAATTTGCAATATGATGATATCACCTGTGTGACGGTTAAAGAAGAATCAAATTCTGAAAAAGAAGAATTGCGGCGCGCTAAAATTGCGCATCGGGAAATTGAGGCGGGTACAAATATTCGCGACGCCTGTGAAAAAGCCGGGCTGACAACCTATGCTTATTATAATAAATATAAAAAGCAATTCGAAGATCACGGTATTGATTCCTACGAAATTGATGAAGAGGTTTCTCTCGAGGCCAAGCATTTCAGTATTGAAGATAAAACAAAAGTATTTGATATTATTAAAAACCATCCGGAGTATGGCGCAAAGCGAATTAGTGAAGAATTAAATACCGAGAAATACAGTTTTACCGTTATCTCTGAAAAGAAAATTTACGATGAACTCGTTCGCAGCAGACTCAATACAAAGCAACTTCGGGAAGCGTATATCGCCCGAGGAACACGCAATAAAAAACGCATCAAACCGCCCGGCACACCCATGCTTACGCTCGATGGTCGTATTATTATCGACAGACAAGAAGAGCCGGAAATTCCCGAGGTCAAACCTCTTGAGATTGAAGAGCCGCAACCAGAAAAAGAAAAAACGACTGAAGTCAACATATTAGACAAAGAAGAGAAGCCGACTTCCATCGATGCTGAAGCCGACACTATTTCTCAGCCATTAGAAGATTTGTTGCAAAATCCTGCCGGAGAAAACCCGACCAATACAGAAAGCAGCGAAAAACCTGAGCAAGAATTGACCGTTCCTGATGGAGCGTCTGCCGGGGAGCCTGTTGATGCGAACGAATCATCGCTTTCATTTCTCGATATTCTGCACGGTGGAAATATTAATCCCCCCGTTGAAGACCGGGAGACTACGGCAGTAGATGAACAAGAAAAATCTGCGGAGCAAATCTTGTCGGAAGAACCGGATAACACTTCGATAGATGCTGTTGACGCCTTGCTGCAGCAGGAAATTTCAAACAGCTTTGACGATGAATCTTCTTCGATCGTCATGGAGCAGGATGACGAGGAGTCTGCAGAAAATGCCGAAGAAGTAAATTTACAGGAACCTCTCGAAAGCAGCAATCATGTTGCTGCTGAAGCTGCTCCTGTAGAAGACGCGAAAACATCGAATATCTCTAATGGTGAGGAACGGGAAGACCCTGCTTTTAAAGATGAAACGCTGGAATTACTCAGCACAGATCTGCTGGCGACTGAAGAAACTGATGACGGTGACACATCCCCGTTCATTGAAGTGACTGAAGATGGTACGGAGAAGTTCGAAGCTAACGACAAATACAGCAGGGAGAATTCGGACGATACCGGAATTTTCATTGAGTTGTTTTCTGCTGCCAACGATGCGGAACCAGATGAACAGGACATGTTGCCGATGTTTTCAGACCCACAGGAAGTCTTTGTTAAAAAGCGAAAGAAACCTGCCGGGACTGTAAAGCGATCGCAAAATGGTGAAGATGAAAAGATTGGGAAAATAAAAGAAAAAGAACAACTGCTCATCGATGGGTTACGTTGTTATAAACGCAAGGAATTTGAACAGGCAATCATTAAATTTAACGAGGCGGTTCAGAAACATCCCGATTTTAAAGAAGCTCATAGTATACTCGGTAATGCATTTTTCCGCACAGGGCAGTATGACCAGGCCATCAAAGCATACCAGGAAGTGATACGGCTGGATAGTACGGATGCGACGGCGCATGAAAATATCGGTGTGATATACGCCAATCAGGGCAAGTATTCGCAGGCGGTGGATCAGTGGAAAAAAATTCTCAAGCATGACCCTTTGCGGGCAGATATTAAAATAAAAATTAATAAAGCATTGGATTTAATAGGGCATAAATAATACAATCCTATCGTTTCCATTGACATTTTCTTGCGTGTATTGTATATTATTTAATGCTTAATTTGCGAAAAATATCTTTAGGAGATAACCATGGAAGGTATTCAGGTGTCGGTTGAACACACAGGTGCGAACAGGAATATCGCCGTAATCAAGGTCGGCGGTTATATTGACACCACCACATCAGCAGAGTTGGAACATTCATTAAATACCTTAATTAAGGCCAATACTTTTAAAATCATCATCGACCTCGGCAACGTCGATTATATCAGCAGCGCCGGTTGGGGTATTTTTATAAGCGAAATTAAGGGTATTCGTGAAAAGGGTGGCGATCTGAAGTTGATTCGCATGATTCCGGATGTTTTCGAAGTTTTTGAATTGCTTGAATTCCATTATATCATCAAAGCTTTCGATACGCTGGAAGAAGCAGTCAACGATTTTGAAGGTGTGAGCACACCTGCGCCTGCGAGACCGGCGCCACAGCCTGCGGGAGAATACAGAAATGCTGCCGAAAATGAATTATCCGGCAGGGAGAACAAAGCAGATTCTTCATATTCAGCCGCACCAACAAGTGCGCTTTCATCAAATGATTATGTTATTCGGGCAGCGACAGAGAACCCCATGGCTGGTGTGTTAAAGTTGAAAAAACTACTAAAAAGCCCGAAATATGGCAACGTACGCATCGGTTTTTTTCAATTGCGAAAAGTTTTAAAACAGCATAATCTCGATTCAAAAAACAAAAGAGTCGAATACGCGAAACCCGGTTGAGAAAAAAGGTGGTCTTGATCCTCGCGGCACCTCCCCTCCTGGTTTTTTTTTCGCAACGCAGAACAATAATCGGATATAATCGCCAGATACTGCATGCTTGCCATTTTAAATTGGCGGTCTAATTTATGGTGAGTCAGCGTGCAAACACCTCCGGCTTTAGGTTTAAGGCAGGGCATGTTCCTGCCTTTTTATGTTGGGATAATCATGTTTATTGATCGGGCAAAAATTTATGTTGAATCCGGCCGCGGCGGCAGCGGTTGTGTGAGTTTCCGCCGGGAAAAATTTGTTCCCAAAGGCGGGCCGGATGGTGGCGATGGCGGCGATGGCGGTAGTATAATAATTGTTGCCAATCCAGCGATGCGCAGCTTGCTGGATTTTCAACATAAAAAACATTTCCGCGCGAAAAGAGGTGAGCATGGTCGAGGGGCAAACTGCCACGGGAAAAATGGCGCCGACATTAAAATAAAAGTGCCTGTCGGCACCGTTGCCTATGATGCTGATACAGGTAAAATGCTTGCCGACATCACGGAAGAACGACATAAGGTGGTTATTGCAAAAGGAGGTCGCGGTGGAAAGGGTAATGCCCGTTATAAATCTTCAACCCGGCAGGCACCCAGAAACTGGCAGACTGGCGAACTGGGAGAATCATACAATATCCGGCTCGAGCTAAAAACCATTGCTGACGTCGGCCTTGTAGGCTTCCCCAATGCCGGCAAATCGACATTTCTTTCCCGGGTTTCCTCAGCTCGGCCCAAAATTGCCGATTATCCATTTACGACTTTGCAACCCAATTTGGGAGTCATCAAATATCGTGATTTTTCCACTTTTGCCATTGCTGATATCCCGGGATTGATCGAAGGCGCACATAAGGGCAAGGGGTTGGGACATGAATTCTTGCAGCATATCGAACGTACACGAGTGCTGCTCTTTTTGATTGATCCCAATAGTGAAAATCCGTACAATGATTATCAAATTTTATTAAACGAGCTGCAATCGTTCAATGCAAACCTGTTGACAAAACCCCGTATCGTCGCCATCTCGAAATGTGATACATTGGTCGATGGCCTGCCTCCTGCGCTGCTTGCTCAGTTTGAAGAGCCGGTTTCGCCTGTTTCCAGCATAACCGGTGAAGGGATCGAAACATTGCTTGATGATTTGTGGAAATATATTAACGAACAGGGATAGTAACTTCAAGTTTTGGAGATGATGTGGAACATTGGTGGGCATCTCAAAACGAATTGGCGCTGCTGTTGAATTTGACACGGGTGAACGGGATCGGCCAGGCCCGGTTGCGCCGGTTGGTGCAAAACCTCAGGTGTCCATCAAATATTCTTGCAGTTTCACCACATGAATTAACAACGTTTGGTGGCATTAACAAAGAGCGTGCACTCGCCGTACGAAAGGCAGCAAGCGATCGGTATGGGGAATTGCAATTGGCAAAAGCCTCCGCTTTTGGTTGTGAAGCCATCTCCTTCTGGGATTCTCGATATCCGGCAAAGCTCAGAAATATTCCTGACCCGCCGATCTTGATATTCGTCAAAGGCAAGCTTGAAGTATTAAATAAATTTGCAATTGCTATCGTCGGTACACGTGTGCCAACACCTTATGGCAGGAATATAACAGCCAAAATTACGCGAGATCTCATCGAATCGGGTATGACGATTGTTAGTGGCCTGGCGCGTGGTATCGATACAATCGCCCATTCGGAAACAGTGAAAGCCGGTGGGCACACGATCGCTGTTTTGGGTAGTGGCTTCGACCAGTTATACCCGCCGGAAAATGGAAAGCTGGCAACCGAGATTTGTAAAAACGGCGCCGTTATTTCCGAACTTCCCTTTGGCGCTAAACCTGATGCGATGAATTTTCCACGCCGGAATCGTATTATTAGTGGATTAGCTGCCGGTACAGTTGTGACAGAGGCGGGTGAAAAAAGCGGCGCCCTGATAACAGCTTATCTCGCTATTGAGCAGAACCGTGAGGTATTTGCCGTGCCGGGTAGTGTTTTTTCACCAAAAAATGCAGGTCCGAACCGGTTGATTAAAGAAGGCGCCAAGCTCGTTACCTCTGTTGATGATATTTTCGTCGAATTACCACGACAGGGAGAATTGTTTGCCAATTCAACCATGCGCCAGGATATGGCGCGCGAGTTCTCGATAATTGAAAAGGAAATACTCGCTGTTTTACGCGACGGTGAGAAACATATCGACAAGTTATCGCATCTGTTAAACAAAAGCACGCCATTGTTGTTGAGCGCCCTGTTAAAACTGGAGTTAGATGGTGTTGTGCAGCAACAGCCCGGCCAGATTTTCCTCTTGAATAAAAGTTATTAAAAAGCGCTTTTTAGGGGAAAAATAAATTGACATTGTTTGCTATTGTTTTGTATATTCCACGTCTCCAGGAGGGCTAGTCCTAATTGGTAAGGCAGCGGTCTTGAAAACCGCCGGGTTTACGCCCTTGGGGGTTCGAGTCCCTCGCCCTCCGCGATGATTTTAAGGAGAGGTGGCTGAGCGGCTGAAAGCGGCACCCTGCTAAGGTGTTATACTGGTAACGGTATCGAGGGTTCGAATCCCTCCCTCTCCGCAGAGTTTTATAAAAATGCGCCCGTGGCTCAATTGGATAGAGCGTCTGGCTACGGACCAGGAGGTTGGAGGTTCGAGTCCTCCCGGGCGTACTTTTTACATAAACAAGGAATCAATGCTGGTTCCTTGTTTTTTATATAGGCAGCCAAATGGACGAACGCTGGATGAAATTGGCGCTTAAAGAAGCTGTTAAAGCGCGAGATCTCGGCGAAGTACCTGTTGGTGCAGTGATCGTAAAAAACGATTTACTCCTTGGGCGCGGTCACAACCAGGTAGAGAAGAGTACAGACCCCACGGCGCATGCCGAAATTGTCGCACTTAAAAACGCGGCAAAAAAAAGTGATACCTGGCGCCTGAACAACGCTACATTGTATGTCACTTTAGAGCCCTGCCCGATGTGTTTGGCTGCGCTGCATTTGGCTCGTTTAAACAAAGTTGTTTTTGGCGCTCGTGATCCGCGATTTGGTGCTTGCGGTAGTTATATCGATTTGCTCAAATTGCAAGTGATGACAACGCCGTTTGAAGTTACCGCCGGAATTTTGGCAGACCAGTCACGAGCACTACTGCAGCAGTTTTTTGCAGGTTTGCGAAAAAAACAAAAATGATTGGGGCCGTAGCTCAGTTGGGAGAGTGTCGCGTTCGCAATGCGAAGGTCGTGGGTTCGAATCCCATCGGCTCCACAAATAAAAATCGGAGAGGTGCCAGAGCTGGCCGAATGGGGCGGTCTCGAAAACCGTTGTGGTCTTTGATCACCGGGGGTTCGAATCCCTCCCTCTCCGCACTACTGGGGGATAACTTAAATTGTCATCCCTAAAATCGTATGGCCGTTTCCCGCCTCGGAGAGATGTCTGAGTGGCTTAAGGAGCACGCTTGGAAAGCGTGTGTAGGGCTTTCCCTACCGAGGGTTCGAATCCCTCTCTCTCCGCTAAATTTTTTCAGCCGGTTTCTTAATCTGCTGTCACAGGTTTATTCAGATAAACCTTGCCTTTTTGAAGATGCTTGTTTAAATATTAATGCGGAAAAGCCCCGCGCAATAAAGTCGTGCCCAACCCCGTCAGGACCGGAAGGTAGCAGCGGCAAGTACTGTCTTTATGTGCCGCGGGAAAGCTTTTCCGCGTTTTTTTAATCACGCTCTCGGCAATGATCTCTGGGAAAAAGAGGAGGTTTAATGTCTTACCTCGTTCTCGCCCGCAAATGGCGTCCAAATGCATTTTCTGAAATCATCGGTCAGGAACATGTAACCGTAACACTCAAAAATGCCATTAATAAAGATCGCCTTGCCTCTGCCTATATTTTTTCCGGGCCGCGCGGCGTTGGCAAAACTTCGACGGCACGTATACTCGCCAAAGCGCTCAACTGTGAAAAAGGTCCAACGACGGATCCTTGTAATGAATGCGACGTTTGCAAAGAAATCAACACAGGCAACGGCATCGATGTTCTGGAAATCGATGGCGCTTCTAACCGCGGTATCGATGAAATTCGTAACCTGCGGGAAAGCACGCGCTATTCTTCCGCCCGGCAACGCAGTAAAATTTACATCATCGATGAAGTTCACATGTTGACGACAGAGGCTTTCAATGCACTCCTGAAAACCCTCGAGGAGCCTCCGCCTCATGTCATTTTTATCTTTGCAACGACCGAAGCGAACAAAGTTCCGGCAACGATTCTCTCCCGCTGTCAGCGATTCGACTTCCGCCGTATTCAGGCGGAAAAAATAACTGCACAGCTCGGCAAAATATGCAAAGCTGAAAATATTGAAATAGACAATGTTTCTCTCTCCCTCATCGCGGGTAAATCTGAAGGCTGCATGCGAGACAGCCAGAGCCTTTTGGATCAGGTGATTTCATTTTGCGGAGAAAAGATCGAAGAAAAGGATGTCGCCGGCCTGCTGGGTGTCATTGGGCTGGATATCTATGTTGAGATATTGTCAGCGACGGCAGTGCGTGACTCAGTTAAAGTTTTTGAAATCTCTCGAAAAGTTTACGAAAAAGGTTATTCTTACTCCGATTTACTGAACGGCCTGGCTGAATATGTCAATCACCTGTTGATCTGTAAAACTACCGGTGCGGTTCGTTTGCTGGAAGACAAACGTGAATTGATCGATACGTTTAAAGACCAGGCTAAATCGTTTACGGAAACAGATTTGATTCGTATGTATCAGGCCATTGTCGAAGCGGCAAACGATTTGCGCTGGAGTATGAATCCGCAATTGCATGTCGAAATGTTGCTCATTCGCCTCACCAAAATGGTGAAATCAATCGAACTCGATCAAATACTCACCGATCTGGATACCTTAAAAAAAAAAGACCTGATTGAGATAGAAAGGCCCGCAAATAATACGGTTCGTATCGTACCGGAAATTCAACCACAAAAAATAAAGGGTGGATTATTCGGCGGGCTCAACGGCGTGCAAGATGACCGGGCATCCCCTACCGGGCCGGCTGAAGAGCCCGAAACGAACAGGATTGCGCACAGGCAGGACTTTCCGCTTTCGCTGCCGGAAATCCGAGCAAAATGGAATGAGGCCCTGGCACGAATCAAAAAGGAACAAATCTCTATTGGCTCGTTTCTTGAAGAGGGGGTGCTTAATAAACTCACCGGTAATCAGCTCGAAATCCTGTTCGACGGGTCAAAAAAATTTCATGTTAAATCGCTCAACGACAATCGATTTTCACTACAAAAACAACTCTCTGCGTTTTTTAAACACCCGATATTGATCGAATTTGTGATCGGCCAGCCGTACCCGCCGGAGGAAGCAAAAGCAGAGCAGGAATCAACGCCGGAAAACGGGCATATCGAAACTCCGGATCAGGAAAATAAACAGGCGCCATCATCATCTGGCGATGACTGGATAAAAGACTATCCGGCAGCACAAATGCTGATCGAGTCGCTGGGTGGTGAAGAAATTAATTGATTTAAACCCTAAAGCTCCGTATAGTTAAGTTTTGTAAAATCTTGGAGAGACAACATGGCCAAACCAGGCTTCGGCAATATCATGAAGCAGGCGCAGCAAATGCAGGAGCGCATGCAGAAAGTTCAGCAGGAATTACTTGAAAAACGCGTCGAGGGAAATTCCGGTGGCGGCATGGTCAGTGCAATCACTAACGGAAAAGGTGATCTCGTGCAATTGAAAATCGATCCGGAAGTCGTTGATAAAGAAGATGTTGAAATGCTGGAAGACCTCATCGTTGCTGCCGTCAATCAGGCAACGAAAAAAGCCCAGGAACTTTCCGAAGCTGAAATGAGCAAAATCGCCGGCGGCATACTCCCCAATTTGCCGGGCGGTTTCAACCCGTTTGGAATGTGAGCGATGCAATATACGGCTGACGCACTTAACATTGCGATCGAGGAATTTTCAAAATTGCCGGGCATCGGCCGTAAAAGTGCACAACGTCTGGTCTTTTTTCTACTCAAATATGACAAGGAAGAAATCCATTCACTCGCTGAATCCATTCTAGCTTTGAAAGATAAAATCCAGTATTGTGAGACTTGTTTCAATATCACCGATTCAAATCTCTGCGCTATTTGTGCTAACGAATCGCGCGACCACAAAATCATTTGTGTGGTGGAAGAGGCTAATGACGTGCTCGCCATAGAAAGAACAAACGAATATCACGGCATTTATCATATTTTGGGCGGCGTTCTTTCGCCGCTCGACGGCATCGGCCCGGATGACCTCAGAATTCGTGAACTCATACAGCGCTTGGGTGGTCAGGTCGAAGAAGTGATTCTGGCGATGAATGCCAACGCGGAAGGCGAGGCGACCGCGGTTTATTTAAGCAAGTTTATCAAATCGCTCGATATCAAAACGAGCCGTATTGCCAGGGGGATACCGATGGGTGGAGATTTGGAATATACCGATGAAGTTACTCTCGCCCGGGCTTTATCTGAACGAGTCTGGATTTAAGCTGTTTCATTCGTGATTTGAGATTGAAGTTATATATCTCTTTTCCTAATCAATTAACGATACTGCGAATTTTACTGACACCGGTTTTTGTCGCCTGTTTGTTCGTTGAAGAATATAATTATCGCCTGGCGGCATTAATCATTTTTTTTATTGCTGCACTAACCGATTGGTATGACGGTTACGTCGCCCGTAAATTTGGTAGTGTGACAAATTGGGGCAAGTTTCTCGATCCCCTGGCAGATAAAATTCTCGTCTTGTCAGCATTTTTATCACTGGTTATCCTCGGCTATGTGCAAATGTGGATGCTCGTCGTGATTGCCCTGCGAGATTTGTTCATCACGATTTTACGGATTTATGCCATTAAGATGAACGCCAAAAAACCCCTGGTAACAAGCTCGTGGGCAAAATGGAAAACAGCGAGTCAAATGCTGGGGATTTATCTGATTTTGATCTACCTCGTGCTCAAGCAAAAAATGCTCACTTTAAGTGAATCAACACCGTGGTTTCAAAAATTGGAAGCCATGAATTTTGTCGATAAACTGATGTATGCCGTCACTTTTATCACGGCGACAACCGGCATTCACTACCTGATTGAAAACCGGCAGCATGTGAAAGCGCTGGCCAACACGGTTTCCCGGTTTTTAATACCAACCAATTTCCTGTCATGAATCGGCTTATCATCTTTCTCGCTACGGGGGCTGGTTCTGGTTTTTTTCCAAGGGCGCCGGGCACAGCCGGAAGCGCTCTCGCTGTAATCGTTTTGTTTTTTGTCCCGGATTTTTCATCATCAGGGTTTTTGTTTTGTACCGGTTTAACCATAATCCTCGGCACCTGGGTGGCCAGCCGGGCGGAAGATATTTTTAAAAAAGAAGACCCGTCCGAGGTTGTCATCGACGAGATAGCCGGTATTTTAATCAGTGTTGCATTTTTGCCGGCAAACGGATTTACCCTGCTGACAGCATTTGTCCTGTTTCGCTTTTTTGATATCGCCAAACCCTGGCCTGTTCGTCAGGCGGAGGAAGCGGGACAGTGGCTGGCGAAGAAATTTCCACAGAATAAAATATTTACCGAAAATCGAAGCGGCATCGGTATCATGCTCGATGATATATTGGCCGGCATTTATGCGAACTTGTCTCTGCTATTGATTTCATCATTTTTTTTAAATTGCTAACATCATGCTCATCTGTGAAATAATTTCGATTGGTGATGAGTTGCTCATCGGTCAAACCGTGAATACTAATGCCGCGTGGATGGGGCAGAAGCTGAGTGAAATCGGTATCGCAGTCAAAAAAGTCACCACAATTGCCGATGAAAAAAACGCCATCGTTGCAGCGCTCGATGCAGCGATGGATTTTGCTGATCTGATTCTGGTTACCGGCGGCCTCGGGCCAACCCACGATGATATCACCAAAAATATCGTCTGTGAATATTTTGCTACTGAACTGATTTTTCATCGTGAGATTTATGAAAACCTGAAAAAGCGCTTTGAAGCCAGAGGATATAAATTCCCTGAAAGCAATGCGGGTCAGGCCTGGTTGCCGAAGGATGCCGAGATACTGCCTAACAAAGTCGGCAGTGCGCAAGGAATGTTTTTTCAGAAAAACGGTCGTTCCTGCATCGTTATGCCGGGTGTGCCGGCTGAAATGCGTTATATTATGACCAATTCGGTGCTGCCAGTTTTTTCTGTAAAAAATAAAGGTGAAGTGATTTTGCACCATACGTGGCGGACGACCGGTATTGCTGAGTCGGTGCTTTTTGAGCGGCTTGGGGATATCGAAGCGATTGAAAAGTTTGGTAAACTGGCATTTCTACCCAAATTTACCGGTGTAGACATACGGCTTTCTGTTTTTGCCAACTCTGCCGCAGAAGCCAAAACCAATGTTGAAAAAGCGGAAAAAATCATTTTAAGGCGTGCCGGAAATTTAATTTTTTCCACTGGTGATACACCCATCGAACAGGCATTGGCGAGCAAGCTCATCAAACACGACAAAACAGTTGCCGTGGCGGAATCATGCACCGGAGGCTTGCTCGGTAAGAAACTCACCGATGTGCCGGGCAGCTCTGCTTATTTTTTAGGCGGTTTGATCACTTACAGCAATGAGCAAAAAATCAAAGCACTCGGTATACCACCGGAACTGATAGAAAAATACGGCGCTGTCAGCGATGAAGTTGCGACACGAATGGCCGGGAGTGTTCGTAAAATATGCGGCAGTGATTTTGGCCTTTCGATAACCGGCATCGCCGGCCCTGATGGGGGAACGAGTGATAAACCGGTGGGGCTGGTTTTTATCGCTCTCGCTTGCGCTGAAAAAACGATCGTGAAAAAAAATGTCTTCGGCAGAGAAAGGGAACTGAACCGCGAACGCAGCGCCCATGCCGCAATTCGGCTTTTATTTGAAACATTACGTGATGCAAAATGAGTTCGGCCAATTTCGCTTGTTTATCTGTATTGAGCTGTCGGAAAAGGTGAAGCAAAGTATCGCAGCTTTTCAGGCGCCGTTGCAAAAAATTCCCGCAAACATTGCCTGGACGCCTTTGGTAAACAGCCATTTAACGCTGAAATTTCTCGGCAATACGGAAAAAACAAAAGTCGAACAAATTCGGTCGGCTTTGCTGCGGATCGCAGCAGAAGCAAACGAAAGCAAAATTTTGTTTGATAAAACCGGCGTTTTTCCCGGTTTTCGCAAACCTCGCGTGCTCTGGCTTGGCTGTTCGCAAACCCCGAAAGAGTTGACAGGCCTGGCAACTAAAATTGATGAGCACCTGTCCGGGTTGGGATTTCAGCCTGAAAAACGAGTTTTTCAACCGCATCTCACACTTGGCCGTGTGCGCGCCGGTGATGTTCGCCAGGTTATTGAAAAAATGCAGCAGGCTCAGCCGCCGAAAATTTCAGTACCTGTTAAACTAATTACTTTAATGAGAAGCCGGCTTGCACCCTCGGGTGCCGTTTATACGCCGCTGACACAAATTGCAGTTCATTCCGAAACAGTGGGAGAATAGTTATGGATAAAAAAGATGAAAAAATAAAATCTCTGGAGCTGGCTGTAACCCAAATTGATCGTCAATTCGGCAAGGGTTCGATTATGCGTCTCGGTGGTGATAAACCATTGGTAGCCATCGAAGCCATATCCACTGGTGCGTTGTCGCTGGATGCGGCCCTTGGCGTTGGTGGTGTGCCGCGTGGCCGCGTGGTGGAAATTTACGGCCCGGAATCGAGCGGGAAAACGACACTGACATTGCATATCATCGCCGAAGCGCAGAAAAATGGCGGGTTGGCTGCATTTATCGATGCCGAGCATGCCCTCGATGCGATTTATGCCAGGAATCTCGGCGTCGATACCGATAATTTGCTGATTTCACAGCCTGATACCGGCGAGCAGGCGTTGGAAATCACCGAAACACTGGTTCGCAGTGGCGCGTTAGATGTCATCGTCATTGATTCTGTCGCGGCTTTGGTGCCTAAAGCTGAAATTGAAGGCGAGATGGGCGATGCCCAAATGGGTTTGCATGCACGGCTGATGAGCCAGGCGATGCGTAAACTTGCCGGTGCGATCAGCAAATCGCACACAACGGTTATTTTTATCAACCAGATACGCATGAACATCGGCGTGATGTTCGGCAATCCGGAAACGACCACTGGCGGTCGTGCGTTGAAATTCTACGCTTCCGTTCGCATTGATATCCGCCGCATCGCCTCGATAAAACAGGCAGATCAGATCGTCGGGAACAGGACCAAATGCAAGGTTGTAAAAAATAAAGTTGCCCCCCCCTTCCGCGAAGCCGAGTTTGATATCATGTATGGTGAGGGCATTTCTTTCGAGGGAGACCTGCTCGATCTCGCCGTAAACCACGATATTGTCAACAAGAGTGGAACCTGGTTTTCTTTCGGTGAAGAACGCCTCGGCCAGGGGCGGGAAAACGTGAAACGGTTTCTCAGGGAAAACCCGGAAATCATAGATGAGATCGAACTTAAAGTTCGCGAAATTCTCGGACTGAAACCGCTGCAAATAACGGAGCCGAAAAAGGAATAGCAAATTTTTACGACTGATGGATTCTGACAATTTAAAACCCGGGGTGATTACAAAAATAGAGACACAAAAGAAAAATCCGGAGCGGGTTTCCCTGTATATCGATGGCGAATTCAGGTTTGGCTTTGATAAAGAAATACTAAGCTCTCATCAGTTGCAGGTGGGGGCATTTCTGACAGCCGAAATACAGCAGGCAATTTTAGAAAAAGAAGAATTTCGCCGGGCGCTGGTTTATGCATATCGCGCATTGGCGCGCCGGGCTTATAGCAGCGCCCGCTTGCGAGAGAAACTGCTGCAAAAAGATTTTCACGAATCAGTTGCTGTGAGAGTAATTTCCCGGCTGCGAGCGGAAAATTACCTTGACGACCGTGCTTTTGCTCTGGCTTTTTGTCGCTCTCGTTTATTGACGAAACCGATGGGAGAAATGATGTTGCTGCATGAGCTTAAATTTTACGGTATTGAGCGCAGCATTGCTGAAGATATTGCCGATATCGTTTTTTCGGCAACATCAGAAGAAGAGCTGGCGCATCGCGCCCTGCGAAAAAAGGAGAAAACATATTCCCGGCTCGATGAAAAAATCGCCGAGAAAAAGAAAATACAGTTGTTAAAAAACCGGGGGTTCTCGTGGGATACTATTCGCAAGGTACTGCACTGCTAAATTTTTTCATAATGAATGCGGCGCTTTTGTTACGCAAAATTACTTTGTATTAAGTATCACATTTCGTATCTTTCTCTCTGCCTGAAGGCCCTGTTTTTCCTCCAACTTATTTCTAATGAAAATAATTTAATACCGGTAAAACAACACAAAGCATAAATCATAGTTCTCGTTTACAGCGAAGTTTGGATTAAACAAATGAAAGCATCAGAAATACGCCGCTCGTTCCTCGATTTTTTCAAAAGCAAAGGCCATACGATCGTCCCCAGCGCCAGTGTGGCGCCGCTCGATGATCCAACCCTGCTCTTTACCAACGCGGGAATGAATCAATTTAAAAATATATTTATCGGCCTCGAAGAGCCGAAAAATCGCCGTGTCGCAGATACGCAGAAATGCATTCGCGTCAGTGGTAAACACAACGACTTGGAAGATGTCGGCTTTGATACTTTTCACCATACTTTTTTTGAAATGCTCGGTAACTGGTCTTTCGGTGACTATTATAAAAAAGAAGCCATCGAATTCGCCTGGGAACTGTTGACTGAAGTGTGGAAATTGCCCAAAGAACGCCTGTTTGTCACGGTGTTCCGCACGGATGATGAAGCCGCAGGATTATGGATTGAGCTGACAGATATTGCACCGGAACGTGTGATGCGTTTCGATGAAAAAGACAATTTTTGGGAAATGGGTGCAACCGGACCTTGCGGCCCGTGTTCGGAAATTCATTTTGACACCGGTGATCTCACTTCGCAAGCGCAAGTTTTCGATGACCCTGTTGAAGGTGTAAACGGAGAAAATGCCCGTTTTATCGAGTTGTGGAATCTGGTTTTCATTAAGTATAACCGGGAAAAGAATGGCGCCCTGACGCCTCTGAAGGAAAAACATGTGGATACGGGCATGGGGTTCGAGCGTGTTGTTGCAGTGATTCAAAACAAAAATTCAAACTACGACACCGACATTTTTACTCCGCTTATCGATGCGATTGCCAGGCTTTCGGGTATTGCCTATTCTGAAAACGGCATGGCCCACCGCGTGATCGCCGATCATGTTCGTGCCCTGACTTTTTCAATCGCTGACGGCGCTATTCCCTCAAATGAGGGGCGTGGTTATGTCATGCGTCGGTTGTTGCGCCGTGCCGCTCGTTTCGGCCGCAACCTTGGTCTGCAGGAGCCTTTTATTTACAAATTGACCTCTATTCTCGTTGAGACGATGGGAGATGTTTTTCCGGAGATCGTCGAACGGGCGCAGTACATTTCACAGGTGATCAAGTCTGAAGAAGAGAGTTTTAACCACACGCTCGACAGAGGATTGGATGTTTTTGCCAAAATTATCAGCAAACTCGAAGAAAGTGCTAGCACGGAAATCAGCGGTGAAGATGCTTTCCGGCTCTATGATACCTTTGGTTTTCCTCTCGATTTGACAGAACTGATGGCAAAAGAGAAAAACCTGAAGGTTGATGTTGCCGGATTCGATAAAGCGATGGAGCAGCAAAGAGAGCGGGCGCGCCGGGCAGGTAAATTTGCTATCGCCATCACGCAGGACCCGGAAGAATGGGATGCGCTTTCCGCCGGGCATCATTCGCACTTCATCGGCTATGAATCGCTGGCTATAGATACCGAAATTCGCCGTATCCGCCAGGAAAAAGATATGGTTTATCTGACATTGTCCGAGACGCCTTTTTATGCCGAATCCGGCGGGCAAACCGGTGACCGTGGTATCATCGAAGGCCTGGGTTTTCAAATTGACGTCATGGATACGCAAAAAATGGGATCACACATTGTGCATATTGGTCGATTAGCGGGAGAATTTCCCCGGAAGGCCAAAGTGAAAGCCAGTGTCGACGTCGCCAGGCGTCTTTCTACAGCTCGAAATCATACCACGACTCACCTGCTGCACAAAGCTTTGCGTGATACGCTCGGCAGGCATGTTTCTCAGGCGGGCAGTCTGGTTGAACCCGATCGCCTGCGCTTTGATGTCACCCATTTTCAAAAAATTGAGCCGGAACAATTGGAAGAAATAGAAGGCAAAGTCAACGAGCAGATTCAAAAAAATTTGCCGGTATAATACTTCGAAACTTCATTCGACAAAGCGCGCGAAATGGGCGCGATGGCAATTTTCTCGGAAAAGTATGGTGATGTCGTACGCGTTATTCAGATCGGTGATTACAGTCGGGAGCTTTGTGGGGGAACGCATTTGAATTCCACTGGACAGGCCGGTCTGTTTCGCATGATCAGCGAAGGCTCAACAGCCGCCGGAATTCGCCGCATCGAGGCAGTGACCGGTGCAGTCGCGGCAGCGCAAATGCAGGCAGACCGCCGGCGTGAGGAAAAATTGCGGAATTTACTGCAATGCCGCAGTGAGGCCATCGAAACCCGTGTCGAGGAGCTTCTTGAACAGAAAAAAATGCTGGAGCGGCAATTAGGTTATTTAAAACAACAGCTCTCTCAGGGAGAAGTCGATCAATTTGCCGCGGCTGCAAAAGAAACCGCCGGTGTAAAGTTCGTTGCTCAAAAAGTGACGGCTGTAGACGTCAATGAATTGAAATCGATGAGTGACGGCTTGCGCGAATCGTTACAGTCTGGTGTTGGTGTGCTCGCCGCTGAAATTAACGGCAAAGTTTCCTTCGTTTGTATCGTGACTGATGATTTGATTCAGGAGAAAAAGTTGCGTGCAGGTGATCTCATCAAAAAGATAGCAGCGCAAGCAGGCGCCACGGGTGGGGGGCGCCCGCATATGGCGTTGGCGGGCGGAAAGGATGCCGGGAAAATCGAGACAGCGCTGGCTGCTGTGCCGGAAATCATCCAGGATGCATTGGGTTAACATCGCTTAGTTCGGGTCTTGCCGTGAATGTTAGTGAATATTTAGATAAAATCAGACAGGAAAAAGGTGCCGGCTATTTTCTTCTTCTCGACCCCGACAGGCTGCAGTTGCCGGAAGTTGTGGATCTTGCGGTGAAAGCGGCGGAAAACGGCGTCGACGCCTTGCTCGTCGGCAGCAGTATTTTGATCAACTCCGGCTTTGACGCGCTGATCAAAGCCGTGAAAGCTGTGGTGAATATTCCGGTTATCATTTTTCCCGGCAGCGCCATGCAGATATCCCATTATGCGGATGCCATTCTGTTTCTCTCCCTTATCTCCGGCAGAAATCCGGATTATCTCATCGGGCAACAGGTGCGCTCGGCCCCAATCATCAAACATATCAACCTTGAGGCATTGAGCACGGGTTATATGTTGATCAAATCCGGTAATTATACCAGTGCAGAATATATGAGCAATACCAGTCCCATTCCATCGGACAAACCCGATATTGCGCGGGCAACAGCGCTTGCTGCTCAAATATTGGGAATGAAGCTGATTTATTTGGAAGCCGGTAGTGGCGCCGCACAGCCGGTTCCCCTCGAAATGGTGCGGAAAGTGGCGAAGTATGTCGATATTCCTGTTATCGTTGGCGGCGGTATCCGTGAACCTGAAGCAGCCAGGGAAAGAGTCCTTGCCGGCGCATCGTTCATCGTCACCGGTAATTTTTTTGAGAACAGGAACAACCATCACATGATTAGTGAATTTGCCGAGGCGATCCACGTGCCGCAGACCAAAAAGTAACACGACAATATTAGTGCTCAGGATTTATTAATTTATGCATATTTATGATATTCACACCCATCTTTTACCGGGAATTGACGACGGCGCCCAAGACTGGGATGAAACCATGCACATGGTTTATCAGGCCTATGAAGACGGCACAACTGATATTGCGATTACACATCATGTCTTAAGCGATCAGGACTATGAGCTGGAAAACGAAATCATTGAAAAATATGAAGAATTAAAAGAGCGGGTTGCCGGGGCAAAATTGAGTTTGAATTTTCATCTCGGAGCGGAAATTTTTTATCAGCACGGAATTAAGCTGGATCACCGTATTTCAACTTATAATGATAATAAAAAATATTTTCTGGTGGAATTTCCCATGCAGGGTATTCCACGTTATGTGGATGACCAGTTTTTTGAGTTTATCATCGACAAAATCACGCCTGTTCTGGCGCATCCGGAGCGCAATCTCGGCATCATCAACAAACCACAGCGCGCCTTCGAATTTGTACAGCGCGGCGTTATGCTGCAACTTAATGCAGGCAGCATCACCGGGGATTTCGGCGAAGAAGTCAGACAAATGGCGGAACGTTTGCTCGATGCACGACTCATCCATTTTGTTGGCAGTGATGGCCATAATACGCGTCGACGCCCCATCGTGATGAAAGAGGCCTATCGCCGCATTGTCGAGCGCTGCGGCGAGCAGACAGCTGACGTATTATTCAACCAGAACCCGGCTAAAGCCATGCAAGGCCTGGAAATTCGCATACTCGAACCATTGCCCGTGCCACCATCTAAAGCAATAAAAGGATTTGGCTTTTTTAAAAAGTTTGGATTTTAATACCGCTTTTTGCTGTCTATAAATAAAGGGCTTTTTCAGGAGTTTTGTTGTTCATTTAATCCCGACAAAACAGAATAACCCATTTTAAAATTTTACGAATTTATCTGCTTCCTCTATTTCAATGAAAAAAAAATAGATGCTCACATTTCTACATAGTTTTTTTGCCTGGGCGCTGCTGGCAGCGGCCATTCCTCTGCTCATCCATTTACTCACCCGCAAGAAATTAAAAACAGTCCAGTTCAGCACCTTACAATTTCTAAAGCGCCTGCAAAAAGCCAAAATCAGACAAGTGCGCCTGAAACAAATTTTGCTATTGCTTTTGCGCACACTTATTATTTTATGCATTGCCCTGGCTTTTATGCGCCCAACCCTGAAAACAGAAAACTATAACCTGGGAAAAAAAGCAAAATCGACAACGGTTTTCATCCTCGATAACTCCCTGTCGATGGCAGCGACATACCAGGGCGAAAGCCTGCTGGCGCAGGCCAAAAGCATAGCTATGCAGTTGATTTCCTTCCTCGAACCCGGCGATGATATTGCGGTTGTCGAGATGGCGACCACAGCCCGGGTGCTTTTGGCGACAAACCATCAGCCCGCGACGACACGCATCGAAACGGCGATCAAACAAATCGTACAAACTGATGGCGAAAGCCGGTTGCTGTCGGCATTGCAACTCGCAGAGAATTTTATCGATGAGAAAAAAAATCTCAACAGCAATGTTTTTATCTTTTCCGACCGTAAGTTTGCCGGGTTTAGCCTCGATAGCAGCCTGCTTAAGAATGTTCAGCTCATTTTTTTTGATGTATCGAAAGAAAAAATGCACAATCTTTCCGTTGCTGAGCTCAATTTGGAAAATAATATCTTTGCGGCAGGCCATGTCGTCGAAGTGCAGGCGCGTATCCTCAATACCGGTGATTTCGATGAAAAAAATCGTATTGTTACGCTTTCTGTCAATGAGAAACGGGTGGCGCAAACCGCAGTATCATTGAAAGTCGGGCGGGAAAAACGAGTGCAATTCAAGTTTGTTCCGCCAACGGCAGGCCTTTTCAAACTGCAAGCAATTGCTGAAAACGACCAGTTAAAACAGGATAACAGCGTCTATAATTTATTTTCGATTTTTTCTGAAATAGACGTTTTGCTTCTCACTCGCGATAAAAAAGAAAGCCGTTTTATTCGCCATGCACTGGCAAACAGCGGCAATAAGAACCAGTTTAAAATTACCGAAATGCAGCCGGACCAGTTTATCGTGGCAAATCTTGCAGGTCAGGATGTGATGATCTCCTGTAACGTGCCTGCTTTCGATGCGGCCGGCATGCAAAAAATTGAAGCATTTGTGCGTCGGGGAGGCGGCTTTTTGCTTTTTCTTGGCAATGACGTCGATTTGAGAAATTATCAACGTACGATATTTAGCCGCTTGCACCTTGGCTCGGTGATTGAGACCATCGGCAATGCCGATGGAAACTCCGGCAGCCTGCGCCTCGGCGATATTGAATTTGAGAACGCCCTTTTTACGGGTATTTTCAAGGCACAGAAAAATGCACGGCAAATCGACAGTCCGGTATTTCGATTCGCCCCACTTTTGCGCCCGCATGCCGATAGTCGCGTTTTGATAAAGTATTCAAACGGCAGTCCGCTGCTGCTGCAAAATACGCGATTTCCCGGGGTGGTTTTCGCCTGTCTGACGGCGGGAGATGACGCCTGGTCGGATTTTGCTTACAAAGCATTGTTTGCACCGCTCATCGATAGAATGATGCGCCTTGCGGCGCAACACAGCCAAAATGAATTCGCAAAAATATCTGTCGGGACGAGTGCGGAAGCTCTGATAGATCGGCGAAAATCCACTGCATTCACCGCGAAAAATCCCCGCGGTATAAAAATGTATTTAAAACCGGCCGTTGAAAAGGGCAAATACAAACTGGTGATTCGCGAAACATCAGTTGCCGGGTTTTATCAGTTATTTGAGAATGAATCGGTGCGCTTTACCTGGGCAGCGAATTATAATATCGAGGAAATGCTGCAGCCGCAAATGGCAAAAACTGCGCTGGAAAACGCCATCCCGGAAGCAAATATTGAATTCATCGATGCAGATCAAAACAGTATTGAAGTGATCCAGCGAGCACGTGATGGCGTAGAAATATGGTCGTTTTTTTTAGCGCTTGCCCTGGCCGGCTTATTGATCGAGATGCTGGTTTACCGGGCGCGACCTGCAGAGAATTAGAATCAGAGGATTTATGTTAGAAGAATTAAAAACTGTCGAGAAAGAAAGAGCTATTTTGGTTGGTGTTTCCGGCGTGCATGCCGATCGCTGGGAGACTGAGGAGCATTTAAATGAGCTGGAACAGCTCGCTGATACTGCCGGGGCGCAAGTTGTCGATACGATTGTTCAGGATCGCAAAAAACTCGATTCAGCCTATTATATCGGCCGCGGCAAAGCGGAATATCTATCGCATGTGGCGCAGGAATTAAAGGCGCAAGTGATTATTTTTGATGATGATCTCACACCGGCGCAGACAAAAAATCTCAGCAATCTTCTCGATAAAAAAGTCATCGATCGCAGCGCTTTGATTCTCGATATTTTCGCCAATCGGGCGCAAACTCGCGAGGCGCGCACGCAAGTTGAACTGGCACAGCTCCACTATTCCCTGCCGCGTTTAACCCGAGCCTGGACCCACCTTTCGCGGCAAGTTGGCGGCATTGGAACACGTGGCCCCGGTGAAACGCAACTGGAAGTCGATCGTCGGCTCATCAGACGGCGAATTCAAAATCTCGAACAAGACCTGGAAAAAATCGAAAAACAGCGGAAACTGCGGCGCCGGAACCGTAGTGATGTCTACAAAGCTGCGCTCGTCGGATATACAAACGTCGGGAAGTCAACGCTGCTCAATGCTTTAACGGATGCCGGTGTGTTCGTTGAAAACCGGCTTTTTGCCACGCTTGATGCAACTGTTCGTGAAATGCAGTTCAGCGATGGCAAATCGGCTGTGCTGATCGACACGGTCGGGTTTATTCGAAAATTGCCGCACCATCTCGTCGCCAGCTTTCGCAGCACACTCGAAGAAACACTTGCAGCCGACCTTCTGCTGCACCAGGTCGATATCTCGCACCCGGATTTTGAAGGACAAATTAAAACGGTACGATCTGTTTTACACGATCTCGAACTCGACGATACCCCGGTTCTGTATGTTTTTAACAAAATTGATGTATTGGAGAATAAAAACCTGATCCATGCCATGCGCGAGAAATATGCGCCGGCTGTTTTTATTTCTGCCGACAGGCAAATGTTCCTCGATGATTTGAAAGAAAAAATAAATAATTTCATTCGTGCAGGTGAAAAGGTGATCCGTTTTACACTTGATGCGGCTGACGGTGAATCGATGGCAAAAATATACACCCTCGCTGAGGTTACCGAACGCACTTATGAAAATGACAAAGTTATTTTATGGTCGCGTGCGTCGGTCGCAAACGCTGAAAAATTAAAATATTTTGCCGATTTAAAGGGGTGGTCGATTGAAACCATGGCGGGCTAAAGTGCTGCTCATTGGGGTTCCCGGGCAGTTGGCTAAAAATTTATGCATTTCTGTTGAAAATATGAGTGGTTGCGAAGTTTTTACAACCGCTACCGCCGCCCGTACAGGCCAATGGGATTTGGTTTTCGCCGATATCGGGAGAGACGCGTCGGCGGCAAAAAGGACAATCGATCAATTTAAATCAGCCGACGATTCCACTCGCATTATTCTCTTTTCACAAAATACCAAACTCGACTTCGTCGTTCCGTTAATCCGCAGCGGTGTCTGGAATATTCTGCCTTCTCCGCTGTCGGTCAGGCTAATTGCCGATGAAATTTACGCATGGCAAATTGAAGCTGAAAAAAGCCGGGCAGCTCTGGAGGCCGCCAATGAAATATTGCCGGTGGGAAAAATGGTGGGCAATTCAAATGTCATGCAGCAATTGCAGCGCGATATAAAAAAAGCAGCAGCAACCAATGCCAGGGTGCTGATCACCGGAGAAAATGGCGTGGGAAAAGAACTTGTTGCACAGGCCATTCATCAGTGGAGCCGACGCGCCGACATGCCGTTTGTCAAGGTGAATTGTGCTGCTATTCCGCGGGGGCTGATTGAAAGCGAACTATTCGGTTATGAAGAGGGGGCATTCACGGGGGCGGTAAAACAGAAAAAAGGCCTCATCGCTCATGCCCACACCGGCACCCTGTTTCTCGATGAAATTGGCGACATGGCGATTGAAACACAGGTGAAATTGCTGCGTGTATTGCAGGAAAATCAATTTTTACCGGTTGGTGGCCGGCAGCCGGTGGCTTTTGATACGCGCATTATCGCCGCGACCAACAAGAATTTGCGCGCTGAAATCACTTCTGGTCACTTTCGCAAAGATCTGTACTTCCGTCTGAACGTCATCCCCTTGCATGTTCCGCCGCTGCGCGAACGGCAACAGGATATTCTGCTGCTGTTTGAATATTTTCAGCAAACCAATCATTTTGAGCGAAAAAAGTTATCGTCCGATGCGATCGATTTACTGTGGAACTACAACTGGCCGGGTAACGTGAGAGAGCTGTATAATTTAGTCGAACGTATCTCTGCTATGGTAGCCGGGCCTGAAATCGATGCCGCAATCCTGCGGGATATCCAGCCGGATATACAATATCGCAGCACGGGTGGAACGGTGGAGCGTCCGGCACAACAACGAAAAACACGCACCTTGCGCTAATCTCTCGAGGCGTTTGAAGCTGGATTATTGCAAAAAACATACGACGAATGTGGCGGCAATATCAGCAAAATGGCGCGGAAATTAGTGACGGACCGAGCAAATTTACATAAAAAGCTGAGAAGATTTCGCATCCATTAAATTTGATTTTGACAGAATATTAACTGATTACTCAGGAGCGTTATGAAATTTTGTTTGCATCTTTTTCTTGTTTTTTTATTAACTATTAACCTCTGTTACGCACAGAATGATGAATCACCCATTCGCGGCACCAATACGAAATATGAACAGGGGGACTGGATTACTTACGGACAAACACGTTTTATCACTTCGATTGCACTCGGATTGCAATATGTTTACTTTGGCACTACAGGCGGGATAACGCGATATGATTACTGGCAAAAACAGTGGGATTTCCCCTTCACAATCAGCAGCGGGCTGGCGGAAAATGATGTGAAAGCTGTGGCGTTCGATGACAACACCTCCCTGCTCTGGGCGGCCACGCCCTCGGCGGTTTCAGTCTACACTCCATCTTCGGAGCAATGGGCAAATTATTTTTTCACAGAGCGTGATATCGCGAAACATGGTGCCGTTGTCGCCATAGGTTTCAGCCGCTGTTGCGCCATTTTCGAGATGAGCGACGGTGAATTGTTCAGTTGCAGTAATACCGGTAGCTGGTTACGGCCCTACGATGCGCGTTCCGACGGTGAGCAAATTGTGTGGAGCGGTTATCGCACGGCACCGAAAGGTGAATTTCCCTCATATTTTATGGATCCGGGTTATCATTTTTTATATAACGGCGTCATTCAGGATAGCCGTTTGCACAAATCGCCGGTCACAGTTCGTTTGCATGATAAATGGTTTCAATCGTGGATTGGAAGCTGGGGGTTTGGCGCTTTGTTTGGCGATATTCGCGCGCTGCAGCTCTCTTTTTTGAATTATGGGCTTTTCAGTAAAGATGTACGGGCAATCGCACTTGATAAAACCGGATTGTGGATTGCCGGCGAAAATCGCAATAATTCATCGTTCCAGGATCAAAATTTGGCGGGTATCACCTATTGGGATCAGGTCGATGAAAAATGGCAGTATTTTGAATCAGACTACATTCCCAATTTGCTCACCGATGAAATTCACCGAATGACTGTAGGCGGACCTTTTGTCTTTTTCGCGACCCGTTTTGGAATAAGCATTTTCAATCAAACTAAAAACGAATGGACCCGGTTATCGACAGCAGAAGGCTTGAATCATGAAAATGTTTTTGATGTTGCGGTCTCCGGCAGCACCGCATATGTTGCTTCCGAGGGCGGACTCAATGCCATAGATTTGAAAACATTGCGCACGGATACGCTTGTCGTTTATATCGTCGGCGCCGATGATCTGAAATTTTCGCGTGTGCTGGATATCGAAATTGCCAATAATATTTTATGGGCGGCGACGGATTATGGTATTTATGTTTATGATACCAAAACCGACACAGGCGGTTTTGTCTATGATGTCGATGCACCGAACGGAGAAAGATTTACAGCCGTAACCTCCTATGGTTCGGAGGTCTGGTTCGGCACGACACGCGGCATTTTCCCCTTCGATACACAAAAAAAAGAGTGGCTTGGGCTGCCGGAGCGCAATCTCGACATCAATTCGCCGATTTATGCGATGGCCGCCAATGCGCAATCCGTCTGGGCGGCGACCGATCGCGGGGTTTTTAAACTCAACCGTCGTCTACGAAACTGGGTACGCTATACCAAACAGGATGGATTGCCGAGCAATACGGTGCGGGAAGTTTTACTCGATGATGATTATATCTGGTTCGGCACGCCGGAAGGCTTGACGCTCTTTTACTGGAACGATCCGAACCGGGTCGATTGAGTTGTGTAAAACCCCCGGAATTCCGGGGGTTTCTTTTTCTTATGTAGCTATCAGGGTAGAGAATGTGAACGACATGCCTTTTTAATCTTTATCACGAATGAGGATGACATCCGGCAAATCAAACCCCTGCCGAACCTAGGTTATAAGACAGGAAGTGCGACGCACTTTACGAGTTCTATGTGCAGTATTTTCTAAAATACAACACTCGTTGTACGGGCAAGTGCGTCGCACTTAAAGCCGGGTATTTCCACGAAACGAATCCTGCAAATAGGAGGATGCTCAGAAACAGGATGGATCAGGCTTTTAAAAAACTCGTGCAAAGCCGGACAGCCTTTGGGAGAATACGTCAAGGGCAGGTTCTACGGAATATTGACCGGTTTGAATGAAGCCTTTGTCGTGGATCGTGCAACGCATGACTGCCTGGTCGCCAAATACCGATCTTCGGCCGAGGCGCTCAAGCCGTTTTTGCACAGCAGGGATGCCTGCGATATAATTTTCGCTGCTGCCTATTAAATACGACCCGGCGTACAAACAACAGGGAGCTTGTTTATTTGTTCAGAATTTTTAAGTTATGCCGTCTCTATTGCAAAATGATTGCATACTTGCGTACAGTTTATTTGTATTGAAATCAATAAGCGCATACTTTTCTTCTAAAAATTATGGATTTATTCACAAAACCAAATGAACAGAACCAGCAGGACAAACCGCTTGCTGATTTTATGCGTCCCCGAACACTGGAAGCGTTTTTTGGACAGAAACATCTCGTAGGGCCGGGTAAAATTCTGCACACGTTAATGCAGAATCAGCGCGCGCTTTCGATTATTTTGTGGGGGCCGCCGGGAACCGGCAAGACAACGCTGGCGCGGCTTTTTGCCAAATCATGCAATGCAGCATTTATCGCCTTGAGTGCTGTAACCAGCGGCGTCGCCGACATCAGAAAAGTCATCGAAAATGCAAAAGCACGCAAAAAACTCGGTCATAACAGCATTCTTTTTATCGATGAAATTCACCGGTTTAATAAATCGCAGCAGGATGCTTTGCTGCACAGCGTCGAAGACGGTACGCTGTTTTTTATCGGTGCGACGACGGAAAACCCATCTTTCGAAGTGATTTCCGCCCTGCTCTCGCGCTGCCGGGTTGTAACACTGCGGAAACTATCAAAAGATGATCTGCGGGAAATTCTGCAGAATGCTGTCAAGCGGTTTAAAGAGCGTTATGGCGGCACGATAACCATTGAGGAAAAGGCAATAGACCTGCTGATTTCATTTTCAAATGGTGATGCGCGGGAACTGATCAACGGGTTTGAATTGGCCTGCTTTCTCGCCGCCCCGAAAGATGCTGAAAAGATCAACGTGTCGGCGGAAACAGTCGGGATGGCATTTCAGCAGAATACGCAGCGCTATGATAAAAAAGGTGAAGCGCATTACGATACTATTTCGGCGTTCATCAAAAGTATTCGCGGCAGTGATCCCAACGCAGCGTTGCATTATCTCGCCCGGATGATCGACTCGGGCGAAGAACCGCGCTTTATCGCGCGGCGACTCATCGTGCTCGCCAGTGAGGATATCGGCAATGCCGACCCCTTTGCGCTGGTGTTGGCTAATGCGGCTTTCGAGGCGGTTCATAAAATCGGCATGCCGGAAGCACGGATTATTCTCGGGCAGACGACGACCTATCTCGCTACAGCGCTCAAAAGCAATGCAGCTTACATGGCAATTAATGCCGCTTTAGATGATGTGCGCAAAGGACTGCTGCCGCCCATTCCGCTCAAATTGCGCAATGCACCGACGGATTTATTGAAAAAAGAAGGTTACGGTGATGGGTATGACTATCCGCATGATCATCCGAGCGGGTTCGTTGCCGGGCAATATTTGCCGGATCAATTGAAGCATAAAATTTATTACCGCCCGGTCGGCCGCGGGCGAGAACAGACGATTCGTGAACGCCTGCAATACTGGTGGACAGCGTATAAAAAATTATTTGCTGATGATGGGAAAGAATAATAAATTCGTGCAGAAATCGACCAAAATATCTCCCTGGCAGATAATTGCCGCCGGGCTGCCGGTTTTGATGCTATCAACGTCTGCACTTTTATTGGCGCAGCAGCAAGATTTTATTCCTGCCGTTTCCCCGGATTCTACTACATTTTCACAAAAAATTCAGCATCGTCAAAACATCGAGAATAAAAAAAGCGATCTCGATGCACCAATCTATTATGAAGCGCGATTTTTTGATAATGACGTCAAAAAAGGCATTTTATATCTGACGGATCATGCTGTTGTCAAATATCAAAAAATGGAAATTAAAGCCGGGAAGATTCAGGTCAACCAGGAAACGCGCACTTTGATTGCTGAAGCCCTGGCCGAGACTTTGCGTGTCGCCGTCGATTCTGTTCTGGCAGACACAGAACATGACAGTATCACCGTAAAAACAAGCCAGTATCCGGTTTTTAATGACGGCCAGCAGGAAATTACCGGCGAGCGCATGGTTTATAGTTTTGATACGCAAAAAGGCATCATCACCAAAGGTCGAGCTGAAATGGATGGCGGATTTAACACCGGCAGTCAGATCAAAAGAGTGAATAAAAAAGTTTTCAATGTCACTTCAGGAACGTACACGACCTGTGATAATGAGGGAGGCCCTCATTTCCATTTCTGGGCGCGGCGCATGAAGTTGATTGCCGGCGAACGGGTTATCGCCAAACCTATCGTTTTATTTTTCGGGAAAATTCCGCTGGCGTATCTACCTTTCGCCATGTTCCCCACAAAATCCGGTCGCAAAAGCGGTATTTTGATTCCGCGCTACGGTCAGAGTACAACTGAAGGAAAATTTCTGAAGGGCCTCGGTTACTACTGGGCGATAAATGATTATCTCGATGCCAAAGTAACAGCGGATTATTATGATCAATCGGGTTGGCTCTTTCGCGGCGGTTTGAATTATAAGCGTCGCTATGCTTTTAACGGACGCATAGACGGTTCGCTGACCCGAAAAGATTTTTCTTCCGGCCGGGTAGAGCGTCGCTGGAATTTAAACATTAATCATAGTCAAACCATCGACAAAACTTCGCGTTTTTCGATGAGTGGGCAATTTCAAAGTGATAACAGCTATTACAAAGATTTTTATTTTGATCCCAATCAGCGCCTGAACCGGCAAATTATTTCGCAGGCGACTTACAGCAAAAGACTAGGGCGCAATAGCCTCAATTTGTCGTTTTCCGAAACCCGCGATCTGGATGACAATAGCAACACACCCTTGCGCCGCAATCTACCGCAGATTTCATTTAACTTTGCCACCCGACCATTATTTTCACGTGCGGGTGAACAGAAACGGGGGCTGGGGAGAAGCCGGAAACCGGGCAAGAAAGAGACGAGAGAGCAGCGTTGGTGGGAGACCATCACCTATGGTTTTAACACCAGTTTTTCCAGCACCTATACCAAGTCGCTGTTCGAAACCCGCAATGATACGGTTTATTTTGACGACGATAGTTTGTCACAGAACGGTGATCCTTACAATGTAGAACCGATCCGCATTTTTAAAGATGACCAACGCAGTTTTACCAAAACTGCCGGCAGCATTAATATCAGCTATCCCGGAAAATTTTTTGGGATTTTGAAGCTGAGTCAGGCAATGCGTTTTCAGGAGGACTGGTTTGACCGGGAATTTGTTTATGAAGATTCTACCCTTGCCCGGTCGGAACAGAAAAAATTTGCCCGCCGGTTGACCTTTAATTACAGCGCCAATGCAAGCACGGAGCTCTACGGTATGTTTCAGCCGCAAATCGGCTCTTTGCTGGCCCTCCGGCATGTGATGAAGCCACGCATCGGCTTCAGTTATGCACCGGATTTTTCACAGGGAAAATGGGGTTACTACACCGATGTCGTCGATGCTGATGGCGGAACCGTGCGTCACGACCGGTTTTCAGGCACACCTGCACAAAAACGCGGCAGTATCACCTTTGGCGTCGATAATGATTTTCAGGCAAAGGTAAAAGACGGCGACAAGGAAAAGAAAATCAGGCTGTTCAACGCGAACATGAGCGGCAGTTATAATATGGCTGCAAGCACCAAAAAACTTAGTGCCATCACCACGCGAATCAGCGCGAACCCGGGGAGAAATTTTCGTTTCACAACAGCATTAAGCCATAGCGCTTATGCCTTCGATGCGATGGCGAAAACCGAGAGCGATCGTTATCTCTTCGACCGCAACAAGGGTGCTGTTTTTCACTGGTTGCGTTTGACGAACGTGAATATGGATGCCTCATTTTCTTTAAGCGGAAAAGGAATTCAAGCGGGTGCTCCCGATGACGAAGAAACCCTGGATTTGAATCCGGGGTTTGGCGAAAATCCTGCGGGATCGTCCTTTTCAGGCAATAAAGGAGAACTTTCGTGGGGTGCGAGTTTTGCTCTGCGATACAATGTCAATTATTTCAACCCTGCCAACAAAACAAAAACCGCTTATTTGCGAGTGAGCAATGCGAAATTGCAGTTGACGCGCAACTGGCGTGTTAATTTCTCCGGACAACTTGATTTGCGCAAGAAACAGGTCGTTCAGCAAACCTGGTCCATTCATCGCGATTTGCATTGCTGGGAGGCTTCGTTTAACTGGTATCCTGCGGGGGTATCAAAAGGTTTTTATTTCCGCATTAATATCAAAGCGCAAACGTTACAGGACATCAAGCTGGAACGGCGTTCCGGACAGTCGCTTTACAATTCCAACCAGTTTTATTAAGAAAATAAATTTCTATAAAATTATTGCCTCAAAACAGCCTGAGACCCGGATAATCTCCGCAGATTCAGGGAGTTAAAAAGCGCTTGATTTTCAACAGCCGAAGGTTTATCTTAGCAACTCTTTGAATGATGGATTAAGGGAGAAACCATGGCAAAAATTATCGCAATTGCGAACCAGAAAGGCGGCGTCGGTAAAACGACGACAGCAGTCAATTTGTCGTCGAGTATAGCCGTTGCAGAGCATTCGGTGCTGACTCTCGACATTGATCCACAAGCGAATGCCACCAGCGGCCTGGGCATTGATTCGCGGGATACCAAACAGAGTATTTATGAAGTTCTCATCGAGAAAGCAGATATTAATGGTGCGATTTGCAGTACGGAACTTGGCTATCTCGACCTGCTCCCCTCGCACAATCAACTTGCAGCCGCCGAAATAGAGCTGGTTGGCGAAATGTCTCGCGAGCATGTTTTAAAAGAAGCATTAAAGAGTTTAAAAAAAGATTATGAATATATATTCATCGATTGCCCGCCTTCCCTGGGATTGCTGACGCTAAATGCTTTGACTGCAGCAGATTCTGTGCTGATCCCGATTCAGTGCGAGTATTTTGCTCTGGAAGGTTTGAGTCAACTGTTAAATACCATTCGCCGGGTACAGAAAGTATTGAATCCCCGATTGGAAATTGAGGGGGTTCTGTTAACGATGTTTGACCCTCGTTTGAATTTAAGCCGGCAGGTGGCGGAAGATATCCGCAAGTTTTTTGATGATAAAGTATTTGAAACGGTTGTCGGCCGTAATGTCCGGTTGAGCGAGGCGCCGAGTTTTGGTAAACCGATCGTGTTATACGATGCCGTATCCAAGGGTTGTGAAAATTATATGAGTTTAGCAAAAGAGGTTTTACAAAATGGCGACCAAAAGACTGGGCAAGGGACTGTCAGCGCTCATACCGGACATTCCTGATGCACCCGCCGGCCAGCAGCACGTTGAAAACCTGTCAGAAATAAGCGTTTCAAATATTTCCCCCAATCCATTTCAGCCACGCACCGATTTTAACCCGGATGCGCTCGAAGAATTAAAGCAGTCCATCGCCGAAAAAGGCATTATTACCCCGATCACCGTGCGGCCTTTTGGCAACAATTATCAGCTCATCGCCGGAGAACGGCGTTTGCGCGCAGTTCAGGAACTTGGTCTCGAAAGAATCCCCGCTTTTGTTCTGCATGTTAACAACGATACCGACATGCTCGAACTGGCGCTCATCGAAAATATTCAGCGTGAAAACTTAAACCCCATTGAGGAAGCGGCCGCTTACCAGCGCTTACTCGATGAATGCCATCTGACACAGGAGGCCGTGGCGAAAAACGTCGGTAAAGACCGGGCGACCGTGGCAAATTTTTTACGTTTGCTCAAATTGCCCGCGCCAATTCAGCAAAGCGTAGTTAATGGTGAGTTGAGCGCCGGGCATGCCCGTGCAATTCTCAGTTGTGATGATAATGTGTTAAAAGAGCAGTTGTGGAAAAAAATACTCAAAGAAAATTTGAGTGTACGGCAGGCTGAAAAATTTGTCAAATCATCGCGAACGCCAAAGAAAGATTCAGTTCGCAAGATCATTCCTGAACGACCGGCTGAAGTGACGGAACTGGAAGGTAAACTTCGTCAAAAATTCGGTACACAGGTTCATGTGAATGTCAAAGGCGGGGCCGGCAATATTCAGGTTGAATTTTATTCCGAGAATGACTTTGATAGAATAGTCGATTTGTTGCTGCTCAGAAACGATGAATTATAGATTTATTATTCGAATTTTAATTGACTTTTATTTATTGAAGTGATATACTTGGTGCTTCGTTTGAGCAGCCCAAAGTGTTCTGAAAGGTAATCAGCTTTGAAAAGCAAAGAGAAACGTACCATATCTGTGTTGTTGATTCCGGATGGTAACTCGGAGCCTTATTCCTTTCGTTTGAGCATGGGAACCGTTAAATTTCTCATCATGCTCGCCGTCGCTGGAATTATTCACGCACTTCTCGGCGGTTTTGCATACTATAAATGGTTCAGCGTTGCCCAAAAAAATTCAGAGCTCATCGAAAACAATGTGCGCTTGTTAAAAGATAACCAGCGAATTTACCAGATTGAGCAGCAGGTTGAGGCCCACAGACGCATGCAAGAGCGTTTGTTAAACGCACTTGGCGTAAGCAAGAGCAGTTTGCAGGCGGCCTATCGAAATATCGGCGATTCAGGTTTGACGCCGTCGGAGTCTTACAGTATGGCAGCGCCTGATCATGAACCATCAGCACAGCCGAACGGGAACCGCAAGGCCGTTGTCAGCCACCCGGCCTGGCGAATTCAGCGGAAGAAGTCGTCGCATCGGTATACGCCCAATATTCCCACCGCTCTGCCGGTTGAAAAAGGGCATATTACTGATTTTTTCAGGCCCGAGATGCGTTCCTGGTTGTTTAGCAATCAGCATTTCGGTATCGACATCGCCGGTCAGGCCGGCACCGATATTAAAGCGGCGGGGGACGGTATCGTGCTATTTGCGGGTTGGACTTCTGTGCTCGGCAATCTGATCATCATTAGCCATGGTGATGAGATTTTTTCATTTTATGGGCACAATAACCGCATTCTGGTTGCCGAACGAACCCATGTTCGCAAAAATGATCCCATCGCTTTGTTGGGAAATTCGGGACAAAGCACCGGGCCGCATTTACATTTTGCGATCTGGAAAGACGGTGAGCCTGTTGACCCGAGGGGGTTTATACTGGAGTTTCAAACAGAATAAAAATAACAGCATTGCAGAAAGTCAACTTAGAAACGAGGTGAATAATGCTGGGTAAAAAGGAAAGCGGAAGTATGGAACGTTCAGGGAATTTAAACACAATAGTCGGCAAAGGGACCTTTTTTGAAGGCACTTTGAAAGTCGAAAGCAGCATTCGCATTGATGGAAAAGTGAAGGGTCGCATCGTCACCGCAGATTCTCTCACCGTCGGCAAAGATGGCGAGGTTGAAGGTGAAGTAACTGCAAAAAATGTAATTATCGGCGGCAAAGTACAGGGTAAAGTTCACTCGAGCGGAAAAATAGTCCTCGAAACCCATTCGCTGTTTCAGGGTGAATTGAAAACGGCTAAATTGGTCATCGAAGAGGGCGCTATATTTGAAGGCGTCTGCTCCATGGGGCAGGGAGAAGCATCCAGCTCCAACATGAGCGGCAAATCGTTGCTCAGCGCCCCGGTTGCGAAAAAAGTACCACTAAAACAAAGTTAAATCGTTAACCAGGATAATATAAAGTTATGATATGGGGCAACTCCCCTATATGGACCTTGGATTACGTTTTGCTTTTTCAATCCTCTTTGGATTGGGGATTGGCTACTGGCTGGATAACAAGCTGGAGCTTTCCCCGTTATTCATGATCATCGGGCTGATCTACGGCTCGGTAACTGGTTTCGTGATGTTGTACAGGACGGTATATCCACCGAAAGATCAAAACAGATCAGAAGAAGAAAAGGATGTCTGAATTCTACCGGTTTCTCACAAAAATCCTGCTCTATAGCGTTATTTTTTTGCTTCTGGTCGCCTGGCCTGTGCAGATTTATCTGGGCCAGATCTCATTCTGGTCTGTATTATCAGGCGGCATGGTTGGTATTTTTAATATAATTCTGGCTTATGTTTTCAATCAGCGCGCGCTCAACAAACAGGGTACGGATTTGATGAAAACCCTGCTCATGGGCATGGGAATTCGTCTGCTCGTGGTCGCCATAACAGCAATAATTGTAGTTAAGTTAACACAACTAAAGATAATCGAATTCCTGGCCGCTTTACTGATATATTATATATTCCTGCAGTGGTTTGAAATTCGCTTTATTCAAAAAAACCTTCTATTGAGTGGAAAACAAAAATGATATTGGCTTACAATCTTTTGTCGATGATTTTGCCAACAGATCCCTCGGAGCAACACGGTGGCGGCGGTGATGAACTCATGCATCATGTTCTCGATCATGACGTCGTGCATCTGCCTACAGTTTTGGGTATCGATTTGACTATATCCTATCATACGATCATGATGTGGATCGCTTCCGCCCTTTTGTTGATTTTTCTCACCCCTTTATTTCGTAAAAAGCAAATCGTTCCCCATGGCCGTTTTGCCCATACAATCGAAGCGATTGTCGAGTTTTTACGCCAGGATATCATTTATAATTACATAGGCAAAGAAGGTAAAAAATTCGAAAAATACCTGCTCACTGTTTTCTTTTTCATCCTGATGAATAATCTCATGGGGCTGGTTCCTGCAGGCGCCGCCGCCACCAGCGATATCTCCGTCACCGTAACATTAACTTTGCTGACGCTTTCGACGATTCTCGGCGCCGGCATGCGCCACAACGGTTTATTTGGTTACTGGAAGGGACTCATTCCCGGAGGCGTTCCCGGCTGGCTTGTTCCGGTATTGTTTCCCATTGAAATCTTAGGTTTGATCGCCAAGCATTTTGCCCTGGCGATGCGACTTTTTGCAAATATGACCGCCGGCCATATTACGATTTTATCGTTGATCGGCCTGGTCTTTACTTTTAAAAGTTACTACATCGCACCTGCGCCGGTGATCGTCGCAGCGACCATCGGAGTGCTCGAGGTACTCGTGGCTTTTTTACAAGCCTATATTTTTACTTTGCTTTCCGGCGTTTTTATTGGCGCCGCCGTACATCAAGATCATTAATTGGTAAACAAATATACAAACCACAACTTAAATACTCTGATTTGAGGAGGATTCATGGAATCTGTCGCATTAGCTTATTTGGCAGCAGGACTTGGAGCTGCTGGTGCTGTAATTGGTGCAGGCCTGGGAATTAGTCGTCTTGCCGCTGCAGCAATGGAAGGTATCGCTCGCCAGCCTGAAGCAGCCAATGATATTCGTGGAGCTATGATTCTGACCGCAGCGCTCATCGAAGGTGTTGCTGTTATCGCTCTTGTTGTCTGTCTCATGTTAACCATTAAATAACGGCGTCCGAAATGGATCTATTAACTCCGGATACAGGACTGATGTTCTGGACGGTCATCACTTTTGCTATTCTTTATTTTGTTCTTGGAAAATTCGTCTGGAAACCGGTTGGCGAAGTGCTCGACGAAAGAGAAACCCGGCTGAAGAATTCTCTTGCGAAAGCTGAGGAAGCACAAAAAAGCGCAGAGGAAGCCCTTGTGAAAAATAAAGAAATGCTGGAAAATGCGCGCGCTGAGGTGCAAGGTTTGATTAGCAAAGGCAAAAAAACCGCTGAATCCGTGCGTGAAGAAATCATGACAGAAGCACGTAATGAAGCGGCAGCTTTGATCGAACGCGCCCGCAAAGAGGTGAGGCTGGAGCAGGACAAAGCTTTGGATGAAATCCGCAAACTCGCTGTTGAACTTTCCATTAGCGCAACACAGAAAGTGATCGGTAAAGCGTTGTCGGATAAAGAACATCAGCAGTTGGTTAATCAGTCCTTTAAGGATTTAGGAGAGCTGAATTGAAAGCAGTTGTACTGGCCCGGCGCTACGCAAAAGCATTGTTTGAGCTCGCAATTGAAAAGCAAATCATCGATCAGGTTGCCGGAGAAGTTAAATCATTCGCGGCAGCCTTTGAGACAAATCCACAATTCCGTCATTTTTTTCTTTCCCCGGAACAGGGTGTCAGGCAAAAAATCGTGGTCGTGGAAAAGGGGTTGAAAAAGAAATGCTCAGATCTTTTTATCCGCTTTTATGTTTTTTTGCTGGAAAAAAGAAGGCAAAATATCTTTGCCGAAATCGCGGAAGAATTTGTCCGGCTTTACGATGACCATTGCAATCGCATTCGCGCGCTTGCTATTTCAGCTCAGGCGATCAATAAAAGTGAAATACAACGCCTGAAAACTGATCTGGCGCAACAGTTCAATGCTGATTTTGAGCTTGAAAACAAAGTTGATGCCTCCATTCTCGGCGGGTTGATCCTGCAGCTTGGCGGCAAAATTTATGATAACAGCCTGAGCAATCACCTGAAACAACTGGAAAAACGGTTGCTCGCTGAAGCTTAGCAAAATCATTTTAAATAATCTCTCAAAAATGATTTTCTGACGCAGAAAGAAAATCAACCATGCAGAGGCTTTTCAATGTAAGGAGGCACAGTGTAGCATGGAAATTCGCCCTGAAGAAATTACTTCATTAATAAAGAAACAAATCGAGGGCTTTGAAAAATCTGTTGACGTCAGTGAAGTCGGTGAAGTCATCCAGGTCGGTGACGGCATCGCCCGCGTCTACGGATTGGAAAATGTCATGGCCAGTGAGCTTGTCGAGTTCCCCGGCGGCGTTTTCGGTATGGCGCTCAACCTGGAAGAAGACAATGTCGGTTGTGTCCTTTTCGGCTCCGATATGGCGATTAAAGAAGGTGACATAGCCAAGCGGACAGGACGGATTCTGTCAGTTCCGGTAGGCGATGCTATGCTCGGACGTGTCGTCAATTCCCTCGGCCAACCCATCGATGGTAAAGGTCCGGTCAATACTGAACATACCGGTTTGCTCGAACGAAAAGCGCTTGGCGTGGTGCAAAGACAGCCCGTGACCGAGCCCTTGCAAACAGGCCTGAAAGCCATCGACAGCATGACACCCATCGGCCGTGGACAGCGGGAGCTGATCATCGGTGACCGGCAAACCGGTAAAACCGCTGTCGCTGTCGATACCATCATTAACCAGAAAGATACTGATGTTTTTTGTATTTACGTCGGAATCGGACAAAAAAATTCGACAATTGCAAATGTTGTGCGCGTGTTGGAAGAAAACGGCGCCATGGATTATACGATTGTCGTCAATGCGCCGGCTGCTTCGCCGGCACCGATGCAGTTTATTGCACCATATACCGGCGCTGCCATGGGTGAATATTTTCGCGATAATGGCAAACATTGCGTCGTGATCTACGATGACTTATCGAAACACGCATGGGCCTATCGTCAGGTTTCCCTGTTGTTGCGCCGCCCGCCAGGCCGTGAAGCCTATCCCGGCGATGTTTTTTATCTGCACTCCCGCTTGCTGGAGCGTGCCTCAAAACTGAGCGACGAACTCGGCGGTGGTTCCCTGACAGCGTTGCCGATCATCGAAACCCAGGCTGGTGACGTATCCGCCTATATCCCAACAAACGTCATCTCCATCACCGATGGCCAGATTTTTCTCGAAGGCGACCTGTTCTATTCGGGCGTGCGTCCGGCCATTAATGTTGGTATTTCCGTTTCCCGTGTCGGTGGAAATGCGCAGGTGAAAGCGATGAAACAGGTTGCCGGTAGTTTGCGCCTCGATCTCGCACAGTACCGTGCGCTTGAGGCGTTTGCCAAATTTGGGTCTGATCTCGACAAGACGACCCAACAGCAGTTGCGCCGCGGCGAACGTCTTGTGGAACTGCTGAAGCAGCCACAGTACCAGCCGTTGAGTATTGAGAAGCAGGTGCTGATTATTTTTCTTGGCTCAGAGGGTTATCTCGATAATATCGCTGTGGATAAGCTGGGCTCCATACAGGCCGATTATTTCTCCTTTATTGAATCCAACTATCCGGATATTATGAAAGACCTGGCTAAATCCAAAGCCATCACCGATGATCTGCGTCAGCGGATGGAAAAAATGTGCACCGAATTCACAAACATGTTTGAGGCTAAATAAAAGTGGCTACGCTCAGGGATATTCGTCGCCGGATCACTTCGGTGGCGAAAACACAGCAAATAACCAAAGCGATGAAAATGGTTGCCGCTGCGAAATTGCGCCGGGCGCAGGAACGGGTTGAGCAAGCCCGGCCCTATGCCCGCGGCGTGGCAGATGTTTTAGCCCGGGTGTCAGCCAATGTCGATGTTGAGCTCAATCCTTTTTTTCAGGAGAGAGATGCGGTTAAAAACATCATCTATATTATCGTTTCGGCTGATCGCGGCTTTTGCGGTGGTTTTAATTCCAGCATTTTTAAAGAAGCGCAGAAAGTGATCGACCAGGATATGGCGAATGGCCTGTCGGTTCAAATAGTCGCAGCCGGAAAAAAGGGCGCTGATTATTTTACCCGGCGGAAATATCCGGTTGTGAAAAGCTACAGGCAATTGTTTAAAAATCTGAAACTCGAAGATGCTCTGGAGATTTCCCGTGCGGTGCAACAGAGCTTTTTAAACTCTCAGGCCGATATGGTGAAAATTTTCTACACTACTGCTGTTTCCGCCATCAAAACGGAAATCCATCTAAAACAGGTTCTGCCGATACGGGCTGAAGATAAATCCACGGCTCAAAGTGATGGAGATTATCTTTTTGAACCCGGCCCGGTGGAAATGCTTAATTCTCTTTGCCCCAGCGCAGTGAATATTCAAATATGGCAAGCGTTGCTCGAATCTTATGCAGCAGAAGAGGGTGCGAGAATGGTCGCGATGGAATCGGCGACAGACGCAGCGCAGGAAATGATCGATTCCTTAACTTTACATTATAACAAAGCACGCCAGGCAGCGATTACAAGTGAAATCAGTGAAATTGTCGGTGGTGCAGAAGCGCTAAAATAATAACGAATGATTTTACTAAAGGATTGTTTGTATGAATAAAGGTAAAATTACTCAGGTAATCGGCGCCGTTGTGGACGTTGCATTCACCGAAGGCGAGCTTCCTGAAATCATGACAGCCCTGGAAATTGACCATGGGGATGCCGGAAAGCTGATCCTCGAAGTTCAGCAACACCTGGGTGAAAAAGTAACCCGCTGTGTGGCGATGGATAGCACCGATGGTTTAGTTCGCGGGCAGGAGGTTCTCAACACCGGCCAGCCGATCAGCGTTCCCGTCGGTCAGGAAACCCTCGGCCGCTTGTGGAACGTCACCGGTGATGTTATCGACGGCCTCGGCGAGGTCAAAGTTAAAGCCCGCAAACCGATTCACCGTGAACCGCCGCCTTTTGATGAATTGTCGACGAGTTCGGAAATTCTGGTAACGGGTATTAAAGTTATCGATTTGCTCGAACCCTACACCAAAGGTGGAAAAACCGGGCTCTTCGGTGGCGCCGGTGTGGGTAAAACGGTGCTTATTCAGGAGTTGATCCGCAATATCGCCACAGAACACGGCGGCTATTCTGTTTTTGCCGGCGTTGGCGAACGCACACGGGAGGGAAATGACCTTTGGCTGGAAATGAAAGAATCCGGCGTTATCGATAAAACAAGCCTGGTGTTCGGACAAATGAACGAACCGCCCGGCGCCCGTCAACGAGTCGGTCTTTCAGCGCTGACCATGGCGGAATATTTCCGTGACGAAGAAGGCAAAGATGTTTTGCTTTTTATCGATAATATGTTCCGCTTTACCCAGGCCGGTTCTGAAGTTTCAGCGCTGCTTGGTCGGATGCCTTCGGCCGTGGGTTATCAGCCGACGCTGGCAACGGAGATGGGGAATTTGCAGGAGCGCATCACCTCGACGAACAAGGGTTCAATCACCTCGGTGCAGGCGGTTTATGTACCGGCGGACGACTTGACCGACCCGGCTCCGGCAACGACATTTTCTCACCTCGATGCGACAACCGTTCTCTCGCGGCAAATTGCCGAGCTCGGTATTTATCCGGCGGTAGATCCGCTCGATTCAACCTCGCGGATTCTCGACCCGCAAGTTGTCGGCAATGAGCATTATGATGTTGCACGTCATGTACAAAGTACATTGCAAACTTTTAAAGACTTGCAGGATATCATCGCAATTCTCGGTATCGATGAGCTTTCAGATGAAGATAAACTCGTCGTCAACCGGGCGCGCAAAATCCAGCGTTTCCTCAGCCAGCCCTTCTTCGTCGCTGAAGTATTTACCGGCACAGCCGGGCGATACGTAGAGCTCGAAGATACGATTCGAGGATTTAAAGGCATCGTTGAAGGCGAGTATGATGATCTTCCTGAGCAGGCTTTTTATATGGTTGGCACCATCGAAGAAGCTATGGAAAATGCAAAGAAAATGCAATAACGGACTCATTTCAATAGAATAGAAGCTCATGGCAGAAAAAAATATTCGATTAGAAATAATAACCCCGACGAGCAAGCTCTTCAGCGGTGAGGTCGATTCTTTTGTCGCTCCGGGCGCTGAGGGGTATTTTGGTGTTTTGCCGGGGCACGCGCCTTATGTCGTCGCTTTGCGAATTGGTGAAATCACCTACGAAAGCGCAGCCGGCAATGGGCGATTCGCCACAACCGGCGGTTTTGCCGAAGTGCTGCCGGATAAAGTCACCGTACTGGCGGAAACCGCTGAAGCAGCCGGTGCAATCGATGTTGCACGGGTGGAGCAAGCCATCTCGCGGGCACAAAAACGCCTCGCAGAAGGGCGAAAACAATGGGATATCAATAGAGCCCAGGGCGCCCTGGCGAGAGCTTTCAACCGCATGGCAACTGCAAAAAAGAAAATATGATTTGAGAAAGCCTTTTAGTTTTAAAAGGCTTTTCTTTTTCGATCAAATCTTCAAAACCCTTCTGTAATAACTCCTGTCTGCAGGTACACTATATTAATCGTTTGCCTGGTTTCAATGATGAATTCCCTGCTTTTTTGAAACCGTAAAACCAGTTTTGTTCTCCATTTGTTTTGTTTTTTATATTCCTTTTAGCCGGAATTATTTACCGCATGAAATTTCAACAAATTAAACCTTTTTTAAAACTGCTATGGATTTGTTTCTGCGTTTTAAGTCTGGATGTTGCGGTCGCCCGGCAAAAGGCACCCGGGCCTAAAGTGCTGAAGGATAAGAACGACAAACTCATACAAATTGTCGATAATCTCAAAAATACGGCGAAACAAAGTGAAAACCCGGATCACCTGTTGTTTTATATGGCAGATTATTATTTGCGACAAGATAAAATAAATATCTCCGATTCCAGCCAGGTTGACCCTTCGCAAAATTTGGCTATCGCACAAAAACTCCTGTTAAAGATCATCACCGATTTTCCCGATGGGCAATTCGCCGATGATGCGGTTTATACTCTGGCTTATTTAATGGAGAAACGCAGCAGGAAAGAAGCACGCCAAAAGTATCTTGAATTGTTAAAACGTTATCCCGCCAGTATGTATAAAGCTCATGTATTCCTGCGCCTCGGTGAATTGGCGATGCAACAGGGCAATAGCGTACAAGCGTTGCAATACTTTCAAAACAGTCTTACCTCCGCTCCGGAAAATGTCAAGTTGCAGGCATTATTTCAAGCCGGCATCTGCCGGCTTATGCAAAATGCACCTGACGCTGCCGCCCGTGATTTTATCCGCTTTCTAATTTTGGCCGAAGAAACCCGCCTGCCTGCAGCGTTTTCAGTATTGAATTTAAAGCAACAGGCGAGTTCATTGCTGGCGGATTGTTTTCTCAAATCAGGTGGGATCAGTGCAGCGGATTATTTGCTGAATCGTTTAAATCAACCGGTCTGGGGCGGCGAGTTTCTCTGGCGCCTTGCAGCCAAATACTTGCACGCCGACAACAACGGACAGTTAGCGTTGAAAGCTTATGATTTGTTATTGCTGCGCTTTCCAGAGTTCGAACAAATTGAAATAGCCCGCATAAACCGCATTGCTGTTCTGCTGCAAACAGGGAATATCGAGAGCGCCTTTTTTGCGCTTAATAAGTTCGTGAGCGTTTCCCGATCGCCGCTTCTTCAGCAGAAGGCGGTTGCACCTGTCGGGGAAAACTTGTTAGCAGAGAAAATTGAAAATCTCTGGCATCAGGCGCTCGATAAATTGCTGGAACTCGCCAAAAAAAGCCATGATGCAACCCAATATCAAAAGTTTATTGTTGAGGCAGATAATTTTCTCAGCTATTTTGAAACTGTACCACGTTCCGTGCTTGTGCATTGGAACAGGGCGCTGGCTCTCGATAGAATTCTCAAAAAAAAGGACGCTGCCTTCTCTGCTTATTTGCAAATGTCCATCTTGTTTCCGCAACATGAGCTCAGCCGGCAGGCAGCGGAATATACAATTTCCCTGGCTGAAATCGCAATGAGCACTTCCCAGTCTCCATTGTTTGTGAAAAAGTTCAACAGCTCACTTGTTGACAACCCGGCAGCTGCGGTTTATATCGATGCACCCGTTTACAGCAGCGGCGAACGAAAGTTTCTCTCGGCCGTTGAGAATTATGCCCGGCTTTTCCCCGGCGAAAACGAGACGGCAGAATATTTGTTTGCCGCGGCAAATCTCTGTTTTCAGCATCGTGATTTTCAAAAAGCAATTGCGTTATTCGAAGCGTTTTTGCAGCAATTTCCACAGCACAAAAAAGCTGCTTTGGCCAGTTACAAGAACTTGCAGAGTTATTTTTCATCACACGATTATGGCAGAGCAAAATCAAGTGCGCAACAACTTGCGATCACTGGCAATGTGAGAATTCGCCGGGCGGCGATGCGTTACAGTGAAGAAATTGATAAGCTGCAGCAGGCATCAGCACAGATCGTATCATGGCGCACCGATGCTGGAATTTCGCAGCGTGGGGCGCTTGTGCTCTATCTGGCCGGCGTAAAAATGATGCAGGTAAAACAATATGACGATGCCCGGAAAACTTATCAAAAATTACTAGCAACAATCCCTGATTTTCGTTACCGGGAGAGCTGCTTGCATTATTTGGCGGCAGCTTGTTTTCACCTTGGCGATTTTACCGGGGCTGCACAATATTTTCAACAATTGGCTGCTGTCGATACCATCGAAGTTCAGAAAAAAAACAACTTGTTCCGGGCTGCACAACTTTATCAGGTGGCGCGAAATTACCCTGCTCAGCTTGCTGTTTATGAGAAATTTCTCGATGTTTTCCCTCATACTGCGGAATCGGAAAATGTGCTGTATGAGATGGCGTTGCTCAGTGAAAAAAACGGCGACATGGATGCAGCAATTCAAATAAAAGCTGAATACTACCAACAATATCCCAACTCTCGACGCCATATTGCTTACTTGCTGTGTTCCGTCGATAGTTTGCGGCAACAGGGAAATCTCCAGACTGCACAACAAAGATTGCAGCGATCCCTCGAATTAATTCGTCAGGCGGGTGACGGATATCATGATCTGAGGGCGGAGGTTTTGTTCCTGCTGAGTGAAATAAAATTGGAAAAATTTCTCTCTAATGAATTTAGGAAAAATAACACTGAGGGAAATATTGACAGCAAACCGCAACAAAAGATACTGCAGGAATTGGTTCGGAATTATACTGAAATCAGAAATATGCATTCTTCGTATGCAAGGGAAGCACAGTATAGAATTGCTTTCTGTTATGAAAAATACGCGGACGGCTTCAACGAGATGAGCCGGCAGATTTTTTCTGAAAAAGAGCCGGTTAATCGATTGCCTGAAAAGAAAAATCTGGCAGAAAGTTTATACCAGCGCGCAGCAGATGCTTATCTCGGCGTTGCACAAATGGAAATTCCCTCAACCACGCAGAAGAACGATGTCCGTTTTATCCGGCTTTCCGGGGATGCTGTTAAAAACGCTGTTCTCTGTCTCGCAAAAGCTGCGGATTTGAATTTCAAAATGACGAAATTTCTGCTGGCGTCACCGATTCCTGTTTCCGGTGACGAGGTCACTGTGCTGGCTTATGAAAACCAAATGCTCAATAGAATAATTTTGCCGCAAATCGACAAAGCCCTGCGCTTCAGTCATCGTGCATGCAGCTTAAGCGATTCGCTGCATCTCGGCAATGCAGTGGAGCAACACGCCCAATCCGAACATTTTACCATCCATACCTTTGCGCTTGAATTGCTGCAGCAGCAAATGACGAGATTTATGCGCCATTATACACAGACCTGGCTCGATGTTTTTTCTTATGAAGTGCAAGAAGACAAAGCAGTAAATTTTATCGATGAAGATCTGACCATTTCTTTAAATGTTTTGAAAGATTTGTATTCACATCCGCAGGTATTATCTTGTGCAAATCAACAAAAGCTGATTCTGAAGAAATATGATTTTTACATGGGCAGCGTTGAGAAGCTTGATTCATTGTATACTTATGTTTCGCAAGCATTTATTGAACTCAGACAAAGCGGTAATACCCGGCATGAAGCGGTCAATATGGCGGCAGACCAGCTGTTGGAATTACAGGACTTTCTCATTAAAATATCAGATGCGACACTGCGTCATATTGTGAAAAACGGCTTATCGTCGCAGGAGGTGCAAAAGCTGCAGGAAAAATTAATAAAACTCTGTCCGCAAAAATATGCACCTATTTTTGGATTTCGCCTGACCGAGAGAAAAATAGTCACCGATGAGAGCTGGCTGTTACATAGCGCTAAAGAAAGCGAATGTGATCGAGGAATGGGTAGTGAAATATCGATTTTAGCACAACCTGCGACTTCTGTCGCATTCTGGGGTTCGAATGCAAAACAGATTCGAACAGATCCGCAACACATCAAACTTGCCCTGACAAATCACTCTGTCGATGGTGGCAAACCATCATCTTGCAAAGGTTTGCCGGTTGATCATGTGGCTCATTTTCGGAAAACGATCCGCTTGTGTTCCAATCCGTTGCGCGCCATCGCAAAAATTGCCACGGTGCCCCCTTTTACTCTTTTTGTAAATGGAAAAAAGGTAAAACCTTTCGCTTCAATGCAAGCCGAAGATGATTTGGTCGGTATCGAGTTGACAAATTATTTGCGCAAGGGTAAAAATAGTATATGTGTTCATAAAACGATAGCAGCGGCAACGCAGGGCTGGGCGATGTTGCTAACCATTCAGCAGGCTGAAAAATGGCCAGGGTTAAGCCAAAATGAATAAAAATATTATACGATATGTCCTGACATTGCTGCTGGTTTTTTTGTGGCAAACCGATATGCCGGCACAATCGAATGAGGAACAGAAGCCTGGTCTGGTGAAGCGGGATTCTGTCTCCTCCGGCGAGATTGATCTGGGTGAGATAAGCGTTGAAGTAAATGAAATTAATTATCAGGTACGATTTCCGCGAATACGGGTTAATTATGCGCCTGCGCTGTCGAAAAAGGATTCGCTGCTTCTGCAGCGAGCCGGGTATGGCTTTATGCTTAAACGCACTTATTTTGTTCCAGCAGCAGGTTCAGAAAAACAAGATGTTCAAGCAGGCAAAGCTGCTGGGAATCAAATTAACAACCAGTCGAAAACGGGTAATAAATGAGTGAAATCTTGGTCGGATTCTCGAGTGAATCCAGTGCATTTTTTTATATGTGGGTTCTCGCAGCACTTGCGGCTATCATGGTCGCGATCGCTGTTGAACGGTCCTGGTATATTATTGTTCGTGCGAATATTAATGCGCCCGGGTTTATGCAGAAAATCCGTTCTCTTGTGCATGAGGGCGATTATCAATCTGCCTTAAACTTATGCGATGCAGCGCCGGAGAAAGCACTGCCGCGGGTTATTGCCGCCGGACTTCGGCCCATGGCACGCGGAGGGCAGCTCGATTTTCGCACCATTCAGAATTCTGTTGATGAGGGCACGCTTGAAGTTATCCCAAAATTGCAGGAACGCACGGGTTTCTTAGCGATGATCGCCAATGTTGCTACGCTCATTGGCCTCATGGGCACAATCTGGGGGCTCATCACCGCTTTTCGTTCCGTTTCAATTATCGGCATCGATGCAGCGGAAAAATCGCGACTGCTTGCCGATGGTATCGGCACGGCGATGAATACCACTCTGATGGGGCTGGCGATTGCCATTCCGGCGATTTTGATCTATACCTACTTGCACAACAAAACGATTCGCATCATCGATGAAATTGATGAACATACTGTTAAATTGATTAATTTAATTACCGGAAATCAATAAATAACAGGTAATAATGGCTTATCGTCCATCACAACGCCGAAGTTTTGAAATCGAACCGACGGAACCAAATCTAACGCCAATTATGAATTTGATGGTGGTGTTGATTCCGCTTCTGTTATCTTCGGCAGAATTCGTCAAGTTGGGTGTGATCGATCTCAACTTGCCGCCGGCAGCCGGCCCCTTGCAAGCATCGGTGAAGTTGCCCCGGGAAGGAACGAGAAGTCTCGATCTTTTGTTGATGATTAGCGAAACGCAGTTCGTCGTATCCTGTTCTTTACCGCAGGCTGTTTTTCGCAATAAACAACAGCTCGTTATCCTCTGGGATGCAAAAGAGGCACTGATGAAGTTGCAGGATTTGCTCTATTTTATCAAACAGAAAACACCGAATTATTATCGGAACAGGAACCGAATACGCATTCAGGCATCGACAGGTGTAAAATACCAGTTGATCATCGATGTTATCGAAACAGCGAGAACGATCAAACGAAAGAACAGCAAAACTTTACTTTTCCCTGTGGTGCAATTGAGCGCCGGGGTTTTGTGATCATGGTTTGTAAATTCGCAAACCCCAAAACAGAAAACAGATTCAATTAAATGGCTTTCAAACCGTCCAAAATTAAAAAACATAATATCCATCGGGTGCAGGCAAAGCTGAGCCTGAACTCGATGATGGATATTTTTATTATCATTTTGCTTTTTTTATTAAAAACATATTCGGCGCAAGGTCACCTGTTCTCACATCTGCACGACCTGCAACTGCCGGTTTCACAACAGGAGAATCAGCCAGATCGGGGGCTGGAGCTGGTGGTTTCGCCGGAAATGATTTATTTCGAAAATATGCCGGTTGTCCCCCTGGTTTCCGTGATGTCAAATGCACCAGAGGTTGTACAAAATGGGATAATTCTGCCTCTCAAAAAAACCCTGGAAGGATATTCGAGCGAGGGACGGCTGCTCGAAGAAAGATATGGCATTAGATTTTCCGGCGCTCTTTCCGTGAAAGCCGACCGCAACCTCGATTATGCTGAGCTTGTAAAAATAATGCAGACATGCGGTAACGCCGGATTTTCCAATTTACATCTTGTGGTTTTAAAAAATTGATTGAAGGACTTGAATGAAATCACAGTATTTGCATTTTTTAATTGTCGTTTTGGTCTGCTTCTCTCCACTGATTATGGGGTTTTGGCTCCTGTTTTCTGCTATCTCAGCACAGGAGCAGAACCAACCGCCGGCAGCAGACCCGATCATTTCGGAGGCTGTTACTGAGCGCAATGCTCCGTTGTTTTTTCGCAGCGGTCAAATTAATGCAAATGCTGATATCCTGCAAGCTCCGGCAAGATCATCCCTAATCGATTCAGCTTCGACAAAGGTGGACGCCCGAACCGTTTTAGCAAATCAACTGCGCAATGAAGTGCGTTCGCAAAACGTTCTCGGTGTTTTGACCTCGGGAGGAGAGGAGTATTTGGATATGGGGAATGGTTATTGGCAATCAAAAACCAGCGGCGATGAAGTTATCGGGGAGCTTTACCGGCAGCCGGAAAATATCAGGTTGCAAGGAAATTATACTATCATCTATTCTCCTCCCGGTATGAGTTTCTCGAACATCGAAGCCGTCATTCGACGCAATGTGATGAGGTTACAGTCGGTTTTAGTCGAATCTCGTACTTCCGGCACACAGCAGAAAGTCCACTTTGTGTTAGATGTTTTCCTCGATGAAAACGCTTACACCTCTGGTATAGCCATGGTCAGTTCTTCAGCGTCGATTGGATTTCTGCTCGATGATATTTCCAAAGTGGTTGAAAATTGGGGAAAATGGGGGCAAATACCGGCAGGAGTTCAATCGGCAAAAATTCGCCTGTCTTTTGATTTTCAACCCAGCGTTGAGCCTTGACTTTTTGCCGGCTGATTTCCAACACCAAATTTATCTGAATACAATGAGGCGAAACGAGCTATTTTTCCAAATAAATTTAGCGGAAAAAGCCTTTTGTTTTTCTTTGAAAAAATTGCTATGTTATCCGTTTCAAATTTGACTATCATATCAATAGCGATCAAGGTTTAAAGGCAATGAGCGATAAATTTGCAATGCGTTCCCATACTTGTGGTGAGCTGCGCGAAGAAAACAAAGGTGAAAAAGTAACGTTGATGGGCTGGGTAGGGCGGCAACGCGATCACGGCGGCATTATTTTTATCGATCTGCGCGACCGATACGGCATGACACAAATTGTTTTCAATCCCTCAGCCGATGCTGTTTATGCGACGGGCAAGAGCTTGCGCGGAGAATTTGTCGTGGCTGTGACGGGTGTCGTAGAGAAACGGCCCGATAATATGGTGAATGATAATCTAACAACGGGGCAAATCGAAGTAGTTGCTGAAACGGTTGAAATTCTCAACGTTGCCAAAACGCCGCCGTTTGAAATCGATGATAATGTCGAAGTTTCCGAGGAAATACGCCTAAAATACCGCTACCTCGACATGCGTCGTTCGCAAATGCAGCACAACCTGATTATGCGCCATAAAATGGCCCAGCTCACACGGCGTTATTTTGATCGCAATGGATTTATCGAGATCGAAACGCCGATGCTGATGCGCAGCACGCCGGAGGGTGCTCGTGATTATCTCGTGCCAAGCCGGGTGCATCATGGCCGGTTTTATGCACTGCCGCAATCGCCGCAAACATACAAACAATTATTGATGGTTTCCGGTTTTGACCGCTATTTTCAGATCGTTAAATGTTTTCGCGATGAGGATTTGCGGGCGGACCGCCAGCCGGAATTCACGCAAGTCGATGTTGAGCTCAGCTTCGTCACCCAGGAAGAAGTTTTAAATCTCGTCGAACCACTCATGGCTGAGTATATGGACCAGCTTTTGGGTAACAACCTGGAATTGCCGATTCAGCGCATGACATTTGCCGAAGCGATGGAAAAATATGGCACCGACAAACCCGATTTGCGTTTCGGTATGCAACTTGTCGAACTCAGTGATTTGGTCGAAAACTGTGATTTCAAAGTTTTTACCGACTGCATTCAAAACAAAGGCGCTGTTAAGGGTATTTGTTTTGCCGGTGGGGCAAAATATTCGCGCAAACAACAAGATGTTCTCACAGCGTTTGCCCGGCAAGGGGGCGCCAGGGGGTTGGTGATCATCAAAATAGCTGGAACGGACTGGCAGGGAAATCTGACCAAATTTTTTAATTCTGCAACCCGACAAAACATCATCGAACGCATGCAGGCAAAGGATGGCGATTTACTACTCATCGTTGCCGATCAGCGGCAGGTGACAAATGAGGCCCTCGGCGATTTGCGTCTGCGTATCGCCGGGGAAGAAGGCTTGCAAAAGGATGATTGCTATGCATTTCTTTGGGTCACCGATTTTCCGCTTCTCGAATACGATGATGAAGAGGGGCGTTTTGTCGCCCGCCACCATCCGTTTACCTCACCGAAAGATGAGGATTTACAATGGCTCAATTCAGATCCCGGACGGGTGCGCGCCAAGGCATACGATCTTGTTCTCAACGGAACGGAAATAGCGGGCGGCAGTATCCGGATATTCAAAAAAGATATGCAGCAGGAAATGTTCAAGTTATTAAATATTTCTGACGAAGAAGCGAACAATAAATTTGGCTTTCTCATGGAGGCTTTTGAATATGGCGCACCACCTCACGGCGGCATTGCTTTCGGCTTCGACCGGATGGCGATGTTATTCGCCGGAAGAAAGTCAATTCGTGATGTGATTGCCTTTCCAAAAACCAGCAGCGCCATTTCACTGATGGATGGCGCACCCAGTGCGGTAGATTCAAAACAGCTGCAGGAGCTGGGCGTCAAATTAGCGACTGAGTAAGTTTTTGCTTGACAAAGAGCGATTTTATCGTTATAATATCGCAAATTTCTTTGACGTTAATCTATAAAAAACAACCCCATCTGTTAGAAAAATATCTTCACCTAGTATACAAAAAAAATAATAGATCTTGTGAAGAAGAACCGGAAGGAGGTGTAACAATTATGCAAATGACACCCACAAAATTATCCAATTGGGTGCTCGCAGCGGCTTTTGCTGTGTCATTGGTACTCGCAGGTTGTGGAGGTGGTCCAAACGCCGAGCAACTACAGCTTCTCGAAGAAACAAAACAGGCGGCGCTTTCCGCTGAGCAGAAATTGCAGCAGTGTGAAAGTGGCAAAGCAAGTGCATCCGATCAACTTGAGCAGAAAAAACGCGATCTCCAAAAAGCGCAAGATGAGATGGCATCTGTGAAAAGTCGGTTAGGCATGTAGTTAATGATCAATTCAAGCGTAAAAAAGGTTTAAGGAGCTAGGCATGAAATTTACAAAGATTCTCTTCGCAGGAATCTTCGCCTTTTCATTAGCTACTTCTGCTGTTGCCCAGGATCAGGAAATGACCATGGATGAGTATAAAGCTCAACTTGCAGAATGGCAACAACGGGAAGCAGATGCAAATGCTGCGATTACGAAATGCGAAGGTGAAACCGGCACTTTGAAAGATGAAGTCGCCAGTCTTGACGGACAAGTTAAAAATACTTGGGATGAAATTTATAATCTCGTCGGCGGAAAAGACGCGGTCGACGCTTATAAAGGTGAACTCGATGCACTCGAAGCGGAAGTTGACGGGCTGGCAGCATTGTCACCCGAAGAACTTTTCAAACGCCGTAAAGAAATCGATGCATTGGAAGAAAAACTGAACGGCATGAAAGATAACCCGGTTTATGCATTGACGGAAATGCAAAATAAAGTTGCTTCTATCGAAGGCAAGATCGCTCGTCTGCGCGACAGCATGCCGGCAGCAATGTACGATGAATACACCGTTGCACGTGGTGATTATCTCTGGAAAATCGCCAAAAGTGACGATATTTATGGTGATCCTTTCCAGTGGGTACGAATTTATTCGTACAACCGTGATCAGATTAAGAACCCCGATATGATCTTTCCTGACCAGATTTTTAAAATTCAACGCGGCGTCGGTCCTGCGGAATATCTGGTGAAAAAAGGTGATTATCTATACAAAATTGCCGGTAACGAAGAGGTTTTGGGCGATCCGACAAAATGGACTCAGATTTATGAGCAGAATAAAAATGTTGTCGGTGACGATCCAAATATGATCTATCCTTACCAGGTTTTGAAACTGCCGGAATAAAATTTTGGAAAACTCCCGGGCTGAAATTCACTACTCGGGGGTTTTTAAAATTGTTATCTTTGTTAAGCTCTTGCATGAGTCCGCTCATGGCCGAAGAGCTTTTTTTTTAAGGAGTATCTGTGCAAAACAATCCGGATGAACGAAGAATTGAAATAGCAGGGCTGGATTATATCGGATTTTTAGGTGCAAATGATCAGAATATTAAAAAAGTTGCCGCAAATTTCGAGTGCACTATTTCTGCCAGGGGCCATTATATTATTTTAAAAGGGGAAAAGGCGGAAGTCGATCAGGTCGAAAAAGTATTTACGGAACTCATTCTTCTTTTTAACAGAAACGACAGCTTGCAACCGGAAGATATCGATGTCGTTGTTTCGGTGGTCAAACAGGATATGCCCTTTAAACAACCCGCAGAGCGTAATGGCGACTGGCCTGCAATAATTTATACCAAAGATACGGCAATTAAACCAAAAACAGGCGGACAATTAGACTATGTGCAAAAGGTTGATAATAACGATCTTGTTTTTGCTATCGGGCCTGCCGGAACCGGAAAAACGTACCTGGCTGTCGCATTGGCCGTCGCTCATCTGCGAGATAAATTTATTTCCAAGATCGTTTTAACTCGCCCGGCTGTGGAAGCGGGTGAGAGCTTGGGTTATCTGCCCGGCGATATCCTCGAAAAGGTCGACCCATACCTGCGTCCGCTTTATGACGCTTTGGATGACATGATTCCGCAGGAAAAATTACAAAAGTATATTCAAACCCGCATTATTGAAGTTGCACCACTGGCATATATGCGCGGCCGCACTCTGAATAATGCGTTCCTTATTCTTGATGAAGCGCAAAATACAACGCCTGGCCAGATGAAAATGTTACTCACCCGGTTGGGAATAAATTCCAAAGCGATCGTGACGGGTGATATTACGCAAATCGATCTTGGGAGAAATCTTGAATCCGGTTTAATTCAGGTACAATCAGTACTGAAAGATGTGCCCGGTGTTGATTTTGTCTACTTGAATGACCAGGATGTGGTGCGACACAGGTTGGTGAGGGAAATTATTAAGGCATATGATTCATACAATCATGAATAAGGTACAACCCAATGTCTGATTCCAAAATGAGCAAATCCATTGGTCAATCGATGGAACGGGTGAGTGGAAAAATCCAGCTCATTCATCAAGGCTATCTCTGGCAAATTGTCATCGTTTTGGCCTTTATTGTTCTTTCACTGCTGATGTTTCCGAAAGGCAAATCATTCAAGTTTTCTAACTTAAAGGTCGGAGAAATAAATGTTGGTGAACCGATTGTCGCACCTTTCACCTTTTCGATCAATAAATCTGCAGAGGAATACACCCAGGATAAAGAGAATGCCCGGAAAAATATTTTGCCCTATTTTTCCCGTTCTGACAGCATTGCGATTCAGTGTGAAGATCAGGCCAAATCCTTGCTTATGGATATTCAGGTAATTATCAAATCTGAAATACCGGATTCGACAAAGCAGTTTCAGCTCGTCGATGTCTTTTCACGCAACAAGATCAACACATCCATCGATATTCTTACATTCTTTATCAAGCAATTCAACGACAAGGAAAAACAGAGTGATACAGGAGCTTTATCCTTTGAGGCCTTCACCGAAAAACTGTTGATTGTATTGCGCGATATCACTGCCATCGGTGTGCTCGATGTGGCACCGGAAGACTTGCCCAACAGCCCGGCACAGATCATTATCAGACAAGATTCGGAAGTTGAAAGTGTGCAGGCTGATCTTTTCAGTCATGTTAAAAACCTGAATGAAAATATTTTGACAAAGTTAAAAGGCCATTTTAGCGATGAAGTGATCTATCATGCGGGTTATGATATTTTGCATTCCATCATTCGCCCAAATATTTTATATGATGCCGAAGAAACAAATAAGCGAATAAAGGAGGCGATCGCTCGTGTACCCCTCGCCAAGGGGACGGTTCTCGAAAAGGAAAAAATCATTGGCAGTAATGAACGAGTAACCGAAGAGCATATTCAAAAACTCACCTCACTCGCCGAAGAAAAAACCCGGCGTGAAGGGGCTTCCAGTGACTGGGCTTTTCTTCGCCCCCTGGCCGGCAAGATGATACTCATCAGCGTGGCTGTTTTTTTTCTGCTCATTTATTTATTTTTAGCGGAAAAGGAGGTTTTCGATAATCCCAAATTATTGCTGATGGTCTTTATTTGCCTGCTGCTTGTCACTTTTAGTTCTTTTGAAATCAGCGAATTTGCCCTTTCTGAATACCTCATTCCCGTGGCGATCGCCCCCATGTTATTGACCATATTTTTTAATCCCTCGCTGGCATTTATGGGTACGGTGACATTGGCAATTTTGCTTGGCGGTCTGTTGGGAAATGCCTACACAACCACATTTTTAACACTCACAGTCGGAACCATGAGTATTTTATCAGTTAAAAAAGTGCGTTCCCGCTCCTGGCTTTTCAAATCGATCATCTGGATAACGATGGGTTATATTATCGCCATCAGCGGGCTTGAATTGCTGCGTTATTCATCATTTGAAGAGCTGTCGATGAAATTGTTGCAGGGTATTATCAATGGCTTTCTGATTCCCATTTTGACATATGGCCTCAGCGTGATCTTCGAATATCTTTTTGATATGACGACCGATGCGACCTTGCTTGAATTGTCCGATCTGAACCGGCCCGTTTTGCGAAAACTTGCGTTGCGGGCGCCGGGCTCTTATCATCACAGCATTCTTGTCGGATCGCTGGCCGAGGCTGCTGCTGAAGCGATTGGCGCAAATTCATTGCTGGCTCGTGTTGGCGCCTATTATCATGATATTGGGAAAATGGAGAAACCCGAATACTTCGTCGAAAACCAGAAAGGCGGCCGTAACCCGCATGAAAAACTGTCGCCGAGCATGAGCGTTTTAATCCTGGTCAGTCATGTCAAACGCGGCCTGGAAATCGCCCAGGAACAGGGATTGCCGAAAGAAATTCAGGCTTTTATTCCGCAGCACCACGGCACAAATCTGGTCTCTTATTTTTACAACAAAGCCGTGGAAAAAAGTGATGGCAAAGAAGTTAATAAAATTGACTATCGCTATCCCGGACCAAAACCACAAACCAAAGAAACCGGCATCGTCATGCTTGCCGATGCGGTGGAGGCCGCATCGCGCACATTGAAAGACCCGTCCGTGAGCCGCTTGCGAAATCTCGTGAGCAATATCATCGATGAGCGCTTCAACAAGTGTGAACTTGACGAGTCACCAATGACGTTGCGCGAACTAAATCAAATTAAAGAAGCTTTTGTGCAAATTCTCACTGGAATTTTCCATGGTCGTATCGAATACCCTGATCCGGAAAAAATATCGGCTAATGGAAATGGAAACAGGGGTGAACGGCAGGAGAAAAATGCTGAGCAGGCGAAAGCCCGAAAAACCGCTGCTGGTGAGAAAGCTGAAGAGCAAACCAAGTCACCGGCCACTGAAAATGCTTCTTTAAATAAAGTCGACAACAGTAATGATAACGACATACAATCACAGCAGCCTGAAAAAACTGAATCGTAACTCTATCCGAAAACTTGCGCAAAGAGTTTGGAATCATTATAATAAAAAGAAGTGCCTGGTCGAAATCAATTTCGTCGATCGTGATGCTATCATTTCATTGCATGATCAATATTTTCAAAAGCCATCGATGACCGATGTCATCACTTTCAACTTGGGGATGGGGCCGCATGGAAAAGCGATTGGAGAGATTTATATTTGTCCTGAGTTCGCAGAAATGAGCGCTAAAAAATACAACTGTTCACCGACCGAAGAAATCGCCAGGTTAGTCATCCACGGCATGCTGCATTTTGTCGGCTTTGATGATGCCACACGAGAGCAGCGGCGGCAAATGCATGAATTGGAAAACAAGTTTTTAGAATTAAATACGGAATAATTTTCCGTTTTAAAATCGATATTCAATTAAACGGAGCAATCAGAAGGTTTGGAACACGATCAATTAACCATCAATTTTGTCATCTTTTTTTTCTGCTGCATTTTTTCAGCATTATTCTCTGGATCGGAAACAGCTTTTTTATCAATTTCTCAATTGAACCGGTCTGAACTGGACGCCGAAGAGAAAAAAAGGTTTAAGAAGCTGACCAGGATCACCGAACGTATTCAGGAAATACTGATCGCCATTCTCATCGGCAATACGCTGGCAAATCTCACGGCGGCCACAACTGCAGCCCTGATCGCCTCTGACATCGCCCGCACCTACAATCTTAACCACGCGGTAACTCTGGCCGTCGAAGTCATCATCGTGACATTGGTTTTGTTGATTCTAAGCGAGCTGTTGCCGAAGCTGATCGCCGTTAAGAATCCATTACGTTTTGCAAGTGTTGCTTCCGGGCCACTCTCAGTCTATATCAATTTAATCCGTCCACTTACTTATATTCTCTATTCATTTACAGTATTTTTTAAGAAAATTACCGGCTTGCATCACGGCAACATTCCTTTTCGTAAAGAAGAATTGCTTACACTGGTGGAAATTGGCGAGGAAAAAGGGACGCTGGAAAAAGAAGAACGCGAAATGATCAGTTCGATTTTCGATTTTGGTGATACACAAGTCAAAGAGATTATGGTGCCGCGCATCGATATCGTGGCGGTGGAAAAGAATACGACATTGAAACAGCTCATCGATTTGATCAAGAAGATGGGGCATACACGTATTCCGATTTTTGATAAATCCATCGATAAAATTTTGGGAGTTTTGCACGCCAAAGACCTGCTGCCGTACCTGCACCGGAAAAACGATGAAATCGAATTTTCCGAACTGGTCAGACCGGTCATCTTTGTCCCGGAATATAAAATGATCGACGATTTACTGCGTGAATTTCAACGGGAGCAATTGCACATGGCTGTAGTGGTCGATGAATATGGTGGTACCGCCGGGCTGGTGACGCTCGAAGATATTCTCGAAGAAATCGTTGGCGATATTCAGGATGAATATGATCATGAACCACCTTTGATTCGCAGAATTAATGAAAATACGGTGGTCGTCAATGCTAAAATTGATTTACATGATTTGAACAAAGAGCTCGATATCGAGCTGCCAACGGAAGAAGATTTTGGAAGCCTGGGTGGATTTATTTTTAGTTTGACCGGGGCTGTGCCTGTCAAAGATCAGGTTGTCGATTATAAGGAATGTAAATTTACCGTCGAAAGTATCGAACGAAATAGAATCGGGCAAATCCGTGTTCAGATAAACAGAGCGATGGAAACTCAGGAGTGACTCGGTTAATAACAGGCGGTTAATCATGCAGACTGAAAAAAATGAATTGCGGCGGGATCCCATCAGTGGAAGCTGGACGATTGTAATCAATAATCACAGAAAGCTTGAAGATTTATTGCTGCCGCCCGAAAAGCCCCCGGCCTCACCGGAATACCTGATTAATTTTGAAAAATTTATTTCTGGGGAGGAAATTCTACGCATTCCTGCGGAAGAAGGCTCCACACCTGATGACTGGCTTCTCAAAGTCGTTGCCGGCAAGCATCCGGTACTGCAAATTCATGGGACATTAAACAACAGGGGAAAAGGGCTGTATGATGTCTGTGATGGTGTTGGCGCACATGAAATCGTTATTGAATCGAACCGTCCCGGCATTCCTTTTGAAGCGCTTGAAACAGCACATATTACTAAAATTTTCAGAGCCTATAGCGCGCGTATCCTCGATTTGAAAAAGGATTTTCGTTTCCGTTATATCACCGTGCATAAACAACAAAAAAATTCTGTTGCACAATCCACGCTGCGTCCTCTTTCGCAAATCGTTGCGACACCCATCACGCCATTGCGGATTCGCTTAAAACTTGAAAGTAGTTTGCAGCATTATAAATATAAAGAGCGCTGTTTGTTTTGTGATATTATCTATCAGGAACAGGAAAGTGACGAGCGGCTGGTGGTGGAAAATGACGCGTTTGTCGCCATTTCTCCCTTTGCCGCATCCGTTCCTTTTCACCTCATTATTCTGCCGAAAAACCATGAACCATTTTATGAAAAAAGTACACAATTAGCACAGCTTGCCGCGATAACAAAGGTTGTGTTAAATAAACTCGTCTCCACGACCGGCCAGAACAATTATGAGATTTTTGTCAACAGCGCACCCAATCTCGAGTCAGCAAAACGGCGAGGGTATTGGAAAACCCTGGAAAATGATTACCATTGGCAGATCGAAATATTGCCCACCCTGTCGTTTCGCAGCGATATTAACGAAGATGTCGGCTTCCCCATCAACTGTATTTCTCCGGAAGAAGTCACACGGCTTTTAAAACAGAGTTAAACTCCGGCAGCAGGAATGCACTTCGATCCATTCCCCGGTTAAGGATATTTAACTTGAATTAGAAAAGTATCTTTTATAAATCATGAAACCAGGCCTGCGGCTGATTCGGTCACATCTGATGATGAAAATATAAAGTGACAACCAGCATGCTCTTTGAACCAGAATTGATCCAGGGCATTTTAATCAAACGCTACAAACGTTTTCTGGCAGATATATCGCTTGCGGACGGTAAAAAGATCACCGCGCATTGCCCGAATTCGGGCCGCATGACCGGTTGTGCCGATCCTGGTTCAGTCGTATTTGTCTCTCCCGCAAGCAACCCTAAAAGAAAATTGCAATATACCTGGGAGTTAACAAAACTTGCAAAGAACAACTGGATTGGCGTAAACACGATGCGCACGAACCGCATCGTTGAAGAAGCGTTGCGGAATCAAAAAATCCTGGAGCTGGATAGTGGCCTTTCATTGCAACGGGAGGTGAATTACGGAAAAAACAGCCGCATTGATTTTTTACTCACCGAAAGCAATGCGACAAAGATTTACCTTGAAGTGAAGAACGTATCCCTGGTAGAAAACGGCACTGCACTTTTCCCGGATGCGGTGACAAAACGTGGACAAAAACACCTGAAGGAACTCATTGGAGTTGTGGAAAGCGGCAATCGGGGTGTAATGTTCTATCTTGTCAACAGACAGGATGCCGCAGTTTTTCAGCCGGCCGATCATATCGACCCGAATTACGCCCGGCTTTTGCGTCAGGCTAAAAAGTCTGGCGTCGAGATTTTTGTTTATCAAACTGAAGCCGACAACCATAGTATCAGTTTAGGAAAATCACTGGTTTTTAACATTTAACCAGCAATTGAGGGTGTCATGTTCGAAACACAAGCACGATACCGCTGTGTGTTTTGCGGTGCGGAAAATGTTGTAGATGTGGATTTAAGCGGCGGGCTGGATCAGGAATATACTGAAGATTGTGAGGTCTGTTGCGCACCAAATAAAATTCACATTCACTTTGATGACAAGGATTTTCGTGCTGCCGTTACCTCAGATTTTGACGAATAATGCACGCAACAGATTATCGCAGGTTAGTCCTCGTAATATTGTATTTTTAGAACTTTGAATTCCTCCGGTCCACGCGGAAGTTGAACCATCACCGTATCACCTTCCCGGTGTTTCATCAGGCCTCTGGCAAGCGGCGATTGATAGCTGATGATGCCTTTTTCTATGTCGGTCTCACCGTCTCCCAGGATGGAATAGCTGATGATCTCGCCGCTGGAAACCTTCTCGATTTTAATGGTTTTACCGAGAGTGACGATATCCGCCGGCAAATCTTCTTTGCGAATGACGCGCGCACTTTGAAAGCGTTCCTGCAAGGTTCCCAGTTTAGCCATTGTGTTTGCCTGCTTGTTTTTTGCCGCTTCATATTCCGCATTCTCACGCAGATCACCGTGTTCGCGCGCTTTACCGATTTCCTGAGCAATTTCATTCTTCAAGTATTTTTCCAGCGCTTCGATTTCCTGGCGCAATTTTTCGTAACCTTTTTCTGTGAAATAATAAACTTGCATTAAATTATACCTCTTTGATCTGTTGAGGGCGTTTAAATAAGTTCAATTTATCAAACGAAGAAAACCGGATCGATCCGTAATATAACTTCTGGTTTTTCTTTTTAATTGCGATAAATTTAGAACCGAGAGATAAAAAAAGCGCGCTATTTCAAATAACGCGCTTGCTTTTTCAATCAGCTGTAAAAATATACAAAAGACCGTATCCGTTCGCAAGTGAATTCTTGAAAAATGATAAGCGTGCCCTTGCGAGGTGTTTGCAAGAGCAGGTCGGCGTATCCATGAGCTTGACACGCTAAAATCACCCTGAATTGTATCTCGCTTAGCTAGCACAATTTTTAATAAATAGAGCGGAGCGATGTCCTGAGCTTGCCGATGGGGCATCCTCGCCGAGCTGCACGAGCGTTACGCTCAGTAAGGCGCTATCGCTCTATTTATCACGAGTGAGACTAAACAAATACCCAGGATCAATGTCATTAAGTTCGTGGATGTTGACCCTTGCAAAGGTTAGAAAAATCAACAAGTTAATCTCAAAGCGTGTTACTCTGTCATAACTCTTGTATTACCAGTAACCTTGCAAGGGTGCCCACAGCCTAACTTAATGATATTGACCCAAGATTTACTGAAAGCGTATAATTCAATTGAAATTATAACGGATTTTTTTTATTATTTGCTGCACAGGAAAACGCTATCCAAGGGAGGCTCCTATAAAAGAATTTGATCTATTTAAATATCAACAGTTATTACTCGAGTGGTATGATCGTGAAAAACGCAATTTGCCGTGGCGAAACACCGGCGATATCTATGAAATTTGGATTTCCGAGGTCATGCTGCAGCAGACCCAGGTGACGAAAGCACTACAATACTATTCAAGATTCCTGCAGAGTTTTCCTGCCGTGCAGCATCTGGCGGCAGCAAATCTTGACGATGTGTTAAAAATGTGGGAAGGTATGGGCTATTATGCCCGGGCACGTAATTTACACAAAGCAGCCCGATATATCGTACAAAACCACCAGGGTATGATTCCGGCGCGATTTGAAGCCTTGCTGCAAGTGCCGGGCATTGGTGAATATACAGCTGCGGCAATTTCCAGTATCGTGTACAATGAACCTCGTGCAGTCGTCGATGGCAATGTCAAGCGGGTTCTCTGCCGGCTATTTAAAATAATGGAATCACCGCAGCTCTCCGCGATTCATAAAGAGATACAGCGTACAGCACAAAAACTTTTACTTGATAAACGGGCCGGCGATTATAATCAGGCAGTCATGGAGCTTGGTGCAACAATTTGCAGCCCGAAAAAACCCAAATGCCTCTTCTGTCCGGTTGCGGAAATGTGCCAGGCGTTTCAGTCACTGCCAAATCCGGCGCAATTGCCGGTGAAAAAGCCGGTGAAAAAGGTTCCCCACCGCAATATTGCGGTGGCTGTTTTGTGGGATGATGGACGTATTTTTATCGCAAAGCGGAATGAAAACGGCGTTTTGGGTGGCATGTGGGATTTCCCCTCGGTGGAATTGAAAAACGGTGAAACAGCACAACCGGCTCTTAAACATGAATTGAAAAACACATATGGATTTACCAGCGAAACAAGCGATTTTCTGATGGATATCAAACATGCTTTTACCCACTTCACAATGACGATGCAAGTGTTCCATTGTTTATTCAAGGATGGTGAACCACCTTTAAACGCAGCACGGGACTGGTGTTGGGTGAAACCTGGCGAGCTCACTTTTTACCCCTTCGCCGTCGTCTGCAAAAAAATTATAAAAAGAATTGAAAATGAGTTTGTACCGCCGAATAATCGCCGGTGAATCTCCCGATTTCGATGAAAAAACCGATGTCGATGATGATACCAAAAGTAAACTGCAAGACCCGTGGAAGGTTTTGCTTTTCAATGATGATATTCATTCGTTTGATGAAGTGATCATGCAATTGATCAAAGCCACGGGCTGTGCATTACATGAAGCGGAGGGCATTGCATTGGAAGCACATTTCAGGGGAAAAGCTGTGGCTTTTACCGGCGATTTTGCAAAATGTTTTAAGGTGACCGGGGTTTTGCGTGAAATCCAGCTGGTTGTCGAAATTGAAGGGTAGAATTTGATTTATGATATCGTTTAAGCCTGTTTTTTACGCATTGAAATGATCAGTGAAAGGGCGTTTTTTTCAATTAAAATACCGAATTCCGGAATGCTGTTATCATGAAAGCGGATATCGCTAAAACCGGCATTTTTCAAATTGTCGTGCAAATCCGCTTTTGAAAAAAAACGCATCTCCAAAGTCGCGCCGGGCCCGCCGTGAAACCGCAGTTTATCGAAGCTCTGTTGCTCACCTGTACGTGTTGTGTTTTTTAAAACAAACCTGCCCATTTCTTTGATGATTTGATAATCGTAAAGTTGCGGGTAATGCTCCTGCGTTTTACCACTATTGTGGTAGGGAACAGAAAATATACAAACACCTCTGTTTTTTAGCAGATCGTAAAGATTGGCAAACGCATTTTCAACGGGTGGCGGAATGTGTTCAAAAACATCGCTGGTGATGATGAAATCATAAGAATTGTGCTGCCCGGCATCGATGGAAGTGATGTCCAGGCGTGGGGTTTTGTGATAGAAGGTGTTTTGATAAGTGAATTTTTTTTGCAGTATTCCACCATAAATCAAAGCGTCGCTCATACCGATACCACAGATATTTTTCTGTGATTGCAATTTACAGAGTGTGATAATTCTGCCGAACAATTCCGTCGTCAAAGCGGCGGCGATGGAGCGAAAGCGTCGGTTTGAGCCGCAGTGATAACAGGATGTCAGCTCCCGGTTTTGCACGGCATCTTGGGGAGACCGACAGATTTTTCCGCAAATATTGCAGCGAAACTTTACAAATTTTTCTGTGCTCAATATTTTCCGGTAAAGAAATTTTAAACGCAATAAAAGGAGTTTGAGCCGCCGTACGGTATATTCGATGATCGTATAAAAAAAATCCACGATGAATTGACCTGTTTTTGTCGGAGTTTTGCGCATGGGTCATATTATTTTGGTGCCCGGCCAAGCAGGGTGAGACCGGAAATAAAGAAGATACCGTTGCCCATCCAGGCGCCGAGAAACGGGTGTAAATAACCGGTCTGGCTCAAGGTCTGGCCCATTTTAATGGTGCCGAAGAACAGGAAACAAAAAAGAAGGCTCAGAGCGATCCCCAGGGCGCCAGTGGAGCGCGCCCGCCCGGCAGCCAGCGGCGCACCAAAAAGAACGATGATAAAATTGGCGAATGGAAAAGCGATTTTTAAATATAAATCCGCCAGCCAGCGGTCGGGATCACCGCCGTTTCTCCTCACCTCTTCGATGAAAATTTCAAGTTCTTCGTAAGACATTTCCTCCGGCTTCTTTTGCACCGAGCTAAAATCTTCAGGCATAAAATTAAAACCCGGAGGCCTGAACATGGCGTAGCTGCGCGCTGTTTCTTCTTCTGCGGAAAATGTGCGAATGATGGCGTTTTGCAGAGCCCAGAGACTATCCTGCCAGATCATTTTTTCAGCATCGATACGTTTGATTATGCGGTTTTCGGCCAGGGTTATAATCGATATTTTTCTTGCTGATTTCTCGCGTGTGTTGTAATTCCCGATAAATATTCGATTGCCGTTTTCGTCACGCAGGGCCAGGTTGGTCACCCGGCGTGGTCCGCGCCGTCCTTTTTTGTCGAGGTAATGACTTTTGATTTCTGCTTTCAGGGAGTTGGCTCGTGGAACGACGACTTCACTAAAATAAACAAAAAATATACTGATAATTAAACTGACGGCAAAAAGCGGAGAGAAAATACGCAACAAAGCGATGCCCGAGGCTTTCATCGCGACTAATTCACTGTATTTTGATAGCTGGCCGACGCAGAACATCGCCGCAAGTAACATGGCGATGGGGGAAGTTAAAACCACGATATAGGGAATATAGTACAGGTAGAACTGGGCAACGATCATCATCGGTGCTCCGCGGTCGAGAAACAGCGACAGCTTTTCCACGGCATCGATGACGACAAAGATGATGATGAACGTGGTCAGCGCAAAGAAGATGTTGACGAGAAATTTTTTAGCGATATAGCGGTCGAGTAAGCGTATCATTTGCTTCCGGATAAATCAGGTTGATTGTCCATAGTTAACATTTTTTTCTGAATCCATTCGATTAAAAATCCAATGATGAGCAATTTCAACCAGTTCTTTTTGATGAATTCGGCGAATGGCGTTTCATTGGTTAATAAATAGAGCAAAAGCAAGCTGGCGCCGCCGACAATAATATTTGCCATCCACATGCTGAGAAAGGGAGAATACAGGCCGCGATCGGCCAGGTCTTCTCCGGTGATGATCAGCGCCCAGTGCAAAATGAAAAAAAACAGTGAAATGCCCAGGCTCATACCAATTCCGCCCGAACGCGACATTGTCCCCAGCGCCATTCCGACGAGCACAAAAATGATACAGGCGAAGGGAATGGAGTATTTTTTATGCACCTCCACCATCAGCCGGTTGTTGCGCCGTTCGTTATGTTTGATACTGTTTGAATTGACTTTTAAGCTCGCAAGCAATGTTTTATGTGATTTCAGCTGGTTTTTGACCGGCTGGCTCAGTTGGTTTTTCGTTGCCGGCGACGAAATTTCAGCTTTTCTCACACGTTTTCTCGCACGCAGCAATTCTTTTGTTTGCCCGTTTTTCACTGCCACGGAATCCGGCTTTGCCGGCAACGGCATGCCGAAACTGCTGCCGAAAATTTTTTTGAATTCAACTGCGATGAGGGTCTGCATCGTTTGTTGTTTTTGCGCGTTTTTAGCGAGATTTTTTTTCACTTCTGCTATCATTTCAGCAGCACTGAGTTCACGGTCGTTGCGGCGCACGCTGTTGGGTCGCGCCTGGAAAAACATGTCCGCGATATTGACCCGGATCACGAATTTGCTAAATTTCACCCGGGTAAATTCCCGCATATTTTTTAATGTGATTTTCTGCATTTCCCCTTCGAAAAGGCGAATTTCCAGAATTCCGGTTTTTTCATTCGACCAAATTCGTCCGCGATCGGCGTTGATTGTGGCTATGGAGTGCAAATCACTGTAATCATTGATCATTACATTTTTCACAAGGGAAACATTGGCGCTATCCTGTTTTTCTTTTACCAGCAAACTGATGTTGTTCAGATCGTCAAACCAGACGCCGGGTTCGATGCGCATCGCCGGTTTTTTATTGCCCATGTAGCGCATCAGCAGGCTCAGCCGGTGGTTGGAGTGCGGCAGCACATTATTATTGAACCAGACGAGACCGAGTGCGAGAAAAATTGAAGCAATGAGTGCCGGCCGTAATATTCGTAAAAAGCTGATACCGTTGGCTTTCATCGCAGTGATCTCATTATCTGCGCTCATACGGCCGTAAACCATGAGGCTTGCGGTGAGTGTCGCCATGGGCACCGAGAGCGCAACGATCCAGCCCAGACTGAGACCGAAAAATTCGATGATGAGATTGGCCGGCAGGCCTTTGCTCAAAAAGCGGTTTAATTCCTTAAACAGCAGGTTTAAAATCCAGATCAGAGAAATAATTGAGAAGCTGAAGAAAAAGGGCCCAATATGCTGCCGCAGGATATAACGTGAGAGAACCGACATCATTATTTTATCAAAAAAGTTTTGAATTTATTCATTTCTAAGCAGTTGAATATACAAAACAAGAGCACCTTCTTCAATCGGAAATATGAAATAATCTAAAAGCACGAATTGCGGGAACTGCAAAATGCCGATAAGCGTATGAGATGGGTGTATACCGGGAAAATATTTTTTCTTGAAATTCTGTTGTTAAATATTTATTTTCCGAATTGTTTAAAGCCATTAACCCAAATGATAAACCGGAGAAACCTATCGAGTCTTTGTTACACGAATAATCTATCCTGAAATATTGATACTGTTTTCGAGAAAAATCGGGGCCTTTTGCAGAAAACGAGATCGTTTTAACTGCCGGAAGTTTTAATAGAGTCAGATAAGTTTACAGCTGTTTTTCCGGCAAAACTCTACATGTAGTGTTTTTTGGGATTGATTAAATCCGGTTTTGTCGGCATTTAAGGGTTTATGGCTTAATATGAAAAAAAGTTTTTTAATTCCGGCAGCAATCTGCCTTCTCCATCTTTTTGTTTCCCCCAATACCGGATCCGGTCTTTTGGCGCAAATCATTCCCGGTTTCCAGGAAAGCGATAGCGGATTCGTCTGTTTTGATATCCGTTTTTTCAACGATCCCCGTGTTCCATTGCAGAACGAAACCCGTTATCTCGGCATGTCACTTGCGGGTTATCTCGGCGGATTTGGTTATAATAAACCGGGCAGTATTCAGCACAAGGCTCAGCTCGACAGCAGCGGCCAATTCATCACGATTACACAATCGATCAAAGGTGTTCCAGTGCGCCTGCCACGGATAATTTCCCTCGGAGATTATAACCGAATTGAAAGCCGGCGCCGTATCGCAGAAAAATGGCGGGTTGCGGTGATGACCAATGTGCTCGAAGGACCAGCCGGGCGCCGGCGCGGCCCCGGTGGTTTGAACATCTCCATCCCGGTTCCCATCAAAAGCAAAACCTTTCAGAAAATTTTTGGTGGTGATAAGGTCGGTTTGAACGTACAGGGCGATATCAGCATCAAAGGAGGTTTTCGCAACGAAGACCGAAGCCAGGCGAAAACCACGCTGGCGCAGGGGTCGAATACCAATTTTAAAATGAACCAGACACAGCGATTCACCGTCACCGGAAAAATCGGTGAAAAAGTAACCGTCAATGTGGATCAGGATTCCGAGCGTTCGTTTGATTTTGATAATAATCTTAAATTGAATTATAAGGGATTTGATGACGAAATAATCGAGAGCATTGAGGCTGGCAATATTTCACTGGCGTTGCCGGGAACCCGTTTTGTTCGCGCCAGCGGTGGCAGCGCCGGTTTATTCGGCATCAAAACCAAGATTAAACTTGCTGACTTGAATCTGACTATCGTTGCCAGTCAGGAAAAAGGGGAAAGCAGCCAGTTGAGCATCAATGGCGGCGCTGCGAGCAACAAAACGACGATCCGGGATTTGGATTTTAAAGAATTTACTTACTTTTTTCTCGATTCGAGCTACCGTGAGAATTATCAAAATTATTCGTCGAAATGGCTGCGCTATGCAATCGATGACCCCATCAAACGCATTTATGTTTATAAATCGACGACGGACTTAAAACGTGACGGCCTGGTTAAAGGCTGGGCGTTGCCCGACCCCTCGGTGAAAAGCGATACCAGTAAATCCGGCTCCAAGGAATATTTCCCCGGCAGTTTTATTCAGCTCGATTCGGAATCCGACTATTTTATCGAGACTGATATGGGATATATATACATGAGCCAGTCAGTGCAAAATGGTGAAGTTCTCGCTGTTGCATATGAACTTGAAAGCGGTCAAAAAATCGGCGATGTAGATTATGATCCTTTCAGCTCCGCCCCCATTTTTTTAAAAATACTCAAAACGCAAAGTCCGCACCCGGATGATGAATTCACCTGGGATTTGGCCTGGAAGAATGTTTATAGCCTCGGTAGCCGCAATATCCCACAGGAAGGATTCAAGCTGCGCATTCTTTTTCAGAGTTCCACCGGGCCGGAGCCCAATGCATCCACCGGTGAAACCTTTCTCCGCATTTTTGGGCTCGATAATTACGATGCAAATGGCGATGCCAAACCCGATGATAAAATTGATATCGATCCCTATTTGATAAATTTATCACGTGGTGAACTGATTTTTCCCCATTTGGAACCGTTTAATCCGACCAAGCTTGGAGGCAATTTAAACGAAGAATCGACTCTGCCTGAAGATTTGCGCATCCCGGAAATATACGATCTCGAACGCACTGCGGTTGACCGCCGTTCAAAAACTAAATTTATTATCGAAGTTGAATCGCAAAACAAAAGTTCCACTTACCAGCTCGGTTTTAATGTCATCGAGAATTCGGAAAAAGTGATTGCCAACGGTCGTGAGTTGCAGCGCGGTATCGGTTATACGATCGAATACATGTCGGGAACCCTGACCATTCTCGACGAGCAGGCCACGACGCCGAATGCGAATCTGGATATTACCTACGAACGCAACCAGTTTTTTCAGCTCGATAAAAAAACCATGCTCGGCGCCCGTGCCGAATACAGATTCAGCCCTGATCATTTTTTTGGTGCGACTTTCATGTACCTGAATGAACGAACATTGGATCAGAAGGTACGCGTCGGCAAAGGCCCAATGCGCAATATGATCTGGGATGTTAACGGTTCGTTCAAATTCAAGCCTAATTTCCTCACGCGTGCCCTCGATGCATTGCCACTCTTGCGCGCTGAAGCGGATTCCCGGCTTAATTTTGAGGGGGAGATCGCCCAGATTTTGCCCAACCCCAACACCTTGAACAATTCCAGCACCGGCGATAATCAGGGTGTGGCCTATATCGATGATTTTGAAGGTTCTGAACGCCCAACTTCTCTCGGCATCACCCGAAAAGGCTGGACCGATGCTTCGGCGCCGGTAGCCATTCAGAGTCTTTTTAGCGACAAGCAGTATGCGATGGCGCAACGCGGCAGGCTGATCTGGTACAATCCTTATACCCGCGTCCGCATCAATGATATTTGGCCCGAACGCGAAGTCAACAGTCAGACCGGTCAGCTCACTGATATTCTGATCATGGAGTTTACGCCTGCTGCATATCAGGACCGTGCTCTTGCCGAAAGTTGGAATGGTGTGATGCGCGCCCTGTCTACAGGTTATTTTAATCAAACGGAAAGCAAATTCCTCGAGGTCACCGTTGCCGGTGAAACCGGGGTTTTAAATATTGATCTTGGCATGATCTCTGAAGATGTGATTCCCAACGGCAAGCTGGATTCTGAAGATATCCCGGTTGGCGGTGTGCGCCTCGGCACCCTGGATGAGGGCGAAGACATCGGTCTTGATGGTATGCAAGGCAGCGATACCGGCGAAAATCCCGATTTCTGGGATATCAATGGCAATGGCACGCGTGAGGAATGGGAGCCCATCAGCAACGATGATTGGTCTTATTCGCAAAACTCTGCAAATTACAGCCGTGTCAACGGTACGGAAAACAGCAAAAACGACGGCAGTCAGGTGCCGGATACTGAAGACCTGAACCGTAATAATGTCGTCGATCTCGTCAATAGTTATTTTTCCTATAAAATTAATCTCGATGATGAAAACCATCCCTATTTTGTCGGCTATACAAACCCCAACCAATCGAATGTCCGTAACCGCTATCGCGTTTATCAGATTCCGCTGAAAATTCTGTCGGGAGCTAATGATACGGAATATCGCTCCCTACAGGGAAAGCCGGATCTCTCGAATGTGCAATATGCCCGCTTGTGGATGACTGGCGTTGACACCACGAAAACAGTACGCATCAAAATTGCGGAAATCAACCTGACCGGTAATGACTGGAAGGAGCAGGGCGTTTCAGCAAGTGAGGATTTTGCTTCCTATCAACCGGCGGATGGCTCTACGATCGATGATGAGACGGTCTCGGTTTCCGTGCTTAATACGCATGAAAACCCGGATAATTATATCGAGCCGCCGGGGGTTTCCGGCGTCGTCGACCGTATCACCAAAGCGCGGGCAAAAGAACAGGCGCTGGTGCTCACTGTCAAAGATTTACAGCCGGGAGAAAACGGGCTGGTGAAAAAAACTTTACTGCAACCGCAGGACTATATTTACTACAAAAAGCTGAAGATGTTTGTCGGCGCCTTTGGTGAAGGGTTGCCGCAGGACACGGCGCAGGTCAGCCCAATCGAATTTTTTATCCGTTTCGGCAACGATGAAAATAATTTTTATGAAATCCGCGAACCGCTTTTTGGCCCCACAGCCTATACTCCAGTGGCGACAGAGATGTGGCATGAAGCCAATGAGCTTGATATCGAGTTATTCGAGCTTACCAGCATGAAACTGATGGGCGAGGGTGTGCATCCGCTGACGGCAGATTCCACGGAGCAGGTTTATGTAAAAAATGTAGGAAAAAAACAATACCGTTTTAAAGGCATTCCATCGATTTCGAATATTCGTATCATCTGGGCGGGAATCGTCAATAAATCGACGAGCCCATGGAACGGCCAGGTTTGGCTGAATGAGTTGCGTCTGTCCAACATTGAAAAGGAAAAAGGCATCGCTATGCGGGCAAATGTGGATTTTGGGCTATCCGACCTGTTTTCGGTCAATGCTGAAATCAATCGTAAGGATGCTGATTTTCACAATGTCGGCGAACGTTTCGGCAAAAAGAGCACGACGCAAGCCTATTCTGTGAACACCAGCTTGAAAGTGGATAAACTATTGCCCCAGAGTTGGGGGTTGAGCATTCCGGTCAGTGCAAATTACTCAAAATCGAAGACGACGCCCAAATATGACCCATCTCTCGGTGATATTATACTGGAAGATTCGGGTGACGAAACACTCATTGAAGACAAGCTGACCCGCAGTGAGAACAAAGGGTTCAATATTTCCGTCAGCAAGGCAAAGAAATCACGCAAATTTTATATTAAATATACTCTCGATGCATTAAAGGGCAAAATCAACCACACCCGTACAACACAAACGGGTCCGACGCTGAAACTGGGCAACGCACGCAACTGGGCCGGAAATTTAAATTACAACATCACTTTCGGACAAAAAACTTATTTTAACCCGCTGAAATTTTTGAAAAATCTGCCGCTGGTGGGAAAATACAGTGAAACGAAATTGTATTATCTGCCGCGTTCTCTCTCTGCCGGCGCCAGCGGTGCTTCAAAATGGTCGGAACGGCAGACGCGAACACTGCAGGGTACTGATGGGAAATATACCTCTACCAGTACCAGAACGTTGAACCGCAATGCCAATATGAATCTGAAATTGACAGATAAACTCTCGGGAAATATCAGCCGTACCTGGTTGGGGGATGTGCGTGGCGGCTGGTTGGAGTCATTCACGGCACAGAACGATACCAGTCTCTACATCGACCGGTCAAAGTCGCAAAATTTCAAACTGGATTTCGCTCCGAATATTTTTAGCTTTTTTTCCCCATCCCTGAGCTATACGGCAAGTTATAAATTCTCCAACAACCCGGCGCAGAAAGAACGGGCGCTGAGCGCCTCGACAAATAATGTCCGCACCGTCTCGGGAACATTGAAATTGACACAGTTATTCAAGCGAAAGTCGTCAAAAACGAAAGGCCGAAAACCACCTTCTCAAAGAAAAAAACCGGGGCGGCGCCGACCGGGGCAAGCGCCTGAAGAAAACGAAAAGGGAAAGAAAGGTGATGAGCAGAAAAAAGAGCGCCCTAATCCGTTAAAGTTGTTAAAATCACTGATCACTAATATCGGTAGCGTCAAAGATATCAAGATAAATTATACGGATCGCAACAACTTTACCAATACTGCCGTGATCACCGAGCCTGGTAACAAATACAGGTTTGGTTTTGTTGATAAAGCTTTTATCCGGGCAATCCCCACTGTCGCAACAGCTACCGGTAATCTGGTCAATATCAATAGTACAAAAACACTAAATATGTCGACAGGTTTTAAAATAGCGAAACATATTGACATTGCATTGAAATATGATTTAAATGATCAAACGACGCAAAATACCCAGATAACCGGGAATTATTCATCTTCTGCTTTGCGCATTAAAAACGACAGGGGTGATACCAATGATGTTTTTATCCCGTTTCCTGATATAACATTGACCTGGAATGGTCTGGAAAAAATCGGCCCACTGAAAAAGTGGTTCAAAACGATCAACCTGAGCTCCAACTTCACTTTTAAATCAACGACTTATTGGCGCGAGCAAAAAGAATATAAGACCAAGGATGATTATCAGCTCAGCCAGCGGCCGCGGGTCCGTGCATCTTTGACGTTGAAAAACGGTATCAATTCAAATTTTGCCATGAATCATAGCGTCGGTGAAGGGCAGACTTATAACCAGAATGGAGATGTGGTTTTGCTAAATACAGGGGACCGAAACACTACGGATGATATCAGCTTTTCTGCGTCATACAGCAAACGCAAGGGTTTTTCACTGCCCTTTCCATTTCTGAAAAACAAGAAACTGGACAACAGCGTCGATATCAGCATCACTTATTCCAGCAGTAGCACAAAAACAGAGCGCTGGAATAAAGATGCCAATAAATGGGAAGTCTTCACCTCCTCGGAGCGCTGGTCTTTTCAGCCGAAAATGACCTACAGTTTCAGTAGTCGCGTAAAAGGCGGAGTACAGTTTGAAATGGGGGCCAATAAATCAAAACTCAGCGGTGAGACGAAAATTAAAGAATTGCTCATCGATGTTAATATTTCCATCCGCGGAAATTAATATTCCTGATGTTGGAGAACATATGTCGAATACTTTATTTCACCAGCGAAAGTTTTTGCTGGTTTTGTTTTTTCTTGCCCCAGTTTTTTTTTCCTGCGATGATAAACCGGCGCGCATCCGTGATGTGCCGGAATTTAATGCGCAATCAGCGTTTGCTGACCTCGAAAGACAGGTTGCCTTCGGCCCGCGCGTACCAGGGACCGAAGCCCATGCCCAATGTTTGTCCATGCTCAAAGATTCACTCGCTGCTTGCGGTGCTCGCATCAATTTACAGGTTTTCGAGCATTACATTGCCAAAACCGGCGAGAAAGTCGAACTCACCAACATCATCGCCAGTTTTTATCCGGCGAAAAAAAATCGCATGCTTTTGGCCGCCCATTGGGATACGCGCCCGTGGGCGGATTCGGAACCGGACTCGGCAAAACACATGCTCGCTGTTCCCGGAGCAAATGACGGCGCTTCCGGTGTGGCTGTGCTGCTGCAAATCGCGCGTAACCTGCGTGTAAAAGAACCACCGGTCGGCGTCGATATCGTACTGTTTGACGGGGAAGATTTCGGCAGCCATGGCCAGGACGAAAGCTGGGCTGTGGGTTCGCAGTATTTCGCCCGCAACAAAGATGTACGCTACAACCCGTTTCTCGGTGTGCTGCTGGACATGATCGGCGATAAAGACTTGCGTATTCTCAAAGAAGGCTTCTCAATGCAGTTTGCTCCTGATGTTGTCAATATCGTCTGGAGCTATGCTGCGCGCCTTGGTCTCAATGCTTTTTCAAACGAACGCATGGGCCCGGTTACCGATGATCATGTCGCCTTGCTGAAGGTCGGTATTCCCTGCATCGATCTCCTCGATTTCGATTACCCCTATTGGCATACATTACAGGATACGCCTGATAAATGCAGTCCGGAAAGCCTGTCGCAAACAGGCCGTTTGTTGCTGGCGTTAATTTATGACCCGCCGATTTGATCATTAAAATGGAAAATCCAGGTTAAAAATGCATCCAAAAATACAATGGTATGCGTGCCGCTTCTCTTATTTACCACAAGCATTCGACCTGATGAGTTACTACCTTTTCGAACTGGGAGCTGCCGGCATCGAAGAGCTCGAAGGCCGGGCTATCGCCTATTTTTCCAACCAGAATATATCGCAACTGCGGACGGCAATGAATTTGCTTTTTGCCAAATTGAAGGCCGCACAAGTGCCTCTCCTCAACGATAAATTCGAAATTACCCCGGTGCCGGAGGAAGACTGGCACGCTGGCTGGCGCAAGTATTTCAAGCCGATTGATATCAATGAGATGATTTGTGTGCGGCCGCCGTGGGAGAGACCTGCAAAAAAAACCGAATTCGAAATTATAATCGAACCCAAACAAGCCTTTGGAACGGGAAATCATGCCACGACTCGATTAATGCTGCAAGCCATCGTATCACATCGGGATGAATTGCCCGGACTGGTTTTGGACGTTGGCACCGGTAGTGGCATTCTCGCTGTCGCCCACCTTCTGTTACAACCGCAAAGCCGTATTTTTGCTGTGGATATCGATGAAATCGCAATCGAAAACGCACGAGAAGTTGCACTGATTAACCAAGTTGCCGGGCGCATCGATTTTCACACCGGGTCTTTTGAGGTGGTTCCACCTGCGAAATATCCGCTCATTTATGCCAATTTGCAGCGACATATCATCACGCCGCTTTTACCGCAATTCAGGCGGTTTTTAAGCAATGACGGGAAAATTTTTTTCAGCGGTATCCTCGCAGAAGAGGCGGAATTAATGATTGCTGCTTTGCGTGAATTCGATTTCCGAATTCTGCAGCAAAAGCATATGGATGAGTGGATTTTACTGCAAGTCGTGCACGATCATACAAATTAAAACACGTTTCGAAACCAAACTGGGAAAACAGTGAAAAAACTCCACCTCGTACGCCATGCAGACGCTGAACATGCCGGTGCAGCAATTTCTGATCACTCGCGAAAGCTTACTTTGATCGGCAGGCAGCGCGCAGATTCGTTAGCACAGAATCTCATCCGGCAGCAGGTAACACCGGATATCATCATTACCAGCGATGCGGTACGCGCCATACAAACTGCCGAAATTCTCGCAAAAGCATTTGCATTCAAAAGCGAACTTATCCGTGAAAATAAAATTTATTCGGCAACGGACGCACAATTGCTCGATTATTTTATGATGATCGAGCCGCAATATGCTTCGCTGCTGCTCGTCGGTCACAATCCCACCCTGTCCCAGTTCGCCGCCGCGCATTTACATGAAATGAGCCGCAGCATGCCGCCGGCAAGTGCAGTCGGCCTGGTTTATGATATTGACGGGTGGCACGAAATTGCAGCAAACCATTGTCAATTGCTTTATTATGAATAGCCGGTTTGACTGAGCACTCGTATCAAATCTTCCGGTGTATTAATGTTAAAGAGTTGATTTTTTACGGCAGGGATTTTGATCAGGGAAAACCGCTCCATGAATCGGGAAACTCTGTACTGTTGTTTATGGAATGCCTGCCGGGCGTCGGGTAAAACTTTTTTTGGATAAATCGCACAAAGCGGTTGAGTTCGCTCCGGGGTTGCCGCCGTGGTAATTTTTTCCGGCTCGATATGCTGCACCATTTTCCGTAACAATTCTTTGGCGATAAAAGGCATATCACAGGCCAGAATAAAACAATGGCTGTTCTCGCAGTGATACAAAGCCGTAATCAGCCCGGCAAGGGGGCTTTTATGCGGAATAACATCGGAATAAACCGGAAATTTAAGAAAATTATAAATCCCCGGTTCATTGCTGATGATCATGATATCATCAGTAATTTCCTGCAGCGCTTCAAACACATGTTGAATGATGGGTTTGTTGTCGATTTTGATCAGCGCTTTATTTTCTCCCATGCGGCTCGATTTGCCACCGGCAAGAATAGCCGCCGAAAGTTTGCTGTCATGCATCAGATTACCTGGCAATGCGGTAATTTTTTTTGTTGATCAAATCATGTCAGCCGTTCCGGTCTTCGCAAAACCGGCCCATGATGATCGCTGCTGCGCTGGCGACATTCAGCGATTCGACCTGCCCGTATCCGGGGATGCGAATGTGATTACCGGCGGCAGCCAGGGTTTGTTGCGAAAGCCCGTGTGCCTCATCGCCGAATAGAAGCAGTGATTTTGTCGGAATCCGTACCTGGTTTAATGTTTTTTTTGCGTTTTGATCGGCGGCAAAGATTTCAAATCCGTCTTGCCGTGCTGTCTGTAAAAAATTGGGGAAGTCGGTGATCTGATAAAATGGCAAATGGAAAATCGCGCCCATTGAGGCGCGCAGCACTTTATCATTATGCCAGGCGACGGTTTTTTTTCCGAGAATGAGGCCGTTGATACCGAGCCATTCCGCAGTGCGAATAATCGTACCGAGATTGCCTGGATCACCGAGTACTTCGATGCCGATACACACTTTTGTATTCTCATTGCTCAGCAGTTCGGCAAGCGGTTTTTTTTGCTGGTTAAATTCAACCACAGCGCCGATGCCTTGCGTATGAACCGTGTTTGAGATTTTATCAAAATCCTGCGCTTTGGTTTTGCAGAAAGGGATTTGCCGGCGCCAGGCATGTTCGAATACTTTTGTTACCTCGTCAGATGGGCGCAAGTTTTCGCTGCAAATGATTTTTTGTACCGGCCAGTCTGATCCTAAAACCTGCTCACACAGCCGCGCCCCTTCGATGAAAAATGTACGTGAATCGAGCCGGTGTTTCTTGCGCTGCAAATTTTGAATATGCAGAATCTGCGCTCTGGTCAGTTGTTCGGCGTTGGATAAATCCAAAATGAATTACCCTCTGAATGATTACATCTTATTTGGATGACAATATAACCTCATTTTACGCTGAAAATATTCCGGCTATCGACGTCGCCGCCGTGAATTGCCAAAATTTTCTGCCGCTTCAGCAACTGGCTGCTTTGCAGGAAGGCCAGTACTTCCTATTTGAACATTCTCTGTTCGGGGCTGTAATCTGCAGAGCTGCCTTCCGCATAGCCGCCACTTTCAAGCAAAGATTGAACGATGGCGGTTTCAAAAGCCGCTTCGCTTTTTAATTGAGAATTATTCTCAGCTTTGTGAGCGACATCAATGTCGCTCACATCGAGTTCAGTAAGCCAAAACTTGAATATATTTAATTCTTTGCCCCGTAAAACTTTGTAGCCGTTTTTTGACAGTTCAGCCGTATATTTTTCTAAAGAGCTATTTTGCAGACGCAGGGCATTACGGCAATTAAAACCGACCTTGTTAAGTGTTGAATCTTTTGGACGAACTCGAAAGTGATTATAATAATTTTATGGGAAAACGATAAGCGGATAACGTGGTATTGTCCGGTTGGAACTCTGTTGCTGCGATGGTTTTTATTACATTTGCCTGCTTTTTAAAATCTCGGTAGCGAGCTTGCCGAGTACCACTTCTTGCTGCTCACTTTTTTGTAAATCCTTCAGTGCAGCGCGGCCGTTCCTGAGTTCATCCTCACCGAGTATTAAAGCGAAGCGGGCACCGGAGCGATTGGCCTCGCGCATTTGCGCTTTCAGACTGCGGCCCATCAGTTCGGTGAGTACGCTGATGTCGTTTTTTCGTAATTCATGGGCGAGTTTAAAACCCGCTTCTTGCGATTTGCCGCCAAATGTGGCGATAAAAACATCGACATTTTTGCGCATTTCCGGGAAGAGGTTTTCCTTATCCATCGCCATGATCAGGCGTTCGATACCGGCGGCAAAACCGACGGAAGGAACCGGCTTTTTACTGCCGATTTCCTGTGCCAGCAGATCGTAGCGGCCGCCGCCGCCGAGGGCATTTTGGGCACCCAGCCCGCCGCCGATAAACTCATAAGCGGTAAAGGTATAATAATCCAGCCCGCGCACCAGCCGGTGGTCGATTTCATATTCGACCCCGTTTTGATCGAGCAGGGACAGCACTTTTTCGAAATGGCTGCGTGCATTTTCACTCAACGCATCGAGAATACGTGGAGCGGAAGCGAGAATTTCATTGCAGCTTTCATTTTTACAATCGAGAATGCGCATGGGATTTGATTCATAACGTTCTCGGCAGGTTTGGCAAAGATCGTTGAGTTGCGGCTTAAGAAATTTCTTTAATTGGCTTTTGTAGGCCACCCGGCTCTCCACATCTCCGACGCTGTTGATTTTAACTGAGAAATTTTTCAGCCCCAGTTCCTGATAAATATCCAGCCCGAGGAGAATGGTTTCGGTATCTGCTTCCGGCGCCTGCGGCCCGATGCATTCGACACCGAATTGATGGAACTGGCGCAGCCTGCCTGCCTGGGGATTTTCCTGGCGAAACATGGCGGAAATATAATACAATTTTTGTACCGGGCGCGCCTCACCGAGGTTGTTTTCGAGATAAGCGCGTATCACCGGAGCGGTGCATTCCGGCCGCAGGGTGAGTGATTTTTTACTGCGATCCTGAAAAGTGTACATCTCTTTCGATACGATATCGGTCAGTTGTCCGATGCCGCGCGCAAAAAGTTCGGTCATTTCAAACATCGGTGTGCGAATTTCATTGTAGCCATAACACCGCATGACTTTTCGCAATGTTTTTTCGATATATTGCCATTTTTGCGATATTGGGGGCAAAATATCCTGCGTGCCTTTAATGCGTTTGATCTGTTTCATTTTGTGGATGTCGTTCCTGTTTATTGTTCGGCGAGCTGAATTTTCAAAAATGAGTATAAAATGCGGAAATCCCCCCGGTAGATTAATCGTTCATGTTATTACAAACGGCTGGTCTTTATTCAAAAAATCGAGCTTCTTCTTCCCGAATGCAGTCCAGAACTTCAGCAGGCGTCGAGGAGGCGATTACATTTTTGCGAAACTGGCCGTTGTGCATGAGTCGTGAAATACGGCTCAACGCTTTCAGATGCGGCCCGGTTTTTCCCGGCGGACCGACCAGCAACCAGACCAGATGGACAGGCTTATTATCGATAGAGCCAAAATCCAGCGGCGTATCAGTGATTCCCAGCGCTGCGACCAGGTCATTGGCAGCATCGCATTTGCCGTGTGGAATGGCAACGCCATCACCAACACCGGTGCTCATCACGGCCTCACGGTCGAGAATGGCCTGCAGCACGTTTTCTCTGTTGGAAATTTTGTTGGTTTCTTTGAGCTTGTCGACAAGCTCTTCGATAACCGCTCTTTTATCTTTATTTTTAAGTTGAACGATGATCGTATCATTCGATAGAATATCAACTAACATAGTATTCGCTCTCCGTATAGCTATAAAATCTCAAGTTGCTAATATAAGATTATCAAACCGTTATGCAATTAAATTCGTGATATTTCAGCAGGTCAAAGATAGTGCATCATTTGGGCATTGTTATTCGACAGCCTTTTATGAAATTAATCGACGAGATATACGGTGGAGGAAAGGGAAAAATCGGAAAGCGTGAGAGTCTTTTACTCAACACAAAATGTTTATCTGAATTGGCTTTCCGGTTTATGAAAGTTTTGTGTTCACCATTAGTTTCAGATGTTCGGGACGAATTCTGGAAACAGCTTGAAGCAAGCTATCCCGGAGCGACAGAATTTAAACTTCCCGGCTTAATTATGACTCGTTGGCAGATGGTTCAGGTGATAATGCTGCTCTCCCGGGTATTCGTTTTTTTCTCAACGAATAAATAAAACAGCCTGTGATAATAAGCGCTCCCAGCACGGTTAAGCCAATCCCATTTATAAAAGCCCGGCTTTGATAATAGAGTTCGATTTTATGTTTGCCGGCCGGTACGTTTATCGCCCTGAATGCAAAGTTCGCCGGTAGTATTTCGCTGGGTTTCCCGTCGATGCGTGCATGCCATCCCGGAGCATAAAAACTGTCGCTGATAACGAGAATCTGATCTTTTGCCGATTGTGTCTCGATCACGATTTGGTTGCATTGATAGGAAAGAATGGTGCATCGAGCAGTGCTATCAGCTTTCGGTTTGCCGGAAATTGCTTTTTGCAGAACCACGGTATTGTGCAGTGATAAATCTGTAGATTTTAAAAGTTGCAAAACATGGCGCGCGGAATCGGCCAACTGGAATGAATCGACAAAATATGCTCGGGGCAAAACTTGCAGGTTTTCATAAAGCAGCAGGGGGAATTGCTGGTCATCGATGAGGTATTGCCCTTGTCTTCGCAAAATAAAATCGGGTTCGGGAATGGGTAGTGTGGATAACACATATTTTACGTTGAGAAAATTGAGCAGATTACGCTGAAAAATACGCTTTTCGGCGTCAATGGTTTCGGGAGCAAACGGTTCGAAGGTTACGCCGGTTTTTTCTTCGATGCGGCGATAGTATTTCTCAACGAACGATGTTTTGAGTTTTGAAAAATGGAGAAAGTCATCGGAGAGCCGCAAGCGGGCCGGGTGTGTCCCGCCGAGGGATTGCACCCCCGGTGCGATGTTACCGAGCTCACCAAAAAGCCGGCCTGCCGGTAAAACGCGAAACAAAGTCGAATCAGATTTTAAAAATGCAGCAATATCAGCAGCTTTGCTATTATTATTTACATTCAGGTGTGCGGCCGGGATATTCAATTTGAAATCGACATTCCACAGGTCTGCAAGGGAAATTAGCATTATACCAAGCGCAAAAGCAGTACGACCGATGATTTTTCGCAGGGCCATGATCGCAAGAAGCAGGCTGCAGCAGAGCCATAAAATGAGAAACCACCAGTCAATGACGAACATCGCAAAGCGCATTCGGTCGATGTGTAATTGGCGTGAGGCTGCATGCAGATCGGGATAAATAATTTGCATCAGTTTGAAAAGGCTGGTTTTTAAAACGGCAAACAAAATGCTGAGCAATAGCAGAACACCAATTGCGATGAAAATTTTCCGGATAACAGGGTTGAAATTTTTATTTGATTTTTTCGCGGATTTAAAAAAATCAATCAAATATTGCAAGCCAAAACCGGCGAGCAGTGCCATGCAAAGGGTAACGAGTGCGAATGCCGCCAGCGGATGACGAAAGGCGCTTGAAAAGGGCAGATATTGAAAGATGAATTCATTGAAAATTCTGAAATTATTTCCGAGGGCAAGAAGAGACGCCAGTATCAAATTCGACCCGAGAAAAATCACGATTAATTCTTTGCGCCGATAAATCAACGCGATTCCCGTCAGGATGAGAATTGGAATACCGAAATAAAGTGGATGACCGGGGGTGGGCATGGTGCCCCAGTAAAGCGGTTTTTCGGCAAAACCGAGAAATGAAGGCAAGATGAAGGGCGCCATTTCAAGGAATGAAAGGGAAACATGTGTCGCCCGGTTAAAAGCACTTTCAGGGTTGATGAGCTCGAGTATTGATGCAGACCCGCGCACGGAATGAGGTAAATATTCATAGAGCGGCAGCAGTTTCATCGCTGCAAGGCAGAAGGCCAGCAACAGAATTCCGCAGAAATAAAGAACCAGCCAACCGCTTCTTTTATAATCTTTTTTGCGAAGCAGCGCATAAATAAAAAATATCAGGTAAATGAATAAAAGTATGCCGGTATAATACAGAATTTGTGCATGTCCGGTTTGAAATTGCAAACCCAGGATTAATGCAGCGAGGGCGAAATTGATCAAACCACCCTGTCGCAGCAGGCGGGAAAAAGACCAGAAAACCATGGGTATCCAGGCAACAGCCATCAGTTGTAAACTGTGTCCTGCGGTTTCAAGTGCGACGATGTGAGGTGCAAACATGAATGCAATGCCGCCGAGCATGGCTGCTGTGAAATCGACCTGTCGCTCCCTTAAAAATAAATAAATACCGAATCCGGCGATCGGGTAGTGCGCGATATGCAGCAAAAGCGGGGTTTTGAAAAACAGGCTGATTAGCAGAAAGGGGTAATTAAAAAAGTAACTCAAAGGTGTATAAATCAGGCTGGCAAAACCGGGCATACCGGTCAAAATAAATGGCGTCCATTGTGGATAAATTCCCTCGTTTACAAATGCGCTACCGAGCACCGATTGCAGCGCGAGTGCATTTTGTTGACCGGGAAAAAGTTTGCCGGTAAAGATCGCATCGAAAAAAAAGATCACGGTAAAAAAAACAAACAATCCACCGGCGCTCCAGTCAGGATGCTCTGCCAGTAATTGATTCAACGATTTTTGAAGGATAACATGATTTTTTCCCGCCGTTTCGCCGGCATTTTTATCGTGCTTTTCCGCCATTGACAAAACTCCCTTCCTGTCCTGTGTTTTTTTCCGTCGTATCTCGCAGGCTTAAAGGCTCTCGGCAAACTCGATAGTTTTTTCTGCAAAAGTTTGCCAACTATAGCGGTGCCGTCGTTCCGCCATATTCTCTGCAAAGCGTTTTTTCAAATCATTTTCAAAATAATATTTGATATTTTCGGCCAGCGTTTGTGCATGCAAATCCGGCAAAACCAATCCGGTTTCACCGTTTTCAACCATCTCCGCCAGGCCGCCGACGGGTGTGACCAATAGCGGAAGATTAAAATTCCAGGCGATTTGCGCAATGCCGCTTTGCGTTGCGGAACGATAGGGCAAGACACATAAATCGGCTGCTGAAAATATCAGCGACACTTTCGCATCATCGACATATCGGATGATTTGATGCACCCGCGAGTGCAGGCCGAGGCGGTCGATCTGTTGCACATAATGTGCATAATCTCCGTAGCATTCGCCCGCAATTAAAAGATGGTAATCCTGCGGCAGCTTTGGCAGGCTTTCGATGAGCAGATCGAGCCCTTTGTATTGCCGAATAAATCCGAAAAAGAGAATCAGCCTGGCGGATTTTGGGAGTGAGAGTGCTGCGCGGGCTTTTGCTTTCCCGATAGTTTCGCCAAAATGTGAATAAATCGGATGTGGTTTGAGCAATGATCTGGCCTGCGGGACGAATTGCCGCAATTGATTTTTCACAGCCCGGGTCATGACGATAAAACCATCATGGCGGCGCAAATAATAACGGATGAGGGTATCATCACCCGGGCGGTGTTCGTGGGGCAAAACATTATCGAGCAGGGCGATGGTTTTGGCGCCGGTTTTTTTTACAGCCGCTGCCACAGTGCCCAGCGAGGGTGAAAAAAACGGCATCCAGAAGCGGGTGAATAAAACATCGGGCTTAAAATTTTTAATGTCTGCCGCCGTTTTAAGCCATGTGACCGGGTTAACCGTGTCCAATGTCCGGCGTGATGGAATGGCATCGGCAGAGTCTGATTCTTCGACAAATTGAGATTTTCCGGGAAAGAGCAGCCCGGGGTATTGCCGTGAAAAATTCCAGGCGATGATCTGATGTTCTTTTTCATATTGGCGAAATAAATTGGCGTTGAATTGTGCTATGCCACCGCGATAGGGATAAAAGACTGAGAGAAATCCGATTTTCATGCGCTGGTCAACTCGTATCTGGTTTGGCCGATTCCGCCACAGGCTGAAATCTGTGGCTACTTTTTGAAAAGTCGCCTTCAGGCGGCTTAAAGATCAACCCTGCTCGAAGCCGATGACTTTTTTTACTTTATACGTATTAACATCAGGCCGCGATTCTACCATCATCTCACCGATAAGGCCGATGGAGATGAATTGTACGCCAACGATAATCAGCAAAACCCCGAGAAACAGCAGCGGTCTGTTGGAAAGAAATTTTTGATAAAAAATACGTTCTACGGTGAGGTATAAATTGACGACAAAACCAAGACTGAAACTCATCATGCCGAGCCCGCCAAAAAAATGCAGTGGTCTTTTAACATAGCGGGAGAGAAAAACCAGCGTCAGCAAATCGAGGGCGCCGACGAGAAAACGCGAGGGGCCAAACTTGGTGACGCCAAACTTGCGCGGAGCGTGTTTGACCACCAGCTCGCCAATGCGAAAACCGTTTTGCGCTGCCAGCACCGGAATAAATCGATGGCGCTGGCCATAGAGCCGCACCATTTTGATGACCTCGTTGCGGTAGATTTTCAGGCCGCAATTCATATCGTTTAAATGCACGCCGGTAATGCGGCCGGTCACTTTATTGAATATTTTCGAGGTAAATCTTTTGATAAAAGGGTCGTAGCGCTTTTTTTTCCAGCCGGAAACGACGTCAAAACCTTCCTGCAGCTTTGCGATGAGGTGAGGAATTTCCGCCGGATCATCCTGCAAGTCGGAATCCATGGTGACGACGTAGCGGCCTGTTGCCCGTTGGAAGCCTTCGGCGAGGGCTGCAGATTTGCCGTAATTTCGCCGTAACTGGGAAATGCAAATACGTTTGTCTGTCTCATGCAGTTGCATCAGTACCTGAAAAGAATTGTCAGTCGAACCGTCGTCGACAAAAATGAGTTCCGCCACGTAATTATTTTTTTCGATAACATCGCTGAGCCGCTGGTGTAATTCCGGCAATGATTCCGCTTCGTTGTAAACCGGAATGACGACTGAAACATCGATCATGGGATAATCCATACAGGGAGTAAATTGATATTATTTTAAGCGGTAGCGCCGTGCATCACCGGGCACTTTGAAATCAAATTGTGACGGAGATATTGGCTTGTTTAGCTCAATTTTTGAATAATTGATCGTCAGGCGTTCGCGGGTGTCCAACTTGTGCAGGCGAATGGATTTGGGAAACCAGACGCCGCTTTTTTTTCGGAAAAATTTGAACTCCTGCCGCGCTACGATTTTGCCGTGCTTGTTCGCCAACTCTGCTTTGGTTATCACATATTTCTCCGGGTCAATGCGGATAGAAAGCCAGTAATCGCCACGTCTCTGTTTGAAAATATACTGGTTATTTTCAACATTTACAAGAGTTTCTCTGGTAAATTTAAAATCGACGGTTCCCAGCAGAGCATTGAGCAGTTCAGCATAGGTGATTTTCATCTGGAACAAAATGAGTTTGTTTACCTTTTCGATGGGCCCGCGATAAAGGGTATTTTCAAACGGCGAATAGTGGGCGAAGACTTTTCGGTTGGCAAAAAAATAACCCACATCGATACCGAATGCCGCTTCGGCTTTGATGAAAAGTGAGTCACGGCGCAAGACGTGGATGGTGGCATTTCCCTGAAAGGCGTTGCCGGGCATTTCCACGACCAGCAGGCCTTTGCCGTTTAAGGAATGAATTTTTTGATGGTTAAACGCCACCCTGGAAAGGATATCTCGTGGTTGGTTTTTCGAAAGATCAGCGATCGCTTTGGGTCGAAAAAAAGCACAATTATTCAAAATAAGCCCAAGAGCGAGAGTCCCAAAAAAAGGGTAGATTCTCCGCACAGTTTGTCCTGTCGTTGGTGTTTTCCCGGAAATTAAAAATGAAAAAGAGAATTTCACTCGAATTTAAAACCCCGGAAAGAAGATCAATTCTCGTAACGATTAATTTTTATAATCAGCGATTCCCGGTCGCCGTCGATTGCCAGCGCTTTTTTCCATGCTTGCAGCGCATTTTTAATTTCGCCGGATTTGATATAAACATCTCCCAAGTGTTCATAAACGGCGGCATTCTCTTCTCTGTTTTCAAGAGATTTCAGCAAGTAACCGACAGCTTTTCGGTATTGCCCCATTTTATAGAGTACCCAGCCTTTGGTATCTAAAAATGCGCTGTTGTCGGGATGGTTGTTCAAGGCACGGTTGATCAGACTGTTGGCATATTCGAGTTTTTCGCCTCGCCGGGCAAGATGATAACTGTAATTATTTTGTACGAAGGCTTTGTTTTTCGAATATTGCAGTGCTTTTTCGTATAGCGAATCGGACAGCGTATACAGTCGGGAATCGGCATAGGTTTCTGCGAGCATGTTGAAGGCGTCTCCGTCGTCGGGTTTTGCCTTGAGAACACGCTGGAAAAAAGGTACGGCTTCGTTGTTGCGGTTCTGTTTTTTAATAACCAGGCCAAGCAGATAATTGATTTCCGGGTTGTCGATACGGCGTGGATAGAGAAAGCGCAATGCTTTTTCGGCGGCGGCAAGGCTGTCGAGCTGATAATAATTTTGCGCCATTAAAATATACGGCAAGCCGTCATCGGTCAGTGTGCAGGCTCGCTGAAAACAGGTCAGCGATTTTTCCCAACGTTTCTGTCGGTTTTCATAGCGCCCTGTTTGTACCCAGGCACGCCATTCCTGCGGGTAAATTTTGATGAGCTGCTGGAAAAGACAGGTTGCTCTCTGCCCGTCGCCGTAATTTTCATGGGCCTCAGCAAGCGCTGAAATTTTAAAAAACGAGGTCGTATCCTGCTGATAGTAGGATTCAAACAAATCGATTGCTTTTCCGCTCTTATTTTGACGGATATAAATATCCGCTAGTTGGCTGGCCACGTGATTGAAGCGTGTATTGGTGATCAACGCATTTTGATATAAGGAAACAACCGAGGCGGTATCCGCAACCTGCTGAAACAACTGCCCCAGCCGAAGGTATGAAACTTCGTCTCCCGGGTAGGCGCTGATCAACATTTTAAAACAGCGCAAGGCTTTGATTTTTTCGCCTTTTTGCAAGTATAAATTGCCCAGAGTTTGCCAGATTTCCGGTTTGATGTTTTCCAGCGTGATGATATCCTCGTAAAGCGCGATTGCGGCCTCGCTATTACCAGTGAGTTTATAAATTCTTGCCAGCCGGTTTTTGAGGGTGTGATTATTTGGTTTGAGTTGCTGCATTTTCCGGTAAAGCAGGAGCACGGAGCGGTAATCCTGTCTGATTTCCCGCAGGGCGACCAAATTGTCGAGAATTTCATAGTTGGACGAATCTTTCTGTAATCCCTGCTGCAGCGCTTTCATCGCGTTCTCATAACGCCCCAGTTTCTGGTAGATTTTGGCGATTGCCAGGTCGAGTCCGGCAGAGCTGGAGTCATAGAGCTGCGCTTCCTGATAAAGCAAAAGGGCTTGCTCATCATTGCCGAGCAGCTCCTGTGTGCCGGCTTCGATCACCAGTTCGACGGCTTTTTTGCTGTAATTTTCAACCGCGGGCAAAGCAGAATAGTGTGGTTTCATTGCGCTGCAGGCCGTGACGAGCATCGTTAAAACAGGCAGGAAACAGAGCTTTTTATGGATATAAACCATTGACTGGGTAACAAGTTAGATTTTTTGATTTGAACGATTTGTGGCAGATGTCAAATATATTCATTCACCATTGAACATCCAAGTAATTTATCTGGTTCGGGCGGGCTTTTAAAACGTAGCTGCAGGCCTCAGCCTGTGGTGAAATCAGCATTCATTTTGAACAAGAATTTCAAGCAACGCCATACATACTTTCCGACTGCGCCCGTCTTTATCCAAATCGGGATTCCAGGAAGACATGGAAACGGCTATCATCTGTCCGGTTTGGGCAATGGCGTGGAAAATATCCCGTAAAATGGATGCTGATGGACCGCCTGAGGCCGGATAGTTCATCGCAGGAGCATCATCCGGATTAATAATGTCCGTATCGAGATGAATATACAACGGGCCATCCGGCAGGCCGTGATCTATTAATTTTTCCGGTTTATTTACGTGAAACACTGCTGATTCTTTTAATAACTCCCGTTCTTTTTGGTCCAGATCACGACCATCCGTCAGTATAACCTTATCTTCGCAAATGGCTGAGCCCCCCACCGCGTTGACGATGGTTTGGTCTCCCCGCCCGACGAGCATTGCCAGCGGCATACCGCCTAAAAATCCGCCTGGAGTGGTCTCCCACGTATTGAAATCGCCATGCGCATCAAACCAGATTAAAGTTGCATCGATTCCTGCCTGCTGTAACCCAGCCAGAACTCCAATGGTGGAACAACAATCACCGGCAATGCTGACCGGCCGATCGCCTTGAGTAATTATTTCTGCCACATAATCAGCGAGAGGCTGATAGATTGCCGACATTCGGGTTTGCTTGTTGCCGGGAGGCAGTGGTGGTTTGTTGATAAACCAAGCCGGTTTCGCTAACAGTTCCAACCCAGGCAAAAGCTCACCTAAAAAGCAGGGTGATAAAATAAATCTGTTTTTCAATTGAGAAGATGTCCTTTTAGCTCAATTTACAATTTTACAAACTCTCCGTTCACCGTATAGAGAACAGCGGTATGAATATTATCAAAGGTAAAAAGCTGTGCCACCGCCCGGCGATAAAAGGCCAGTTGCCGTTTGTAATTTTTCTCCCGCACTGCATCACGGGCTGCTTCGCCGAGCTGCGATTTATAGTCGATGATCCAGCAAGCGTCCGGTAGGAAAATCAGCAGGTCGATGACGCCGTTAATCAGCGATTCGCCCTGCAAGTGGGTGAAGGGCATTTCTGTGTGCAGTGGGGTGGTACTTTGTGCCAGCAGTTTTTGCAGCTCAGCACAGGCCCAGCTCATTTCAATCTGACGCTCAACCATCTCTTGTAATTCTGCTAATTCTGCATCGGCAAAGCGGAATGCAGCGCTGCGCATTTCTTGCTGTAAATCGGCGTTGCAATGCCAATTTTGCTGCTGCACTTTCGCCGCCAGTCCGGCATGAATGAGTACCCCGGCAATGCGGCTTTTTTCCCTGTCCCGCAAACTACCGCGCAGGTTTTCTGGCCAAATTTTCTCATCCTCTTCACCGGCCAGTGCGAAGCGTCGGCTGGGCTGCACAATGCGAATGCCGTTTTCATTAATTTTATCCGCCGGTAAGGGCCGTTGTTTATCCGGCTGCGTTTGCGGTGGCGCTTCTGCGGCAAAAAGAATGTTTTCCGGCAATGTCATTTTCTGATAACCTTCAAACCCTGCCCATATTTTTGTCATTTCCTGACCGTCAAACAAATTGAGTTGCAAGGCGCTGTAGAAGCTATCCGTTCCCGGCGAACCCACACAGGAGACGAGAATGTGTTCCTGTGCTCGCGTCAGAGTAACATAGAGCAGACGCGAGTTTTCGCAGGCATCTTCGTGGTTGTCCGCTCGGGCCAGATTCTGTGCCAGCAGACTCTCTTCCGGCAGCCGTTCTTTTGCCTTCCGGCCTTTGTAGACAAAATGCGGTGCGTGGTGCAATGAGACCGAAAATCCGGTTTCACCTTTTTTTAACCGCTCTTTTTCGGTTTTTCTCAGTGCATGCTCGCCACCAAGCAAGATGACCACAGGAAATTCAAGCCCTTTGGCTTTGTGAATGGTCATCATTTTAACAGCTTGCCCGGGAAGCTGCACATTGCCGATTTCATCGACACCGCGGTATTGCAGCAGCAGTTGCTCATAATCGCGGATACTGCCGTTTCCCGGAATTGGGCCGGTACTCAATAACTGGATGATATGCTGTAAATTTGCAGCAGCGAGCTGACCTTCCGCAGCACCAAAAGCGAATTTGTAAGCTGCTAGGGCATGAGTTTGTTCGAAAAAATAAAGCAGAATATGAGCGATGCTAAAACTGCCGATTTTGCTGCGGCAGGCATGCAGTAAATCCGCTTTTTCCGGATGTTGTTTCTGCAGCAAAGCCAGTAATGGTTGCACTTTTTCTGCTCGATTTTGCAGGTTTAGCAGGTGCATAAAATTATTGTCGCTGAGGCGCAAAAGCGGGCTGCGCAGCAGTGTGGCCAGGGCGACATCGTCTTCCGGTTGGGCAAGAAAATGCATAAACTGCACTACATCTTCCACTTCGCGACGAATAAAATAACCGCGCTTTTCTTCCAGAGCATAAGCGATGCCGGCTTTGATAAATGCTTTTTCCAGTTCCGGTATACGGTTTTTCTCAGGGTATAAAATGCCGATATCGTTTAGTTTTAGCGGTTCATAACGCCCGGCTTTTTTATTGTAAACCGGCAGTTTTATTTTCAACCAGTCAAGGATGATCGCTACGATTTGTGAAGCCTCTTTTTGTAATAGCGCCGCTTTTTTTTCACCGGCCATCTTTACAACGGGTTTCAGCAGTGTTAAACTGCCGCAAGCTGGTAGTAGTGGCTTGCCATCGGGGCAGGCGGTCGTGTGCGCTGTAAAATCCTGAAGTTTGCCTTCAAATTGCGTCGCCTGGAAGACCTGATTGATTTCCTCTAATAAAAAATCACTGGCGCGCCAGCTTTTATCTAACGAGACGATCGTAGCGCCTCTTTCACTGACAAAATCTGCAGCCTGTTGCAAGAGTTTGTAATCGCCGCCGCGAAAACCATAGATGCTCTGTTTGGCATCACCGACGATGAAGACGGTGGGTAGCAGGCCCCGCTCTGCTGCTAAACCCTGCCCGGCGA